>JBIOVX010000060.1:0-12530 GCA_044868005.1 Thermoanaerobaculia bacterium | reverse complement strand
TGGCGTTTCGACGGTGCGTTTCGCGGCAGCCGGGTTCGGACGAGTGTCAAATGCTGGCGACTCTGGTGAGCGAAGAGCAATCGGCATCGCCTGAGACTCGCGAACTGGCTTGGACGAGGATTTGCCGGGTGCTGTTGAATTTGGATGAAACGATTACCAGAGAATAAATATGTGCGACGGTTTGAGCAATCACGCAGTATCAAGTACTGAGTACTGATCGACACACCAAAACAGCCGACGAAAATAAGCCGATATGAAAGCCCAGTCAGGTCTTACGAATCCCGCATTGTTTGCCGCTCGCCGGCATTTTTTCGAGCAGTGCCGCGTGGGCATTGGAGCAATGGCGTTGGGGTCGCTGCTGGATGGGGAGAGTTCGCTCGCCAGCGAACGGAACGCCACAGAGGGCGTTCCCTACAGTGCTGACGGTAATCCGCTTTCGGCAAAGCCGGGCCATTTCGCGCCACGGTCCAAAAATGTCATCTTTCTGTTTATGGCGGGCGGGCCGAGCCAATTGGATCGCGCTGGAAGAGCAGCGCCGAGGTGAGCTCGCGGGTGAGCCAGAAGGCGCCGAGCAGGGTCAGCCAGAGGGCGAGGATCCTCTTCATCATGGCCTGACCTCTATATACGAGGAATGGGGCGCGGCGATCCAGCCGGGGGCGCCCCGTATTGTCACCCGCCCGGCACCTAGAGCAGTGAGAGAGGATCCATAGAGAGGAGGAGTCCGATGCGAAAGATGCTGTCGCTGCTGGTGCTCGCCGCCGTCCTCGCCCTTCCCGCCCAGGCCAAGGTCACCCGCTACCTCACCGGCAACGCCGCCGACGTGGTGGTGCCGCTGGCCGGTCCCGCCCATGATTTCGGCGGCGGCGGCACCGACGTGGACGCGGCCCTGCAGTGGATCATCGACCAGGTGCGCGGCTGCACGAGCTGCTCGACGAAGATCGACGTCGTGATCCTGCGCTCGAGCGGCTCCAACGGCTACAACGACTACATCTTCGCCATGAACGGCGTGGACTCCGTCGAGACCCTGGTGATCACCAGGGCCAGCGATTCCAACACCGCGGCCGTCGAGACCACGGTCAGGAACGCCGAGGTGGTCTTCTTCGCCGGCGGCGACCAGTGCGACTACGTCAAGTATTTCAAGGGCACTCTGGTGGAGACGGCGGTCGAGTCCGTGTACGCCAGGGGCGGCGGCGTCGGCGGCACCAGCGCCGGCTTCGCCATCCAGGGGGATTTCACTTACGACGCCTGCCGCGGCAGTGCCACCTCCGCCGAGGCGCTCGCCAATCCCTATCACCGCCACGTCACCTTCACCTACGACTTCTTCCACTGGGCCAACCTGCAGAACACCATCACCGATCAGCACTTCGTCGCCCGCGACCGCATGGGGCGGACCCTGGCCTTCGTCGCCCGCCAGATCCAGGACGGCAAGGCGGCGAGCGCGCTGGCGGTGGCCGCCAACGAGGTGACCTCGATCGTGGTGGACAAGAACGGCCTCGCCACCGTGATGGGAAACGGCCCCGCCTATTTCGTGCTCGCGGACCACGCGCCCGAGGTCTGCCAGCCGGGCGTGCCGCTGACGTACTCCAACTACAAGATCTGGAAGGTCACGGCCGGCGGCACGTTCGACCTCAGGAACCGGCCGACGACGGGGTATTACCTGCGCAGCGTCGCCAACGGCGTGATCAACGCGGACCCGTATTGAGTAACCTCAACGGATTGGAGCAGTTCCATTTTTTTGAAGCCTTGGAATCCGAGGAGTGGACGTTGCATAATCTCTCCCCAGTGGACCTTTGAAAGGGGGACCAGCATGCGCAGAGGCAGCTACGCGCGTCTCGTGCTCGTTGGGTTGCTGCTGGCGATCGCCGTTCCGGCTTTCGCGCAGTTGCAGACCGGCGACGTCTTCGGCACGGTCACCGACGAGCAGGGGCAGCCGCTCCCGGGGGTGACCGTCACGCTCTCCGGCGTCGGCGTTCCGCAGGTGCAGGTGACGGATGCCGAGGGGCAGTTCCGCTTCCTCAATCTCTACCCGGGAACCTATTCGGTGAAGGCCGAGCTGCAGGGCTTCTCGCCGATCGATTATCCCGACATCAACGTCCGCATCGGCGGCAAGGCGGATCTGCGGATCACTATGAACGCCGCCGTAACCGAAGAGATCACCGTCACCGGGGAGAGCCCGCTGCTCGACGAGCGCAAGCTCAACCAGGGCTCCAACGTCTCCACCGTCGAGCTCGACAAGATCCCCACGGCGCGCGATCCCTGGTCGCTGCTCAGCCAGGCGCCCGGCGTGCTGGTGGACCGCATCAACGTCGGCGGCAACGAGAGCGGCCAGCAATCGAACTTCCTCGGCCTCGGCGCCACCGGCCGCGACAACACCTTCGCCGTGGACGGCGTCATCCTCACCGACATGAACGCCGTCGGCGCCTCGGCGACGTACTTCGACTTCGGCGCCTTCGAGGAAGTGCAGTTCACCGTCTCTTCCACCGACGTGACCGTCGCCACCTCGGGCGTCACCATCAACCAGGTGACCAAGCGCGGCACCAACGAGTGGCGGGGCAGCGCCCGCTTCCTGCGCACCGACGGCGAGTACCAGTCCGATACCTTCCTGCCGAACGGCAACCGCATCGACCAGGTCGACGAGTACGGCGCCGACGTCGGCGGCCCGCTGTGGAAGGACCACCTCTGGGGCTGGGCCTCCTACGGCGAGAGCGACATCGGCAACATCGTGCAGGGCGGCCAGCTCGACCGCACGGTGCTGCGCGACTCCAACTTCAAGCTCAACTTCCAGGCCGGACCGAGCAACTCCGGCGTGCTCCACTACTGGACGAACAACAAGCTGAAGTTCGGCCGCGGCGCCGGCCCCACGCGGGCGCCGGAGACCACGCTCAACCAGACCACGCCGCAGGACATCTACAAGGTCGAGGACACCTGGGTGGTCAACCCGAACTTCGTGCTCTCGGTCCTCGGATCGCGCGACGACGGCATCTTCACCCTGACCCCGCAGGGCGGGCTGGACGCCGACATCTTCGTCGACGAGAACAACGTCCGCCGCGGCACCTGGTTCGACTTCAAGCAAGATGCCATCATCGACCAGTACCGCGCCGACGCCAGCTACTTCTTCGACGCCGCCAGCGCCGACCACCAGCTCAAGTTCGGCGGCAGCTACCGCGATCAGGAGAACCACTCCGGCACCATCTGGCCGCACGGCAAGCTCGTCTGGCACGCCGACCTGTTCGGCCTCGATCCGGGCCTCGCGGCGGTCGGCTTCCAGCGCAACCGCACCGTCGGCATCGACTCCACCTACGAGTCGGCCTGGGTGCAGGACACCATCACGCGCGACCGCTGGACGATCAACGCCGGCCTGCGCTACGACCGGCAGGAGCTGGAGAACCTGGCCAGCTCCGACGCCGGCAACCCGGAGACGCCCGGCGTCGAAGAGGGTGCGCCGCCGCTCATCCCGCCGATCGATTTCCCGGGCAACGACGCCGGGGGCTTCACCTGGAGCACGATCCAACCCCGCGTGGGCGTCACCTACGCCCTGGGCGAGGACCGCAAGTCTCTCGTGCGCGCCACCTTCTCGCGCTACGCCGAGCAGCTCGGGCAGTTGCCGCTGGCCAGCCGCGCCAGCCCGCTCGGCTACAGCTACGCCTACTTCTATTTCGAGGACGCCAACGGCAACCTGCGGCTCGATCCGGGCGAGCGCCCCTCGCTCTACTTCGGCTACTCGGTGGGCATCAACGAGGCCAATCCGTCGTCGCTGGAGTCGTCCAACGTCAACGATCCGGATCTCGGCCCGGCCCTCACCGACGAGCTCTCGCTCGGCTACGAGCGCGGCTTTGGCAACAACTTCGCCGGCGGCCTCACCCTCACCTATCGCAACGTCCACGAGATCCCGGAGACCCGGCTGCTGGTGACCGACGAGTCCGGCAACGTGCGGCTGGCCACGCGCGACGACTGGGAGCAGACGGGATTCATCTGCACCGCCGAGCGGCCGTGCATCCTCCCCAACGGCCAGACGGCCTCGCCGCAGCCGATCTTCGACCTGCGGGAGGGCATCAATCCGACGGGAGGGCGCTTCTACACCAACGGCGACCGCGAGCAGGACTACCTGGGGGCGACGCTCTTCTTCTCGCGGCGGCTGGCGGACCGCTGGAGCCTCCGCGGCCACTTCACCTACGCCGACTGGAAGTGGAAGATCGGCGACGAGTTCCTGCGTTTCGACGATCCCACCAACGAGGTGACGACCGACCTCGGATTCTCCGACAGCGGAGAGGTCTACGCCGAGCAGTCGGGGTCCAACAAGTCGGAGATCTTCACCGGCGGCCGCTGGTCCTTCAACGTCAACGGCCTCTACCAGGTGGCGCCGGAGAGGCTGTGGGGCTTCAACGTGGGCGCCAGCGTCACCGGCCGCGAGGGATTCGTCTCGCCGCCCTTCGCGCGCGCCGGCTCGGCGATCGGCCAGCGCGACGTCCAGATCACGGGCAACCTCGACGATTTCCAGAACGACGACGTCGTGGTGCTGGACGCGCGGATCGACAAGGACGTCCGTTTCGGGGATGTGAACGTGAACTTCAGCCTGGACGGCTTCAACCTCACCAACGAACACTACGTGCTGCAAACGGAGCGCAACTCGCTCGCCTCGGTGGCCACCCGCTACCGCATCATCGAGGTGCTGTCGCCGCGGGTCCTCCGCTTCGGCGTGACGGTCCGCTACCGGTAGGCTCAGCCCGCTTCGCGCATGAAGCCGCCGGGGGCAACTCCGGCGGTTTTTTTATGGCGCCGGTCCCGCGGGCGCCGGCGTCGCCGTCAGGTACTTGATCCGTCCCGGCGGCGGCGGCCAGGGGATCACCAGGCCCTTGCCGATGCCCTCGGCGACCTGCGGGCCGTAGAGGCGGTCCACCAGGTGCATGGCCACGTCGTAGCTGCGCGCGCCGCCCTCCGAGGTGAGCACCTTGCCGGCGTCCACGAAGCTGACGTTGATGCGCAGGTCCACGTTGGGAAACGCCTTGGCCAGCCGTTCGTAATCGTCGGGGAAGGTCGTCGCCGGCACGCCGTCGAGCAGCCCGGCCTGGGCCAGCACGAAGGCGCCGTCGCAGAGCGACACCACGTGGCGAGCGCCGTTTCCGGTCTGCCGCACCCAGTCGATGAGCGCCCGGTTCTGGAGGTCCGCATCCATGCTGCCGCGGGCGCTCGGCACCACCAGGATGTCGACGGCGGGCGCGTTCTGGAAGCTGTACGCCGGCGTGATGCGGATCCCCTCGAAGGTGGTGATGGGCTGGCCGTCCGGCGAGACGGTGAACACCTCGATGCCCGGCTTGACGTGGAAGGCCGTGTGGTGGAAGACGTCGTAGGGCGCCATCAGCTCCGAGTTGTAGACGCCGTCGACCACCAGGAAACCGGCGCGGAGGGGGCGGTCCTGCGGCAGGCCGGCAGGGGCTTCGGCGGGGGCGGCGAGATCGGAGGTGGCGAAATCGGACGTGGCGGGAACGGGTGGCGGTGCGGAGGGCTCCGCGGCGGGAGACGGAGCGGCCGGTGCGGCAGCCCGTGGAGCGCCACCTTCGGGCTCCCTGGCGCGGCAGGCGGCGAGAGGCAGCAGAGCGATCAGCGCGGCGGCGAGGAGACGGTGCATGGGGACCCCCAGTAGCAAGAACCCGGCCAGCATAGCGAGGATGGACAGACCTTCACGGACGGACACGGCGCGCCCCTTCGTCCGTGTCCGTCCCTGATTGTCCCCAACAAGGCGGGCAATTCGGCTCCCTTCCGGCTACAATAGGTTCCCCCGATGCGCCGCTCCGGCGTATCCCCCAAGGAGGTGTGAAGTGCCTTACAGCGAGCTACTGGTCCGACCCATGCGCGAGGAGCTGACGAGCGCCGGTGTCGAGGAGTTGCGGACGCCCGCGGAGGTGGACGCGTTCATGAACGAGAAGAGCGGCACGGCGATGCTGGTGGTCAACTCCGTCTGCGGCTGCGCCGCCGGCATGGCGCGCCCCGGCGTGCGGCTGGCGCTGCAGACCGACCGGCGTCCGGACCGCGTCGCCTCCGTGTTCGCCGGGCAGGATCTCGAGGCCACGGCCAGGGCCCGCTCCTACATCGCGGACATCCCGCCGAGCAGCCCGTCGGTCGCCTTCTTCAAGGACGGCGAGCTGGTCTGGTTCCTGCCCCGCCACCGCATCGAGGGGCGCGACGCCCAGGCCGTGGCGCACGACCTGACGCAGGTGTTCGCCGAGCACTGCGCGGTGCCGGCCGTCTAGATGGGCACCTTCCACCAGGGCAAGAGCGAGCTGCACGGCATCACCGTCGTCGTCGACACCACCGGCCCCGAGATCTTCGTCGGCCGGTGCGACGACGAGGACGAGCGCGGCATCCTCCTCAACGACGCGGACGTCCATCGCGACGGCGAGAACGGCCGCTCCAAGGAGGAGTACGTGCGGCGCGCCGCCCAGCTCGGCGTGTGGAAGAAATACGACCACCTGCTGATCCCGCGCGATAGGATCGCCTCCGTGCGGCGGCTCGGCGAGGTGGCATGAACTGGATCGTTCTCGGCGCCGTCCTGGGCGCCGTCTCCGTCATCGCCGGCGCCTTCGGAGCCCATGCCCTGGCGGCGCGGCTCGGACCTCGCGAGCTGCAGCTCTGGGAGACGGCGGCGCGCTATCTCATGTACGGCGGTCTGGCGATGGTCCTCGTGGGGCTCTTCGGCGCGCAGGCGGCGCGGCGCGGCGTCGCCGCCGCCGGCTGGTGCCTGCTCGCCGGCAGCGTCATCTTCAGCGGCACCGTCTTCGGCCTGGCGCTGGGCGGTCCGCGCTGGCTGGGTGCCGTCACCCCGCTCGGCGGCACGCTGCTGATCGCGGGTTTCCTCCTCTTCGCCTGGGCGGCTCTGAAAGGGTAAGTACACGGATATGCCGAACGCCATCCTTCCGCTCGCCGTGCCGGCCAACGAGCCGGTCCGCTCCTACGCGCCGGGATCTCCGGAGAAGAAGTCGCTGAAGAAGCGCCTGGACGAGCTGCTCTCCGAGGAGATCGAGATTCCGCTCCTCATCGGCGGCAAGGAGGTGCGCACCGGCAACACGGCCAAGGCCGTCTGCCCGCACGACCACAAACACGTGCTCGCCACCTTCCACCAGGCCGGGGCGGAGGAGGTGGCCGCGGCGGCCGCGGCGGCGAAGGAAGCCTGGAAGGAGTGGAGCGAGACGAGCTGGGACGAGCGGGCGTCGATCCTGCTGCGGGCTGCCGATCTGCTCGCCGGCCCCTGGCGCGACACGGTGAACGCGGCCACCATGCTCAACCAGTCGAAGACGGTGTTCCAGGCCGAGATCGACTCCGCCTGCGAGCTGATCGACTTCTGGCGCTTCAATCCCTACTTCATGCGGGTGCTCTACTCGGAGCAGCCGTGGTCCTCGCCCGGCGTCTGGAACCGCGTCGAGTACCGGCCGCTGGAAGGGTTCGTCTTCGCCGTCTCGCCGTTCAATTTCACGGCGATCGGCGGCAACCTGCCGACCGCGCCGGCGCTGATGGGCAACACGGCCCTCTGGAAGCCGGCTTCGACGGCGGTCTTCTCGAACTACCTCGTCATGAAGCTGCTGCAGGCCGCGGGCGTGCCGGACGGCGTCATCAACTTCCTGCCGGGCAAGGCCAGCAAGGTGGGCGATCCGGTGCTGGCGCACGCCGATCTCGCGGGCATCCACTTCACGGGCTCGACGCCGGTCTTCCAGTCGATGTGGAAGACGATCGGCGACAACATCGCGAGCTACCGCTCCTACCCGCGCATCGTCGGCGAGACCGGCGGCAAGAACTTCGTCTTCGCCCACCCTTCAGCGGACGTGGACGCCTACGCCGTGGCGCTGGTGCGCGGCTCCTTCGAGTACCAGGGACAGAAGTGCTCGGCGGGCTCGCGGGCCTACGTGCCGCGGTCGCTCTGGCCGCGCGTCAAGGAGCGGCTCCTCGATCAGGTCAAGTCGATCGACATGGGCTCGCCGCTCGACTTCCGCAACTTCATGGCGGCGGTCATCGACGAGGCCTCGTTCGACCGCATCATGGGCTACATCGAGCACGCCCGCGGCTCCAGCGAGGCCGAGATCCTGGCCGGCGGCAAGGGCGACAAGTCCGCGGGCTACTTCATCGAGCCGACGGTGGTGGAGACCACGGACCCGCGCTTCAAGCTGATGCGGGAGGAGATCTTCGGGCCGGTGCTGACCGTTTTCGTCTACGAGGATGTGGAGCTCGCGAGCACGCTGGAGCTGGTGGACACCACGAGTCCCTATGCGCTGACCGGCGCCATCTTCGCCGAGGACCGCAAGGCCGTGGACCATCTCTCGCGGGCCCTGCGCCACGCCGCGGGCAACTTCTACGTCAACGACAAGCCGACCGGCGCCGTGGTGGGGCAGCAGCCGTTCGGCGGCGCCCGCGCCTCAGGCACCAACGACAAGGCCGGCTCGATGGCCAACCTCCTGCGCTGGACCTCGCAGCGGGCGATCAAGGAGAACTTCGTGCCGCCGAAGGGTTTCCGCTATCCCCACATGGAGGAGAAGTAGGACCTACTCCGCCGGCCGCAGATCCACGAACAGCCTTTCCCAGGCGTCCGGATCGAGAGGTTTCTGGCCGTCGAACGTGCGGTCTGCCGGCATCAGCGTGGCCGTAGGCGGCTGCGGCTTGCTCTGCGAGAAGATGGCCTCGGACCAGTTCCTTCCGCCGTTCTTGGTGAGGTAGAGGTAATAGCCGAGGCGCGGCGCTTCGGGTTCCGGATCGTCGTCGAGGCGGAGGACGAGGGTGCCCTTGCCGTCCTCGTTCATCGAGAACATCTCCACCACGGCGTAGCGCGAGATCTTTTGCAAGGCGCCGCGCAAACGCCAGGAGCGTCCGCCGTTGGCGCTGGAGACGAACAGCAGCGTGCGGCCGGGCTGTTCCTCCGCGCTCCCCTGGGTGATCCCCCAGATCTCGTCGTACCGCGTCGCCGAACGGCCGGCGAACACCCAGCTCGTGTTGTGCAACTCGTCGGGAAGCTGCACGAGGCGCCAGCCGTCGCGGGCGGCGACGAAGAGGCGCGGATCGTGCTCCTGGGCGCTGCCGCTGCGCTGGAAGACGATCGCCCCGCGGTTGCCGTCGTTCTGGAACGCGAAGAGCGGCGTCGATTGCGCCAGGGTCTCCGCGGCCAGGCCCGAGGCGCCCTGCGCGATGGCGGCTCCGGCCGCCATCACCATCCCCGCCACCGCGAGTGAGAAGACTGACCTCGTCGATGGAACCATGAATACCTCCGTCATTGCAGTTCGGGAGTGGTTGCTGCTGAATCAGCCTACAACCAACCGTGCCATACTGACCTAGTTTCGGGGAGACGGCATATGAAAGCAATCCAGGCGTTGACCGTGGGAGCTGTTCTTTTACTGCTTGGATCCTGCCAGAAAATGGAAATGGAGGAAGCCGCGCCCACCGGCGCCGCCTTTCGGACCGAGGCGCCGGCGCCCGCGCGCGACGCCGCTGCACAAGGGGCAGCTCCCCAGGCCGCGCCCGCGAAGACTCCCGCCGCCAACCGCGCGCCGGCCATCCAGCGCAAGCTGATCCGCACCTTCGACCTGGAGCTGGAGGTGCGCGACACGGAGGCGGAAGCGGCCAAGGTGCAGGCCCTTGTCTCGCGCCTCGGCGGGTTCGTGTCGAGCGCCAACGGCCAGCGGCGGGGCGAGGTCTTCTATTACTCGATGACCGTGCGCGTGCCGGTGGAGCGCGTCGACGAGGCGATGGCGGCCATCCGCGCGCTCGCGGTGCGCATCAACAACGAAAAGCAGCAGGTCGAGGACGTCACCGACCAGTACATCGACCTCGACGCCCGCATGCGCACGCTCGAAGCCACCGAGGCCGAGCTGCGGGCCCTGCTCGCCGAATCGCGGCAGCGGGGGCGCAAGGTGACGGAGATCATGGAGGTCTATCGCGAGTTGGTGGAGATCCGCTCGCAGATCGAGCAGATTCGCACCCAGCTCAACTCCTTCGACAAGCTCTCCGCCCTTTCGACGATCAACCTCGTGCTGGTGCCCACCGAGGCCGCCAAGCCCGTGGTGTCGGACGGCGAGTGGCATCCCGGCGACACGATGCGCTCGAGCGCCCGCGCTCTGGTCGGTTTTCTCCGCTGGCTGTTGGACTTCCTCATCTTTGCCGTCATCGTGCTGCTGCCGGTGCTGCTGGTGATCGGCGTCGTCCTTTGGGCGCTGATTCGACTGTGGCGGCGGGCACGGAAAGCCGGGAGGGAGACGCAGAGCCTGTTCCCGCCGCCCGAGGGGCCGAGCGCGGCACCCTAGATCGGCGGCATATAATCCCCGCCCGTGCTCCCCGCCACCCATCTCGCCATCGATCCACGGCTCGTCGGCCAGCCCGTGGAGCTCGCGGAGGGCTCGGCGGCCGTCGCGCTCACGACTCGGCCCGAGATGGCGGCCGACGAGCACGGGCTGGTCCACGGCGGGTTCGTCTTCGGTCTGGCGGACTACGCCGCCATGCTTGCGGTCAATGATCCGCACGTCGTGCTCGGCGGCGCGGAGGTGCGATTCCTGAAGCCCGTCCGGATCGGCGAGCGGCTGATCTCGCAGGCCACCGTCGAGGAGACCGACGGCCGCAAGAGCCGGGTGCAGGTCGAGGTGCGGCGCGGCGAAGAGAAGGTGATGTCCGGCTCGTTCCTCTGCTTCACGCTGGAGCGCCACGTGCTCGACTCGGGAGGACAGGGATGAACGGAGGAGACCGCATCGCGGCCGTGCTGGCGGAGCAGGGGGTGCGCTTCCTCTTCACCCTCTGCGGCGGCCATATCTCGCCCATCCTCGTAGGCGCCAAGCGGCGCGGCATCCGCATCGTCGACGTCCGCCACGAGGTGGACGCGGTCTTCGCCGCCGACGCGGTCTTCCGGCTGACCGGCGTGCCCGGAGTGGCGGCCGTCACCGCCGGTCCGGGAGTGACCAACACCATCACGGCGGTCAAGAACGCGCAGCTCGCCCAGTCGGCCGTCGTCCTGCTCGGCGGCGCTGCGGCCACGCTGCTGAAGGGCCGGGGCGCGCTGCAGGACATCGATCAGATGGCCCTCTTCGCGCCGCACGTGAAATGGGCCGCCTCGGCCGCCGTCGTGCGCGATCTCGTGCCGCTGCTGGAGAAGGCCTTCACGGCGGCGCGCTCCGGTGTGCCCGGCCCCGTCTTCCTGGAGTGTCCGGTGGACCTGCTCTACGAAGAGGCGCTGGTGCGCCAGATGTACGGCGCGGGCTCGCAAGGCGGAGGGCTCGCCGGCGCCGGCATGCGCCTGTATCTCCAACGCCACACCGCGAAGCTCTTCGCCGGCGCGGAGAAGCGCGCCGCCGCGCCGCCGCGGCCCGTGCCGCCTCCGGCGCCGGACCGCGGCGACGTGCGCAAGACCGCGGCCCGGTTGCGCCGCGCGAAGCGACCCGTGCTGGTGCTCGGCGGCCAGGCGCTGCTCTCGTCGCCGTCGCGGGAGAAGGCGGAAGAGCTGGCGCGCGCCGTCGCCGCCATCGGCGCGCCGGTCTATCTCGCCGGCGGCGCCCGCGGGCTGCTCGGCGCGGGCCACGCCCTGCAGCTCCGGCACAAGCGCAAGGAAGCGTTGCGCGAGGCGGACCTCGTCCTGCTCGCCGGCATCCCCAACGACTTCCGGCTCGACTACGGACGCCAGATCAGCCGCAAGGCTTTCCTGATCTCGGTCAACCGCAGCGAGGCCGACCTGCGGATGAACCGCAAACCGGACCTCGGCATCCAGGCGGACCCCGGCCTCCTCCTGCGCGGCGTCGCGGAGATCTTCGCCGAGGGCAAGCAGCGCTGGGCGGACTGGCTGATGGCCCTGCGCCTCCGCGACGAGGAGCGCGAGCGCGAGATCGCCACGCAGGCCGCCGTCACCGGCGAGCGGGTCAATCCCGTGCATCTCTGCCGGGAGATCGACCGCGCGCTTGCCGCCGACAGCGTCATCGTGGCCGACGGCGGCGATTTCGTGGCCACCGCCGCCTACACGGTGAGCCCGCGGGCGCCGCTCTCCTGGCTCGATCCCGGCGTCTTCGGCACGCTCGGCGTCGGCGGCGGCTTCGCCCTCGCCGCCAAGCTCTGCCGGCCGGAGGCGGACGTGTGGATCCTCTACGGCGACGGCTCGGTGGCCTACAGCCTGGCCGAGTTCGACACCTTCGCCCGCCACGGCGTGCCGGTGATCGCCGTCGTCGGCAACGACGCCGGGTGGACCCAGATCGCCCGCGAGCAGGTCGTGATCCTCGAGGACGACGTCGGCACCGTGCTCGCCCGCACCGACTATCACAAGGTGGCCGAGGGCTACGGCGGGCGCGGGCTCCTGCTCCAGCGCGGCGAGGACGCCGGACCGGTGCTGCAGGAAGCCGTGCGCATCGCCCGCGCCGGCACGCCCGTGCTGGTCAACGCCCATCTCGACAAGACCGAGTTCCGCAAGGGCTCGATCTCGATGTGACGAAACCCGCTCCAAGGGTTTTTTGGACGTCGGACGGCTGTGCCCTTCGAGACCTCACCCCCTGGCCCCCTCTCCCTGACGGGCGAGGGGGGACGCC
>JBIOVX010000059.1:0-9782 GCA_044868005.1 Thermoanaerobaculia bacterium | reverse complement strand
CAGAGGGAGAGGAGGGAGAAAGACAAAAAAGGCGGTTTCTTTTCTTGTTCCCCTCTCTCCCTTTGGGAGAGAGGGGTTAGGGGAGTGAGGGCTTCGGAGGGCAGGGCGGCAGGTAAAACATCAGGGCGGCCACATAGGGCCGCCCCTACAAGGGCGTTGATGATTGGGGATCTACCGCGGCTGCCCAGACGGCGGAGGCGGCGGAGGCTGTCCGGCCACCTGGATGAGGTTCACGACCTCGGTGACGCCATCGGTGTGGCGGGCGAGCTTCTCGGCTTCGGCCTTCTGATCCGCCGAGGACACCTTGCCGTTGAGCGTCACGCGGCCGTCCAGGGTGTCCACGTCGATCTGGAAGCCGGCCACCTCGGGATCGGCGATGAGCTTGGCTTTGACCCGCGCCGTGACCCCGGCGTCGTTCATGACCTCCTCGGCCACCGGGCCTACCTCGGCTTCGAGCTTCTTGGCGCCCCTCTCCAGCGCACCGCCCACCCGCTCGGCGCCTTCCTTGACGCCTTCTCCGATCTCCCGGCCCGCGGAATCGAGGTTCTTTTTCGCCTCGTCGAGGTTCTGATCCACCTTCTCGCGGTCCACCTCGACCTTGGTCTTGCCTTTTTCATCCTTCTCCGCGTGGACACCGCTGATCTCGCTATCACAGCCGGCCAGCGGAAGTATGGCGATGCCCAACCACGCGGCGGTCAAGACGGGCAGTGCTCTCGTTCTCATTGGGCTCTCTCCTTTCGAGAGGATATCCCTCCGCACCGTACGCCTAGCAATTCCCGCGCCTTCAAATCCTGGAAAAGAAAAAAGGGGGAGGCGGGCTGATCTTGGGGATCCACGTCGCCTCCCCGTCAGGGAGGGGCCGCGAAAGGTCTTGTTTCGCGCCGGTGCTGCTTTGTCTGCCGGTTCACCTTTACCGGCCTGCTGGCGCCATGCGAGTGCAGCATTTGTGCCAGAGGGGTTTCCCCGATAAGGAGCCGGTCTGCGCTGCGAAGCCTCACCCCCTGTCCCCCTCTCCCTGACGGGCGAGGGGGGACGCATACGTGGGATCCTTGCTGAATAGGCGCCTCCTTTTTCGGCAATACCGGCTGTGGATCGTTCCCCCTCGCCCGTCAGGGAGAGGGGGACAGGGGGTGAGGCTTCGCAGGGCAGATCGGCTACTTAAGGAAGATTCTCCTCCTCCAACCCCCCCAGATACAGCGCGTTCCACAGCAGCTTGAACGTGCGGTGCGGCTGGGCCCGGTGCTGCGGCCGGAAACCGATCAGCACGACCCGCCCCTTGCCGACCTTGTACTCGACCACGGCGGCTTTCTTCTCCAGCCTCTCGCCGCCCTTCAGATAACCGCTGACGAGGATGTCCGCCACGTTCTCCGGGTAGGTGGCCACCACCCGGCGCTCGAAGCGCGCGTCCGGCGGGCTGGTCTGGAAGGCGGGAGAATCGGCGAAGTAGGCGACCTCTTCTGCGCTCATGCCGTAGCTCAGGGGATGCGCCGGATCCAGGAGGATGCGGAGCTGGGAGCCGGGAGCGTGGAACTGCTCTTCGGAGACCTTGTCGAGGACGTTGCGCACGGGCAGGCCGAAGAGATCGATGGCATAGCCGGTCGAGCCGTCCAGCGCCACGAGCGTGCCGCCGTCCTCCACCCATTTCTTCAGCTTCTCCCCGCCGGCGCCGATGCCTCCGGCATAGGGAGAGGGGAGCGGCTCCCAGAACCGGCGCGCTTCGGCGGTGGCCGGCTCGCCCTTGTCGATGATGTTCGGCGCCACCGAGGGCAGCAGGATGGCGTCCACCTTGCCCCGGTAGGAGCCGTCTCTCATGGCCTCGTTGGCGAGGTTCTGGAAGGCGAAGCCGTAGCGCTCCAGGAGGAAGCGGGTCCAGCCCTCGTCGGCGCTGGCGGACCAGGGCTTGTAGAGGCCCACTCGCACCGGCTTCACCCGCCACGCCTGTCCGGTGGGCGCCGCCGCGAGCGGCGTCACCGGCACGTGCAGCTCGCGCGACAGCCGGCTCATCGCCTCGGGCGTGACCTCTGCCGCCGGAATGTAAAGATCGCCCACCTCCCCCGGACCCGCCTGCCGGAGCCAGTAGAGCTTCTTCCCCTGCGCGAGCAGCCGGTTCTGCGCCGCCACCGCCGAATCGGCGCGGTGAGAGAGGAGATAGCCGCCGGCTCCCGCCGCCACCTCGCCGCCCGGCCAAGCGGGCGCGTCGACGCCCAAGAGCGACGCCGCGCCGCCCACCGGCGAGTCGGCTTCCAGGACGTCGACGCCCATGGAGAGGGGGAGCGACCAGGCGGTCACGTCGTAGGGCGGCATGATCGGTCCGCCGGCATAGGGGACGATCTCGGGATAGCGCTGGGGGCGGAGCATGGTGAGGAGGAAGGCGCGGTACGGCTGGGCGGCGGGGATGACGTACGTGCCGGCGGCGTAGGCCGCCCGCCCGACCGTGAACGGCGCCGCGGCACGCTCGATGCGCACGCCGTGGCGCAGCAGCAGCTCCACCAGCAGGGCCGCCGCCACCGGATCGCGCTGGTCGGCGGGAATGAGGAAGGCGTACGGCGGCTCCGCGGCCCCGCGCTCGATCGCCTCCCGCGCCATGCGATAGAAGTTGGTCAGCAGGCTCTCGCGGTAGCGCGAGCCCGACTCCAGAAAGGCGCGGGTGGCCACCAGCTCGTACTCCACGATGTCGCGCAGCCGCCACCAGCCGCCCGGCCAGGGTGAAGGGAAGTTCGACTGCCGCTTGTACTCCGGCAGCCCCTTCACCTCGCCGCGCAGCTCTCCCGGCTCGATGTACATGGGGGAGGCGAGGTCGGCGCTCGCCACTTCGGTGAGCAGCCCGGTGACGTTCTTCCACCACGCCGTGTTGCGGGTGCCGCCCGGCCAGTAGCTGTCGAAGATCATGTCGCTCCCCACGCCGAGCTTGCCCGCCTCCTCGAGGCGCATGCTCATCACCGTGCCCAGCAGGTCGGCCTGGCGGAAGATCAGGGAATGGACCTCCGGCGCCAGCGGGTCGGCCTGCGGCGGCACGAACATCCGCGGCCCGGTGGAGCCCATCTGGTGCTCGTCGAGGAAGATCTGTGGAAACCAGCGCCGGTAGAGGAGATCGTTGACCGCCTGCGACTCCTTCTGCGTCAGCATGTAGAAGTCGCGGTTGTTGTCGTGCCCGGTGTAGACGTGGTAGAGCCAGGGCATCGGCCCGCCTTCGTAGGGGGTTCCCGCGTGCTTGTCGTACCAATCCACCACCATCACCTGGCCGTCCGGATTGATCGACGGCATGAGCAGGAGGATGACGTCGTCGAGCCAGGAGAGGAGGGCCGGATCGCGGGTGGTGGCTACGTCGTAGGCGAATTCCATCGTCATCTGGGTCGAGCCGACCTCGGTCGAATGGATCGAGCAGGTGACCAGGGCGATCGTCTTGCCCTCGGCCACCAGGGCGCGCGCCTCGTCCGCCGAGAGGCCGTCCGGGTTGGCGAGCCGGCGGGAGATCTCGCGGTAGCGGTCGAGGTGCTGCTGGTTCTCCGCCGACGTCAGCACCACCACCGGCATGTCGTTGCCCTGGGTGGACGTGCCCGCCGACTCGATCGAGATGCGGTCCGAGGCGGCGTCGAGGAGGCGCAGGTACTCGACCACCTTGGGCCAGGGCGCGAGCTTGCGGTCCGCCCCCACCCGGTGGCCGAGGAAGCTCTCCGGCGAAGGCGCCTCGGCCGCCGCGGCGGATGTCGCCAGGGAGAGGAAGGCCAGGCTGAGCGCAAGCGCGTGCGGCAGGGGATTGCGGGGCATCGGCAGTCTCCTTTTGGGCCGGTGGAGTGTAGCGCACCGGCGGCCTCCTCCCGGCCCTCCTCTCCCGCCCCCTCCCTCAGGTTTTTTCTACAAAGTCGGGTTTCCGGGCATGGCAGGCCCCTTGCTTCTGTTATAACGGATGCGGTTTCGCGGACATCGTCCGGGTGTGGGGTGGACGGGTATTCGCCGCGGGCGCAAAGGCCAAGACCATGAACGCTAGATTGCGCAAGGCTCTTCTCCTCGTATCTCTGCCCTGTCTGATGCTCCTCC
This sequence comes from Thermoanaerobaculia bacterium, assembly GCA_044868005.1. Taxonomy (GTDB): domain Bacteria; phylum Acidobacteriota; class Thermoanaerobaculia; order Multivoradales; family UBA5704; genus DATARR01. The sequence continues at coordinate 5,744 of JBIOVX010000059.1, read as the reverse complement.
CCACCGGAGCGAACGGCCAGCGGCCGAACCACAGCGAGGAGTTCCAATACCGCTGGCAGCTCCGCAACCTGGTCGGCAACATCGCCGGGCTGTTCCTGCCCAAGCAGGGCGAGGGGTCCCTCACGTTCAAGACGGACCCGAGCGGCCACCTGCGCAGCGAGCTCACCATCACCTCCGGCGCCTCCCACCAGGGGGAGTACTTCCGCTACGGCTCGGAGATCGATACGCGCACCTTGCAGCCGATCCGCGCCTGGAGCTCCTATTCGTGGCGCGGCGAGACGAAGTCCAAGAGCTCGCCGATCGAGCAGGACGGGGTCCTCGACGTCGCTTCCGGCATCTACTCCATCCGGCAGAACCCGCCGCAGAAGCCGCGCCGCATGGAGATCTGGTCCGACGGCAAGATCTACCCCGTCATCGTCATTCCGCTGGGCGTCGAGAACCGCAAGATGCAAGGCGGCAAGACGCTCGCCGCGCGGCGCTACTCGATCCGCGGCGTCGAGATGCCCGGCCGCCGCAAGTGGAAGGGCAAGCTCGATCTCTGGCTGGCTCAGGACGCCGCCGCGACGCCGGTGGAGATCGTCATCTCGCGCAATCTGGCCGACGTCCGCATGGAGCTCAAGAGCCTGCTTTGAGATCTTGTAGGACCTTCTTTCCAGGAGGAGAGCTATGAAACGTCTCAGGAGCGCTGGAGTTCTTTCGATCCTTTGTCTTCTCACGCTTCTCGCGTTGATCGCCTGCGGTCCGCCGGTCGAAAAGGCGAGGACCGCGGACACGGCGGCGCCGGCCGGCAAGATGAACCCGCCGCCGGTGCAGTCCGCGACGCCGCTCTCCGGCAGCGCGGCGCTGCAGGGAGCTACGGGCAGCAACGCCTCGGGCACCGTGACGTTCACCCCGGCGGCGAACGGCGTCCGCATCGTGGCCGACGTCCAGGGCGTGCCGGCGGGGAAGCACGGCCTTCATCTGCACGAGAACGGCCAGTGCGACCACGCCGCGGATCCCGCCGGCAAGCACTTCAGCTCGGCCGGCGGCCATTTCAATCCCACGAACGCTCCCCACGCCTGCCCGCCCACGGACCCGCGCCACGCCGGTGACTTCGGCAACATCGAGGTGGGAGCGGACGGCAAGGGCCATCTGGAGCTCACCAGCAGCGCCACCCTCACCGAGCTGGCCGGCAAGGCCGTCATCCTCCACGCCGGCGCCGACGACTGCACGACGCAGCCCACCGGCAACTCCGGCGACCGGCTGGCCTGCGGGGTGGTGGACCTCTCCGGCACGACCGATACACAGGGGCATTGATCTGCGCCTCTTCGCGGCGGCCCTCCTTCTCTTGTCGATGGGGGCCGCCCCTCCCCCCCCGCGCGGTCTCCTGCGCCCGCTCGATCCTCCCGCGGGCGCGGGTGCCATGGCCCCCAACCTGGCCGTCGCCGGCGGCGAGGTCCTCCTCACCTGGCTCGAGCCGACGGATTCCGCGGCCGGCAAGGCTCATCGCCTCCGCCTCTCCCGCCTCGCCGGCGACCGCTGGTCGCCGGCGGTGACCGTCGCCTCCGGCGCCAGGTTCTTCGCCAACTGGGCGGACTTCCCGGGCGTGATCTCGGCGCCGGACGGATCCCTCGTGGTGCATTGGCTGGAGATGGCCGGCGCGGACGGCTACGCCTACGGCATCAAGCTCGCGCGCTCGACGGACGGCGGCGCCACCTGGTCGCCGAGCGGCTCCCTCCATCCCCCGGACGCTTCCTCCGAGCACGGCTTCGTCTCCTGGCTGGCGGAACGCAACGGCGTCCGCGGCTTCTGGCTCGACGGCAGGGAGATGAAGGGAGAGAGCGAGCAACACGGCGCCATGACCCTGCGCACGGCCGCCGTGCGCGGCGGCAAGACCGAGGGCGACGAGAGGATCGACGACCGCGTCTGCTCCTGCTGCCAGACGGACGCCGCCCTCACCGATCTCGGGCCGGTGATCGCCTACCGCGACCGCTCCGACGAAGAGGTGCGCGACATCTCCGTGATCCGCCATACCGCGAAAGGTTGGAGCCGGCCCGTCCGCGTGCACGCCGACAACTGGAAGATCCCGGGCTGCCCGGTCAACGGGCCGGCCATCGCCGCCTCCGGCCGCCGCGTCGCCGTCGCCTGGTTCACCGCCTCGCCTCCCAACCCGCGCGTGCAGGCCGCCTTCTCGGAAGACGGCGGCGCCACCTTCGGCCCCGCCGCGCTCGTCGACGGCGAGCAACCCTTCGGCCGCGTGGACCTGGCGCTCGACGCCAACGGCGACGCCCTGGTGAGCTGGCTCGCCGCCGGCGGCAAGGGCGCCGACCTCCGCCTCCGCCGCGTCAGTGCCAAGGGAAAGCTCGGCCCACCCCTCACCCTTGCCACCACCAGCGCCGCCCGCTCCAGCGGCTTCCCCCGCCTGGTGCGCCTCGGCGACCGCCTCCTCCTCGCCTGGGTGGACGATGGCGCGCCGTCAAGAGTGCGGGCGGGGGTGGTCAAAACCCTCACCCCCTGACCCCATAGGCGTTAACTTAAGGCGTAGGGGCGGGGCTTGTCCCCGCCCAAGGGACAGAACGGCCTGGTTCTGCCCTTTATTTTTACTTGCCACAGGTCGTTTCAACAAAATTACCCATCTCGGTCGGGGACAAGCCCCGCCCCTACGTTAGGTTAACGCGTATGCTCCCTGACCCCCTCTCCCGGTGAGGGCTCGGGCGGGGGAAAGATTCGGAAAGGGGAGCGGTGCCTTTACACCACCTCCACCCACTCCAGCTCCACCGCCGGGTCCTGCAGGATCCGCCGGGCGATGCGCGTGAAGGTCTCGCCCTTGTCGGTGACGCAGAAGTGATGGGCGGCCGGGTGCGTCGCTTCGAGACGGCCCTCGGCCAGTCCGGCGGCCACCATCTCGGCCACCGCCTCGGCGGAGTCCACCAGCGTCACCTCCGGCCCGGCCACCCGCCGCAGCACGGGGACGAGCAGCGGATAGTGCGTGCAGCCGAGCACCAGGGTGTCGATGCCGGCGTCGAGGAGGGGACGCAGATAGCGCTCGGCCACCTCCTCGGTGATCGGATCGTCGTGCCAGCCCTCCTCCACCAGCGGCACGAACAGCGGGCACGCGTGGCTCAGGATCTCGAGGTCGGGACGGAGCCGCCGCAGGGCGCGCGGATAGGCGTCCGAACGCACCGTCGCCTCGGTGGCGATCACCCCCACCTTGCCGCGGGAGACCGCCGCCGCCTTGCGCGCTCCCGGCTCGATCACTCCCCACGTGGGGAGGTCGTGCATGTCGAGGTCGGGCAGGGCCAGCGCCGAAGCCGTGTTGCAGGCGACGACCACGGCCTTGACGCCGCGCTCGGTGAGGAACTCGATGTTGCGCCGCGTGTAGCGGCTGACGGTCTCGCGCGACTTGCTGCCGTAGGGCAGCCGGGCCGTGTCGCCGAGATAGAGGATCGACTCGCCCGGCAGCCGGCGGCGCAAGGCCGAGACCACCGTCAGGCCGCCGACGCCGGAATCGAAGACCCCGATGGCGTCGATCATCGCTTGCGGGGCGGTCATCGCGCGGCGGCCGCGGCCGGCGCGCGGTCCGGAACGAGGGGACGCGAAAGGTCGAGATGGCCCGAGAACGTCTCCCGCTGCGCGCCGTTCCACAGCAGCGCGACGCGCGAGACCTGGGGCACGTTGAGGGCGACCGAATCCACGATGCTGTACACCCGCTGGATCTCCTCCGTCGAGCCGCCCGCGGGCGGATCCGGATGGTCCGCCGAACGCAGGTCAACGTAGGCGACGCCGTCCCGGCCGAGCTGCACGCTGCCGAGCGTCACCCCTTCCGGAAACGGCCGCGCGAGGCCCGCGGCTTTCGGGCCCGCCAGCAGGGCTTCCACCACCTTGCGGATGCGGTCCTTCGGCGCCTCGGTCACCTTCAGCTCGCGCGGCTCGGCGCGCAGGCCGCCGCCGTCGGCGGGGAAGTAGAGGTTGAAGCCCACGCGCTCGCCGGCCTGGGCCGCCGCCTCCGGTCCTTCGACGCCGAACCGCCGGTGGGCGCGTCCGGAGAGCCACCACCACAGCCCGCCTCCCACGAGCAGCGCCAGCGCGAAGCCCAGGACGAAGCTCGCCGCGCGGCGGCTCATCTGCGTCTACCCATGGATGCGGGAGGCTTGGCGGGAGGGGCCGCGGCGCCCGGCGACCCTGGCTGTCCCGCGGGAGATTGCGGCGGCGCGGCCGGTTGGCTCGGAGACGCCTGCGCCGGCTCCGGCCGGTTCTCCACCAGCGCCTTGTAGCGCGCCACCGCCCGCGCCAGCGAATCGACGAGCTGATCGCGGTAGGCGGAGTCCTTGAGCTTCTTCTCCTCCTCCGGGTTGCTCAGGAAGCCGAGCTCCACGAGCACCGCGGGCATGGTGGCCCCCATCAGCACGCGGAACGGCGCCTGCTTGACGCCGCGGTCCTTGAGCTGCAGGGCCTGGTTGAGCTCGCCCTGGATCATGTTGGCGAAGCGCTGGCTCTCGGCCATGTGGTGCGCCTGCGCCAAGTCCCAGAGGATGAGCTCCAGGTCCTGCTGCGCGGCGGCGTCGCCGGAGGCGGCGGGAGCGTTCTCGGCGGCGGCGGCGCGGGCGGCCCGCGAGTCCGTCGCCTGCGGGCTCAGGAAGTAGGTCTCCGTGCCGTAGGCGCCGGAGCCGAGCGACGAGTTGAGATGGATCGAGATGAAGAGGTCCGCCTGGTTCTGATTGGCGATCGCCGTGCGCGTGTCGAGATTCAGGCTGGCGTCCTCATAGCGGGTGAGCACGACGCGCACCGCCAGGCGCTGCGCGAGCTTCGCTTCCAGCTCGCGGGCGAGCTGCAGCGTCAGCTCCTTTTCCGGCACGCCGTTGGCGCTGATGGCGCCGGTCTCCGAGCCGCCGTGCCCCGGATCGATGACGATCGTGCGCACGCCCGGCGCTTGCGTGGGCGGCCGCAGCGGTGTCGTGGGCGTCTCGACGGCCGCCGTCTCGTGGACGTCGAAGACCAGCCGGAAGGGGTTCTGCAGGATGTAGCTCTCGGCCTGCACCCCGGGAGCGAGCTGGATGCGCACCTGCTGCGGCTCCACGGTGACGCCCTGCACCAGCGGGTCCTGCACCGGCTTCGGCGGCACGGGCGGCGTGAGCCGGTCGGCGAGCATCTGCACCAGGATGATTCCCGGCTGCTGGCGGTCGAGCTGATAGCGGGGCTCCTCGGAGAACTGCAGCACCACCGTCGTCATCCCCGGCAGGTGCACCACGTCGTAGGAGACCCCCATCTCGCGGCTGCCCCGCCGGGCGACGGTCAGCCGGTTCGTCTCGGGATGCCATTCGAAGGCGTAGCCCAGGAGGTCGCCGTAGGTCCGGCGCAGGAAGTCCACCGGCACCTGCAGCCCGCCCTCGCCGGGAGCCGGCGGCTGCGAGAGCGAGTAGATGGCGTCGCCCACGGTGATGATGGCGTTGCCGGGGCCGAGCACGATGTCCTTCTCCGCGATGCGCAGCGTCACGCTCTCCCCCGTCTCGTCGCTCGTCACCTTGCCGCCGAGGACGTCCACCAGGGGCATGAGGCCGAACATCGGTCCGCTGGGATTGATCGTCACCGGCACCGGGAGCTCGCGGCCGTCCAAAGTCACCACGGCGCGGCCCGGCGCGGCCGGGGGAGGCGTCTGCGGCCGCTCGCCCTGCGCCGCCACGAGCACCGGCAACAGCAGAGAAAGGAGTGCCAAAGAAGTACGGATACGGCGTTTCTGCACGGTGAGGGGTGGTATCCTCTCCCAC
>JBIOVX010000058.1:0-14844 GCA_044868005.1 Thermoanaerobaculia bacterium | reverse complement strand
CGGCTGGTCACCGAGCGCGTGACGGCGCGGGAGGCGGGCAACTTCAAGCTGGCCCACCGTGAAGAGATCCAGTATGTCGATGTCTCGCCCAAGCAGCTCGTCTCGGTGGCCGCGTCGCTGATCCCGTTCCTCGAGAACGACGACGCCAACCGCGCGCTGATGGGCTCGAACATGCAGCGCCAGGCGGTGCCGCTCCTCCAGGCGCGGGCGCCGTTCGTCGGCACCGGCATGGAGTACATCACCGCCCGCGACTCGGGCTCGGTGGTGGTGGCGCGGCGCAGCGGCACGGTCGACTACGTCGACAGCCAGCGCATCGTCGTCCGCGTCGAGAGCGAGGGCGAGGATGGCGGCCCCGAGATGGGCGCCGACATCTACAACATGACCAAGTTCAAGCGGTCGAACCAGAACACCTGCTTGAACCAGCGGCCGATCGTCCGGGTCGGCCAGAAGGTCGCCAAGGGCCAGGTCCTGGCCGACGGCCCCTGCACCGAGCTCGGCGAGCTCGCCCTCGGCCGCAACGTGCTGGTCGCCTTCATGCCGTGGCGCGGCTACAACTTCGAGGACGCGATTCTCGTGTCCGAGAAGCTGGTCAAAGAGGACTACTACACCTCGATCCACATCGAGGAGTTCGAGATCGAGGCGCGCGACACCAAGCTCGGACCGGAAGAGATCACGCGCGACATCCCGAACGTCGGCGAAGGCTACCTGCGGGATCTGGACGACAGCGGCGTCATCCGCATCGGCGCCAATGTGAAGCCGGGCGACATCCTGGTCGGCAAGGTCACGCCGAAGGGCGAGACGCAGCTGACCCCGGAAGAGAAGCTCCTCCGCGCCATCTTCGGCGAGAAGGCCGGCGACGTCCGCGACGCCTCGCTCGTCTGCCCCCCGGGCATCGAGGGCATCATCGTCGGCGTCAAGATCTTCTCGCGCAAGGGCATCGAGAAGGACGACCGGGCCAAGTCGATCGAGGCGGAAGACCTCGAGATGATGGAGAAGAATCTCCAGGACGAGATTCGCATCCTGCACGACGAGGTGAAGAAGCGCCTGGCGCACATGCTGCGCGGCCAGACGCTCCGCACCGACCTCTTCGACGAGCACGGCCGCGAGCGGCTGCAGAAGAAGGGCACGCCGATCACCGACGAGCTCCTCGATACGCTGCCCTACGAAGCCGTCATCCGGATGCGCGTCGCCAGCGACGATCCCCGTCTCGACGAGGACCTGCGCCTGGTCGAGGAGCGCACCGAGCGCCAGGTCGAGACCATCCGCCAGGTGTTCGAGGAGAAGAAGGACAAGATCCGCCGCGGCGACGAGCTGCCCCCGGGCGTCATCAAGCTGGTCAAGGTCTACGTCGCGATGAAGCGCAAGCTGTCGGTCGGCGACAAGATGGCCGGCCGCCACGGCAACAAGGGCGTCATCGCCCGCATCCTGCCGGAAGCGGACATGCCGTACCTGCCGGACGGCACCCCGGTCGAGATCGTGCTCAACCCGCTGGGTGTGCCGTCTCGTATGAACGTCGGCCAGATCCTCGAGACCCATCTCGGCTGGGCGGCGCACGCGCTCGGCGTCTACTTCGCGACGCCGGTGTTCGACGGCGCCACCGAGAAGGAGATCAAGCAGTGGCTCGACAAGGCCGGGCATCCGCGCTCCGGCAAGACGCGGCTGCACGACGGGCTGACGGGTGACGAGTTCGAGCAGGACGTGACGGTGGGCTACATCTACATGCTCAAGCTGTCGCACCTGGTCGACGACAAGATCCACGCCCGCTCGATCGGACCGTACTCGCTGATCACCCAGCAGCCGCTGGGCGGCAAGGCGCAGTTCGGCGGCCAGCGCTTCGGCGAGATGGAGGTGTGGGCGCTGGAAGCCTACGGCGCCGCCTACACGCTGCAGGAGCTGCTGACCGTCAAGAGCGACGACGTGGAGGGCCGCAGCAAGGTCTACGAGGCGATCGTCAAGGGCGACGTGCCCGAGCCGCCGGGCCTGCCCGAGTCCTTCAACGTTCTCGTGCGCGAGCTCCAGAGCCTCTGTCTCGACGTTGAGCTCCTAAAGGTCTAAAGGTCCAAAGGGAGGACAGACAGTTGCAACCATTCAGCAGTTTTGACAGGCCACAGTCGCTCAAGGATTTCAACGCGATCAAGATCTCGATCGCGTCCCCGGAGAAGATCCGCTCCTGGAGCTTCGGTGAGGTCACCAAGCCGGAGACGATCAACTACCGGACCTTCAAGCCGGAGCGGGACGGGCTCTTCTGCGCCAAGATCTTCGGTCCGATCACGGACTGGGAGTGCCTGTGCGGCAAGTACAAGCGGATGAAGCACCGCGGCGTCATCTGCGACAAGTGCGGCGTCGAGGTCACCCGCTCGCGGGTGCGCCGCGAGCGCATGGGCCACATCGAGCTCGCCTGCCCGGTGTCGCACGTCTGGTTCTTCAAGGGGCTGCCGAGCCGCATCGGCCATCTCCTGGACATCAGCCTGCGCGACCTCGAGCGCATCCTCTACTTCGAGAGCTACGTCACCATCGACGCCGGTGACACCGAGCTCAAGGAGCGGGAGCTGCTCACCGAGGAGCGCTTCCGCGAGCTGCGCGACAAGTACGGCGAGGACGCCTTCACCGCCAAGATGGGAGCGGAGGCCATCAAGGAGCTGCTCTCCCGCATCGACGTCGACGAGCTGGCCGAGGAGCTGCGCATCATCATGCGCACGGAGACCAGCCAGATCCGGCGCCTGAAGGCCGCCAAGCGCCTGAAGGTGGTGGACGCCTTCCGCAGGTCGGGCCACCGGCCGGAGTGGATGATCCTCGACGTCATCCCGGTCATCCCGCCCGAGCTGCGCCCGCTGGTGCCGCTCGACGGCGGCCGCTTCGCCACCAGCGACTTGAACGACCTCTACCGGCGCGTCATCAACCGCAACAACCGGTTGAAGAAGCTGCTCGAGCTGTGCGCTCCCGAGGTCATCGTGCGCAACGAGAAGCGCATGCTGCAGGAGGCGGTGGACGCGCTGTTCGACAACGGCCGCCGCGGCCGCGTGCTCAAGGGCTCGAACAACCGGCCGCTGAAGTCGCTCTCCGACACGCTCAAGGGCAAGCAGGGACGCTTCCGCCAGAACCTGCTCGGCAAGCGCGTCGACTACTCGGGCCGCTCGGTGATCGTCGTCGGCCCCGAGCTCAAGCTTTCCCAGTGCGGCCTGCCCAAGAAGATGGCGCTCGAGCTGTTCAAGCCGTTCATCTACAACCGCCTGGAGGAGAAGGGGCTGGTGGGCACCATCAAGGCCGCCAAGGAGATGGTGGAGGCCGAGGTGGACGAGGTGTGGGACGCCCTCGAAGAGGTGATCGAGGATCATCCGGTGCTGTTGAACCGCGCGCCGACGCTGCACCGCCTGGGCATCCAGGCGTTCCAGCCGGTGCTCATCGAGGGCAAGGCGATCAAGATCCATCCGCTCGTCTGCGCCGCCTTCAATGCCGACTTCGACGGCGACCAGATGGCGGTGCACGTGCCGCTGTCGCCGAAGGCGCAGATCGAGAGCAAGGTGCTGATGCTGGCGAGCAACAACATCCTGTCGCCGGCGCACGGCCGGCCGCTGGCGGTGCCGTCGCAGGACCTCGTGCTGGGCGGCTACTACCTGACGCTGGGCAAGCCGGGAGCCAAGGGGGAGGGGCGGGTGTTCCCCGACTTCGACTCCGTGCTGCTCGCCCTCGACGCCGGCGAGGTGGAGACGCTGTCGCCGATCAAGGTGCGCTTCAGCGGGCCGTACATCAACCTCGATACGGAGCTCGACAAGCAGAACGTCGTGCACGCCGAGCTCGAGGAGCTCGACGGCGAGCTGATCGACACCACCGTCGGCCGGGTGATCTTCAACATGCATCTGCCGAAGGAGATCCCCTTCGTCAACGGCCTGCTGAAGAAGCGCGGCCTGCAGGACCTGGTGGGCTACTGCTTCATCACCCTCGGCAACGACAAGACGGTCGAGATGCTCGACGAGATCAAGGAGATCACCTTCCTCTACGCCACCAAGGCGGGCATCTCCTTCGGCGTCGACGACATGGTGGTGCCGAGCAGCAAGCCGAAGATCCTGGCGCAGGCGCAGAAGGAAGTGGTCGAGATCGAGGGTCAGCGCTCGGCGGGCGTCATCACCGCCGGCGAGCGCCACAACAAGATCATCGACATCTGGCACCGGGTGACGGAGCGGGTCTCGGAGGAGATGTTCCGCGAGATGCGGGAGGTGGAGGACGAGACCGGCGTGTTCAACCCGATCAACCTGATGGCCGACTCCGGCGCCCGCGGCTCGCGCGAGCAGGTGCGCCAGCTCGCCGGCATGCGCGGACTGATGTCCAAGCCCTCGGGCGAGGTCATCGAGCAGCCGATCACGGCGAACTTCCGCGAGGGCTTGTCGGTGTTGCAGTACTTCATCTCGACGCACGGCGCCCGCAAGGGCCTCGCCGACACGGCGCTGAAGACGGCCGACTCCGGCTATCTGACCCGCCGGCTGGTCGACGTGGCGCAGGACGTCATCATCAACGAGGTGGACTGCGGCACGATCGACGGCATCGTGGTGACGGCGATCATGGAGGGCGGCGAGATCCTCGAGCCGCTGCGCGACCGCATCGTCGGCCGCGTCGGCCAGGAGGACATCTACGATCCGATGACCGGCGAGCTGATCATCGGCGCCGGCCAGGAGATCACCGAGGCGCTCGGCAACGCCGTGCAGGCGGCTGGCATCGAACGGGTGAAGATCCGCTCCGTGCTGACCTGCGAGGCGAGGCGCGGCGTCTGCGCCCTCTGCTACGGCCGCAATCTCGCCACCGGCAGGATGGTCGAGATCGGCGAGGCGGTGGGCGTCATCGCCGCGCAGTCGATCGGCGAGCCGGGCACGCAGCTCACCATGCGGACCTTCCACTACGGCGGCACCGCGTCGCGCGTCTCCGAGCAGTCGAAGCACATCGCCAAGAACCCCGGCGTGGTGAAGTTCCTCAACGTCGTCACGGTGGAGAGCAAGCGCGGCGCCCTGGTGGTCATCAACCGCAGCGGCAAGCTCGTCCTCACCGACGAGAAGGGCCGCGAGCGGGAGCGCTACGCCCTCACCTACGGCTCGCAGCTCCTGGTGCACGAGGGCGACGAGGTGCAGCCGGGCGCCGACCTGGTGACCTGGGATCCGTTCACCTATGCCATCCTTTCGGAGATCGGCGGCAAGGTGGAGTTCCAGGACATCGTCGAGGGCGAGAACGTCCGCGAGGAGACCGACAAGGTCACCGGCCTGTCGCAGAAGATCATCGTCGAGGCCTCCGCCAACGAGAAGCGGGTGCCGGCGATGGTGGTCCACGGCGAGGACGGCCGCGACAAGCGGTACCTGCTGCCGTCGGGCTCGCACCTCGTGGTGCAGCACGGCCAGGAGGTCTACGCCGGCGACACGCTGGTGAAGATCCCGCGCGAGACGACGAAGACCAAGGACATCACCGGCGGCCTGCCGCGCGTCGTCGAGCTGTTCGAGGCGCGCAGCCCCAAGGAGCCGGCGATCATCACCGAGATCGACGGCGTCGTACATCTCGGCGACGTCCACAAGGGCATGCGCAAGGTCGTCGTCGAGAGCGATCTCGGCGACTCCCGCGAGTACCTGGTGCCGCGGTCCATCCACATCAACGTGCAGGAGGGCGAGCGGGTGCGCGCCGGCGATCCGCTGATCGACGGAGCGATCAATCCGCACGACATTCTGCAGGTGCTGGGCGAGAAGGAGCTGCAGCGCTACATGACCGACAAGATCCAGGAGGTCTACCGGTCGCAGAGCGTGGCGATCAACGACAAGCACATCGAGGTCATCGTGCGTCAGATGATGCGGTCGGTGAAGATCGAGGAGGTGGGCGACACGGAGTTCCTCATCGACGAGCAGGTGGACCGCTGGAAGTTCGGTGAGGAGAACGACCGCGTGGTGGCCGCCGGCGGCACGCCCGCCATCGGCCGGCCGCTGCTGCTCGGCATCACCAAGGCGTCGCTGTCGACCGACAGCTTCATCTCGGCGGCGAGCTTCCAGGAGACCACCCGGGTGCTCACCGAGGCGGCGATCAGCGGCAAGGTGGACGGCCTGCGCGGCCTGAAGGAGAACGTGATCGTGGGCCGTGTCATCCCGGCCGGGACGGGCATGGACTACTACCACGACTTCCACATGGCCGAGGAGTTCGTCGAGGAGGAGCCGGAGGCCGAGGAGGAACTCTTCTTCGAGTTCGGCGAGGAGGAGATCCGCAGCCTGCCGCAGGAGGTGCTGGAAGGCGAGTAGCGGCCGGCCTCAAGTGCCGGCCGTCTCTTCGGAGAGAATCAGTTCAGGGCGGTCCCTCGGGGCCGCCCTTTCCTTTTCACGGCGACGCCTGCAACAGCCGCCGGGCGACGATCTCGGCGTCGACCTGGAAGCGGGTCCAGGCGAGGGCTCCGCGGCCATCCGCGTTGAGCGCCACGGCGGGGTAATCGAGGCCGGCGCGCCGGCTGTGGTCGATCAAGAGCTTGCCTCCCCGGGGCGTTCCATCGGCGTTGAACCGGCGCCCGTAGAGAGCGTTGCCCGACTGCGGCGGCCCCTCCGTACCGCTGCTCCTCCAGGCGGCGAAGAAGCCGCCGCCGCGCCCGAAGGTGACGGCGGGCCTCTCCTGAGAATGGACGTCGAAGGCGTTGACCTCGAAGGTGTCGCCGGGACTGCCGTCGGCGGCGAAGAGCCGGCCCAGAATGCCCACGTCGATCACGGCATCGTCGAAGGCCGTCCACACGAAGACGGCCTCGCCGCTCGCCGCCACGTCCATGCCGTACAAGGGACTGACGGTGGCGATGGGTCCGCCGGTGTTGACCTGGACCGTGGGGCCCAGCGGCGAGCCGTCGGTCATGAAGTGCCGGGCGAGCAATTTCCTCTCGGGAAACCCCACCCCGGCATCCAACCAGCCGACCACGAAGTCTCCATTGTCGGCTACTCCAACCCGGGGCTCCAGGGCCTTGTCGCCGTTGGAAGGATCCACCTGAACCTCGGGATCGAGCGGGTGGCCCGCGGCGTCGAAGCGGCGGAAAAACACGTCCGCCGTTTCGCTGTGCGGCTGCGCACCCTGCAACCAGACGGCCACGAAGCTGCCGTCTCCGGCGACGTCGACGGCGGGATCGAACTGGCTGCCGGCCGTGGTGGCGCTGAGCGGAAAGGCATTCCCGAGCGGCTGGCCCGCGGCATCGAAGCGGCGGCCGTAGACGGCAGTGTCCCGGGCGCCGCCGCTGTGCCAGACGACGATGAATCCGCCGTCCGGCTCCATGGCCACGGCAGGGAATCCCTCCGTCTCGCCTTTACGGTTGCTCACCCGGCGCTCAGGCGTCTTCGCGGCGCCGTTCGCCGCGAAGAGCCGGAACCAGGCCTGGGAGGGTTCGATGAGGTCCGGCCCGCTGCCGCTTCCCCAGGCGACGACGAAGTCGCCATTCGGCGCTACGGCGACCTGCGGCAGCCACTGATGACCTTTGTGGCGTTGATTGACGGGGATCTCGGGACCGCGAGGGATCTGGGCCTGGAGCATCGGCGCCACGAAAGCGCCGAGAGCGAGGAGGACGATGGTCAGTCTGCGGTGCATGAGGGCCTCCCATCAGGTAAAATGAGCTTATAGCATATGCAAGATCCGTCCCATAGAGTGCTAAGATGAGACGCGCAGCTCGCCGCGGACGAAAGGAAGCTCACATGCGGATCCGTCCCCTGCTCCTTCTCCTCCCCTCCCTCGCCGCAGTTCCCGTCTTTGCGGACGACGTCTACCTGACCAATGGGCGGAAGTTCGAGGGGGTGATCGCGGAGACGACGGACTCGCAGGTGCGCATCCAGATGCAGGGCGGCATCTTGAGTCTGCCGAAGAGCCAGGTGCTGCGAGTGGAGGCGGGCGACTCGAGCCTCGCCGGCTATCTGCAGCGCAAGGAGGCGCTCAAGAAGGACCTCTCGGCCGGTGCCTCCGACTGGCTCCTGCTGGCGCACTGGGCGCGCAGCAGGGATCTCGGCCAGGCCGCCCGCGAAGCGGCCCTGACCGCCGCCGCGCTCAATCCCCGCGTCGAGGGATTAGCGCCTCTCCTGCGCGGTTACGGCTACGTGCTCGACGAGCAGCTCGGCCGCTGGATCCCCTACGAGGAGTCCATGCGCCGGCAGGGCTTCGTGCCCTCGAACGGCCGGTGGATCACCCAGGAGGAGTACGCCGCGGGGGTACGGGCCCGGGAGCAGGAGGACGCCCTGCGCCGCGCCGCGTACGAGGAGCGGGCCCGCGCCGCCCGCGAGGACCGCCTGGCCGCCTTGACCGAGCTGACGCTGACCCAGCAGCTCGTGCAGCCCGCCTATCCCCCCTACTACACCGATTTCTTCTATGGCTACCCGGTCGCGGTGACTTCCGGCTGGTGGGTGGTGCCGCCGGGAGGGTCCATGCATCCTCACCCGCGCCCACACCCGCACGGAGCATCGAGCGAGTTCACGCACGTGCCCGGGAGCCTGATCGGCGGCAAGCTCTTTCCGTCCTCCTCGAAGTCGGCTCGGACGCACTGAGATCCATGCTCTGACCGCCGGGTGGGGTACGCCGCATCCCTATGTTCGCCATCGAGGTCGAAGACCTCCACAAGACCTATGCCGGTGGAGTGGAGGCGTTGCGCGGCCTCTCGTTCGCCGTCCGCCCCGGCGAGGTGTTCGCGCTGCTGGGACCGAACGGCGCCGGCAAGTCCACCACCGTCCGCATCCTGACGACGCTTTCCGCTCCGACCTCCGGACGCGCGCGCGTCGCCGGCTTCGACGTGGTCGCCGAGCCTGCCGAGGTCCGCCGCCGCATCGGCTACGTCGCGCAGGCCTCCGGCGTGGACATCACGGGAACCGGGCGCGAGAATCTGACGCTCCAGGGCCGCCTCTACCACCTGCCGGCGCCGCAGATCCGGTCGCGCGTGGAGGAGCTGCTGCACCTCTTCCAGCTCGATAGCGCGGCGGACCGGCCCGCCGCCACCTACTCCGGCGGCATGAAGCGCCGCCTCGACGTGGCCATGGGGTTGATCCACCAGCCCGAGGTGCTCTTCCTGGACGAGCCGACGACGGGGCTCGACCCGGAGAGCCGCGCCGTGATGTGGAAGGAGGTCCGCCAGCTCGCTCAGGGCGGCCTCACGCTGCTGCTGACCACCCATTACCTGGAGGAGGCGGACCAGCTCGCGCAGCGTCTGGCGATCGTGGACGGCGGCCGCATCGTGGCCGCGGGCACGCCCGAGGAGCTGAAGGGCCGGCTGCGCGGCGACGTGGTGTCCGTGGACCTCGCGGACCGCGGCCGCGTCTCCGAGGCCGAGCTGGTGCTGCGGGGCCTGGAGGACGTCTCGGACGTGGTGATGGACGGACCGCGCCTCTACGCCCGCGTCGCCAACGGCGCGCGCGCCGTGCCCGCCCTGCTCGCGACGCTGGAGAAGGCGGGCCTCGGCGTCTCTCAGGTCTCCCTCTCGCGTCCGTCGCTCGACGACGTTTATCTCACCGCCACCGGGCACGCCTATCGCGAGGAGGGTACGGCGGCGGCTGCCCGCCCCTGAACGCCATGGAATTCCTGCGCGACACCTGGTACCTCTTCCTGCGCCTCGTGCGGGCGACGATTCGCATGCCCATTTTCGTCATCATCTCGATCATCCAGCCGATTCTCTGGGTGACGCTCTTCGGCCAGCTCTTCAGCTCGATGGCGAAGGTCCCCGGCTTCAAGGGCGACTCCTACGTCCAGTTCCTCGCTCCCGGCATTGCCATCATGACGGCGCTCCTCGGCGCCGCCTACTCGGGGATGGGCATCCTGGGCGATATCGACCGCGGCGTGCTCGACCGCATGCTGGCGACGCCGGTCTCCCGTGGCGCCCTGATCGCCGGGCGCATTCTGCACGCGGCCACGCAGGTGATCGTGCAGGCGAGCATCATCCTGCTCGTCTCCTTTGTGCTCGGCGCTCACCCGCATGGCGGCGTTCTCGGCATCCTCGCCGTGCTCCTCTCGGCCGCGCTCCTTGGTGCGGCCTTCGCCTCGTTCTCGAACGGGTTGGCGTTGCTGGCCCGGCGCCAGGAGCTGGTCATCGCGGTGATGAACTTCACCATCCTGCCGATGATGTTCCTCTCCAGCATGATCATGCAGCCGGGCCTGATGCCGCATTGGATCGGCCGCGTCTCCCGCTTCAATCCTTTAAACTGGGCGGTGACGGCGGCGCGCCTTGGCTTCGAGGGTGAGGACGCTGCGCAGGTGATGCTCTCTCTGGCCTTGCTGGCCGGCTTCGCCCTGCTCTGCGGCCTTCTGGCGACGCGGGCGTTCGGGCGGTATCGGAAGGCGATGTAGCTAGAGCCCCCCGCTCGGCCGCCCAAAATCCTGCACCCAGATCACCGTGTCCCCTACTGAGCTCTTGCCGACCGCATAGCCGATACCCAGATTGAGGAAGCCGGGGTGGAGGAGATTGCGGCGGTGCTCCTCGCTGGCCAGCCAGTTGTCCATCGCCTCGTTGACGGTGAAGGGACCGCGCGCGATGTTCTCCGCGATCAGCCGGAAGGCGTAGCCGCTCCGGCGCACGCGCTCGGCAGGGCCTTCGCCGTCCTGCGAAACGTGGCTGTAGTAGGAGTGCAGCAGCATGTCCTCGGCGTGGCGCTGTGCCGCCGTGCTCAGCCGCGGATCGAGGAAGAGCGGCGGCAGGCCGGCGGCCGCCCGCTCGGCGTTGGCCCGCGCCAGCATCTCGGAGCGCACCTGCTCCGGGTTGGCCAGCGCCGCCGTCTGGCGGGCGAACGACTCGCTCTCGCGCCAAGCCAGGAAGAAGGTGTAGAGCGGCGTGCCGCGGATCTCGCTGATGCCGATTCCCACCTCCTGGTAGTCGCCGTTCAGCAGCGAGCGGAAGGCCTCCGGGTACTTCTCCTTGAGCCAGCTCACCAGGGCACCGGGCTCGTCCGGCCCCGCCGCGAACTCCTGGTGCCAGCCATGGGCCTGGTAACCCGCCTGGCGGAGGCGGCGCTGGATCTTCGGGATGGCGTTCTCGTCGTAGACCGTGCCCTCGGTCTGCCGCAGCTCCTCGGCGTTCTGCTGGGCCACCCGGTCCAGCGGCTCGACGAGGCGCAGCAACGGCACTCCCGCCGCGGTGCGCTCCACGTTGAGACGGGCAAGCAGATTCTCGCGGAGCACGGCGGGAGACGGCGAGGCTTGGCGGACCGGCGCGGCCTGCAGCAGGACGAGGAGAAGGGCGGCGAGATACGGCGGGAACATGGTTTGCTAGGAGCTACTCTGAATGAGAATCGCCGTCCTCGTCAACCAGGGATCGCGCACGGTGGCCGCCGACGGGCTGCGCGCCGAGGATCTGCGCCGGTGGTTCCTCGAGGAGGGAACGGAGGCCGACGTGCAGGTCATTCCCGGCGAGAGGATCGCCGAGGCCGCGCGCTCCGCCCTGGCGGCCGGCGCCGAGGCGGTGATCGCCGGCGGCGGCGACGGCACGGTCCGCTCCGTGGCGGGGGTCTTAGCCGGGGGCTCCGTGCCTCTCGGAGTGCTCCCCCTCGGCACGTTCAACCACTTCGCACGCGATCTGGAGATTCCGACCGACCTCGAGGCGGCCGCGCGGCTGATCCCCCATGGCGAGGTGCGGGCGCTCGACGTCGGCGAGGTCAACGGCGAGGTGTTCGTCAACAACTCGCTGCTCGGCTTCTATCCGCCGATCGTCAAGGCCCGCGATCGCGAGCGGCGCGAGCGGGACCGCGGTAAATTGCTGGCCACCGCCTCGGCGCTGCTCAAGGTCCTGCCGAAGCTGCCTTCCCTTCACGTGCGGGTGAAGGCGGACGGCCGCGTCAGCGACTGGCGGACGAACTTCGTCTTCGTCGGCAACAACGAATACGAGATGAGCGCCTTCAGCTCCGGGGCCCGGAGCCGCTTCGACCGCGGCGATCTATATCTCTACATCGCCAAGACGCCCACACGGCTCGGCCTCATGGGCCTGGCGCTCCTCAGCCTCGTGCGGGGGGACCTCGCGCAGACGGACCACTTCGCCCGCTGGTGCCTTTCCGATTTCGCGGTGGAGACCCGCAAGGCGAAGCTGCCGGTCTACCTCGACGGCGAGGTTCTCACCCTGCAGCCGCCGTTGCGGTACCGCACGCGTCCGCGGGCGCTGAAGGTGATCCTGCCGCCAGGGACGGCAGGCCCGTAGGCATGCCGGGTCAGGAGCGCACCCAGCGGATGTCAGCCTCTGCGCGATCGCCGAGCGCCCGGCGCAGGACCTCGACCAGCCCGGAGTCGGCCTCTTCGCTCTCGAGGATATCCACCGTGTCGCGATTCAGGTAGTAGTCGTCGTCGGTGAGCGATTCCTCTTCGAGGTGATCCGCCAGGAACTGGAACTGCTCGTCGGTGAGGGAGCCGAGAGGGGCTCCGGTCTGCTTGTCGAAAAGCTGAACCATCGAGGGTCCTCCTTGCGCATGACTGCCGGAAGTGTAAGCTACGAGGTAACGGTCTGCACCCGGTGATCGTACTAGAGGGATACCATGAAGCGCTTTTCCTCCGCCTTCCTGCTCGGCCTGATCCTCGCCGTACAAACCGCGCCTCCGGCCGGTGCCTGCACCACCTTCTGCCTGAAAGGCGGCCAGCAGGCGGTGTTCGGCAAGAACTACGACTGGTCGGTGGGCGACGGCCTGGTGATGGTCAACAAGCGCGGCGTGGCGAAGACCGCGGCGCTGCCGCCGCAGGAGAAGCCCGCTTCGTGGGTTTCCAGGTATGGGAGCGTGACCTTCAATCAGTATGGCCGGGAGTTCCCCAACGGCGGTATGAACGAAGCGGGCCTGGCGGTGGAGCTGATGTGGCTGGACGACACCACCTATCCTGCCGCGGATGGGCGTCCGGCCCTCGGCTGCCTCGAATGGATCCAGTACCAGCTCGACAACTTCACCACCGCGGCCGAGGTGGCACGCAACGCCGGCCGCCTGCGGATCTCCTCCGAAGCCAAGGTGCACTACCTGGCCTGTGACAGGAGCGGCGCCTGTGCCACGGTCGAGCTCATCGGCGGCAAGCCGGTCGTCCACACCGGCGCGAGCCTGCCGGCGCGGGCGCTGACCAATCATACCTATGAGGATTCGTTGCGCTTCCGCGAGCGCACCCGCGGCGACGCCAAGGCCCGGCAGGGGATCGGCTCGCTGCAGCGGTTCGCGCGCGCCTCGGCACGGGTGGAGGAGTACGCCGGCGGAGATCCCGTTCGCTACGCCTTCGACACCTTGGACGGCGTGGCCCAGGGCGACTATACGCGGTGGAGCATCGTCTACGACCTGCGGGCCGGCCGCGTCCATTGGCGGACGCGGGAAAACCGCCGCATCCGCTCGGTGGCTTTTTCCGCGTTCAATTTCTCCTGCGCGACGCCGGTGAAGCTGCTCGATATCGGAGAAGGAGCGGGAGACGTCGCGCGGCTCTTCGCCAACTACACGCCGGCGGCAAACCGCAAGCTCGTCGCCTCTTCCGTCCACCAGACGGAGTTCCTGGCCGGCATGCCGGAGCAGGAGATCGCCGAGGCGGCGCGTCACCCTGAGACCACATCGTGCACGACAACTCATTCCCGTCTCCATTCCCCCTCTCCATCTCCGATGGAGAGGGGGCAAGGGGGTGAGGTTTCGAAGGGCAGACCCCTCGAGTAACGGAGCTCCCCATGAAGCGATTCATCCCAACCCTTTTCCTTCTTCTCCTCTCCGCCGCGCCCGCTCTCGCCACCACCATGGTGCTCGGCACTGATGAGGACCTCCTCGGCCAGGCGGAGCTGATCGTCGCAGGCACCGTCGTCGCGGTCGTGCCCTCGCCCTCGGGCCTGCCGGCCACGGCGTACCGCGTGCGGATCGAGCGCGCTCTCAAGGGACGGACCGTGGAGAGTGAGCTGACCGTGCGCGTGCCCGGCGGCGTCGGCGCGGACGGCCGGCGGCTGGTGATCTGGGGCGCTCCGGAATTCCAGAAGCGCGAGCGCGTGCTGCTCTTCCTCGGCCGCTATCCCGAAGGCGATTTCGGTCCCCTCCACCTTGCCATGGGCGCCTTCCACGCGGTGCGGGACGGCGGCCGCGATCTCGCCTTGCGCGATCTCTCCGAGATGGCGGACGTCTCCGCCGGCCAGGCCGTGCCGGCGCGGGACCAGGCGCGCGATTTCGAGCGCTTCGCCGGCTGGCTCGCCGACCGCGCGGCGGGCTGGCAGCGGCCGGCCGACTACTTCGTTCCGGGAGCGGCCTCCGGGCTGCGGCCCCGCTTTGAGAAGTTCAACTACCTGCAGGAGATCCACCAGCGCTGGACCGAGTTCGACGACGGGCTCAGCATCGGCTGGCGGGCCCAGAAGGCGGGTCAGCCGCGCCTGCGCGGCGGCGGCTTCGCCGAGTTCCAGACCGCGATGCAGGCCTGGAACGACGATCCGGATACCAACATTCTCTACCGGTACGACGGCAAGACCAGCGTCAAGAACGGTTTCAAGAAGTTCGACGGCGTCAACGCCCTTGTCTTCGAGGACCCCAAGCGGGAGGTCTCAGGCACCTTCATCTGCTCGTCCCGGGGGAACGGCTTCGGCGTGCTGGCGCTCGGCGGCACCTGGATCGACACGGAGGAGCCGGAGCCTATCCGCATCCAAGGCGCGGACATCGTCATCAACGACGGCGCGGGCTGCTGGTTCTCCACCAAGCAGCGCGCGGAGCAGGTCTACGCCCATGAGTTGGGCCATACCCTCGGCCTGGGTCACTCCTGCGGCGACTCTCTGGCCGGTCCCTGCACCGATCCGTTGGAAGACGATGCCCTCATGCGCGCCACAGCCCATGCCGACCAGCGCGGCGCCCGTCTGAACGACGACGACCGGGCGGCCATCCTGTCGCTCTATCCCGAAGAGTAGAGTTGTAGGGGCGGGGG
>JBIOVX010000057.1:0-35611 GCA_044868005.1 Thermoanaerobaculia bacterium | reverse complement strand
GGAAGCGACCCTCCCGTTACAGGGCGGCCACACAGGGCCGCCCCTACAGTTTTTTGCCCGCCATCTCCGCCAGCCGCGCCAGGGCCGTCCGCCAGCGGTTCCGGTAGCTCTCCCAGACGGTGAGGCCCGCCGACAGCGGCAGGCGCTGAAAGCCCTCCTGCAGGACGTCGATCTCGCAGCCGCCGGAGGTGGCATGGAGACGGAACGTCAAGCGCGTGGCGGCGGACCAGCCGGCGTCCAGCCTCTCGAAGGCGAGGACCCAGACCTCAGGCGGCACGATCTCGATCGTCCGTCCCCGCTCACGCCAGGGGCCGGCGGGCGGATCGACGCGTGGACTGCTGCCCTTGAGGAGAAGGACGTCCTCCTCCATCGCCGCCTCATCCGCCAGCCAGAGCGCCAGCTTCGCGGGCTCGGCGAGCCACGCCCAAGCGTCCTCGCAGGGCAGCGCCAGGCCCTGCCGCCGCCGGAGCTGTACGCCGGGAATGTCTCCCTCGCGGATGGCTTCCACCGGTGCGCTCCCTCAATCCAGCAGATCGCGCAGGGCGCCGAGCGGGTCGGGATGGCGGAAGACGTAGCCGTGCTCGAGCAGGCGGTGCGGCACGGCCCGCTGGCCATAGAGCAGCATGTCGGCCATCTCGCCGAGGACGAGGCGCAGCGCGACGCTCGGCGCCGGCATCAAGCTCGGGCGGTGCAGGGCACGGCCGAGCACACGGCTGAAGTCGCGGTTGGTGAGCGGCCGGGGAGCGGTGAGGTTGAAAGGTCCGCGGGCGTCTTCGTGCTCCAGCAGGAAGCGGATCGCCGCCACCTCGTCCGCGATGTGGATCCAGGGGAACCACTGCCGGCCGTTGCCGAGCGGCCCGCCGGCGAGGAGACGAAAGGGCAGGGCCATGCGCGGCAGCGCGCCTCCGGCATCGCTCAGCACGACGCCGGTGCGCAGCACGGCCCGCCGTACCCCGAGCGCCTCGGCCTCGGCCGTGGAGGCTTCCCAGTCCACGCAGACCTGCGCCAGGAAGTCCTCGCCGGGAGGATGCGACTCGGTGGCCACCTCGTCGCCGGAGCGGCCGTAATAGCCCACGGCCGAGCCCTGGAGCAGCACGCGCGGCTTCCCGGCGGCCTGCCGGATGGCCGCCAGCACCGCCTTGCCGGCATCGACGCGGCTCTCGCGGATGCGCCGCTTCTTCGCCGCGGTCCAGCGTCCGGTGCCGATGCTCTCTCCCGCCAGGTTCACGATGGCCGTGTCGCCGTCGAGCAGCGCCCCCCATCCCGCCGCCGTCCTGGCGTCCCATTCCACGGCGCGCGTGTTGGGCGGCAGCGACGCCTTGGCCGGCTCGCGGGTAAGGGCGATCACCTCGTGTCCCGTCTCCCCCAGATCGCGCGCCAACGCGCTGCCGATGAGACCCGTGCCGCCGGTAATGACGATCCGCATGGCCTGCCCTCCCGGATGAGCCCCTCAGACCGCCGCCAGCTCTTCCTCGAGAAGCTGGCGCTGGTGCAGCTCGGCGTAGATGCCGCCGGCGGCGATGAGCTGCGAATGGGTGCCGCGCTCGACGATGCGGCCGTGGTCGAGCACCAGGATGACGTCCGCCTCCTGCACCGTCGAGATGCGGTGCGAGACCAGGAAGACCGTGCGCCCGCGGAAGACCGTGCGCCCGCGGAAGACCGTGCGCAGGTTGCCCAGGATCTCCTCCTCGGTCTGCGTGTCCACGGCGGAGAGGCAGTCGTCGAGCAGCAGGATGCGCGGCTCGCGCAGCAGCGCCCGCGCCAGCGCCACCCGTTGTTTCTGGCCGCCGGAGAGGGTGAGGCCCCGCTCGCCCACGACGGTGTCGAGCCCGTTGGGAAAAGCCGCGAGATCGGGCGCCAGGCCGGCCAGCCGCGCCGCCTCGGCCACCTCCTCCGGGCTCGCGTCGGACCGCCCGAGCTCGATGTTCTCGCGGATCGTCGCCGAGAAGAGGAACGTCTCCTGCGGCACCATGCCGACGCCCGCGCGGAGGCGCGCCAGCGGCAGCCGCCGCACGTCGACGCCGTCCACCCGCAGCGTGTTCTCCGGCGGATCGATCAAGCGCGGAATGAGCGACAGCAGCGTGCTCTTGCCCGCGCCCGTGCGGCCGACGACGGCCACCGTCTGCCCGGCCGCCGCGCGGAAATCGACGTCCCGCAGCACCGGCTCGGCGCCCTCGTCATAGGTGAAGGTCAGGTTGCGGAAGGACACCTCTCCCTGGATCGCGCCGGGCTCGACCAGCGGCTCTTCGTCGCGGATGGCCGGCTCGGTATCCAGGATCGAGCGGATGCGCAGCAGCGAGGCGGTGCCGCGCTGCGCCAGGTTCACCACCCAGCCGAGCGCGATCATCGGCCACACCAGCTTGGCGAGCAAGAGCTGGAACGTGAAGAACTCCCCGACCGTGATGCGGCCGCGGATCACCAGCAAGCCGCCGTACCAGAGCACCGCCGCGAAGCCGAGGCCGATGAGCAGTTGCAGCAGGGGATGGAACGCCGTCGCCCAGGCGGCGAGGCGGCGGTTGCCCTCCAGATACCCGCGGTTGACCCGCTCGAGCTCCTCCTCCTCGCGGTCCTCGCGGGCGTACGCCCGCACCACCCGCACGCCGGCGAGGCTCTCCTGCACGCGCGCCGAGACGTCCGAGAAGCTCTCCTGGACGCCCGAGAACAGCGTGTGGATGCGGCCCCCGAAAAGGTTGGTGGAGACCGCCACCAAGGGCATGGTGACGAGGGCGAGCAGCATCAGCCCGGGGCTGATCCGCGACATGAAGAAGAGGCAGCCGACCCCGGTGATCACGGTGTTGGTGAAGTACATGATCGCCGGGCCGCAGAGCATCCGCACCGCCTGCAGATCGTTGGTGGCGCGGGCCATCAGGTCGCCGGTCGAGTGGTCGTGGAAGAAGCGCTGGGGCTGCTTCTCCAGCGATTTGAAGTAGGCGTTGCGCAGGTCGAACTCGATGTCGCGGCTCATCGCCACCAGGATCATGCGCTGGAGATAGCTGAAGACCCCCTGACAGAGCGACAGGCCGACGATGAGCCCGGCATAGCCGAGCAGCGCCGCGCGGGAGGCGTGGAGGCGCACCGCGTCGATGGCGCGGCCGACGAGGAGCGGCCCCGCGAGCCCCAGGACGACGGAAGCGACGATCACCAGGAAGCCGGTGACGAGCTTGCGGCGATGGGGCCGGAGGTAGGGCCAGAGATAGGCGAGTCGTCGAATCAAGGCGCGGCTCCCGCGGCAGGATACCATCCGGCCTCGCCCGATGTCCGCCCGGTGCGGAGGCGCCGGGCGCAGGCGGCGAATTCACCAGTCGCCCACCAGCGACCGCAGCAGCCGCGTACACGCCTGCTCGGTCTTCCCGTCCGCGTCCTTCCCGAAGCTCCACGGCGTCACGGATACCGCCACGACACGTCCGGTCGCGGCGAGCGCCTCCATGACCGCGCACGCCTCCGGCAGGGAGGATCCGCCCGGCGTGGGATACAACATCGCCGGGGCATCTTCCGGATTCAGCACGTCGACGTCGAGGTGGATGTACAGCGGCGAGTCCGGGACCCGTTCCGGCAGATCGGACAGATGCGTCACGTGGTGCACGGCCGATTCCCGCACCGCCTCCGCCTCAGCGGGATCCAGGTCTCGCGCGTCGGCGAGGAAGACCTCGTCCTCCGGCTGGCTCGTCATGCCGGCGCCGCGCACCAGGGTCTGGTCACCGCGCCCGACGAGCATGGCCAGCGGCATGCCGCCGATGAAGCCGCTCGGAGTCGTCTCGGGAGTGTTGAAATCGCCGTGCGCGTCGAGCCACACCAGGGTGGGCCGGACCCCCGCCGCCTGCAATCCGGCGAGGACGCCGATCGTGGCACAGCAATCTCCGGCGAGGCTCACCGGGCGCTCGCCGTCGCGGACCGTCCGCGCCACGAGCTCCGCCAGGGAACGGTGGACGGCGCTCATGCGCGCGAGCTGGTCCGTGCCTTCCAGGCCGGGCTTGTTGAGATGCCAGCCCGGACGGGCGAACCGCTCCAGTGGCGGCAGGTCCTGGTCGAGGAAGAACGGCGATACGACGAATTGATTCTTCATGGCGTCTCTCGCGAAGGTCTATCGCCGCGCCATCGCCATCAACCGGTGGGCGACTCCGGCGCACAGGGCGATCAGCAGGATGATCCCCACCACCACCCAGATCCGGCGGCCCTCGACGCCGGTCATCCAGAGGACGTAGGCGGGACCGATCAGCACGGTGATCAGGAACCAGAAGCGCGCGCCCCAGCTCATGCGCGGAGGTGAAGCGGGTGCGGGCGGCTGGTGCTCTTCCATCTCAGCTCCCTTGCCGCCAGGTGGCGGCCAGCACGGCCTCCGCGCCGCCGGGATGGAGAGGCGCGGCCCGCCCGTTCACCTCCAGCACCCCTTCCAGCCGCAGGATCGGCCGCCCCTCGGCCTCGTACTTGGCCTCATAGTTGGTGCGCGGTCCTTCGACCCACGGCTCGCCGCGCCGGGCGAGGCGCAGTCCGGGGTAGTCGGAGAGCAGCTCGAAGACCAGCTCGCCGTAGTCGAGGAAATCGGTGGCGAAGTAGAGCCGGCCGCCTCGCCGCAGCAGACCGAGAACGAGATCGACCGTCTCCGGCTCGAAGAGGCGGCGCTTGTGATGGCGGCCCTTCGGCCAGGGATCGGGGAAGTAGACGTGCAGCGCCGAGGCGAAGCCCGCCGGCAGCACGGAGGAGATGAGGTATTGCGCCTCGCCCCGCAGGGCGATCCAGTTGGCGAGCCCACGCCGCCGGGCGCGCGCGACGAAGATGCCGTGGTACTCGCCGGCCAGCTCGATGCCGAGAAACCGGCGGCCCGGGTCCCGCTCGCAACGACCGAGAAGGTAGCGGCCCTTGCCGAAGCCGATCTCCACTTCCCAGGCGCCGCCCCCCGGCACCAGTTCGTCCAGGGGGAGGGGCGCCGGGAAGTCGGCGAGCGCACGGTCTCCCGCCGCGGTCGAGACCCGGACGGTGTGGATCAAAGGAGATCCTCGCGCTCCCGGGCCGCCAGCTCGGAGACCAGCCGCTTGACCTCCTGCGAGCGGGATTTCGGGCACACGAGCACGGCGTCGCCGGTGCGCACGACGACGAGCCCTTCGACGCCGACCACGGCGATCGTCCCGGCGTCGG
Organism: Thermoanaerobaculia bacterium; assembly: GCA_044868005.1. Taxonomy (GTDB): domain Bacteria; phylum Acidobacteriota; class Thermoanaerobaculia; order Multivoradales; family UBA5704; genus DATARR01. Next base: position 30,478 of record JBIOVX010000057.1, on the reverse strand, counting down.
CGAAGAGGAGGTTGCCGCGCGCGTCCACCGCCAGGCGGTCTCCCCGGCCGGTGTTGCCCTGCTCGTCCGGCGTCAGTACCTCGTCCAGCGCTTCCCAGGAACCGAGATCGCTCCAGCCGCAGTCGAGGGGAAGGGTGGAGATGCCGTCGAGCTTCTCCATCACCGCGTAATCGATCGAGTCCGCGGGCAATTGAGCGTACAGCTCCGGAAGGAGCTCCGGCGCCGCGGCGATCTCCTCGAGACCGCGGGCGAGCTCCGGCTGCAGCCGCTCCAGGATGCCGAGCAGCGTCGAGCCGCGGAAGACGAAGATGCCCGCGTTCCACAGGTGATTGCCGGCGGCGACGAAGCGGGCCGCCGCCTCGGCCGAGGGCTTCTCGACGAAGCGCCGCACCCGGCGCACGCCGTCCGGCGCCGCCTGCGGCTCCAGCTCGAGGTAGCCGTAGCCCGTCTCGGGCCGGTGCGGGACGACGCCGAGGGTCATCACCCGGTCCTCCCGCTCCACCACCCGCGCCGCGTGCTCCAAGGCCTCCCGAAACGCCGCGGCGTCGCCCATCCGGTGATCGGCCGGCAGCACCGCCACGGCGCCGGCGCGGGCGTCCTCCGGCATCGAGCGCACCGACCAGCCGATGGCCGGAGCCGTGTTGCGCCCTTCGGGCTCGAGCAGGATCTGCTCCTCCGGCACCTCCGGCAGCTCCAGGCGCACCGGCTCCGCCAGCGCCTCCGTGGTGCACACCCAGACCGCCTCGGGCGCCACCAGCGGCCGCAGCCTCTCGAAGGTCTCGCGCAGCAGGCTGCGCTCGCCCTCGAGGGCCAGGAGCTGCTTGGGCCGCCGCTTGCGCGACAGCGGCCAGAAGCGCGTGCCGCTGCCGCCGGCCAGGATCAACGCCCGCAAGCCGCGGCCTCCTCGCAAAGCTCGTCGTTCAGCATCGCTTCTCTCATGGCGCCGGGAGTATATCGGCCCGTTTTCCCCCTTTGGCTGACTCGGTTTGGGCGCCGGCCGGCACTATGACGGATGGTGCAGGTGTCTGGTGCCATCGAACACTTTGGGGAGAAAACGATATGTCCAGGAAAAAACTCTCTGCGGCCGCTCTCGTCGCCGCCTTCCTCCTGATCCTCCTCCCGGCGCCGTCGCGGGCGGCTTCCAGGGTGTGGACGCTGTTTCCCGAGCCCTCGGCAGGCCTCTTCGCCAAAATCGAGCGTTGGTGGAATCATCTCCTCGACGGCGCCGAGCACACGGCTCGCCCGGAGCCCTCGATACCCGGGCAGAAGAACGGCTGCGGCATCGATCCGAACGGCGAGCACGTCTGTGGACCGGGCGGCGGCGCGAACGCTGCGGCGGAACCTGCCGGCTCGGACGAGGGCTAGAGCGCGCTCCAGGAGGCGTGCCTACTCCTCCCCCAGCTCCATGCCCATGATGTGGAAGCCGGAATCCACGTAGACCGTCTCGCCGGTGATTCCCGAGGCCAGCGGCGAGAGCAGGAAGAGCCCCAGGTTGCCCACCTCCTCATGGGTGACGTTGCGGCCGAGCGGCGCGACGCCGGCGACCTTGCTGTACATCTTCATGAAGCCGGGGATCGAGCGCGCCGCCACGGTGCGCACCGGCCCCGCCGACACGGCGTTCACCCGCACGCCCTTCCTGCCCATCTCGTACGCCAGATAGCGGACGGAAGCCTCCAGGGCGCTCTTGGCGATGCCCATGACGTTGTACTTGGGCACCACCTTCTCGGCGGCGTAGTAGGTGAGCGTGACGAGCGCGCCGCCCTCGTTGAGCAGCGGCTCGGCCTCGCGGGCCACGGCGACGAGCGAGTAGGCGGAGATCTCGAGCGCCGTCCGCCAGTCGTCGCGGGTGGTCTCGATGTAGCGGCCGTCCATGGCCGCCCGCGGCGCGAAGGCGATCGAGTGGACGACGAAGTCGAGAGATCCCCAGACCTCGCGGAGATCGGCGAAGGTTGCCTTCAACTCCGCCTCATTGGTGACGTCGCACTGGGAGAGGCGCGAGCCCGGCCAGTCGCGGGTGAGCTTCTCGAGCTCCTCCTTCAACCGCTCGCCCTGATAGCTGAAGGCCAGCTCCGCGCCCGCCGCGTGCAGCCGCTCGGCGATCGCCCAGCCGATGCTGCGCGCGTTGGACACCCCCATCACCAGGCCGCGCTTGCCCTGCAGATCGATTTGGATCATGGCGCGGATGTTATCCCGATTCCGCGCCGCCAGCTAACCGCTTCGCCGTACCGTCGTCCAACTCACTGGAGGACGCCATGAGACTCATACGCCTGCTCACTCTGTTGTTCGTGTTTCCGCTCTGCGCCGTCTGCAATGCATCCCAGGACGCATACGTCCTGACCCTCGGTGACGAGCAGGTCGCCGTGCTTTATACGGATCGACTGCCCATAGCTCGCGTGCAGGAGATGCGCCGCGACTACGGTCACGACTTTCTCTGGTTCCGCCGTGACGGCCGCGCTTATGTGATTCGCGACCGCGCATTCCTGGCGCGCGTCGAGGCCCTCTTCGCCCCACAACGCGCGCTTGAGCCGGAGCAGCGCTCGGTAGGCCGCGAGGAGTCGCGCCTCGATCATGAGATCGACGCCATCGAAGATCGCGACGACGGCAGGGATCTCGACGCCGCGACCGAAGCGCATCTCCTCGAGCTGAAAGCACGCATGCGTGAAGTCTCGCGTCGCCAGCGCGAGCTCGAACGGCGCGAAGAAGAGTTGGAGCGCACAGCAGAACGCCAGCTGTGGAGCATGGTCGACGAGGCGATCCGAAGAGGCGTGGCCGAGCGCGTCTAACGCCCGGCTACCTGCCCTTCTTCGGCTGGCTCGTGTTCAGCGCCACGGCGGCTCGAACGAGCGCCTGGAAGGCCCGGGCGTTCACGCGGTCGCCCTCGTGGATGTCGATCGCGCGCCGGACGTTCCCCTCGAGGCTCGAGTTGAAGAGCCGGGCGGGGTCCTTCAGCGCGGCCCCGCGGGCGAAGGTGAGCTTCACCACCTTCTTGTAGGCCTCGCCGGTGCACACGATCCCGTCGTGGGACCACACAGGGGTCTCCCACTTCCACTCCTCGACCATCTCCGGGTCCGCGGCGAGGATGAGCGACCGCATCTTGGCCAGCATCTCCCCGCGCCAGTCTCCAAGGTCCAGGATCCGCTGTTCGATGAGGCGGGAGGCTTGATCCCCGGGTGCGATTCCTTGCTTGGGCATGTGTCAGCTCCGGCGGAAGGGAACAAGTTGGCGGATGCGGCTGTCCCGCAAGTACAGGCCGCCCCAGGCGAGGATTCCTACGGCCAACGGAATCGCCGCGCGCGCCGGGTCACCGATCCGCAAATGAGTCGCCACCGCGCCGCCGAGATAGCCGGTCATCATGATGGCGGCGAGGACAGACGTCTGCGGGACAAGGTAGAGCACCACCAAGGCGCATTCCGCAATGACAATGAGAACGATGGCCGATTCGGGATAGCCATAGGCCGTAACGATTTCGTTCACCGCGTAGGTGTGCTGCGTAGTCCTGACCCAAGCGCTGCTCAGCAACACCGCGACCGGGAAGAAGGAAAGGAGCCAGCCGGTCCAGAGCCTCCAGCGGGGAACGGAGACGGTGGGGGCGGTTGCAGTAGACATCGTGTACCTCCCGGGCTGCTTCAACGCTTCGTGGCGTTGGGCTGCCAGTTGGGCGCTTCAGTACCTGCTTTGCGTACTCGGCGTATACCTGAGGAGTTATATTCTCGTCAAGTCATACTCTGAGAGCCATGGCCAGCTAGAACAGCTCTTCCTCCTGATCGTGCCGGATCACCGGAATCGCGATCGGAAGGGGCAGGTTCGGGCAGGTCTTGTGGTACGGCTGACCGGGGAAGTACTGAGGCCACTCGTCCGTCGGGCTCAGGTTGCGGTTGGCGAAGCGGCACGCGTGGGCGCGCCACGATGCCACGTCTGCATCCAGCAGCAGGATCTCGTCCTCGTCGCCGCCGGCGACGACCCATCTGCCGCCGGGACTGAACGCGACGACATGACCGATCGACCATGTCGCGGCGCCGCGCAGCGGCGCGCCGATGGCCACGCCTGATGCCACGTCCCAGAGCTGCAACGCCGGCCGCTCGCGCAGCGAAAACGGATACAGCGCGGCCAGCCGCCTTCCGCTGCGGTCGAATCTGACGTGATCGACGCGGCCGGGCGCCTGGATCGGCGGCCGGTGAAGCTCTCCACGCGCGACGTCCCACAGCCGGATGGTTCCGTCGTGGCCAGCCGAAGCCAGGAGCGCGCCGTCGGGGCTGAATACCAGATCGGCAACGCGGCCCGCGTGGCCGCGCAACTCGCGCCGCTCCGGCGGCTCGCTTTGCAGGTTCCAGAGATAGAGGGCGCCATTGTCCGTCCCGACAGCCAGGCTGCGGCGGTCGGCCGAGAGCGCGAGACTCGTATCATTCCACTTGAACTTGATCGTGGCCGTCAGATTGCGCACCGGCCGGCTCTCCAGGTCCGATATGGTGACCCTGTGATCGGAGTCCTGTTCGATCGGAGATTCCGACACGGCGCGCAGCTCGACGTGGCTCGTTCCCGTCTCTGTCACGAGACTGTCAGAGCAACCGCCGTCCATCAAAGCCACGCTCGATGCGGGGCCGCGTACGCTCCACCAAAGCAACCGCTGCCGCCCGTCACAGGCGAGCAACGCGTTTTTCGCGCCGGCAAACGCCAGTTTCTCGACCGGCGCGCCCGCCGTGATTCGGCGGCTGGCGACCGGCTTGCCCGAGGCGAGATTCCACAGGACGATGCTGCCGTCGAAGCTTCCCGTCGCGAGCCGTTGCTCGTCGATGAACGCGGCGCTCACCACGCGTCCAGGATGCCGGAGGTGCTGCCGCACACGGGAACGCGGTTCAGCGCTCCACACGATCAAGGTGCCGTCTTCGCTCCCCGACACAAACGTTCCCCCGCCGGGATGGAACGCCAGTGCCGTCACGAACCCGGTGTGGCCGATGAGCGGACGGGCGTCCTGCTTGTTCGACTCGAGATTCCAGAGTCGAACGAATCTATCGTTGCCGCCGCCGGCCAGCAGTTTGCCGTCCGGACTGATCGCGACCTCCAGCGTGAAGTCCGCGTTGTCGGAGAGCTGTCTTCGCGTGGGCCGGGCGCCGCTCAGATCCCAGACCGTCAGGCCCGCATCGTCGCCGGCCGCCAGCAGCTTGCCGTCGGGACTGAAAGCAAGGCCCTGGAGGAACACTCCTTCTGTGGCGAGCGGCTGCGGGAGGCGCTGCTGCGTGTCCAGGTTCCACAACGAGACGATGCCGCCGCTACCGACGGCGAGCAGGCGTCCGTCCGCACCGAGGGCAAGATTTCCGGAAGAACCCGCTCCTCCCCCAAACGGCTTCGCGGCAGGTGGGACGGCGGCGAGGTCCCAGGAAAGTGTTTCGTTCTCGCCGCCTTCGGTGGCGCTGCTCGAGAGCAGCACTTTCCCCGTTCGATCGAATGCGAGACTGCGGACCCGGCCGGTGTGACCGCCGAGCGGCGGCCCGGCCGGCGCACGCGCCGCGACGTTCCATAGCCGGACGGTCCGGTCGGTGCTTCCGGACGCCAGAAGGGAGCCGTCGGGGCTGAAGGCGAGGCTCCAGACGGTCCCGGTGTGGCCGTTCTTCAACGTCGCGACCGGCTCCCAGGTGCGCGCGTCCCACAAACGAATCACGCGGTCATCCCCGCCCGACGCCAGCAGACGGCCGTCCGGACTGAACGCCAGAGCGTAGACCGGCGCCGTGTGCCCGCGCAGGAACGTATACAGCCGCGCGTCATTCTCCAGGCTGTCCAGCAGGCTCGCCGCGACCTGCGGCGAGTCGTCGAGCAGGCTAGCTTCGGTGCTCAGCAGGGCGGCCAGATCCGGACGATCGGCGAAATGCACGCGCGCCTGCGCGGCAAGGCGTTGAGCGTTCGCACCCTCGCTTCACGATTCGCGCGCAGCGTCTGTGTATTCGCGCGCAGCGTTTGTGCACGTGCGAAGAGCGCCAGGATCGTAATGCCGACGACGAGGATTCCGAGGACGAGCGCCAAGGTGGACAGTTGCCGCGTTCGTCGCTCTTGATCGCGCTGGCGGAGGTCGTCGAAACGGCAGCCGAGGATGGTGGCGATCAGCTTGAGCTTCGCCAGGCGCTTGAGCCGGCGCCCGCTGTCACCCGCGGCGGGACGTACGTCGGCGGCGAGCGGCTCCACCTCGTCGACCGGCGCCTGCGCGGGAAGCAGCGCGCGGTCGGCCACCGGACGTACTTCACAGAGCGCGCGAGGAAAGGATTCCTCAGGCTCGCCTTCGATCAGCAGCGCGAGGATCTGATCGGCGCGGCCCAGCTCGCGAAACCGCAGCACTTCCTGATTCACCCATCGCGAACCCGGTGTGCGCGGGGAACACACGACGATGAGAAATGCCGATTGAAGGAGCGCTTCGTCGATCGCCTCGCTGAGGACCGGAGAGGCCGCAAGCTCCTCTTCGTCGCGAAACACACGGCTGACGCGGCCCGGAAGGCCGCGCCGGCGGAGCGACTTCGGCACGCGATAGGTTTCGAGCTCGCGATGCAGCCACTTCGCCCAGGCACGATCGGGATCGACGTGCCGGTAGCTGATGAAGGCGCCGTAGCGGAGCTCCGCAGGTGCCATGACGCCTATTCTGACGGAAAAAGGACCACGAAAGCGCTAGCATAACAGGCAGACAGGAGATCACCCGTGACGGAGAACAAAAGAACGGTCGAGAGGTACATGGACGGCTTCAGGAAGTCAGACCACGAGCAGGTCCTCTCTTGCCTGACGGAAGACGTGGTGTGGGAGATGCCGGGCGCGTTTCATCTCGCCGGAAAAGACGCCTTCGACGGGGAGATCGAGAACCCCGCCTTCGTGGGTAGCCCCACCATCACCATTACCCGGATGGTCGAGGAGAACGATGTCGTGGTTGCCGAGGGGGCGGTTCAAGCCGCGAGGAAAGACGGCGGCTTTCTCAACGCGGTTTTCTGTGACGTCTTCGCCATGAAAGAAGGAAAGATCCAGCGGCTCACTACGTATCTGACCGAAACACCTCCCTGAACTTCCGCACCGCGCCGCCGCTGCCACAGATGTAGACGGCGTCCTCCGGGTGGAAGCGGAACTCCGGGCCGAATTCGACGATCACCTCGTCGCCGCGCTCCACCGCCACCACCGAGCAGCCGGTGCGCTCGCGGATGCCCAGCTCGGCCGGCGCGCGTCCGGCGAGGCCGTCGGGCGAGACCTTCAGCACCTTGAGCTGCGGATCGACCGCCACCGCCTGCTGGCCGAGGAGCTTCTGCGCCAGCATCTGGCCGGAGACCTGGCTGATCGACAGGGCGAAGTCGGCGCCGGCGCGGTGGATGCGCTCGACGTTCTCGGCCTGGTTGACCCGCGCGATGACGGGCACGTCCGGCGCCAGGTCCTTGAGGATCACCGTGGCGAAGAGGGTGGCGCTGTCGGTGTCGAGCGCCAGGATCACCGCCTGGGCCTCCTTGGCGCCGGCCGACTCCAGCACCCGCGCGTCGAGCACGTCCCCGACGAGGTCCACCTCGTCGCCGGGCCGCTGGTCGATCAGCTTCACCTCCTCTCCCACCACGCGCAGCAACTCCGCCACCTTGCGCCCCACCTCGCCGCCTCCTCCCACCACGAACGGCCCTTCGTGACGCAGGATGACCTTGCCTCCCGCGAGATCATGGAGGCGGTCGACGCTGGCGGGGCTCCCCACCACCACGAGGATGCCGTTCGACGCCAGTTGAAGACCGGAGCCGTCGGGCACCACCAGCTCGCCGTTGATCCACTCGCCGATCACCGTGGCTCCGGTGCGGGCGCCGATGGCCGTCTCGTCCAGCGTGTAGCCGGCGAGAGGGCTCTCGGGATGCACGCGGATCTCGGCCACCACCAGTTTGCGTCCGAGCGGCTGCACTCCACCCACCCGCGGGCTGATGCGCTTGGAGGCGCGGGCGGCGAGCGCGGCGCCGAGGATGTGACGCGGGGTGAACACGGCCGAAGCGCCCGCGAGCATCATGGGCCGGCGGTGGAAGGGCTCCTCCACCAGCGCCAAGATCAGGCCCCTGAAGCCGAGCTGGCGCGCTGTCAGAATGAGCTCGGCATTCCCGTCGTCGGTGCCGTTGGCGATGATCGCCCGGGCGCCGCCCAGACGGGCCGCCTCCAGGGCTCCGTCGCTCAAGCCGCGGAAGATGACCCGTTCCTTGCGCTCGAAGAGTCGGCGCGCCGCCGCCTCGTCCTCCTCCAGGATCAGGGTCGGCATCCCGACGCCGGTCAGCTCCTGGAGCAGCGTCTCCACCGCCGGACCGTAGCGGTAGATCACCACATGACCTTCGAGATCCTTGTCGGCCTCCTGAGGCAGCCGCGTCTCGAACCGCTCTTCCAGGAACGGGATCAGGTAGATCGGGAAGATCAGGAACACCAGAAAGACGCCGAGGAACTGAACCGCCACCACCAGCAGCACCATGGCCGGATGGCTCCAGTGCGAATCCGCGCCGTAGCCGGTCGTGCTGATTGTCTCGGAGGTCCACTCCAGGCTCTGCCAGAAGGTGCGCGGCTTCCCTTCCAGGACCGCCATGCCCCACATGTAGAGGAACGTCGAGGCCAGCACCGTCAACAGCAGGCCGAGGAGAAGGATCGCGAGCCTCCGGAGGGAGCGTCGCATCAGTACGGCATGTCCTCCTCGTCGAGCCCGAAATGATGCCCGAGCTCATGCACCACCGTGTCGCGGATCTCGCGGATGACCTGGCGGCGGTTCTCGCAGCTCCTCACGATCGGACCTCGATAGAGGATCACCCGGTCGGGCATGGCGGCCTGGTAGAAGGTGTCGCGCTCCGCCTGGGGGACGCCTTGATACAGGCCGAGAAGCTCCTCGTCCGGCTCCATTCCCAAGGCCTCGAGGTCCTCGGGATCGGGCTCGTCCTCCACCATCACGGCCACGTTCTCCAGCAGCTCGGCGAACTCCTCGGGCAGCCCGTCCAGGGCCTGCTCGACCAGGGCCTCGAACTCCTCGGGAGGGATCCGCATGGCGCTCTAGATTATCAATCCCGTACACTGGCGCCATGTCCGTCCGGCTCGACAAGTGGCTGCAGGTCGCGCGCGTGTTCAAGACGCGCAGCCAGGCGACGCACGCCGTCGATCTCAACCGCGTGCGCGTCAACGGCCAGTCCGCCAAGCCCCACCGCAATCTGGCCCCCGGCGACCGGGTCGAAGTGGAGCTCGGGGAGTGGACCCGCGTGCTGATCGTCAAGGAGCTGCGCGACAAGCCGGTCTCGAAGGAGGAGGCGCGCACGCTCTACGAAGACCAGAGCCCGCCGCGGCCGGAGTCCGATCCCTTCCAGCGGCTGCTCCGCCGCCCGCCCGTGCTGCGCGATGCAGGAACCGGCCGCCCGACGAAAAAGGAGCGGCGCGACATGGAGCGGTGGGAGGAGGGGGAGGACCTCTAACTCCCCAGAAATTCCCCGACCGGCGCCAGCGATTCGCTGTGGTCGCAGATGATCTTGACGACCACCATGATCGGCACCGCGAGCACGGCGCCGGTAATCCCCCAGATCCAACCCCAGAAGGTGAGGCCGAGAAAGATCACCACCGGATTCAGCGTCAGCCGGCGGCCGAGGATCAGCGGCGTCAGCAGATAGCTCTCCAGGATGTTGAGGCCGATGAAGGCGCCCGGCGGCATCAGCGCGTGAGGAAGGTCGGGAAAGGTGAGAAAGCCGACCATCGCCAGCACGGCGATCATGAAGATGGCGCCCAGGTACGGAATGTAGTTGGTGACCGCCGCCAGCGCGCCCCACAGCAGCGGGTTGGGCAGCCCGATGAGCGTCATGACGCCCCACACCGCCACTCCCAGGATGAGATTGATCACGGTGATGGTGGCGAGGTACGTGGAGACCTCCGTCTCGATCTGCCGCGCGACGTCGACGGCCCGCTTCTTGTCGGCGAGGCTGGGCAGCACCTTGATCAGCTTGCGCAGGAACAGGTCTCCCGAAGCGAGGAGGAAGTAGAGGAGGATGATCATCACCACCCCGCTGGTCACGAAGTCGGTGGCCTGGCTGAACATCCGCGATCCCAGGCTTTCCGTGGCCACGGTGACTTTCTCCGTCTCCCGCCCTCCCCCCACCTTGGTCATCTTCTCCACCTGTTCAGTCGCCTTGCTCATCGTCTGCACGGGCTTCTTGAATTCGCGGAGCCTCCGCTCCACCTTACGCAGGCTCTGCGGCGCCTCCTGCATCCACTCATACGCGGGAGTGGAGAGCTCGTAGACGCCCACGCCGAGGACGCCGAGCAGACCCAGGACCACCAGCGCGGCGCCCAGCCCTTCCGGAATATGGAGCCTCTTCAGCCCGCGCAGGATGGGGCTGAGCAGGAAGCTGAGCAGGATGGCAAGGACGATGGGAAGAAAGAAAGCGCGGCCGAGGTAGAGCGTGTAGAAGGCGGCCAGAATGAACAGGCCGGTCAGCGACAGCGAGCGGACGCCGAAGGGACCCTGAAGGACGTCGCGCAGCTTCCTGAGGTTGGGGCGCGGATACTCCTCCTCGGGAGGCTCCTTCCGGATGGGTTCCAACATCGGGTCATTCTACGGCCGCCGGCGATCCGCCGTTCAGGCCCTGCGCACGAGACCCATGACCAGCGAGACGACGAAGACCACCAGGAAGAGCACGAACAGGATCTTCGCGATGCCCGCCGCGCCGGAAGCGATGCCGCCGAACCCCAGGAGAGCGGCGACCAGCGCCACCACGAGGAAGATCAAGGCCCATCGCAACATCACCATCGCCTCCTATTGCCGAGACCGGTCTCTGCCGGCCGGAAGTTGAAAAAAGGCCAGAGGCACACCGTGGATGGCGTCTCGTTGCTGTCACCGCCTCTGGCGCTTCGATCTATGAGCAAAGCGCGTGCCAGAGACTTAGGCAAACAACGTCAACTGCGCGATCCGCTCGCGCACCAGGTTCGAGGCGGTGACTCCGAGCAGGCGCACCGGCCGCGAGGCAGCCTGGGTGCGCCGCAGCAGGTCTATGGCGATGCCGGCGATCACCGCGGCGTCGTAGAGCGGCACGTCGGAAGTGCGCGAACGCGTGAGGGTGGTGAAGTCGGAGTAGCGCAGCTTGAGGGTGACGGTGCAGCCCGCCAGCCCGGAGCGCGCCAGGGCCGCGGCCACCTCGGCCGCCATGCGCTCGACCTCCTCCACCATGCGGGAAAGATCGGTCAGGTCCTCGGCGTAGGTGTTCTCCGTCCCCAGGCTCTTGCGCTCGCTGTGGGTCTCGACCGGCCGTTCGTCGATGCCGCGGGAGAACTCGAAGAGGAGGCGTCCGTGCTTGCCGAAGCGGGCGGAGAGGGTTTCGAGCGGCGCGGCGCGCAGCTCGGCGACCGTGCGCACTCCCATCTCGGCGAGGGCCTTCTCCGTGGCCGGGCCCACGCCATGGAGCTTCCGCACCGGCAGAGGATCGAGGAACGCCTGCACCTTCGCCGGCCGCACGACGGTCAGACCGTCCGGCTTGTCGAAGTCGGAGGCGATCTTGGCGATCAGCCGGTTGGGTCCCACCCCGATGCTCACCGTGAGCCCCCGCTCCTCGCGCACCCGCCGCCGGATCTCCTTGGCGACCGCGGTGGCGCTGCCCGCCTCTCCCAGGTGATCGGTGACGTCGAGATAGGCCTCGTCGATCGACACCGCCTGCACCAGCGGCGTGAACTCCCGGTAGATGGCGAAGATCTTTTCCGATTCGCGGGAGTAGCGGCGGAAGTCGGGAGGGATGAAGATCGCGTCCGGACAGAGCCGCTTGGCCTGTGAGGAAGGCATCGCCGAGTGGACGCCGAAGCGGCGCACCTCGTAGCTCGCGGCGGCCACCACGCCGCGGCTCTCCGGCCGGCCGCCGATCACCACCGGCTTGCCGCGCAGGGAGGGATCGTCCCGCTGGTGCACGGCGGCATAGAAGCAGTCCATGTCGCAGTGCAGGACGCGGCGGCTGTGCCCCTCCTCGCGCTCCGGTTCCACGGCAATAGCTTAGCGCGAATTCGCCGCATTTCCGCCCTTCTTCCCCCCTTGTCCCGCAGCTTGATCGGGAGACGATAAAATAGGGTACGACTTCGCTAACTTTTTAGGTTTGGTGGATGCCGCCCAGATCGAAGACAGGATGAAGCCTTTAGCTATTTCCGGCCGATCCGCGCCGCCTTTCAACCGCGGCGCGCTCTGGCTCTTGTTCGGACTCCTCGCGGTCGTGCTCTGCTGCGCGGAAGGTCCCTCTCCCACCGCCGCCTCCTCCGCGCAGCAGCGACCGATCGAACGCGAGATCCATGGCGGCGAGACGCACGTCTACCCTTTCGAGCTCCAAGCGGGGCAGTTCCTGCGGGTCGTCGTCGAAGAGAACGGCGTCGAGCTGGCGCTTCGACTTGTCGATCCTGCGGGGACTTTGGTGACGGGGGCGGATTCCCCAGGACCCGACGACTATGCGGCTGACGCGCAGGATCTCGCTGTCGTGGCAGTGAGCCCAGGCTCCTACCGGCTCGAGGTGAACGCTTCGGGCGAGGGCGCCGGCCGTTACTTCCTGAGAGTCGAGGGTCCAAGAAAACCGACCGAGGCGGACCAGGTGAGGGCCACAGCGGTCCGAGCCGCCTGGGACGCCTTCACCTCGAAGGACCAGATCGGGCCTTTCGAGCAGGCTCTCAACCTCTGGCGCCAGGTGGGCGACCGGGAAAGGGCCGCGGAAATCCTCTACCGCCTCGGCCGTCTCCGCTACAAATCGGCAACCGACCGGGCGTTGGAGGACTTCCGTCAGGCCGCGGTGGACTGGGGCGGTCAGGCCAGCCGCCGGAGCAGGGTTTTCCAGGCCGAGGCGCTCACCTGGGTCGGACGCTGTTTGTGGAATCTCGATCGTCCCGAGGAAGCCCGAGCAGCGCACGAGCGGGCGCTCGCCCTGGCCCGCGAGCTGGGAGAGACGCAACTGCAGGCGGATAACCTGCACCTCCTCGGCCGACTCGCCGACGATGTGGGCGAGAGTCAGAAAGGGGTGGACCTGCAGCGCCAAGCTCTCGAGAAAGCGCAGCAGTCCGGAAACCTGACGACAGAGTTCAACGTGCTGAACAGTCTTGCGTTCGCTTACGAGCATCTCGGCGAGATGCAAAAGGCCCTCGAGCTCTACGCACAAGCTTTGAGCCTGACCCGCCAATCCTCCAACCGCTCGGCGGAGATCAAACTCCTGAACAACCTGGGCGGCATCCACCGCGCGCTCGGTGAATGGGATAAGGCTTTCGATCGTTACAAGGCTGCTCTGGACATGACCGGCTCTACCGGTGACGGCGAGCTGACCGCCACGATCCTGATCAATCTGGCGGACGTCTACAGCCATCGCCGGGATCTCGCAGAAGCGCGGAACTCTCTCAGCCGGGCTTTGGACTTGGGGCGCCAGATCGGAGATCGGAAAACCCAAGTCTTCGCGCTTGCGAGGCTCGCGCTCCTCCTGCGGGAGGAGCAGCCGGCGCAGGCGGCGGCTTGGGCTCGCGAAGCGGTCAGCCTGGGGGGAAAGCTGGAAGAGCAGGCCATGTCGCATTACGCTCTGGGCAGCGTCCTTCAGGATCTGGAAGACAAGACTGCGGCCGAGACCGAGCTGTTGCAGGCACTAACCTTCGCCGGCCAGCGGGGAGATCACGGCCGGAAGGCCCAGATCAACTTTGCCCTGGCGCATCTCTATCGAGAAACCGGCGACCTAGACGCCGCCCTTCGCAGGCTTGACGCCGTCAGCGAGGTGATCGAGTTGTGGCGCGGCCATGTGGTCGACCCGGAGGTGAAGACCTCCTTCCTGGCCTCGACGCAGGAGGTCTATGAATTCTACGTGAATACCCTGATGGCCCTCCACGCGCGGAAGCCGGCCGGGGGATCCGCCGCCGAGGCCCTGCGCGTCAGCGAACAGGCACGCGCGCGGGGTCTGCTCGAGATCTTGAATGAAGCGGGCGCCGATATTCGCCTGGAGGCGGATCCCGCTCTCCTCGCGAAAGAGCACGAGATCAGGAACGAGGTGAGCGCTCGCGACTCCCGTTTGAAGAAGCTGCTCGACGAGGAAAATCCGAACGGTGCCAAGCTGGAAGAGGCCAGGCAGAAGCTCGAAACAGCCTTGGATCAGTATCAACAGATCCAGGTCAAGCTGCGCCAGAGCAGCCCGCGCTATGCCGCGCTCACTCAGCCTCAGCCCCTCAGTCTCGGCGAGATCCAGCGACAGGTGCTGGATGGCGGCGCGCTGCTTCTCGAGTACTCCCTCGGCGCCGAGAAGAGCTTCCTCTGGGCGGTCACCTCCGATTCCTTCGCCAGCTTCGAGCTGCCCGGGCGCGCGCGGATCGAAGAGGCGGCCCGCGACTATTACAAGCTGCTGACGGTGCGCAGCGAACGCCCCCCGGCGAAGGAGCGTTCGGAGTGGGTGAAACGGCGCGCGGCCGCCGACGTCAAGGTTGAGGAGGTGGCCCGCGACCTCTACCAGCTGATCCTGCAACCGGCCGAGCCGCTCCTCGGCGATCGTCCGCTGCTGATCGTGGCCGACGGCGCGCTGCAGTACGTGCCCTTCGCAGCGTTGCCCCTCTCCACGACCGGAGCTCCTCTCGTTACCTCCCACGAGATCGTGAACCTTCCCTCCGCTTCCGTGCTGGCCGTGCTGCGGCGCGAGTTCCGCGACCGGCAGCCGGCACCCCGGACGCTGGCCATCTTTGCGGACCCGGTCTTCGAGCAAGACGACGAGCGGATTTCGCACAGCCCGAGCAAGGAAGGGCGATCCGCGCTGCCATCCACATCCGTGGAACAAACGAGGGGAGGCCAGGCTCCGGAGTCGACCGTGGAACCCGATCTTCGCCGCCTGCCTGCTTCGGGGAAAGAGGCGGACGCGATCGCGGCGCTCCTTCCCCCGGAGGAGGTTTTCAAGGCGGTAGGCTGTGCCGCCTCGCGGTCCGCCGTGACGGACGGCAGATTGAATCTCTTCCGCACTGTTCACTTCGCCACCCACGGTGTCATCGAAAGCGAGCGTCCGGAGCTCTCGCGTCTGGTGATGTCTCTCTACGATGAGAACGGCCAACATCAGGATGGATCCTTGCGACTCAGCGACATCTACGGCTTACGTCTCGATGCCGACTTGGTGGTGCTCTCCGCCTGCCGGACGGCGTTGGGCAAGGAGATCCGCGGCGAGGGCCTGGTGGGGCTGACGCGCGGCTTCATGTACGCTGGAGCCGCGCGTGTGCTTGCCAGTCTGTGGAGCGTCGAGGACCGGGCCACCGCCGAGCTGATGGCAACCTTCTATCGCGGCATGCTCCGCGACGGACTTTCTCCCGCCGCCGCCCTGCGCCAAGCACAGCTCGAGGTGGCGCGCAAGCCGAGCTGGCGCTCGCCCTTCTACTGGGCCGGCTTCTCTCTCCAGGGAGAATGGAGGTGACGAGAGGAAATGGCAAGAATGGGAATGGCAAGCCCCCGCGCAAGCCGCGAGGCTTGACCAAGGAAGGTTTCGAGGCGCTCCTCGCGCAGCTCGATCCTGACGACCGCGACCGGGCGGCCAGACTCTACGAGGAAATCCGTCGCAGGCTCATCCGGCTCTTCGAGTGGCGTGGGTGCGAGGATCCCGAAGACCTGGCGGACGAGACCATCAACCGCGTCGCGCGCCGCATAGCGGAAGGCGTCAAGTTACGGTCGAGCGATCCCTATGGGTATTTCTGCGGCGTTGCCCATCTCGTCTACAAGGAGGTTCTGCGGCAGTCCGCGCGTCAGCGTCGAGCTTTGGAGAGCGGCGGATGGCCTCCACCTCAGCCCGTGCCCGAGGCCGACAATCCCCGCCTCGAATGCCTACGCCGGTGCCTCGCCGACTTGGCCGGGAACGAGAGGGATCTGGTGCTCCGCTACCACCAGGGGGAGGACAACATCCGGAACCGGCAGACTCTCGCCCACGAGATGGGAATCGAGCTCAACGCGCTTCGCATCCGGGTTCACCGCGTTCGCCGCAAGCTAGAGGACTGTGTCCACAAGTATCTCGAACACTGACGGGATCCTTCTCCCGCGAAACGTTTTCGTGTTGGCGAGCACTCATCATTGAGATTGGAGAGGAGGAGGCCTGGATCTTATGAATGGAGACCTACGAAACGACGAGCTTCTGAGGAGCTATCTCCTCGGCGAGCTGCCAGAAGAAGAGGTGGACCGCCTCGAACGGAGGCTGATCGAGGACGACGAGCTCTTCGATCTCTGCGAGGCGCTGGAAGCCGACCTTCTGGCCGCCTGCGACCGGGGCGAGCTCACCGCAGCGGGAAAGGAGCAGGTGCTTCGCCGTCTCGCCTCCTCTCCCGCAGGGCAGCGACGTTTCGCTCTCGCCCGGTCCCTCAACACAGCCGCCCGGGAACCACAGCGGATAACGGCTCCTCCGCTGCCATTCCGCCGCCGCGTCCCGCTGCCGCGGCGGGCGAGCGGCTGGGCTACCTTGGCCGCCGCGGCGGCTCTCCTGGTGGTACTCGGCCGGCCGGGGCGAGACAACATCCCTCAGCAGCCGCCACCCGAGACGGTTCAGCAGCCGCCACCCGAGACGGTTCAGCAGCCGCCACCCGAGACGGTTCAGCCGCCGCCACCCGAGACGGTTCAGCCGCCGCCACCCGAGACAGTTCAGCCGCCGCCACCCGAACCGCAGCCGCGGCCCGAGCCCGTCAAGTCCGTCCTCACGCTCTCTCTGACCACCCCCATGCGCGGTGCCGAAGACGTCGAAGACATCCCGGAGCTCCGTATCCAGCCGGGTGCGGAATTCGTCGAGATCAAAGCCGACCTGCAAGAAACGGGATTGGAGGAGTACAAATCGTTCCATGCCGCCGTGCGTCAAGGGAACGCGACCGTCTGGGAAGAAGAAGGCCTCGCGCCGCAACGGGTGGCTTGGGATAAGGACACTTCGAGCATGGCCCTCGTCCTGGAGATCCCGGTGCAACGGTTCACCACCGGCCGCTACAAACTTGTGGTCATCGCTGGAACCGAGGAACTTACCCAGGACTTCGAAGTTGTAGGAGAGAGCCAATGATCTGCCGATCAGCTCCGCCGCCGGATAGGCCGGCAGGAGGTTACTTGTACTTGGAGGGATCTGTCATGAACGCCGAAACGATCGCCGACGATGATGTGACAGCCAAAGCCTCAGCCTCACCTTGTGGGCCCCCTGGCGGAAGGAAGGACGCCGCCGAGGACGATACGACGGTCAAGATCTCACCCGGCGGTCCCCCGCCTCGCGACCCCAAGAGGATGCTGAGACCGGTCCAGTGGACCCTCTCGCCTGGACAATCCTTGATTATCTCCGTTGGCAAGGGCCTGAGCCTGAACTTAAGCCTGGGAATGAATGGCACCGGCTGCGTGATCAAAACCGAGAGGTGCAAGTAGGGCGGATCTCGCTCCGGTTCGACCTCACCCGGGCGGCTCCAAGAGGGGCCGCCCTCTTTGTCTGGCTCCTGAGGTGAAATCTTTTCGGCCGGGCCGTCACTAGGTAAGTGGAGCCCCGAACATGGCCGAACCTCAGCGCGCCTCGTCCCTCCCTGACTCGGTCCCTCGGCCGCGCCTGGCGCGGCGTCCATCCCGCACCGCCGCGCCGTTGCGGCTCGACGAGACCCATAACCTGAGCCCGCCGGTCCGCGCCGCGCAGCCCGCGGATACCTTGACGGCGATCGAAAACGAGACCGCCGACTGGTCCGCCTGGGTGCGGCGCAGCAGCAGGATCTGGCGTTTCGCCTTCCCCTCCCGGCCGCCTGGCGAGTGGGTGCTGATGGCCGTGCTCCTGCTCGGTCTGGCGCTCAACGTTTCGTTCGTGCTGGCGAACGTGGAACTCTCGCGCTCCGATCGCCTGCTGGGCTCGGCCGTGTTCCTCGCCGGCCTCGCCATCCTGGTGCTGATCGAGATCGGCCGCCACAGCGGCACGACCTCCCGCTGATCAGCCGCCGGCGCCGCCGCCCGCGTGGATGCCGCCCTCGGTCTGCCCCCAGGGATCGAGCGCCTCGTTGAGCTCGGAGTCGGGCAGCACGTTCCTCTCGCGGCACAGCTCGCGCACGGTCTTCCCCGTGCGCATCGACTCCTTGGCGATCTCGGCCGCGGCGTCGTAGCCGATCTTCGGCACCAGCGAGGTCACCATGGCGAGCGATTTCTCCACCAGCTCCTCGCAGCGCTCGCGGTTGGCCTCGATGCCCTCGACACACTTCTCCGCCAGCAGCCGCGCGGCGTTGCCCAGGATGTGGATCGACTGCAGCAGGTCGTAGGCGATCAGCGGCATCATGACGTTCAGCTCGAAGACGCCCGACATGCCGGCGAGGGTGATCGCCGCGTCGTTGCCCACCACCTGCGCGGCCACCATCAGGACCGATTCGGGAATCACGGGATTGACCTTGCCCGGCATGATCGAGCTACCCGGCTGCAGGCTGGGGATCGAGATCTCGCCGATGCCGCAGCGCGGTCCGGAGGCGAGCCAGCGGATGTCGTTGGCGATCTTGGTGAGCGAGGCCGCGATCGTCTTCAGCGCTCCCGAGGTCTCGACGGCGGCGTCCTTGCCGGCCATGGCCTCGAAGCGGTTGGGCGCCGGTACGAACGGGCAATCGGTGCGCGCGGCCAGCCGGGCGATGACCTTCGGCGCGAATTCGGGCGGCGCGTTCAACCCCGTGCCCACCGCCGTGCCGCCGAGCGGCAGCTCCGCCAGGCGCGGCTTGACCGACTCCAGCCGGGCGAGGGCGTTCCTCGCCTGCTGGGCATAGCCGGAGAACTCCTGGCCGAGGCGCACAGGCACCGCGTCCTGGAGATGCGTGCGGCCGATCTTGACGATGCGGTCGAACTCCTCCGCCTTCCTCTGCAGCGCCGCGGCCAGACGCTGCAGCCCGGGCTCCAGCTCCCTGACGATGGCGAGATAGGCCGAGACGTGGATGGCCGTGGGGATGACGTCGTTGCTCGACTGGCCGTTGTTGACGTGATCGTTGGGATGCACCTTCTTCGAGCCGATGGCGCCGCCGAGGATCTCGATCGCCCGGTTGGCCAGCACCTCGTTGGCGTTCATGTTGGTCGAGGTGGCCGAGCCGGTCTGGAAGATGTCGAGGGGAAACTGGCCGTCGTGCTTGCCGTCAATGACCTCCTGGGCCGCCTGGTGAATGGCACGCGCCACGTCGCCGGGCACCGTGCCCAGCTCCTCGTTCACCATCGCCGCCTCGCCCTTGATCATCGCCACCGCGGCGATGAAGCTCTTCGGCAGCGTCAATCCCGAGATGGGAAAATTGCGGCGCGCCCGTTCCGTCTGCGCGCCGTAATACGCCCCGGCGGGCACTTCGATCTCGCCGAGGCTGTCTTTTTCGATTCGCATGTCCGGCATCATCGCTCTCCTGATTCGAAGGGAGGAACCGCTGTAACCTCCGTATCGTATCGGAGATCCCGGGCCCGGATCACTCCACTTCCTTTGCGGTCGCCGTTTCCAGCGGCAGATCGGGGAGCAGCACGCGCAGCATCTCCCGCTCCATTGGGATGATCTCGGCGTTGGTGAGGTTCGTCATCACCGCCATCGCCAAGCCGTCGTCCGGATACACGTAGAGCGACGCGCGGCCGCCGACCTGGCCGCCCGAGCTGTAGATCTCGCGGTGCGCGCCGGCCTGGCGCACGAACCAGCCGATGCCGAGCGGACCCCACGGCGTCTCCAGCGGCTTGCCGTCGCGCGCGGTCTGCACCGTCCACATCGAACGGGCGGTCTCGGCGTTGACGAACCGGCCCTGCTGAAAGGCCGACGCGAAGGCCACCAGGTCCTCCGCGGTCGACAGCAACCCTCCCGCCGCCCGCTTCATGCTCGTATCGTGAAGTGGCGCGTTGAACAGCTCGCCCGGCCGGACGCGGCCGCGAACCGCCGGCGGGAGCGCCTGGTGCTCGCGTTCCGAAAGCGTCGAATAGGTATGGGCCCGTCCGGGAATGATCATGAAGTGATGGTCCGGGCCGCTATGCGTCATGCCGGCCGGCCCGTAGATCATCCGCGCCATCGCTTCGTCGTACGGCGCCCCCGCCGCACCCTCCAGTGCGCATCCGAGGACCATGTAGCCGTACGTGCTGTAGCCGAACTGGCTGCCCGGCTCAAAGAGCAGCGGATCATCCTTGAACAGGCCGAGCGCCTGCTCTATGGTGAAGAAATGCTCGGTGCCGCTGCTCTCGCCCCGCCGCTGGTAGTGCCGTATGCCGGCGGTGTGCGTGAGCAGTTGGCGCGCGGTGACCGGCCAGGGCTTCGCGGGGAACGCGGGGCAGTAGCGCTGGATGGGTGCATCGAGGTCGAGCTTCCCCTGTTCCGCGAGCTTCATGACCGCCGTGGCGGTGAGCGTCTTGGCGATCGACGCGGTGCGGAAGCGGGTGGCGGGAGTCGCCGTCACCTGGTTCTCGACGTCGGCCAGGCCGAAGGCCCGCGAGTAGACGGTCTCGCCATCCCGCGCGATGGCGAGCGACAGGCCGGGGATGCGCAGGCGCTCCATCTCCCGGTGCACCACGGCTTCGATGGCGGTCTGTTGGGCGGCGGACAAGGGTGCCGCAACCAGCGGCGTCCAGACGATGACGAACGCGAGCAGGCACACGACGACCGGGATCCTGACGATCTGCATACGATCTCCTTTCTTTTCCGGCTAACGCTTGCGGGTGAGGAACAGATGGAGGAGCAAGGCGACGCCGACGAGGAGCGACATCCAGGCGGGGATGGTGTCGTCGCCGGTGAGCTCACCGAGGCCGATCAACGCGCCGGCGCCGGCGGCGAGGGTGATCAGCGCCGCCAGCCCGAGACCGTCGCGGCGCCGGCGCTGCTCGGCGGACTCCTGCTCCTGCAGCCAGGCGAGGGCGGCGGCGGCTCCCTCGGCCGGCTCCCGTTCGAGGAGGCGGCGCGCGAGGTCATGGCGCATCTGGCTCTCGCGCTCCCGCCGCCGCTGCAAGGCCCACCAGAAGACCGACAGGAAGGTGAAAGTCGAGGCGATCGATACGATTGTGATCAGGGCCTGCCAGCGCATCCTCGTCTCCTCCTCGCACGATAGGACGCGAGCCGGCGGCGGGAGGTTGCACGCAACCTTGTCCTCCTTCATCGCGTCCTATACCGCGGGCGGCCGTCGCGGCGGTCCCCGGCGGCTCGATGCGTGAGGATCCCGATGCAGCGGATGTCGAGGCCGTACTGGCCGGCAACGTGGAGCGTTTCGCGGCCATCGTGGAGCGCTGGCAGGAGACGCTCGTCAACCTCGCCTACTGTTTCACTCGCGACGCCAGCCTCGCCGAGGACCTGGCGCAGGAGGCCTTCCTGCAATGTTTCCGGCGGCTGGCCCAGTGGCGGCGGGAGGCGCCCTTCCGCACCTGGATCTACAGCCTTGCGCTCAACGTCTACCGCTCCCAACTGCGACGCTGGCGGCTGCCGCTGGAGCCGCTCTCGGACACCTTGGCCGGCCCCAGCTCCCTCGCGGCCGAGCTGCTGGAGGCGGAGCGGCAGGAACGGGTGCGCCGGGAGCTCGGCCGCCTGCCACCGGTCTATCGGGAAGCGCTCGCGCTGTTCTATCTCGAGGAGCAGGACCTCGCCGCCACGGCGAGCGCCCTGGGCGTGCCGGTGGGTACCCTGAAGGCGCGGCTGCATCGCGGCCGGGAGCTGCTGCGGCGGCGATTGCGGAGGATCTTCGGATGAGCCTGGACGAGACGATCGAAAGCGCTCTGCGCGACAGCCCGCGAATCGGCGTCAGCTCCCGCCTGCGCCGCGAGGTCATGGAGGCCGTGCGGCTGGAGCGGCAGCCTCCCTTGCCGTTCCCGCGACGGCGACTGCTGGCGGCGCTCGGGCTGGCGGCCCTGGCGGCCGGCCTCACCGTCCTGCTCCCGGCCAGCGCCGCGGCGACCCCTCCGCCGGCGGCTTTGCTGCCTCTCGCCGCTCTCCTCGCGATTCCCCAACTGTTGGCCTGGATCGAGGCTTGGTAAAGGCAGGCACGCTAGTATTGCCCGATGCCGACCCTCCGGATCTCCAGCCGCGGCACGCTGATCGCCGCGGTCTTCTACGCCAATCTGGTATCCCTCGCCGCCCAAGTGATCTGGGTGCGCAAGATCAATCTCCTCTTCGGCGCCACCGCGGGGGTCTTCGCCAGCGTGCTGGCGGTGGTGCTCGCCGGCCTCGCCTGCGGCGCCGCGTGGGGCGGCCGGCGGGCGGCGGGCGCTGCCAGGCCGGAGCGCTGGCTGGCCGCCTTGCTGGCGATCCTCGGCGCGCTGTGCGTCTTGAGCCTGCCGCTGCTCGGCGCCGCGCGAACGCTGTTTCTCACGCTGGCGCCCGAGGACCTGGCCGCGGCAGCACGGGCAGCAGCGCGGCTGCCCCTCATCGTCCTGGTGCTGCTGCCTCCGGCCTTCGCCATCGGCGCTGTCCTGCCGCTGGCGACCCAGCTCTACAGCCGCGTCTCGGCCGGCGCCGTGGCGGCGCTCTACGCCGCGGACACCTTGGGAGCGGCGGGCGGCGCCCTGCTCGGCGGCTTCGTCCTCGTGCCGCGGCTCGGCCTCGCCGCCTCCACCTGGGTTCTGGGAGCCGGCGCGCTGGCGGTCGCCGTGCTCGTCGTGCGCAGCGAACCGCCGCCGCTGCCAACGCCGGCGAAGGCAGAGCCGCCTGCCGGCCAACGCAAGAAAAAAGGCGCTCGCGGCACAGCGGCGACCACGGCAAGCGCCAGATCCGCGCGCGAGCTGAGCGCCGGCGCCCGGCGGGCCGTTCTAGCCTCCTTCTTCCTGACCGGCGCCGCCGCGCTCCTCCTCGAGACCGGCTGGAACCGTTTCTTCTATCTGCTCAACGGCACGAGCATCTTCTCGCTCAGCACCGTCCTCGCCGGCTTCCTCACCGGCATCGGGCTCGGCAGTGCCATGGTGCGCCGGCGGCTCGCTCGCGGCGGCGACACGACCCTTCTTGTCGCCTTTCTGCAAGCGACGGTGGCGCTGGGAGGGGTTCTCGTCTTCCGCGCCCGCGAGCCCTTCGAGCGCATCTATCTCACGCTCTTCGCGGACGCCGGAAGCTACGCGGGCTTTCAGCTCGGCGTCTACCTGACCGTCTTCGCCCTGGTAGCGCTGGCCACACTGGCGATGGGCGCCAACTTCCCCGCCGTCGTCCGCCTGCTCGCGACGCGCCGGGAGGAGGAGGCGCGCACGCTCGGCGGCGTTTATTTCGTCAACACGGCGGGCGCCGTCGCCGGAGCGCTGGCCGGAGAGTTCCTCCTCCTGCCGCGCCTCGGCTTCGACGGCCTGCTCGCTACGGTGGTCCTCATCTATCTGGGCAGCGCCGCCCTCTTCTGGAGCCTGGCGCCGGCGCCGGCCCGCCGCCGCGCGGCTCTCCCCTTAGGCTTCCTCGCCGCGGCGGCGCTCCTGCTCACGCCCCCGCTGCGCCGCTTCGAGCCGCCCTGGAACGCCCTCTACTACAGCGGCGTCCGCCAGGGCAGCTACGCGAAATACCAGGAGCTCAACGCCGCCCATACCGTCGTCTTCCGCCGCCAGGGCTTCTACGGCCAGGTCACGGTCAGCCGCACCCAGACGGATCTCTATCTCAAGCACAACGGCAAGACCGACGCCTCCACCTTCGTCCAGGACAACTTCGCGCAGTACCTCCTGGCGCACCTGCCCCTGCTGCTGCACCCGCGGCCGGAGCGCGTGGTCAACATCGGCCTCGGCGGCGGCACGACCCTCGGCGCCGTCACCGCCCATCCGGAGCCTCGCGAGATCGTGCTGGTGGAGCTCGATCCGCTGGTGGTCGAGGCGACGCGCACCTGGTTTGCCGACGCCAATCGCCATGCGCTCGACGACCCGCGCGTGCATCTGGTGATCGACGACGGACGGAGCTTCATCGAGCGCGGGCAAGAGCGCTTCGACGTCATCGTCAGCGAGCCGCCGAACATCTGGGTATCCGGCGTCTCGGGATTGTTCACCGAGGAGTTCTACCGCGCCGCCCGCGCGCGGCTGCGCCCCGGCGGCATGCTCTGCCAGTGGCTGCCGCTCTACGAGTTCAGCGAAGGGGATTTCGCCACCGCCCTGGCCACCATGAGCACTCAGTTCGACCACCTCGCGGGCTGGACGAACGGCTCAGTGGCGCTCATCGTCGCCTCGTCCGCACCGCTGCCGCTCGGCCCGCCCGCCACACCCCGGCGGCTGCCTCCAGCCGTCGCCGCCGACCTCCAGAACGCCGGCATCGCGCCGTGGCAGGTCGATGCCTTTCTCGCGCAGCCCGACCTCGACGAGGCGGCCATCCGGAGGCTCCGCGCCACGGTCCGCGATCGCAATGTGGATGATCGGCCGGTGCTCGAGTTCCACTCGGCGCGCAATCTCTTCCGCCTCAACAAACCGGGCGCCTCCCTGGGCTGGAGAATGCGCCTGCGAAAACCGCGCTGAGCGTTACTTCGCGGCCAGCAGAGCGTTGATCTTCCCCTCGATCACCTCGTAGGGGGGCAGGCCGCGAATGGTGTCGAGGATTTCGACCTTGTCGCCGCCCGACACCCGGCGGCCGAGCAGATAGGCCGGCGTGCCGGTGATGCCGAGGATTCCGGCGACCCGCATGTCCTCCTGAATGTCTGGCATGTGCCGCCGGCTGGAGAGGCACGTCTTGAACGCGGCGACGTCCAGACCCAGCTCCTCGGCGTAGCCCGGCAGCTTCTCGGGAGCGAGCGCGGTCTGGTTGTTGAACAGCAGGTGATGCATGTCCCAGAACATCTTCTGATCGCCGGCGCAGGCCGCCGCCTCGGCCGCCTGGAAGGCGTTGGGATGCATCTGCAGGGGCAGGTCGAGAAAGATGAGCTCGACCTTGCCGGTGCGCACGAACTTCTCGTAGACCTGCGGCAGCACCTCCCGGGCGCCCTTGCCGCAGTAGGGGCATTGGAAATCCGAGACCTCGA
This sequence comes from Thermoanaerobaculia bacterium, assembly GCA_044868005.1. Taxonomy (GTDB): domain Bacteria; phylum Acidobacteriota; class Thermoanaerobaculia; order Multivoradales; family UBA5704; genus DATARR01. The sequence goes on along the minus strand of JBIOVX010000057.1, from coordinate 5,656 downwards.
CGAGGACGAGACCGGGCGAGCCCTCCTTCATCGACGGATCGTCGCCGACCGGAATCTTGAGACCCTTCCTGGCCCAGGCCGAGGACTGCGCGCCGAGGATGAGGACGACTCCCGCCGCGACGGTCCATCGCGAGAGGGTTCGCAAATGACTTGTCATGACTGACCTCCTCAAGGCGTGCCGGGAAGCCTGTACTCGAAGTCGTAGGAGTGCTTGCCGTCCGCGATGTTGATCGTCATCTTGCCGGCGAGGCCCGCGAGTTGGCCGGTGCCCGAGTCCGGCACCACGATGATCGTCAGTTCCGGCGCGCCGCGCGTCATGAGGCCGCTGTGCTGGAGCACGAAGGTGCCGCTGCGGCCCTTCAGCGTACCGCTCACCTGCTCGATGGCGACGTAACCGGCCGAGCCCTGGACGCTCGTCATGGCGGAGAGCATCTCGCCTTTGCTCGTCCCCTCGAGATCGCCATGGAACTGCTTGTCGATGGACATCCTGCCGAGGTTCGAGCCCCCGGCGCCTTCTTCCTGTGCCTGCGGGGTCATCTTGACGTCGAAGGTCCCTTTTGCATGCGCCACGACAGCCTCCTTCTGAACCTGCGCCTCCGCCAGGAAGCCAGGACCAAGGGATAACCAGACGCCAGCGAGGATTCCGGTCAAGGCGCGCAGTCGGGTCTTCATAGGGAGGATCTTATCGCGAACTACCGCAAGGAAGGTTGAGCTGAAGCCGGTCCGTGTTATGCTGCGGCTACATATTTGGGAGAACACCATGGGAAGCCCAGCCGCGCGCCTTGCTCTCACCAGTTTTGTTCTGTTCACCCTCTGCGCCACCGCCGTCCGCGCGGCCGAGCCCACCTTGGTGTCGGACATCAATCCGCAGGTGGAGCCGTTCGAGCCCAGCTCCGAGGAAAATCCCGGCTTCGGCAGCTACACGGCGGTCAACGGCAGGATGATCTTCCTGGCCTTCTTCAAGGAAGGCGCTCCCTGGCTCTACCAGTTCCAGTGCGGCCTTTGGGTGACGGACGGCACCGCCGGCGGCACGCGGCAGCTCCTCGACATCTGCGGCGAAACCGAGAGCTTCTCGGATTACCGCGCCGCCATCCTGGGATCGACAGGCTCGGTAGCGTTCTTCACGGATTTCGCCGGCCGGCTCTGGAGAACGGACGGCACGGCCGGGGGAACCTTCCCGCTCGGCGACATCACCGTGGACCGGTCCGCCTATTACGAGAACCCGGAGGTCTTCAGCCCCGACCGCCGGACGTTCTACTTCCGCGGCTGTACCCGGGCTGCCGGCTGCGAGCCCTGGCGCAGCGACGGCACGCGCGAAGGCACGGTCATAATCCGCGACCTGAAACGGGGGAAGGAGGGCTCCAATCCCGCGCTGCTCGTCTTGCACGATGGCCGCCTGCTGTTCGCGGCCGGCAGCGACTTCAATCACCGGACCCTATGGTCCACGGACGGCACGGCGGACGGTACGGTGCCGTTGTTCTCTTCCTCCTCTTCCTCGGCCACCATTTCTCGTATCCTCCCCGTCGGAACCACGGTCTACTTCACCGTCACCGTCTTCGATAACACGACCACGACCGCCGACCTCTGGGTGCTCCCCGCGGGAACCCGGGAGGCCCGCAAGCTCGCGAGCTTCCCGGCCTACTACAAGGCCGGCGTCGCGCTCTTCGAGGCCGCCGGCCGCGTGCTGCTGATCCCCTTCGAGGACAACTTCTCGCAGGGCTTGTGGACGACGGACGGCACCGCCGCCGGCACGCATCCCCTGCTGCCCTCTTCCCTCGCGGGATTGGGAGTCAACAATTTCGCCGGCCTGGGATCGCGCGTCCTCTTCGCGGCCAGCCGCGCCGGGAGCACCGACGGGGAGCTCTGGTTCATCGATCCGCCGATGCGGCGGGCGCGCCGCCTGGCCGGCTGCCCCGGCGGCTGTCCGCGCTTCACCGGATTCGAACCCTTCGTGGGATTCGAGTCCTTCGTGCCGTTCCGCGGCCGCCTCTTCTTCGCCGGCTGGGACCCGGCGCACGGCAACGAGCTGTGGTCGACCGACGGCACTTCCGAGGGCACCCATCTGGTGATCGACCGCTGTCCGGGGACCTGCGACGGCGCGCCCCGGGGCCTCAAGCCGGCCCTGAACCGCCTGTTCTTCGCCGAGGACAACGGGGATCTCTGGGTGACGGACGGCACGGCGGCGGGGACGTTCCGCTTCGCCCGCGTGCCCTATCCCTCCGCCACCGTCGATCTGGCGGAGCTCGACGGCGAGATCTTTTTCACCGGCTTCGACGACGCCAACGGCGTCCAACCCTGGCGGAGCGACCTGACGCCCGCGGGGACGGAGCCCATCGGCACACCGGGGGGCAACCTCGCCGCGGGCTCCCGCATCATGGACATCGCGCGCGCCGGCGACCGCAGCGTCTTCGCGGCCTGCGACGGCACGGAGGCCGCGATCTGGACGAGCGACGGCACGCCGGCCGGCACGCTGCCGCTGCCGGGAACGGCGAAGCCTTGCGAGCTCTTCCCCTCCGCCTATTTCAAACGCGTCGGCGGCCTCACCTTCTTTTCCTGGAAGGACCAGCTCTGGCGCACCGACGGCACGGCGGCCGGCACCACGGCGCTCCTCGACCTGACGCCGTTCAATTTCCCTGCGGTCATCGATGCGGCGCCTTTGCAAGGCAGGCTCTTCTTCGCCATCTCTCGACCGACATCTCCGCAGGCTCCGGTGTTGGAATTCTGGACGAGCGACGGGACTCCTCAGGGAACGCAACGCCTCTTCGAACGTTCCCTCTTCGGCGTCAGCGATCGTCTGTCCGCGGTGGAGGGAGCGGCGCTGTTCTCGGCGCAGAACGCCGACCCGCCCTACGCTCTCAACATCTGGTTCACGGACGGCACGGAAGCGGGCACGTGGCCCATTCTGCAAGGCAGCGCGGGCAGCGGTTTCATCCAGCTCGCCCGCGCCGGCGGAAGGATCTTCTTCTTCGCCACCGGCGCCGACCGGCAGCAGCTCGGCCCCGAGCTCTGGGTGACGGACGGCACGGCCGCAGGCACCGCACCCGTGCTCGCCAACCCGCGAGGCCCGCGGCCCCGCAATCCCCTCTCGCTGGTGGCCTTCCAGGGCGCCGTCTATTTCTTCGCCGAGACCGGCGATCCGGCGCAGCCGCGAGGGCTCTGGCGCTCGGACGGCACGGCCTCAGGCACCCGTCTGCTCAAGGCGATCGATCCGCCGCACAGCGACACCAGCGGCGACAATTACCTCGAACCCCAGCTCACGCCCGTGGGCGGCCAGCTCTTCTTCCGCGCCAACGACGGCGTCCATGGCACGGAGCTGTGGAAGACCGACGGCACGGCCGCCGGCACCGCGATGGTGCGGGATATCGCGCCGGGCCCCCGGCACTCGCACCTCGACGATCTCACCGCCGCCGGCGGCAAGCTCTACTTCGGCGCCAACGACGGCGAGCACGGTTATGAGCTGTGGCAGAGCGACGGCACGGCCGCCGGCACGCGCCTCGCGGCCGACGTCGTCTTCGGACCCGCGCCGTCGAATCCCGAGCAACTCCTGGCCACCGAAGGCAAGCTCTTCTTCACCGCCGACGACGGCGAGCACGGCCGCGAGCCATGGGTGCTGCCCCTGCGGTAGGGCGCTTTGCTTTTCAGCAGGAGATAGTCCCGCCGCACCAATAATAGGTACAGCAGGCGTAATCGCTCCGGAAGGCGATGAAGGTGGACTGGCAGTACACCCGGTCCGGCTTGCAGTTATTGGTGTCGTGCTGGGTGATGCGATAGACGCCATAGTAATCGCAACCCGGAGGCGCAAAAGACTGGCGGGAGAAACCGCCGACCGGCGTCGAGCTCGTCGTCACCCAATTGGACGTGCACGACGTCGGCGGCGGCGGATAGGCGCAGCGCCCCCAGTTGCCGCAGGTCGTGATCTCGGGCTCGCCGCCGCCGAACGCGGTGCAGGAGAGATCGCAAGATGAGGTCGTTGTGCACACGGAAGAGCAGGTCGCCGCCTGCGCGGCCGACGGGAACAGACCGAGGAGGATCGCGAAGCAGCCGGCGATCGCCAACAGGGTACAGGGCATTCTCATGACGTTTTCTCCTTTCCGGGCCTTGCGCCCATTCGTCATGCTCCCAGCGTAGGGCGGCGATCGATGCTTTTCTTGAAAGGGATTTACCGGTTGTGTCTGCAACAAGCACGACATGAAATTGAACCCATTTAACCTGACTTGCCCGCAACAAACATCTCGATTTTCAGAGGTTATCCGATCGGCTGGAGCGGGTCGATCAAAATGTTGAATCGAGAGCACAGCACCAAGATCTGCGTGCGCTCTTCAAGATAACCGCTTTTCAACAGCTTACAGGACGTAATCCTTCCTTTTTACAGGATGGAACTCTTCTTGCTCGGCCTGGCCGGAAAAGGAGGGCTCCTCGTGAAGGGAGGTGGCTGTCGAGAAGAAAATCCGCGAGATGAACTGTACACGGATCCCTTTTCCTTCCCCGCAGATGAAAAGAATAGAAAGGAGTATGAGCTCGATGAGAATATCCAAACTTGCAAGGAGGATCCTGATCACCGCCTCCTTGTTGTTGCTGGCCGTCGGCGGCGCCGCCTTCGGCCAGTTGCAGACCGGCAACCTCTACGGCACCGTCAAGGACGACCAGGGCGCATCACTGCCTGGAGTCACCATGACCCTCGCCGGCGGCGGCGCGCCGCAGGTGCAGGTGACCAACGCCCAGGGGCAGTTCCGTTTCCTGGGTCTGGCGCCCGGCAGCTACGCCCTGAAGGCCGAGCTGGAGGGCTTCTCCACCCTCGACTATCCGAACATCACTATCAACGTCGGGCGCAACACCAACCTCGACATGACGATGAACGCGGCGGTCGAGGACGTCATCACGGTCACGGCGGAGAGCCCGCTGCTCGACGAGCGGCGCATCTCCACCGGCGCCACGGTGGCGGCGGCGGAGCTCGAGAAGATCCCGACGGCCCGTGACCCCTGGGCCATCCTGCAGACCACTCCCGGCGTGCTGACCGACCGCATCAACGTCGGCGGCACGGAGAGCGGCCAGCAGTCGCAGTATGTCGGCCCAGGCTCGGGCGGCGACCAGGCCATCTGGGCAGTGGACGGCGTGGTGATCACCGACATGGCGGCCCTCGGCTCCTCGCCCGGCTATTACGACTTCGACGCCTTCGAGGAGATGCAGGTGACGACCGGCGGCTCCGACACCACGATCGCCACCGGCGGCGTCGTCCTCAACATGGTGACCAAGCGCGGCACCAACGAGTGGCGCGGCTCCGGCCGCTACTACTCTTCCGACGAGAGCCGGCAGTCCGACACCTCGTTCGACGAGAACGACCTGGCGTCGGCGGGCCCGTACCGCACGGGCAGCGGCGCTACTCTCTCGCAGTTGCAGCAGTTCCAGGCGGGATTGATCGACGGGATTCCCCACGAACACTTCACGCGCGGCAATCGCATCGTCAGCGTCAAGGATTACGGCGCTGAGGTGGGCGGCCCGATCGTCAAGGACCGCTTGTGGATCTGGGGTTCCTACGGCCGCCAGAAGGTGGACCTGCTGACCATCTCCGACGTCAGCGACTTCACCGACCTGGAGACCAAGAACGCCAAGCTCAACGCCCAGATCGCCGCCAACAACTCGGCGACGGCGTTCTACT
>JBIOVX010000056.1:0-12251 GCA_044868005.1 Thermoanaerobaculia bacterium | reverse complement strand
CGGCGCGAACTCGGCAAGATCCTTCGCCTGCGTCCCCCCTCGCCCGTCAGGGAGAGGGGGACAGGGGGTGAGGCTTCGCAGGGCAGGACGTCAGAACAACCGGACCGCCCTTGAACCGGCAAATCCCTGTCATAATCTCCCCATCATGACCATCCAGGACATCTGCCTCGACCTCGCGGCAATCGCGAAGGATGCCGGCCCGGATCCCCGGGGCCGGATCTCGACCATGGCAACGGGCCTCGTCGGCTCCGAGATCCTCCGCATCGCGAGCGAGATCCGGGCCTTGGTGGCCGCGGGCCGTTCCATCTGCAACCTGACGGTGGGCGACTTCGATCCGCGGCAGTTTCCCATTCCGGACCGGCTGACCGCGGGGGTCCAGGCGGCCCTGGCGCGCGGCGAGACCAACTATCCGCCCGCCAATGGCATTCCGGACCTGCGCCAGGCGGTGATGCGGTTCTATGAGCGGGAGCTGGGCCTGCGCTACCCCCCGGAATCGTTCCTCATCTTCGGCGGAGCCCGCCCGGTCATCTACTGTATTTTCCGCACTCTGTGCGATCCTGGCGACCAGGTCATCTACCCGGTGCCGAGCTGGAACAACAACCACTACGTGCACCTTGCGGGCGGTGCCGGCGTGCCGGTGGTGTGCGGAGCGGAGCAGCGGTTCCTTCCCACGCGGGAAGACCTGCTGCCGCTGCTGCCCGGGGCGCGCCTGCTTTGCCTCAACTCGCCTCTCAACCCCTGCGGCACCGCGTTCACCCGCGAAGCCCTGCTGGGCATCTGCGAGGCCATCCTGGAGGAGAACGAGGCCCGCGCCCGCCGCGGCGAGCGTCCGCTCTATCTTCTCTACGATCACATCTATTGGATGCTCTGCTTCGGCGACGTCGTCCATGTGACGCCTCCGGAGCTGCTGCCGGAGATGGCGCGCTACACCCTCTTCGTGGACGGCATCAGCAAAGGCTTCGCCGCCACCGGCCTGCGCGTCGGCTGGGGCGTGGGACCCGTGGACGTGATCTCCCGCATGTCGGCGGTGCTCGGTCACGTCGGCGCCTGGGCGCCGCGGGCCGAGCAGATCGCCACCGCGGCCTTGCTCGACGACGCGGCGGACATCCGCGAGTTCCTGGAGCCCTTCAAGCGAGGTCTCCAGGAGCGCCTCGACCGGCTGCACGCCGGGCTGCAGGCCATGAAGGAGCGCGGTCTGCCGGTGGACAGCATTCCGCCCATGGGAGCCATCTACCTCACCGCCCGTATCCATCCCTTCGGCGCGCGCACTCCCGACGGGGCGGAGCTGCGCACCAACGAGGACGTGCGCCGTTACGTGCTGGAGGCTGCCGGCATCGGCGTCGTGCCCTTCCAGGCCTTCGGCTCGACGGAGGACGACGGCTGGTTCCGCCTGAGCGCCGGCGCCGTCTCGCTCGCCGACATCGACGCCGCCCTGCCGCGGCTGGAAGCGGCGTTGCGGCGGCTGTGAATCCATAGAAAAACTGCGAAGCAACGAACTGTTCCGATCACTGTAACGAAAGCAATCCCCGCTCGCCAGTGACTCCGAGGGACGGGTCCCTTCCGGCCCGCCCGCCATCCACGGTGTCACAAAAGCGTCTGCTCGCTCGGTTCTCTTGCCGCTTTTCGCTCCTTTTGCGTAAGGCTCGGTCAGAGACCGTCTATGAGACTCGAAGACCTATCGGAGTCTTCATCGGAGCCGCACCATGAAACGCTACGCTCAGATTTTCAAGAACAGCACAGTTCCGCTCATGACGCTCCTCGCGCTGCTCGCCCTGGCGGCGGGCTATTACCTCTTCTACGTGCGTGGCAAGGAGGACTACTTCACGCACCGCTACCTCCGGCTTCTCGCCTTCGACAGCGGGCAGATCGAGGAACGGCTCGGCACGATCAAGAGCGTCTTCGCCAATTATCAGGAGGATGACACCCTGACCTTCGAAGACCTCGATCGCCTGGCCAAGGACCTCAGAGCCCTGCCCTCGGTCGAGAGGGTGGCTGATCCTCCTCCCGACTTCGCCGTGGCGAGCGACCGGGTCACCTTGGAGGGACGGATCGAAGGGGATCAGTTCTGGGTCTACGCCGGCTGGCGAGAGAAGCTGAAGAAGGGCGAGAAGAAGGGCAAAGCCGGCCAGATCGCCGTTTTCCGGTTCGATCCTTTCGCCCTGGCCCAGTCCGACCGGCGGAAGGGTTTCGACGGCTTCGAGACCTTCCTGGTCGCCAGCCGGGATGGGACCGTCCTCTTCCAGAAGAACCAGCGCGGCAGCCGCGAGGTCAACATCGTCAGCCTCAAGGGGCTGGTCACACGCGAGGGGAAAGAGGTGGATCTCCTGGCGGCGGCCCGCACGACCTCGAACGTGGAGGTCACGCTCGGCGGAGAGTCCTACCGGCTCTTCCTGAGACCCTGCTGCCGCACGATCTGGGCGGCCGATCCCAAGAGTGTGACCGCAGCCGAGAGCTCGCTCGAGCTGATCGTGGGAGGAGCCGTGCGGACGTCCACCCTCTCCGCTCAGACCTGGTCGATCTCATTCACGGTGGGCCTTGCCGTGGTCTCTCTGCTCGCCCTCGCCTTGCTCGGCCTCTCCTTTCTACGCGTGCTCGCCATCGGCCGCCAGGAGAAGCTGCGGGTGGCTGATGCGCTCTGGGTGGGCTTCAGCGCCGTCGTGGGCATCGGGCTCCTCACCCTGCTGCTCGTGGACCTCCACGCCTACCGGTCTCTTATCGTAGGGACGGACGCGAACCTCAAGGGCCTCGCCGGCGAGATCAAGGCTAACATGGAGGAGGAGCTCGCGGTCGCTTGGAAACAGCTCGGAGATTACAACCAGAAAGCCTTGGACCAGCTCAAGCATCGGACGCTCCCCAAGGTCCCGCTCTGCAAGGACATCGTCGGGCAGAAGCTCCTCTTGGCGCGCGACAAGGCGCCCCTGGATTCTTACTTCGATTTCGAGCGCTTCACCTGGGCGGACTCACAAGGCCGGCAGTGCTTCAAGTGGTCCCTGGACGACGCGAGGGACCCGCTGGTCAAAGACATTCACGAGCGCCGCTACTTCCGGGAAGCCCGGAACGGCTCGGCGGCGATCGACCCGGTCTTTTCCTGGTCCACGGGCAGACGGGTGGTCGTACTGGCACGGCCGGTCAGGATCCCGCCGCCCGTCAAGGCTGCGCAGCCAGCCGGTATCGCGCAGCCGGACGCGCGTCCGGCCTTCGTGGGGGTGCTCGGCATCGAGATGAATTCGTTGAACCGGCCGGTGCTGCCGCCGGGCTATGGCTTCGCCGTGATCGACGAGGCCGGCGGGGTGCTCTTCCATTCGGAGCAGGGCCGGGCGGGATACGAAAACTTCTTCGAGGAGACCGACAACGACCGTAGCCTGCAGGCCCTGGTGTTCGCGCGGCGCAGCGCCTCGCAGGACGCGGCCTACCTCGGACGGGGACACCGCCTCTTCGTCACGCCCATCCAGCCTCCGCGGCCCGCGGTGAAGGAGCTCGCGGCGAAAGAGCCGATCCGAACTCCTCCCTTCTGGACCTTGATCGTGTTCAGCGACAAGTCGGACATGAGGAGCTTCAACGTCGATACGATGTCCACGGCGACTCTGCTGCTGGTCCTCTACCTGTTCGTCTATATGGCCGGATGCTTTCTCGTGCGGGCCGTCAGGCGGCACTACCGCGCGGGATGGCTGTGGCCCGAGAAGAAGGGCGAGATGCGCGAGAAGAATCACCTCGCCCTGACCGGCTTCTACGCATTCTGTCTGCTCGCCTTTCTCGCGGCCTTTCGCCAGCTCGACGGCAACGACCTGCTGTGGTTCGCCTTCGCCTTTCCCTGGGCGGTCCTCCTCGTCTCCTACCGCGTCTGCACCCCCAACCTGTCCAAACGGCGGCGGACCGTCGTCGGGGCCGCCCTGGCCGGCGTCCTGCTGTTGATCCATCTGGCGCCGGGAGATGGTGACTCATTCAATCTCGGACGCATCCTGGCAGGAGAGCACGGTTTCCTGGCCGGCGTTTCGCTGGGCTTGTGGGCGTGCTTCTTCGGCAGCCCCTGGGTGCAGCGCCTGCGGATCTGTCCTCCCCGGCGGATCTACCTGGCGGCGGCCTCGCTTCTCCTGGCGATCACGGCGGCCGGTCCCGCCGCGGCGTTTTTCTGCGTCGCCCATCGTGCGCACCTGGAGACGCGCATCAAGCGGGCTCAGCTCGAGCTGGCGCTCGGCCGCGAGGCGCGGGATCGGCGGCTCACCTGGCGCTATTCCCGGATGAAGGGAGAGGGCGATTCCGGGAACCCAGGCCTTCAGGCGGAGGTCCAGAAAAAGATCGACGACCGGCTGCGGAAGGAGTGGGATCTCTATCATCGCTTCTACTTCGGCACCCACGTCCAGGATTCCTCTCCCGTGCCGTCATCGCCGCCGCCTGCGAGCGCGGAGATCAAAGCCGCCTCGGCATCGCCTCCGATGATCGAGGGGAGCGCAGGGAGGAGGAAGTTGTGCACGTTGTTGCCGGGTTTCATCCAGCAGGTCCTGCCGCTTTACACCGAGGATTTCGTCCGTGTGCGTTGGCTGATGGCGGACTCCGACCGGAACGGGCGCGCGGGCGCCGCCTGGTCCTGGGACCGTTCGGCGAACGGGGAGCTGACGTTCCAGGGCGACAAGATATCCCTCGCCTCCGCAGTTCCTCCCGTATCGCTCGCCGGCCTGCGCCCCCTCTGGCCGTTCAGCTTTCTCCTGCTGACGCTGGCGGTGACCGCGGTGGCACGCTTCATCGCTCAGCGCTGCTTCCTCTTCGGCTTGCCCACACCGGAAGTCGGAGAGCCGATGAGCGTGGCTTCGGTCTCGACGCAGAACTTCATTCTGGTGTCGCCCCACATCGACGACATGGCGGAGCGGCTCGCCGGGCAGAACGCGGCGGTCATCGATCTGCGCCAATTGGCGTCGCGGGAGGACCTCCTGCGGTGCCTGGAGCGCGCCGACCTGGTGACCAGCCCGCGGATCTGCCTCCATCATTTCGAGCACCACCTGCAGGATGAGACGCACAACCTTCTCAAGCTCGAGCTGATGGAGGAGCTCATCCTCGGCCGCGACAAACCGGTGATCGTGCTGGGCCACGTGGTCCCCGCCTGGTACCTGCTGGACCGCCAGCCGGCCGCGGGCGGCGGTGCCGAGAAGGCGTCCAAGGAGATCCAGGAGCGCTGGCGCCAACTGCTGCGCCGTTTTCTGACCTGGGTATGCAGAAAACAGGCGGACGTCAACCGGCTGAACTCCGATCTCGAGGCCATCCAGAAGCGCGCCCTCTCGGACGGCACCCGCAACGGCCGGCGGCTGCAGCGGCTCCTCGACGCGGCGCGGGAGGATTGCGGCGAGAGCGAGCATCTCGAACGCCTGGCCGGCGGCCTGGTCCAGGCTCGCCTCCAGGACCTCTCTCCCGACCTGTTCTACGACGACCTGCGGGAGCAGGCGGAGCCTTACTACCGTGCGCTGTGGACGATGTGCACGGAGGCCGAGAAGGTCGTCCTCGTGCACCTGGCCGAGGGCGGCCTGGTCAACGGCAAGAACGCCGATGCGCTCAAGATGCTGATGCGGCGCGGCCTGGTCAAGCGGGATCCCTGCTTCCGGCTGATGAACGAGAGCTTCCGGCGCTTCGTCGCCACGGACATCTGCCTGGGTGAGGTCCGTTCCCTGGAACGGCGGGCGGAGGCGAGCGCCTGGAATCAGATCCGGGCGCCGTTCATCGTCAGCTTGATCGCCGTCTGCGCCTTCTTCTTCGTCACCCAGCGGGAGGTCTTCGACGGCTCGATGGCGTTCTTCAGCGCCGTCGCGGCCAGCCTGCCGGCGCTCTTCCGCGTCTTCAGCGCGGCGGCGCCGGGCCAGAGCAAGCCGGCGGCGTGAAAACCCCTTCCCGAAGGGTCGTAGCGGCGGGCCTGCGTGCCCGCCGTATTTTATTACGCACCGGCTCTAGAAGCCCATCTTCGACGCGCCCCGCGACAACGAAGGCAGCCAGACCTCGATCTGGCCGGGACGCGCGGGTCCGGTGCTCCCCACGAAAGTCAGTTCCAGGGCGAGGGGATAGCCGGCTTGCGCGAGAGCAAATTCGACAGCCTGCTGAACCTCCGCCGCCTGTCCTTTGTCCTCTTCGAAGTAATACCGTACGTCGCCCGAGGTCCTGGATTTTCGCAGCAGCTCCAGGCTCTGGATCTTGACTCCCTTCTTCTCGAGCAGTGCCGCGACGGCGTTCACCACCTCGGCGTCTGCCGCGTTCTGATAACGAAGAAAGATCGTCGTTGGGCGGACGAGAGTTGTGCTTCCCTGGATCTTCTCCAATTGGGCTGTGGCAGCGGTGCGGAGGTTGGCGTCCGTCGTGTGCTCCGACACGTGGCGGAAGTCGGCCTCCGCCTCCGCCTGTTTTCCCAGGGCCAAGAGGGACAGGCCACGGTTGAAGTATGTCGACTCGTCGTGCTCCTTGGTTCTTTGGCTGAGCTGGATCGCTTCCGTATAAAGCTGAACGGCACGGCCGTTCCGTCCTTCGAACCTGTAGAAGTCTCCACGGGCGGTTCGGAACTTGGGGTTCGCCGGGTTGAGCCGGACCGCGGCGTCGAGGGTCTTGGCGGCTTCATCAGGCTTGGTGAGGCCCGACAAGACGTCAACTTTGGCGAGCACGGCTTCCTCAGAGGAGGGATCGAGCTCGAGGGCATGGTCGTATTCGCGGGAGGCGCGATCGAGGCTCCCCGTCTTAGCGTAGAGCTGGCCGCGTCCGAGGTACGCGTCGGCCAGCGTCGGATCGAGAGCGGTCGCCTCGTCGTATTTCTTCAGAGCCTGATCGAGGTTGCCTTGGTCCATGGCCGTTTTGGCGCTGAGGGCGGCCTCGGCCGCGAGGTCTCGCTTCCTTTCCGCATTCCAAGCCAGATAGCCGAAGGTCAGGAACAGAATCGTGACGACGGCCGCCGCGGCGTTCCGAGCCCACCGCCAGTTCCTTTTCCTGACGCTCGCCCGCAGAAAGGCCTGTTCGCGGCTGGTCAGGTCTTCTTCATGCAGCGCCTCGCGTGCTTTGCCTAGAAAATCTCCTGCCAGCAGCGCTGCCGGATCCTGCTTGCTGCTCTCCCACTCGGCCATGCGGCCCTGCAGAATCTGGCGGCAGACCAGGATGGTCCGATCCTTGTCGATCCAGTCCCGCAGACGCGGCCAGCGCGTGATGAGGCCCTCGTCGGCAAGTTGGACGATCTGCTCGCGCGTCGATGGTTCCGTCTCGACGGTGAGGACCCCGGAGCCGAGGAAGGGGTGAATGACCTGGCGGAAGGGTTCGAGCTCCCGCCGCGGCACTCGCGCGCGGACAGCCGAGCCGTCCGATTCCACGCGGACCAGACGGGTCAGGAGGTTGCGGGCCGCGCGCTGATCGTCGGCAGAGAGCCCGGCGAAGACCGCCTCCGCGGTCTGGCTGAGCTTGTCTTCCTGGACCTCCTCGTCGCTGCGGCGGGCATACGCCCCCAAGATCTCCTGCCGCACCGGCTCCGGCATCGGCGCCAGCCGTTTCACCTCCCCGCCCGTCAGATGAGAGGTGAGACGCTCCGCGGAGGAGAGCAGCGACGCGGTGGCGCCGGGCCGGTCCTTGAAGACGGCGAGCACCTCCTCGTAAGCGTAATAGGGGACGTAGAGCAGCTCCACCTCGCCCCAGTACTTTTCCCGCTCCTCGCCCTGCAGGTGTTCCGGAAAGAGGGCAAACCGGCGCCGCGCGTACTCCCGCCGGGCCTCGAGCTTGTCCGTCTCCGCCATTTCGATCCGCATCGGCACCGGGAAGATCCGCGGCCCCGAGCTGCCGCGCTGACGGGAGATCGAGGAAGCGATCGCCGAAGCGCCCTCGATGCTCTGGTTGTTGAGGGTGAAGCACACCACCAGGACATCCGGCATCTGTACCGTACAGATCCCGGACGTGTCGCTCACCCCGGTCCGGCTGTCGAGGAGGATGTAGTCGTACTCCTCCCGCAGCTTTTCCTTGACGGCCTCCAGGAACACGCCGCCGCCGTGGCGGTCGTAGAAGCTCTGCCAGTCGAAGGTGTTGACGCGCGTCGAGTAGGAAGGGCCCTGGCAGCCGGCGCTGACGAAGTCGAGCGTGCCGTCGCCCGGAAAGTCCCAACCGTCCCATTCGAGCGACGCCGCGTAGCGCGCCAGGTCGGCGTGCTCCACGTACCAGTCCCGGGGCACGGCCGTACCCTCCGGCGACGGGGTCATCGCCTCGGTGGCGAAGTCGATCACGAAGTCGATGATGCCCTCGGAGGACGTCAGATTGCGGTCGACCAGGAAGGGCGAGAAGTAGCGGTGAAGCCCCGGAGCCTCGAGGTCCCAGTCGACGGCGAGCACCCGTTTGCCGTTGCTGGCGAGTAGCCAGGCGACGTTCGCCAGGGTCATCGAGCGGCCCGTGCCGCCCTTGTACGAGTAGAAGGTGATGATCTTGCCGGGTGCGCGGTCCATCTTCCCCTCGCGGTTCAATTCTGCAGGACCGGCTTGCTGAAGACTTGCTGGCTTTCCGCCCTCTTCTTGACCTCGGCGACGTTCAGGATCCTCATCCGCGCGGTGTTGAGCGCCGTGCTCAGGCTCGTCTTGAGATCCTGCGCCGAGCCGATCATGTCGATGAAGGAGTTGGGGTCTTTGGAGAGAAGCCGGTTCATGAAGGTGAGTTGCACCGCGCTCTGCAGGATCTCCCGCGTCAGCTTCGTCTCCTCGTCGTTGAGGTTCCAGGGGATCAGCACGACGCAGTTCGGGTAGCTCCGCTTGTCGTACTCGCGCATGAATTTTTGATACTGCTCGAGCCGCAATGTCCACGTATCGACGATGATCGCCACGATCTTGTTGTCCCGTTCCGCCGCCTCGAGCCGTTGGATCAGGTTCGCGTCGAGCGGCACCACCTCGGAGCGAAGCCTCTCGGAGGCGGCGATCCCCTGCGCGATGGTCGCGATCTCCTCGGTCAGCTCGGGCAGGTACGGCTGCCAGTCCAGACCACCCTCGATACCGTAGAATTCCAGCTTCTTTCTCAGTTGCTGCGCCTCGAACTCGTGCCGCCGTCCGGCGACGAAGATGAACTGCACGTACCGCGGTCCGACGTGCGCCGGATTGGCCGCGGCGCTCGCGGGCGCGCAGGGTTTGCAGTGGAACGCGCTCTGCACCTGATCGAACGCCGCCAATCCGGAGAGAGAGGGCAGCTCGTACTTCTGAGAGACCTCTACGATCTTGTCGCCGAAACGGTTGATGACCTCCTCTCTGGCATCCCGGTACTTGCTCCGCTTCATGAGTTGCCACATGCCCTCTTTGACGTACAGCCCACCGAAGGCTTCGTGGCTGTACTGGAGGTCCGTAGCAGCCTGAGGAAGCGTAGAGCCGGGGGTGCCGGGCGGCATCCAGAGGACGGGCAGGATCACGGGCGGCCGCTTCTCGCCTTTCGCCGCCGCGTATGCCGCGCGGCGATCCTCGGTGATCGTCCACTCCTGCTTGCGGTCGCCGCCGACCTTCATGCGGACGTTGTCGACCAGAGCCTTGTAGAATTTTTCGAGGTAGGGCTCACGGTCCACCCTGGCATAGCTGAAGAAAAAACGGTATGACATGCTGCGAGTCTCCGGCAGGCTTGATTTCAATCATGATAGCAGAGCATCGAAGACTGCGTGCCCTGAGGAACGGGAGACTCTCGCGATGAAGATTCTGCGCGCCGCTCTGGCCCTTCCGCTGCTGATCCTCGCAATCCCACCCGCCGCTCCCGCCGGCCCGCCGCGCGCCGGAGCCATCACCCTCCGCGCCGGCAAGCTCCTCGACGGCCGGGGCGGCGCGCTGAGCGACTCGACGGTGGTGGTGGAGGGCTCGCGCATCGCGGCCGTGGAGACCCGGCCGCGCGAGGACGCCACGTACGACCTGCGCGGCTTGACGCTGCTGCCCGGCGGCATCGACACCCACGTCCACATCGCCTGGCACTTCGACAAGAACGGCAAGACCCACGACGACGAGGACACGAGCGAGCTGCCGGGGCAGACCATGCTCTACGCCGTCGAGAACGCGGTGGAGACCGTGCGCGGCGGCATCACGACGGTGCAGAGCCTCGGCGCGCCGGCGGACCGCGATCTGCGCGACTGGATCGCGCGCGGCGTCGTCCCCGGTCCGCGCATCCTGACCTCGCTGGAGCCCATCGGCGACGACGCCGGGCCGCCGGAGAAGATGCGCGAGGCCGTGCGCCGGCGCGCCGCGGAAGGGGCGGACGTGATCAAGATCTTCGCCTCGAAGAGCATCCGCGACGGCGGCGCTCCCACGCTCAGCCAGGAACAGCTCGATGCCGCCTGCGGCGAGGCGCGGGCGCTCCATCTGCGCGTCGCCGTCCACTCCCACGGCACCGAGAGCACCCGCCGCGCCGTCCTCGCCGGCTGCACGTCGATCGAGCACGGCGCCCTGCTCGACGCGCCGACCCTGCGCCTGATGGCCGAGCACGGCACCTGGTTCGATCCCAACATCGACCTCGTGTTCCGCAACTACTTCGAGAACAAGCCGCGCTTCCTCGGCATCGGCAACTACACCGAGGCCGGCTTCGAGCAGATGCGGCAGGCGGTGCCCAAGGCGCTCGCCGTCTTCAAGCAGGCCTTGCGGACGCCCGGCCTCAAGGTCGTCTTCGGCACCGACGCCGTCGCCGGCTCGCACGGCCGCAACTTCGAGGAGCTGATCTACCGCGTGGAGAAAGGCGGCCAGGATCCCATGGCCGCCGTCGTCTCGGCCACCTCGCTCGCCGCCGCATCCCTCGGCCTCGCCGACCAGGTGGGCGCCGTCGCGCCCGGCCTGGAAGCGGACCTCATCGCCGTCGACGGCGATCCGCTGCAGGACATCAACGCCCTGCGGCGGGTCGTCTGGGTGATGAAGGGCGGCAAGGTGGTGAGGAACGAGCTGCGGCGCAGATAGAACCCTAGGGCGAACGTCCCGCTGGACGGTTTTTCGTAGGGGCGGGGCTTGTCCCCGCCCAGGAACGTTGGGGGCGGGGACAAGCCCGCCCCTACTCCACCCGCGGCGGCGTGCGGCTCTCGGGCACCTTGAAGCCGAGATACGTTCCTGAGCTGATCCCCATCAGGCCGAGCAGCGTGGGATTGAACTGCGGCATCTGCAGTCCGTTGTAGACCGAGGCGATGAAGATGATGCCGAGCACCAGCGTCCAGACGAGGAGCTGGAGACGGTAGAGGCTGATCCCGCTGTCATCGGAAAGGACGTCGCGCAGAAAACCTTCCGAGACGGCCGCTTTCTTGGGTGACGGCGGCGTGGCAGCAGCCGGAGCTGGAGCCGCATCGTTGCCTGTAGCGTCGGGAGTCGTCTTTTCCTTGTCGATGAGGGTGGCGGCGAGCGCCGTCGAGGAGCCGATGCCGAGCAGCGCCAGCACCGAGCCGGTGATGGTGTCGAGCTCCTCGGTGATCATCCAGATGAACACATAGGCCGCGATGATGAGGAACGACCAGAACGCCATCTGGAAGCGCGACAGACTGTACGGCGCCAGCTTGCCGGCCGGCGTCGAGGGGCCGCGGTCGCGCAGCAGCGGAGTGCGCATGGCCAGCCAGAACAGCACGATGAGGAACAGGACCAGGCCCACGCAGTAGGCCCAGAACGCGACCTCCGGCAGCACCACGAGCTCGAAATCGTTGACGTCGGTGGGAAAGGAGAGGTCGCCTTCCGGGCCGACGCTCACGGAGATTTTCTTGTGGAAGGCGATCGGCTCTTCCAGCAGCGCGTGCCAGGCCTTGTCCGACTCGTCCGTGCGGTCGAGAGTGAAGCGCACGGTGCTGGTGGCGAGGCTGCAGGAGTCCGGCGGCACTCCCTTGATGGGGATCTCGTTGAGGAAGAGGATCAGGCCCTCGCATCCCTTCTTGACCTGATCCATGGACGTGGCGGTCATATTCGCCATCGTGATGATGATGCCGTCGCCCAGAGCCGCCCAGCGCGGGTGGTCTTCGTTGGTCGACTGGACGGCGACCACTCTCGGGGCCTGAGCAGGCCGAGGCGCCGGGGCGGGCGCCGTCTGCGGTTCGGCGGCCGGTCCGCCTCCGCCGGCCGCGGGCGCCGGCTCGAGCTGCGCCGCCAGCGGGAAGGCGCTGAGCAGCGCGAGCAGGCAGATCCCGAGCCCCCAGATGGTACGGACGCGCAGATTCCTCGCCATGGCGTTCCTCCGTCCAGCGCGGGCATGAACGTTTTGCTTGAGGATTGGGATGGTAGCACGGGCCGAGGCCTGTAGGGGCGGCCCTATGTGGCCGCCCTGCCTACGTAAAGGCGCCA
>JBIOVX010000055.1:0-21951 GCA_044868005.1 Thermoanaerobaculia bacterium | reverse complement strand
CGCCGACTCGATCTCTCCCAACTCGATGCGCAGACCCCGCAGCTTCACCTGGTGGTCGATGCGGCCCAGGAACTCCACCGCGCCCTCGGCCAGCAGCCGCGCCAGATCTCCCGTGCGGTACAGCCGCCCCCCCGGCTCCGCCGCCAGCGGGTCCGGCACGAACCGCTCGGCCGTCAGCTCCGGCCTTCCCAGGTAGCCGCGCGCCAACTGGATACCGCCGATGTGCAGCTCGCCGGGGACCCCCACCGGTACCGCGCCGCCCTCGCGGTCCAGCACCAGGATCCGCGTATTGGCCACCGGCCGGCCGATCGGCACCGAGCTGCGACGGCCGTCCGGCTCGCAGGCCCAGAAAGTCACGTCCACCGCCGCCTCCGTCGGACCGTACAGGTTGTGCAGCTCCACCTTTGGCAGGCGCGCGTAGAACCGCCGCACCACCTCCAGCGGCAGCGCCTCGCCGCTGCAGACCGTCCGCCGCAGCGACCGGCACTCCTCCACCCCCGGCGCTCCCAGGAACACCTCCAGCATCGAGGGCACGAAGTGCAGCGTCGTGATCCCCTCGTCCCGGATCGTCTGCACCAGGTAGGCCGGGTCCTGGTGCCCCCCGGGCCGCGCCATCACCAGCCGCGCTCCCACCAGCAGCGGCCAGAAGAACTCCCACACCGACACGTCGAAGCTGAACGGCGTCTTCTGCAGCACCCGGTCCGCGGGCGTCAGGCCGTAGCGCCCCTGCATCCACAGCAGCCGGTTGACGATGCCCCGGTGGGTGTTCATCGTCCCCTTCGGCCGCCCCGTCGAGCCCGAGGTGTAGATGACGTAGGCCAGATGGTCCGCGGCCACAGAGGCGCCCACCGGCTCAACGGGCCTTTCTTCAACCGCCGCCACGCCGTCGAGATCCACCACCGCGGCGCCGTGCTCGGGCAGCTTCGCCAGCAGCCGCGGCTGGGCCAGCAGCACCGGCGCCGCCGAATCGGCCAGCATGTAGGCCAGGCGATCGGCCGGGTAGGAGGGATCGAGCGGCAGGTAGGCTCCTCCGGCCTCCAGCACCGCCAGCAGGCCCACCACCAGCTCCAGCGAGCGCTCGGCCAGCACTCCCACCGCCACGTCCGGTCCCACGCCAAGCCCGCGCAGCCGCGAGGCCAGCCGCCGCGCCGCCGCCAGCAGCTCGGCGTAGGTCAGCACCTCACCTTCGTAGGAGACCGCCGGCTCGTCCGGCGTCCGTGCCGCCTGGGCGGCGACGAGGCCGTGCAGGGTGCCCGCCGCGAGCCAGTCGGCCACCGCGGCGTCGTTCCACTCGGCCAGGAGCTGGTGCTCCTCGGCGCCGCTCAGCAGCGGCAGCGCGGTGAACGCGCGGTCGGGCTCCGCCGCCACCGCGGCCAGCAGCGCCGCGAAGTGCGCGCCCAGCCGGCGGATCGTCGCCTCGTCGAAGAGGTCGGTGTTGAACCGCCACACCAGCTCCATGCCGTCGCGCCGGGCGCGCGCCCACAGCGTGAGGTCGAGCTTCGACGTGGTGTCCTCCAGGGGCACCGTCGACAAGGTGAGGCCAGGCAGGCGCAGCTCCTCGTAGTCCGCCTCCACCAGCAGCATCTGCACCTGGAAGAGCGGCGTGTGGCTGAGGTCGCGCTCCGGCGCCAGCTCCGCCACCAGCTTGGCGAACGGCAGCTCCTGGTGGGCGAAGGCGCCGAGCGCCAGCCCGCGCGCCTGCGCCAGCAGCTCACGGAACGAGGGATCGCCCTCCAGCCGCAGGCGCAGCACGAGGGTGTTGAGGAAGAGACCGATGAGACCTTCCAGCTCGGCGCGGGTGCGCCCGGCGACCGGCGTGCCCACCGCCAGGTCGCTCGCTCCCGAGTGGCGCGCCAGCAAGGCATAGAACGCCGCGAGCAGGCCCATGAAGAGACTGGCGTTCTCGCCCTGCGCGAGGCGGCGCAGCTCCGAGACCCGCGCCGCCGGCAGCTCCTGGCGCAGGCTGTGGCCGTGGAAGCGCTGCACCGGCGGCCGGGGGCGGTCCGTGGGGAGCTGCGAGACCGCGGGCGCGTCCTCCAGCCGCTGGCGCCAGTAGTCGAGCTGGGCGGCGAGCGCCGGCCCGGCGAGCCGGCCGCGCTGCCACTCGGCGAAGTCCGCGTACTGGATCGGCAGGTCCGGCAGGGGCGACAGGCGTCCCTCCAGGACGGCCGGATAGAGGGCGGCGATCTCGCGGATCACCACCTCGATCGACCAGCCGTCGCCGACGATGTGGTGGAGGTTGAACACCGCGCTCCACTCGCCCTCGGCCAGCCGCAGCAGGACCATGCGCAGCAGCGGTCCGCGCTCCAGATCGAACGGCCGCCGCGCCTCGGCGGCGCTCCACAGCGCCGCCTCCGCCTCGCGCGTGCCCGGGGGCAGGGCGCGCAGGTCGACCACCGGCAGCGCCAGCGCCGGCGCCGGCGCCACCACCTGCACGGGCCCCGCGCCGCTCTCGGCGAAGGTGGTGCGCAACGCCTCGTGGCGGCGCACGATCTCGTCGAGGGCGCCGCGCAGCGCGCCGACGTCGAGGCCCCCCGCCAGGCGGAGATAGAAAGGAATGTTGTAGGCGGCCGAGCCCGGCTCCAGGCGGTCGAGGAACCACAGGCGCTCCTGGGCGAAGGAGAGGGGGAACTCGTTCGTCTCCGGGCGGCGCGGCAGCGGCCGGGGCCGGTCGGGCTCGGCTTCCGATTGCCGCTTGCGCCGCAGCTCGAGCAACCGCCGCTGCTCGGGCGACAGCGCGGCGATCCGCCGGGCCAGGTCCCGCTCGACCTGGAGGGTTTCGTCCATCAGCACCGTCATGCCCGTTCTCCGGCGACCTGGCTCAGCTCGTCGCGATAGACGGCGTCGGCCTCGGCGGCCGACATGGCCTCGATCTCGCGCAGCAGCGCTTCCAGCTCCTCGCCCTTGGCCTCGCCGGCCAGGGCGGGGACGGCGGCGGCCGCCAGTCCCGCCACGGTGGGAGCCGAGAAGAGGGCGTCGAGGGGCAGATCCACGCCGAGCGCGTCACGCAAGCGCGTCATCACCTGTGTAGCGAGCAAGGAATGGCCTCCCAGGTCGAAGAAGTTGTCGTTCACCCCCACTCGCTCGATCCCCAGGAGCTGCTGCCAGATGGCGGCGATCGCCCGCTCGGTCTCGTTGCCGGGCTCCACGTAGCCGCTGCGCAGCTCGGGCCGGGCGTAGGCGGCGCGCGCCGGCGCCGAGGCGGCGGTCTCCTCGCCGCGCGCCCGCCGCTCCAGCATGGCGAGCACCGCGCCGAGGTCCTTGGTGGAGACGAGGACCTGCGGTGTCGCGGCACGCGCCAGCACGCGCGAGAAGACCGCGCGCCCCTCCGCCGGATCGATGCCGGTCGCCAGCGCCTCCTCCCGCGCCCGCCGCAGGTCGGCGGAGAGAGCGGAGAGATCCGCCGCCATCCCCACCTCGCGCCAGGTGTCCCAGTCGATGGCGGCGACGAATGGGCGCGTCCCCCCGCGCGCCTTCGCCTGGGCGAAGGCGTCGAGGAACGCGCCGGCGGCGCCCAGGTGCACCTGCCCCGGCTCGCCGGAGAGGGCGCCGGCCGCCGAGGTGAGGAGAAGGAAGTCGAGATCCTCGCCGGCGAGCAGCTCGTCGAGCACCCGCAGGCCGCGCACGGCGGGGGCGATGGCCGCCTCGAACTCCGCGGCCGCGTGGCGCTGGATGAGGCCGCCGAAGGAGAGCCCCGCGGCATGGATCACTCCATGGAGCGGGCCGAAGCGCGCGCGCACCTCGGCGAGGGCCGCGGCCATGGCGGCGCGATCGGTGATGTCGGCCGCCAGCGTCAGAACCTCGGCCCCGGCCCGCTCCAGATCGAGGATCCGCTGGAGCTTGCGCGGCGTGCGGGAGAGGAGCGCCAGGCGCACCCGCCGTCCCTGCGCCAGCGCCGCGGCCAGCTCCAGGCCAATACCGCCCGTCCCGCCCGTGATCAGGTAGACGCCGTCGTCGCGGACCCGGGGCGGCTCCATGGCCGCGCCGTCCAGGCGGATGGGCTCCCAGACCTGGACCCAACGCCTGCCGCCGCGCAGGGCCACCTGGCGCTCGGCGCCGACACCGCCGGCTTCGCGCAGCACGAGGTCGGCCAGATCCTTCTGCGGCACCACGTCGAGGACGCGGCAAGCGATGCGCGGGTACTCCCACGGGATGACGCGCGCCGGCCCCAGCAGGGTCGCCCTCTCGGGCCGCAGGTCCTCCTCGCCGTTCACGTCGCAGAGGCCGCTCGTCACCACCACGAGGTCGAGGGGTTCGCCGCCGCCGGTCTCGTCCCAGGCCTGCGCCAGGGCGACCAGGCTGCGGAAGCCGCGCTCCTGGGCGTCCTCGAAGGAGCCGTCCCCCTCCAGGCTCCACAGGTGGAGCACCGTGCGCGGCCGCCTCTCCTCGTGGGCCAGCCGCTGGAAGAGCGCGGCGTAGTCGTCGCGCGAGCCGGGCCGGAATCCCTCCTCCGGGCGCACGGCGGCCGCGTCCTGCCCTGACGCCTGAAGCGCCGCCAGGAGCTGCTCCCCGAGCCCGCCGCCGGCCAGCACCAGCACCGGTCCGGCGAGGTCCGTGGAGGGCGTCGCGAGCGACCGCTTCCAAGTGGGGGCGTAGAGCCAGTCCGCCGGATCGGGACGCTTGGCGAGAGCCGCGCGCGGCGCCGCGCCCCGGGCGATGCCGAGCGGTCCGCTCCCCTGCACCCAATACCGGCGGCGCTCGAAGGGATAGGTCGGCAGCGGCACCCGGCGGCGGCACTCGGCGGCGTGGAACGCCCGCCAGTCGACCTCGGCGCCCGCCAGCCAGAGCCGGCCGAGGGTTGTGAGCAGGAACGCCAGATCGGACCGGCGGTCGTTGGGATGCGGCAGCGAGGCGAGGGCCTCGGCGCCGGCCTCCCGCGCCAGGCTGGTCAGCGAGTTGCCCGGCCCGATCTCCAGGAGGATGCGCCCCGGCTCGGCCGCCAGCGCGGCGACCCCGTCGGCGAAGCGCACGGCACTGCGCAGGTGGCGGGCCCAGTAGAGGGGATCGGTCGCCTCGGCGGCGGTGATCCACGTGCCCGTCACGTTGGAGACGAAGGGGATCTCCGGCGGCGACAGGCGCGCGCGCCGCACCCGCTCGGCGAACGGCGCGAGGACAGGCTCCATCATCGCCGAATGGAAGGCGTGCGAGGTCTGCAGCCGGCGGTGGCGGACGCCGCGTCCGGTGAGGACTTTCTCCAGCCCCTCGACCGCCGGCTCGGGACCGGCGACCACCGTCCGCGCCGGCCCGTTGGCGGCGGCCAGCGACAGATCGGAGCCGAGCAGGGGCAGCACCTCGGCCTCCGGCAGGGAGACGGCGAGCATCGCGCCCGGCTCCATCGACGCCATGAGCCGGCCGCGCTCGGCGACCAGCGCCAGCGCGTCCTCGAAGGAGAAGACGCCGGCCAGGCACGCGGCCACGTACTCGCCGATGGAGTGGCCGAGCATCGCCGCCGGCCGCAGGCCCCACGCCATCCACTGCCGCGCCAGGGCGTGCTCGACGGCGAAGAGCGCCGGCTGGGTGATCTCCGTGCGCGCCAGCCTCCGCGCCGCCGCCTCGGCGTCGCCGGCGGCCGGAAAGAGCAGGCTCCGCAAATCGAGGCCGAGCAGCGGCAGCAGCAGGTCGCAGGCGCGGTCCAGCTCCTCGCGGAAGGTCCCTTCCGAGCCGTAGAGCTCCGCCGCCATGCCGGGATGCTGGGCGCCCTGGCCGCTGAACAGGAAGGCCACGGAAGAGGCCTCACCGGTGCCGCGCAGCAGCCGCTCCGGATCGGCATCGGCGAGGACGGAGACCGCGTCCGGGGTGTCGCGGCACAGGGCCACCGCCCGGCGCTCGAAGCGGCGGCGCCCCACCTGCAGCGTCCAGGCCGCGTCGTCGAGATCGGTCTGCGGGTGGCGCCGGAGGTGGTCCGCGAAAGCGGCGAGGGCCGCCTCCAGCGCCGCGTCGCTGCGCGCCGAGAACGGCAGCAGCTTCCAGGGGCGGCCGGCGGCGGCCGGCGCGGCCGGCGGCGCCTCTTCGAGCACCACATGGGCATTGGTGCCGCCGATGCCCAGCGAGCTGACGCCGGCGCGCCGCGGCGCCGGCCCCGCCGGCCAGTCGGTGAGCCGGTCGGCGACGCGGAAGGGGCTCTCCTCCAGGCGCAGCTCGGGATTGGGCCGCTCGAAGTGCAGCGTCGGCGGGATCTGCCGGCGGTCCAGCGCCAGCGCGGCCTTGATCAGCCCGGCCACGCCGGCGGCGCTGTCGAGATGGCCGACGTTGGTCTTCAGCGAGCCCAGCAGGCAGCCGCCGCGCGGCGCCCCCTCGCCGAAGGCCTGGCGCAGGGCCGCGATCTCGATGGGATCGCCGAGCTCGGTGCCGGTGCCGTGGGCTTCGACGTAGCCGATGCTCTCCGGCGCGGCCCCCGCCATCGCCAGCGCCTCGGCGATCACCTGCGCCTGCCCCTCGATGCTCGGCGCCGTGAAGCCCACCTTGAGCGAGCCGTCGTTGTTCACCGCCGAGCCGCGGATCACGGCGCGGATCGAATCCCCGTCGCGCAACGCGTCGGAGAGCCGGCGCAGCAGCACCACCGCCGCGCCGTTGCCGCCGACGAAACCGCCCGCCGCCTCGTCGAAGGCCCGGCAGTGGCCGTCGGGCGAGAACACCGCGCCCTCGTGATAGCGATAGCCCATGGCCTGCGGCAGGCGCAGGGAGACGCCGCCGGCGAGGGCCGCGTCGCACTCGCCGGCGAGCAGGCTCTGGCAGGCGAGGTGCACCGCCACCAGCGAGGTCGAGCAGGCGGTCTGCACGGAGATGCTCGGCCCCCTGAGCCCCAGCTTGTAGGAGACGCGCGGCGCCAGGAAGTCCTTGTCGTTGCCGATCATCAACTGGAAATTGCCCACCGAGTCGAGCACCTCGGGATCGGCGAGGAAGTTGGCGACGTAGGTGTTCATGCCGGCACCGGCGAACACCCCTACGTCGCCCGGAAAGCGCGCCGGCTCGTGGCCGGCATCCTCGAAGGCCTCCCAGGCGCACTCCAGGAACAACCGTTGCTGTGGATCGATGACCTCGGCCTCGCGCGGGCTGTAGCCGAAGAAGCCGGCGTCGAACTCGTCGGCTCCCGCCACGACGCCGCGGGCGCGCACGTACCGCGGATCGGCGAGCGCGGAGTCGGGGACTCCGGCCGCTCGCAACTCCTCGTCGCTGAAGAAGGAGATCGACTCGACGCCCTGGCGCAGGTTCTCCCAGAAGGCCTCGACGCTGCCGGCGCCGGGGAAGCGGCCGGCCATGCCGACGATGGCGACGGCGTCCGCCGTGGCGGCGGCCTGGCGCCGCGCCGCCGCCCGTGTGCGGCCCGTCTCGGCCGTGTGGCCGACGGCGCCGCCGAGGAAGGCGGCGAGGGCGGCCACGGTGGGATAGCGGAACAGGTCGAGCAGCGCGATCTCCCGGCCCAGCGCCTCGCCCAGCCGGGCGTGCACCTGGGCCGCCAGCAGCGAGTGGCCGCCGAGGTCGAAGAAGTTGTCGTTCGCCCCCACGCGGTCGACCCCGAGCACCTCACGCCAGACGGCGGCGATCGTCCGCTCGAGCTCGTTGCGGGGATCGACCCAGGGCCTCTCCGAGGCGGCGTCGCGGGTCCCCTGCGGCGCCGGCAGGGCCTTGCGGTCCACCTTGCCGCTCGCGTTCAGCGGCAGGGAGTCGAGAAGAACGAACGCCGAGGCGACCATGTATTCCGGCAGGCTCCGGCGCAAGTGCTCCCGCAGATCGCAGATCGCCGGCGGCTCTCCCGCCGGCACCACGTAGGCCGCCAGGCGCGTCTCGGCGCCCTCCTGCCGCGCCGCCGCCACCGCCTGCGCCACCATGGGATGCCGCAGCAGGGCGGCCTCGATCTCCCCCAGCTCGATGCGGAAGCCGCGCACCTTGACCTGATGGTCGAGGCGGCCGAGGAACTCCAGCTCGCCCGCCGACCGGTGGCGCACCAGGTCGCCGGTGCGGTAGAGGCGGGCCCCCGGCTCGGCGCTCCAGGGGTGCGGCACGAACTTCTCGGCCGTCAGCCCCACCTGCCCCAGGTAGCCGCGCGCCACCCCCTCGCCGCCGATCCACAGCTCCCCCGCCGCCCCCGGCGGCACCTCGCGCAGGCGCCGGTCCACCACGTACAGCTCGGTATTGGCGATCGGCCGGCCCAGGAGGACCGGTCCGCTCCCCGAGACGACCCGCCCGGCCGTCGACCAGATCGCCGTCTCCGTCGGACCATAGACGTTCCACAGCTCGGCGCCGCGCGCCAGCAGCGCCTCGGCCAGGTCGCGCGGCAGTGCCTCGCCGCCGCAGAGCACCTCCAGCCCGGCGAGGCCCTCCCAGCCCGCGGCGAGGAGCAGGCGCCACGTCGCCGGCGTCGCCTGCACGGCGGTCGCCCCTGCCTCCCGCAGCCGCGCCGCGAGACGCCGGCCGTCGGCCGCCTCCTCCCGCGTCACCACCTCCACCTGGCCGCCCACGGCGAGCGGCAGGTAGATCTCCAGGCCCGCGATGTCGAACGCGAGGGTGGTCAGCGCCGGCATCACGTCGCCCGCGCCGAGCCCCGGCCGCTCCGCCATGGCGCGCAGGAAATTGACCACCGCCCGGTGCGGCAGTTGCACCCCCTTCGGCCTGCCGGTGGAGCCGGAGGTGTAGATCACGTAGGCGAGGCTCTCCGCGTCCGCGAGGCGGGGCAGCGGACCGGCATCCTCGGCGGCGACCTCCCCGGCGTCGCGGTCGAGGCAGAGGACCGGCGCGGCCTGCTCGGGGAGGACCGCCAGCAGCCGCTCCTCCGTCACCAGCGCCGCCATGCCGCTGTCCGCCAGCACCAGGGCCAGCCGCTCGGCGGGATGCGAGGGATCGAGGGGCACGTAGGCGCCGCCGGCCTTGAGGATGCCGAGCAGGGCCACCACCATCTCCGCCGAGCGCTCGACGCAGAGGCCGACGCGCACCTCCGGCCCCACCCCCAGGCGCCGCAAGCGGCGGGCGAGGCGGTTGGCCCGCTCCTCCAGTTGCCGGTAGGTCAGCGCCGCGCCGCCGCAGCCCACGGCCGGCGCCTCGGGCGTGCGCGCCGCCTGCTGCTCGAAGAGCTCGTGCACCAGGGTCTCGGCGGGCCAGGACCGGCGGGTGGCGTTCCAGTCGAGGAGGAGCTGCCGCCGTTCCGGCTCGGGGAGGAAGGGCAGCTCCCAGACCGGACGCTCCGGGCTGCCCGGGAAGGCTCGCAGCAGCGTCGCGAGCTGGTCCGCCATGCGCTCCACCGTGGCGGCGTCGAAGAGGTCGGTGTTGTACTCGATCCAGCCGGCTACCGAGTCGGCGCCCTCGGCGAGCTGGAGGGTGAGCTCGAACTTGGCGGTGCCGGTGTCGAGATCGCGCGCGCGCAGCGTGAGGCCCGGCAGGCTCAGCGCCTCGGCCGCGGCCCGCTGCAGGGCGAACATCACCTGGAACAGCGGCGAGCGGCTGAGGTCGCGGTCGGGATGGAGGTCCTCGACGAGCCGGCCGAAGGGCAGCTCCTGGTGCGCGAAGGCGGCGAGCTCGGCCGCCTTCACCCGCTCCAGCAGCTCGCCCAGCGAGGGCTCCCCCGCCAGGTCGGCGCGCAGCGGCAGGGTGTTGACGAAGAAGCCCACGAGCCCCTGCACCTCGGGCCGCGCGCGACCGGAGACCGGCGTGCCGACGAGCAGCGTCTCCTGGCCGCTCCAGCGCGCGAGCAACACCTCGAAGGCGCCGAGCAGGAGCATGAACAGGGTATGCCCCCCGGCCCGCCCCGCCTCGCGCAGGGAGGCGACGAGCGCCGGCTCCAGGCGCACCGCCGCCTGCGCGCCAGCGAACGTCTGCACGGCCGGCCGCGGGCGGTCCGCCGGCAGGTCGAGCACGTAGGGGGCGCCGGCCAGCGCCTCGCGCCAGAAGGCGAGCTCGCGCTCCAGCGCCTCGCCCTGCAGCCGCTCGCGCTGCCAGACGGCGAAGTCGGCGCTCTGCACCGGCAGCTCCGGCAGCGGCGAGGGCGCGCCGGCGACACAGGCCGGGTAGAGCGCCGCGATCTCCCCCACCAGCACGCCCATCGACCAGCCGTCGCTGACGATGTGGTGCAGGGTGAGCACGGCCAGGTGGTGCTCGCCTGCCAGGCGCAGCAGCAGGACGCGCAGCAGGGGGCCGCGGGCGAGGTCGAAAGGCCGGCGCGCCGCCTCCGTCGCCAGCCACTGCGCCTCGGCCATCCGCGCCGGCTCGGGGAGCGCCGCGAGGTCCACCACCGGCAGCTCGACCGCCGCCCGCGGATGGATCACCTGCACCGGCTCGCCGGCGCGGGCGGCGAAGGTGGTCCTCAGGGCCTCGTGGCGGCGGACGATCTCGCGCAGGCTCGCCGCCAGCGCGCCCAGGTAGAGCCGGCCCTCGGCCTCGACGGCTGACGGCAGGTTGTAGAGCGCGCTGCCGGGCTCCAGGCGGTCGAGGAACCACAGCCGCTGCTGCGCGAAGGAGAGCGGCAGCTCGCCGCCGCCGCCGGCGTCCCGCGGCTGGCGCGGGATGCGCTCCGCCTCCGGCCGGCCGGCCGTAGCTCCGCCGCGCTTCTCCAGCCGCCGCAGCAACACCTCGCGCTGCTTCGGCGTGAGGTTCCGCAAAGCCGCTTCGACCTCGCCGCGGGATTCCACCCCGGCGAGATCCTCTTCCACGGGCCGTGCCTTCATGCGCTCACCGCTGGCGGGCTCAGAAATCGAACCGGCGCGTCGCCTTGATGGTGATCGTCCGCCCCGGCCGCAACGGACTGAAGCCGGATTCCCGGCGCACCTCATCGAGATCGTCCACGTCGTTGTAGACGAGGAAGAGATCGGAGCCCGGCCGGTAGGTCCAGTCGATCAGGAAGTTGGCCCGGAAGTTGTCCCCCTCGCGCCATTGCAGCGTCACCCGCGTCGAGAGCGTCGGCGTCAGCGAATAGTCGACCGCGGTCTGCGCGATCTGTGAGATGAAATGCCCCCAAGGAGCGGCAACCCTCACCCGGTCGTAACTCGGTTGGACGATGAGACCGTCGCGCGGCCGGATCAGCAGGGAAAGGAAAGTGCGCAGCCGGTCGCCGTCGTAATAGCTCCCGTCGTGGTACCAGAGGGTGAAGCCGACCCGCTTCGAATAGCCGGAGGAGATGCCGGTGAACAGGCTGCGGAAGCGGTAGTGCCCGGGGGGGATGACGGCGTTCTTGGCGATGGGCAACGGCAGCGTCAGGTTCTCCAGATCGTCGTAGTAGAGGAAGGCGACGCCGGCCCGGCTGCGGCCGCTCAAGCCCAGCTCGTACGTGGCGAGCTGCGTCTCGAGATTCCCCCGCTGATCGGCGATGTGATTCATGTCGGCCACCAGAATGACCTTGTAGATGTGGAACGGCGCCGTATCGAGCACCTGCGTCGAGAAGACGTTGGAGTGGTTCTTGACGATGCCGGCGCGGGTGAGGAACCCCATCTCCGGATTGAAGTTCTCGCCGATGTTGGTATAACGGTGGCGGAGCCGCAGGGTCGGGTTGCGGTAGATGAGATCGGCCGAGTAGGCGCTGTCATGCCCCTCCAGGCCCGGCGTGTCGGTCTGCGCTACGAAGCCGGAGGATTGCCACCCGCCGCCGAAGGCGAGGTCCCAGTCGGCGCCGAGACCTCGGTTGTAGCGGCTGCCCTGGGGATCCTTGTTGAGACCGATCAGACCCACGGTCGAGCTGCCGAAGATCTGCTGCTTCAGCCGCAGTACGGTGAAGTTCGTCTCCGGCTCCTCGATCGGCACGCCGCGCGCGTCCAGATAACTCGCCTGATCGGTAGACATGTTGAGGAAGCCGATGCTGGTGCCGCCCATCCGGCCCGCCAGCTTGGCACCGCCCAGCACGGGGACCGTCACCTGGCCGTTCTCCGCCAGGCCGATCTGCCGGCTGAAGAAAAAGCGGAACTTCTCCGGCACCTCGAAAGGTTCCGGCCGATCACCGAAGTAGAAGAGGTTCGCTCCCTCGAGGAAGAACTCCCGCTGCTCCGGATAGTAGAGCTTGAATCGCTCGAGATTGATCTGCTGCTGGTCGGCTTCGACCTCGGCGAAGTCGGTATTGACCGTCAGGTCCGCCACCAGGCCCGAGGTGAGATTGAACTTCAGGTCGCCGCCGATCTCCCCCTTGTCGGTAGTGTCGAAGCGAGTCGTGGGCTCCTCGCGCAACAGCGAGTAGGGCTCGAACTGATACCGCCCACCGCGAGCGATGCTGGACATGCCGCGGATCTCGCCGAATTCCGAGACGCGATAAGTGGGATTCGAACCCATTTTACGCGCCATGGGCTTCCAGAAAGAGAGCTCCTGCCGGCGCGTGATATTGCGGCGGACGTTGAAGCCCCAGGTCTGGGAGTCGGCGGGGTTGAAACGCAGCGTCTTGAACGGCACGGCGATCTCGGCCGTCCAACCCAGAGAATCCCGCGCCGCCGACGCCTCCCACATGCCGTCCCAGTCGACGTTGACCTCCTCGCCGTCGTTGCGCACCAGGGCATCGACCCTGCCGCCCAAGGGATTGACCGCCAGCAGGAAACCGTTCCTCCGGTCGTGGAAAGTGTCGAGGATGATGGTGATCGAGTCGTCCTGGCTCATCTCCACGTCGGCCCGCATGGCGCCGCCGAGGATCTTCTCCGGCTCGCGGTCGTAGCAGCGGATGCCAAAATAAATGTTGCCGGAGTCATATCCGACTCGGATCTCGGTCTTCTCAGAGGCCGGTTGCCCCGCCTGCGGCTCGAACTGAATGAACCCGTCGAGGAGGCTTCCCTCCTGCCAGACCGGCTCGTCGAGCTTGCCGTCGATGACCGGTGCGTTGCTCAGCCGGTGGATGTCCACTGAATAATCCTGCGACGGCTGTGGCGCGGCCGTCGCGGCGGCGACCGCTGCCGAGGGCTCCGCGACTGAAGCCTGCGGCGGCGCCTGAGCGGCGGCTCCCACAGCCGAGATGCACAGCATCGAAACGGCGGCGATGCTCCTCATTGACTTCTCCCTTCAAATCCAACGTCAGTCACGGCGCTATCCCCTCAGCCAACTCGCCCTCCAGCTCCTCCTCCGAGAGCGCCTGGACCTCCGCCAGCAGACGCGCCAGATCGCCGTTGGCGGAGGCGGCCCGCACCTCCACCACCGCCGCGGCCACTCCCGCGACGGTCGGGTTCTCGAACAGGCGGTCCATGGCCAGCTCGACGCCGAATTCCTCCCACAACCGGGCCATCAGCCGCGTGGCGAGGAGGGAATCACCGCCCAACTCCAGAAAGCTGTCGTGCGCGCCGACCTCGGCGAGACCGAGGACCTCCCGCCACAGCGCCGCCACCCGCTCCTCCAGCTCGCCCCGCGGCGCCACGTAAGGCGTAGCCAGCGCCGGGCGGAAATGGAGAACCTGGATCGGAGCAGGCCGCTCGGCAACCGTCTCTCCGGCCGTGGCGGAGAGCGGCTCCCCCGGCTCGATCCAGTATCGATGGCGAGCGAAGGGGTAGGTCGGCAGCGAAATCCGCCGCGGCTCCTGGCCGCCGAAGAGCTGGGCTGCCTCGAGACGGTGGCCGGCGAGCCAAAGCCGGCCCGCGGCGGTCAGAAAGCGAACGCGGTCGTCGTCCGTCTCCCCCGGGAGCGGCGGAGCCGCGGCCAGCCGTGGCAGCCGCTCTCCCGGCCCTTCCGGCTCCACCGCCGTCAGGACACGGACCGCATCGAGGCTCTCCAGGCAGGCCGCGGCGTCCGCGGTATCGCGGCAGACCGCGATGCGGCGGCAGCGGAAGGTCTGCCGGCCAGCGAGCAGCGTGTAGGCGGCATCTCCCAGGTCGGTCTCGGGATGCTGGCGGAAGTGCCGCGCCAGATCGCGGGTGGCCGCCGCCAAGGCCTCCTCCGTCTTCGCCGAAAGCACCAGGAGCTGCCATGGGCGAAAGGCAACGGCCGCGGGCAGCGCCGGGGCCTCCTCCAGCACCACGTGCGCGTTGGTGCCGCCGAAGCCGAAGGAGCTGACGCCGGCCCGGCGCGGCCCCGGAACCGTCCACTCCGTCAGCGAGCGGTTCACGTACACCGGGCTGTTGGCGAAGTCGATGCGCGGATTCGCGCGCTCGAAGTGCAGGCTGGGCGGGATCTGCCGGTGTTCGAGCGCCAGCACCGTCTTGATCAGCCCGGCCACCCCGGCGGCGGTATCGAGATGGCCGATGTTGCTCTTCACCGTGCCCATGGCGCAGAAGCCCTTGCCGCTGCCGAGCGCACGCAGGAGCGCTTGGACCTCGATGGGATCTCCCAGCGCGGTGCCCGTGCCGTGGGCCTCCAGGTAGGAGAGGGTCTCGGGCGCGACTCCCGCCACCTCCAGAGCTTCCGTGATCACCGCCGCCTGGCCTTCGACGCTGGGCGCCGAGTAGCCGACCTTGGCGGCGCCGTCGTTGTTCACCGCCGAGCCGAGGATCACGGCGCGCACCGGATCGCGGTCGGCCAGCGCATCTTCCAGCCGTTTCAGCACCACGACCCCGACGCCGCTGCCGAAGACCGTGCCGCTCGCCGACGCGTCGAACGCCCGGCAATGGCCGTCGGGCGAGAGGATCGAATCCTTCTGGTAACGGTAGCCGCCGCGCTGGCTGACGTTGATCGAGACGCCGCCGGCGAGAGCCATGTCGCACTCCCGGTTGAGCAGCGCCTGGCAGGCGAGATGGACGGCGACCAGCGAAGAGGAGCACGCGCATTGCACGGCGTGGCTCCCTCCCTTGAGGTCGAGCTTGTACGAAACGCGGGTGGCGAGCGAGTCCACGGCGTTGGCGACGAGGAGATGCAGCGGGTCCACCGTCTCCAGCACCTGGCGGTTGCGGGCGAGATGGAAGAACAGGTACGTGGAGGTGGTGGTGCCGCCATAGACGGACACCGTGCCGGCGCCGCCGGGCGCATGTCCGGCATCCTCCAAGGCCGCCCAGCAGGTCTCCAGGAAGAGGCGGTGCTGCGGGTCGAGGATCTCGGCCTCGCGGTGGCTGATGCCGAAGAACGGTGCGTCGAACTCTTCGATGCCGTCCGGCATGGCCACCGCCGGCACCCAGGCCGGGTCCGCAGCCGCCGCCGCGGCGACGCCGACGGCCGCCATCTCCTCGCCCGAGAGGAAACGGACGGACTCCACGCCGTCGCACAGGTTGCGCCAGAGCTCGCCGAGGGTGCGGGC
Source organism: Thermoanaerobaculia bacterium (assembly GCA_044868005.1). Classification (GTDB taxonomy): domain Bacteria; phylum Acidobacteriota; class Thermoanaerobaculia; order Multivoradales; family UBA5704; genus DATARR01. Next base: position 6,839 of record JBIOVX010000055.1, on the reverse strand, counting down.
GCCGGGAAAGCGGCCCGCCATGCCGATGACGGCGATGCGGTCGAAACTATCCATCTGAAACTCAGGCAATGGTCAATCCTCGGTGCGACCCCTGACGTGATCGTCCCGGCTGCAGCAAACTCAAAAATACCCGGTCAAGGCTTCGGCAGGTCCGAGAGGGTAGGAACGGATCTCCGGAGTCGCGGGCCCCAAAATCGTCAAAGACTGCAGGCTGCCGTGGTCGCTCGTAAATAAAGGGGGCACTCCCCTACCCGGGCTTGGAGCGCCGGCGGGGTGTATCCCCCTTTGACTATCAATTGGGTGCAAGAACTGCGGCAGATCGGGACAAGCCGTATTGCCGCCCGGATAGACTCGCCCCTGATGAGCCGCGGCCACCGCTTCCGGCGCTTCCGCCCGATACTTCGTCCGGCGCCCGGGCGCAAGTTGCCGCGGGAGCTGCGCATAGGACGGGTGGGCCGCCTGGCCGCAGCGCTACCTCAGGGGCTCGCGGACCCCGGTTTCGAGTTCCTGCTGCGCCGCATCGACGGGGCGCCGTTCCTGGGCGGCAATCAGGTCGAGATCTTCTTCGAAGGCCGCACCGCCTTCGCCGCCATGCGCGAGGCGGCGCTCGCCGCACAACGGGAGATCCTGCTCGAGTCCTACATCTTCAAGGACGACGCCACCGGCCGCCTTTTCCTGGATGGCGCCAAGGCCGCCGCCGCGAGAGGACTCAAGGTGCGGGTGCTCGTGGACGCCATGGGGTCGTCTTCGACCCGCGCCGAGTTCTGGCGGGAGATGGAGAGCCAAGGCATCGAGACTCACCTGTTTCACCCCCTGATCAGGCAGCTCTGGTACCAGCCGTTCCGCGACCATCGCAAGATCCTGGTGGTGGACCGCGAGGTGGCCTTTACCGGCGGCATGAACATCGGCGAGGAGTACGGCTCGCCGAATCCGCGGCCCGGCCAGGTCTGGCGGGATACGCACGTGCGGGTGCACGGTCCCGCGGCATGGGAGATGGCGGTGGTCTTCTCCGAGGGCTGGGAGCGCGCCGGCGGCGAGCCGTTCGAGATCGATCCGCTGCCAGCCAATGCCGCCGAGGCGCCGGGCTCTCGCATCCTCGTGCTCGACTCGCGGCCCCACCGCGGACAGGCGGAGTCGGCGGCAGTGCTGGCGGCCATCGCCGCGGCGTGCAAGCAGCGGCTGTGGATCACCAACGCCTACTTCGCGCCGGGACGCCGGGCGGTGCGCATCCTGGCGGAGACCGCCGCGCGCGGAGTCGACGTCCGCCTGATGCTGCCGGGTCAGACCGACGTGCCGGTCGTGCGGCACGCCGGCCATGGCTACTACGGTGGGCTGCTCGAAGGCGGCGTACGGATCTTCGAGTACGAGGCGGCCATCCTCCACTCCAAGACCCTGGTGGCGGACGGTCTGGCCTCGGTGGTCGGCTCGACGAACCTCGACTTCCGCTCCTTCCTCTTCAACGCCGAATGCGACCTGCTGATCCTCTGCCCCGCCACCGCCGCGACGCTGGAGAATGCCTTCCTCGGAGACCTGAAACAGTCGAACGAGATCCGCCTAGCCGACTGGCGCCGCCGGCCGCTCGCCAAGAAGTTCGGCGACCGAGCAGCGCGATGGCTGTCGCCGGTGCTGTAGACGCCAGGTAGGCTGAGAGCGAACGCCTTACCCTTTCGGCTTGGCGGTGACCTTGAGGGTGGTCGACATGCCCTTCATCGCGTGGCTGCCGATCGGACAGTAGACCTTGTAGTCGCCGGGCTGGAGGGTGAGCTGGAGCGTGGCGGTCTCGTGGGGACGGACGGGCTTCTCGAGGAGCTGGTCGAGGCCCGGCCCTTCGATCTTGAAGCTGTGGCTCTTCTTGCCGGTGTTGTGGAGGGTGAACGTCGTCGGCCCGGCGGCCAGGGTCGCCGGCATCGCGATGGCGTATTCGCTGAGCTCGACGTCCACCACGGCGACGGGAGCTTGCCGCGGCTCCTCCGCTCCACCCGCGGCGGCGAGACCGGCGAGACCGAGAACCGCGAGGAGGACGCAGGCGAAGCGCCAGGTCCTCGCGAAGGGATCGGCTGGCGGCGGCTGTCTTCTCATGGAGTGGCTCCTTGCGGTGGAGTGAGAGGATAGCACCCCAGCTCCCCAACAGAAGTCAGAAGAAGCGGAGCTGATTACGCCATCGCCGCGAGCATCTCCCGCACCGCCGCTTCCATGCCGACGATCACGGCGCGGCTGACGATGAAGTGGCCGATGTTCAGCTCTTCCATGCCGGGGAGAGCGGCGATGGCATGGACGTTGTCGGTGCGCAGGCCGTGGCCGCCGTAGGCGTGGAAGCCGGCCGCCTTCCCCTGCTCCACCATGCCGGCGATCTGGCGCAGCTCGCCTTCCAGCGCGGCCGCCTCTTGCGCGCGGGTGTAGGCGTCGGTGTTGACCTCGAAGCCGGTGACGCCGTGGCCGGCGAGACGGCCGAGCACCTGGAGCTGCTGCGGGTCGGGATCGATGAACAGCGACACCGCGATGCCGTCCGCCGCCAGGCGCCCGGCCACCTCGGCGATGCGCCGCTCGTAGAGGAGCAGGTTGAGCCCGCCTTCCGTCGTCACCTCCTCGGGCCGCTCCGGCACCAGCGTCACCTGATCCGGCTTGACCCGCAAGGCGATGCGCGCCATGTCCTCGGCGGTCGACATCTCCAGGTTGAGCTTGCCGCGGACGCTCTCGCGCAGGCGCTCGACGTCGGAGTCCTGGATGTGCCGGCGGTCCACCCGCAGATGGACGGTGATGCCGGAGGCGCCGGCGTCCTCGGCGAGGCGCGCCGCCTCGACCGGATCGGGATACCCGCTCTTGCGCGCCTGCCGCAGGGTGGCGACGTGATCGACGTTGACCGAAAGCCGCGCGGCCATCAGCGCTCGATCTCCAGGTCGGACCGCGTGGTGTCCTCCGGCTCGCTGCAGATCAACACCGTCCCCTGAATCGGGAAGAGCGTGCGGTGGAGCCGGTCGCCGAAGAAGCAGTTCACCTCGTAGTAGCCGTCCGGGCTGATCTGCAATAGCACGCCCTCGTTCCCCTTAAATCCGAGGGTCGCGTTGTGGATCATCACCTTGGTATGGAGCTCCATCGTCCCTCCTCAATCCTCCTGAATGAAGCCGTCATCCTTGTACTCTTTGAGCTTGCGCTGCAGCGTGCGCAGGCCGATGCCGAGGACGTCGGCCGCCCGGGCGCGATGGCCGCCGGTGCGCGCCAGGGTCTCGAGGATTGCCTGGCGCTCGATGTCGGCCATGGTGCGCGGCTCCCCCACCACGGACTGCACGGGCAGGCCGGTGGTGGAGACGGCGGAGGACTCGCGCACCTCGACCGGCAGGTCGGCGGCGGTGATCTCCTCCCCCTGCGTGAAGACCACGGCCGACTCGATGACGTTGCGGAGCTGGCGCACGTTGCCCGGCCAGCCGTAGCGCGAGAGCAGCTCCAGCGCCCCCTGGCTCAGCCGCATGGGCGGCTTGCCGTGCTCCTGGGAGAACAGGTTGAGGAAGTGCTCGGCGAGCTGCGGGATGTCCGCCGGCCGCTCGCGCAGCGACGGGATGCGCAGCGTCACCACCTTGAGCCGGTAGTACAGGTCCTCGCGGAAACGGCCGTCGGCGACCTCCTTTTCGAGGTCGCGGTTGGTGGCCGCGATGAGCCGGAAGTCGACGGGGATCAGCTCGCTGCCGCCGACGCGCATGACGTGCCGCTCCTCGAGCACCCGCAGCAGCTTGACCTGCAGCTCGGGGTAGAGCTCGCTGATCTCGTCGAGGAACAGGCTGCCGCGGTGGGCCAGCTCGAATTTGCCGATCTTGCGCGTCACCGCGCCGGTGAAGGCGCCACGCTCGTGGCCGAACAGCTCGCTCTCCAGGATGTCGCTGGGAATGGCGCCGCAGTTGATGGCGAGGAAGCGCTCGTTGCGGCGGGGGCTCGCGCGGTGCAGGGCGTTGGCCACCAGCTCCTTGCCGGTGCCGCTCTCGCCGATGATGAGCACGCTGGAGCGCGTGGGCGCCACCAGCCGCATCTGCTCGAAGAGGCGCTCCATGGGCGCCGAGCGGCCGATGATGCTCTCGAAGCCGTAGCGCTTGTCGAGCATCTCGCGCAGGTTGGAGACTTCCTCCTTGAGCTGCTGCTTCTCGATCAGGTTCATCACCCGCTGGCGCAGCTCATAGAGATCGACCGGCTTGGTGAGGTAGTCGTCGGCGCCCACCCGCATGGCCTCCACCGCGGACTCGATGGAGCCGTAGGCGGTGACCAGCATGACGCTCAAGTCGAGCTTCCTCTCCCGCACCTCCTGCAGGAACCCCAGGCCGTCCATGCCGGGCATGCGCAGGTCGCACACGGCGAGGCGGGCGTGCTCGTTCTCGTCGAGGAACTCCAGGGCCTTCTTCGCGTCGTCGAAGGTGCGCACGGCGAGCCCGGCCTTCTCGAGGGCGATGGCCATGGATTCGCGGGAGCCGGTCTCGTCGTCGATGACCAGGATCAGGGGCTTGTCGGGCATGGGAGGGCCATTTTGGCACAGACGGGACCGGATTGCCCTTTCCTCCTGTCATAGACTCCACTTGCTCCCCTATGACCCTCCCCCTCAATCCTCCCTCCGCCGATTCCGCGACCCTTGAAGGCGTGCTGGACCGCATCGTCTTCAGCAACGAGGAGAACGCCTGGAGCGTGGTGCGGCTCGCCGTGGCGGGACACCGCGACCTGGTGACCGCCGTCGGCAATCTGCTCGGGGTGCAGCCGGGGGAGAACCTGCGGCTCACCGGCACCTGGATCAACGATCCGAAGTACGGCAAGCAGTTCCGGGTGGCGTCCTACAGCACGGTGGTGCCGGCGACGGTGACCGGCATCGAGAAGTACCTGGGCTCCGGGCTCATCCGCGGCATCGGCAAGGTGATGGCCTCGCGGCTGGTGAAGGCGTTCGGCCTGGAGACCCTGGACGTCATCGAGAACCGGCCGCACCGGCTGAAGGAAGTGGAGGGGATCGGGCCGAAGCGCAGCCGCGACATCCTCAGCGCCTGGAGCGAGCAGCGGGAGATCAAGGAGGTGATGATCTTCCTGCAATCGCACGGCGTCTCCACCCACTACGCGATCAAGATCTACAAGGCCTACGGCTCGCACGCCAACGCGCTGGTGCGGGAGAACCCCTACCGGCTCGCCGCGGACATCTACGGCATCGGCTTCAAGACGGCGGACAAGATCGCCGCCGCCCTCGGCGTGCCGCCCGACGCGCCGCAGCGCATCGAGGCGGGCACGCTCTATCTGCTGGACGAAGGCGCCGACCGCGGGCACCTCTACCTGCCGCGCAAGACGCTGATCGAGGAAGCGGAGAAGCTTCTCGCGGCGCCGGCCGACCGCGTCGAGCAGGCCGTCGCGGCCCTCGCGGAGACGGAGCAGATCATCGCCGAGCCGCTCGTCGATCCGGCCGAGCAGGCCGTCTATCTCAAGTCGCTGCACGCCGCCGAGTCGGGGGTGGCGGCGCGCCTGCGGGCGCTGCTCGCCCAGCCGCCGCTGCCGCTGGAGATCGATCTCGACCGCGCGGTCGACTGGTTCGAGAAGAAGGAGAGCCTCGCCCTCGCGCGCGAGCAGCGGCAGGCGATCCGCTCCGGGCTCACCCGCAAGGTGCTGGTGATCACCGGCGGTCCCGGCACCGGCAAGACGACGCTGGTGCGCGGCATCGTCGAGATCCTGGAGAAGAAGCGGCAGCGGGTGCTGCTCGCCGCGCCCACCGGCCGCGCCGCCAAGCGCCTGGCCGAGGCGACCGGCGCCGAGGCGGCCACCCTGCACCGGCTGCTGGAGTTCAACGCCCAGACGCGGCAGTTCGACCGCAACCGCGAGCACCCCCTCACCTGCGACCTGCTGATCGTGGACGAGGTGTCGATGCTGGACGCCGTGCTCGCCTATCACCTGCTGCGCGCGGTGCCGGACCACGGCCGCCTGATCCTGGTGGGCGACGCCGATCAGCTCCCCTCGGTCGGCCCCGGCCGCGTGCTGGCGGACCTCATCCGCTCGGAGGCGGTCGAGGTGGTGAAGCTGACCGAGATCTTCCGCCAGGCCGAGCGCAGCCTGATCGTCGTCAACGCCCACCGCGTCAACCAGGGCACGATGCCGATCTACGAGTCCGTGGACAGCGACGGCGACTTCTTCTTCTTCGAGCGCAAGGATCCGGCGGAGATCGTCGACACCATCTCGCAGCTCGTGACGCGGCGCATCCCGGCGAAGTTCGGTTTCGATCCGCGCGAGCAGATCCAGGTGCTGACGCCGATGAACCGTGGCCCCCTCGGCACCGAGAGCCTGAACGCCGCGCTGCGCGACCTGCTGAATCCCGAGGGGCCGATGGTGACCCGCGGCGGCCGCAGCCTGCGCGTCGGCGACAAGGTGATGCAGGTGCGGAACAACTACGACCTCGAGGTCTTCAACGGCGACATCGGCCAGGTGCGGAAGATCGACGAGGTGGACCAGATCCTGACCGTCGCGATCGACGGCCGCGAGGTGGCGTACGACTTCGGCTCCCTCGACGAGCTGGTGCTCGCCTACGCCTGCACGATCCACAAGGCGCAGGGGAGCGAGTACCCGTGCGTGGTGATCCCGCTGCACACCACGCACTACGTGATGCTGCAGCGCAACCTCCTCTACACGGCGCTCACCCGCGCCAAGCGGCTGGCCATCCTGGTGGGAGAGGAGCGGGCCCTGCGTATCGCCGTCGGCAACCGGCGCGTGCGGGGACGGTTTTCGCGGCTGGCGGAGCGGTTGGCGGCGCCGGCAGGCGAGAATGTGATACCCGGAATGTAGGGGCGGCCCTATGTGGCCGCCCTGAATCGACGCGTACAAAGAACAGGGCGGCCACA
>JBIOVX010000054.1:0-20764 GCA_044868005.1 Thermoanaerobaculia bacterium | reverse complement strand
GGGGGTCCCGCAGCGCCAACTCCCGTCTCTCCGCCGCCTCTTCTGCCTCGCGCTCGTAATTCTCCCCCTCGATCTGCTCGCGGAACCGCTCGCTGACCGGAAACACCATGGGAACGGGAGACCACGCGAAGGGCTTGCCGGCGTGGGAGTCCACCACGCGGCCGGCGGCGAGAGCCTCCGTCGCCGCCGCCAGGGGGAGATCCCGGAGCGTCCGCTGGAGAGCCCGGAAGAGCCCCTCGTCGCCGGGCCGCAGGAAGCGCAGGGCCTTCCGGCTCTTCACCGTCACGTGGTAGTGCGAGGGCACGACGACGAGGCCGTCGAGCTGCAGGCGGTCGCAGACGAGCACCAGCAGGGCGATGATCTCGCGCAGGATGCCGAGGCCGGGATGGCTCTGCCCCGGCAGGCGGGGGCGTTCGGCGGTGAACCCGGCGCGCGGATTCTGCAGCAGCAGCCACTCGATGCGCAGCAGCGCCAGGCCGGGCACTATGTGCCGGTCGATGCGCACCCGCAGCTCGATCAGCAGCTCCCGCTTCCTCGCGTCGCCATACAGGCGCACCGTGTCTCCCGCCGGATTGTCGAGATCCATCTCCAGCATCGGCCGTTGGAAGCCGAGGTTGCGCACGCGGTCGAGGAGCCCGGCCCGTTCCACGGCGAGCTCCAGGCCGTGGCGTGAGTAGAAATCGAGGAAGCGCCGCGGCCGGTGGAGGCCCCCAAGCGCGCCGGCGATGTCCTCCTCGGAGAGCCCCCAGTCGTCCTGCCTCGCCTCGCCCGTGAGCTCGTGCTCCGCGAGCTCGCGCGCCATGGCGCGGTAGCGGGCCAGCAGGAGCTCCTCGGTGCTCGGCGGCTCGATCGGCCGGCCGCGGTTGAGCAGGGTGGAGAGGAAGCGCGCGCTGTAGCGCCAGGCGGCGGGGCCGTAGCCTCCCGCGAGCAGGATGACCAGCGGGATCTGCCGGCCCGCGGCGCGGACGCAGGAGAGGACGAAACGGTCTCGCGCCAGCATCGCCCCGGCGGTGATCTTCCAGTCGCCGATCTGGTCGTCGGCCGCCGGATCGGAGCCCGCGAGATAGAAGACCAGCTCGGGATGGAACCGCGCGACGACCGGCGGCAGATGCGTGCGCACCGCCTCCAGATACGCCTCGTCGCCGACGCCGCTCCCCAGCTCGATCGCCGTCGCGGTGGCCGGGTCCACCGGCGTCGACGTGTGATTGTGGATGGAGAAGGTGTGAACGGCGGGATCGCCGGCACAGAGCGAGCGCGTGCCGTCGCCGTCGTGCAGGTCGAGGTCCACCACCAGGACGCGGCAGCCGACGCCGCGCGAGCGCAGCTCGGCGATGGCCGCCGCCACGTCGTTGTAGACACAGAAGCGCTCGCCGCGGTCGGCGAAGCCGTGATGCAGTCCTCCGCCGAGATTGACCGCGATGCCGTGGGAGTCGAGGGCCAGGCGAGTGGCGGCCAGAGTCCCCCCGACCATGGTCCGCTGCGCCTCCAGGACCCGTTCGAGCAGGTCCTCGGAAAGCTCCAGGCCGACGACGCGGACGAGGGTCTCGGGCCGGCTCAGCGAGTCCAGGTAGGAGTCGACATGGATGCGGCGCAGGTGGCGGAAGGCGGCCGGCTCGGCGGCGTGGACCTCGGCACGGTCCAACAGGCCGGCGGAGTCGAGGAAGGCGAGGATGCGCTCGCCGCGCTGCGGATCGTGGACGGCTCCCGGCAGCTCGATCTGGTAACGCTGGCTATAGACGAGATGGACGCGCGGGCGTCCGGCGAAGCGGGCGAGCCGGCCGCGGCCCCGTCGCAAGGCAGTGAGCAGCCGGCGCATGGGCGTCGCGGCCTCAGCGCAGCTTCACCCAGGTGGCGCCCCAGCCTCCCGCCTCCAGGGGAGCGTCGCCGAAGTCCTCCACGCGCGGATCGCGCGCCAGCAGCGTGCGCACCGTCTTCCGCTGCACGCCGATGCCCTTGCCGTGGACGATGCGCACGAGGTGGAACCCCGCCGCATAGGCGGCGTCGAGCCACTCGCGCACCACCTCCGGCACGTCCGCGGGACGAAAGCTGTGGAGGTCCAGCACGTCCGTGATCGGCAGCTTGACCGGCAAGGCCTGCGAGAAATCCTCGAAATCGTCACGATCTCGCATATTCCCTCCCGTCTGGCGCACGCCCGGCGCCGAATTCTACCGCTGTGCGATCGGCCGGACGCCCGCCGCCTCGCGCACGGTCGCCACCAGCCCGTCCTTGCTGGGCAGCTCGCTGAAGACGTGCGGATCCTGGCCCGGGCGGTAGAGAAGATAGAAGGGAATGCCGTAGCGGCCGTGCTCGGCGAGGAAGGCGGCGATCTCGTCGTTGCGGTTCGTCCAGTCGGCCTTCATCGGCACGACGCCGTTCTCGGCGAAGGCCTGGGCCACCTCGGGCGTGTTCAGCACCAACCGCTCGTTGGCCTTGCAGGTGAAGCACCAGGCGGCGGTCACGTCCACGAAGACGAGCTGGCCGCCGGCGGCGAGGGACTCGGCCTTGGCGCGGTCCCAGGCGACCCAGGGGATCAAGCCGGCCGGTTCCGTGGCTCCCCGTTGCACGACCGTGCCCGGCTCCCGGGCGGCGGCCACCAGGGTGACGGCGATCGCGGCGAGGACGCCCACGGCGGCCGCGCTCCGCAGCACCTTTCCAGCGCCGAGCCGGCGCTGCATCCAGGTGAAGAGGGCGATGCCGAGGAGCCCGAGCTGGATGGCGGCGAGCTGCTCCGGCGACACCTGCAGCGAGAGGACGTAGAACAGCCACACCGCCGAGGCCGCGAGCAGGAAACCCATGACGCCGCGAACGGTCTCCATCCAGGAGCCGGGCTTCGGCAGCAGCCGCGCGACGCCGGGCGCCGCGGCGACCAGCAGGTAAGGGAGCGCCATGCCGGCGCCGAGCGCGGTGAACACCGCGAGCACGACCGCCGTCGGCTGCGCCAGCGCGAAGCCGATCGCCGTGCCGAGGAACGGCGCCGAGCACGGCGTGGCCATCAGCGTGGCGAAGAGGCCGGAGACGAAGTGGCCGGCCAGGCCCTCGCGCGGCCCGCCCGCGCCGACGCGCGCCAGCCGCTGCGGCAGGGGGATCTCGAACAAGCCCCAGAGGTTGAGGCAGAAGAGCACCACCACGACGGCGAGGAAGGCCACGAAGCCCGGCCGCTGGAACTGGATTCCCCAGCCCACCGCCGCTCCCGCCGCGTGCGCCGCGATGGCGGCGAGCGCCAGCGCCCAGAAAGAGATCAGGATGCCCGCCGCCGTCGCCAGCGCTCCCCGCGCCACCTCGGCGTGGCCGTGGGCGGCGCTGCGCACGAGGCCGAAGACCTTGAGCGAGAGGATGGGCAGCACGCACGGCATGACGTTGAGGATGAGCCCGCCGAGCACCGCGAGGAGCAGCATGACGGCCAGATTGCCGGCCGGCTTCGGGGGGCCGGGCTTCGCCGCGCCGGTCGCCGCGGCGCTGCCGCTCCCCTCCGCCTTGGAGAAGGTCTCGCCGTGCTGCGGCTGGCCGCCCGGACCCAGGGTGAGCTGGATCTCCGCCTCGGCGGTCACCGGCGGCAGGCATTGCGAGTCGTTGCAAGCCTGGTAACGCAGCGAGCCGCGGACGGGATACGTGCCCGCCGCGGCGCCGGCCGGCACCTTGAGGTCCGCCACGATCACCACGTCGCCGTCGTAGACGGCCAGGGGCTGGTCGGCGAAGGCGAATTTCTGCATCTCGGCCGGCGGGTAGTGGACCTGCTCCTGCGTCCAACCCTCGGGCAGCTCGAGGGTGAGCACGGTGGGGATGAGGTAGTCGAACGTGGGCTTGTTGCTGTTGACGTGCCACTCCGGCTCGATGGTCACCAGGGCGGCCACGCGGGCGGCAGAACCCGCGTCATAGGCGGTCCGGTCGGCGTTCAAGACGAGCGACGCCTTCTGCTCCGGCTTGAGCTGCGCCGCCGCCCCTCCGGCGAGGGCGAGCAGACAGAGGAATGACGTCAGAAGACGGGTCGGTTTCATGATGGGATTCTCCCCCTGCGCGGAAACAGGCGGGGAGGGTATTTTATTCGCTGAATGCTTCGGCCCAAAGGGATCTTGCCGGTGGAAGCGGCGTGCCCTTCGAAGGCCGAGGCACCTTCCGGGCCGCCACTCCGATGATACGATCCGCCGCCGTGAAGCTCTCCCTGCGCGCTTCCTCGATCGGCGAGTCCGCCACGCTCCGGGTCTCGCGCCTCGCCTCCGAGCTCAAGGCCCGGGGTGTCTCGATCGTCGATTTCGGCGCCGGCGAGCCGGATTTCCCGTCGCCGGCGGTGGCCGTCGAAGCGGCCTGCGGCGCTCTCACCGCGGGTTTCACCAAGTACACCCCCGGCAGCGGCATTCCGGAGCTGCGCGCCGAGGTGGCCGAGCACTACCGGCGGCGCTACGGCTCGCCGTGGACGGGCGCGCAGTCGGTGATCACGGTGGGCGGCAAGGCGGCGCTCTTCGAGGTCGCCCTGGCCGTCTTCGAGGAGGGGCAGGAGGTCGTGATCCCCTCCCCCTGCTGGGTCAGCCTGCCGGAGCAGGTGCGCTTCGCCGGCGCCCGTCCCGTCGAGGTGCCGACCTCGGTGGACGACGGCTTCCGCATCCACGCCGGCCCCATTCTCGACGCGGTCACCGAGCGCACGCGCGCCATCCTCCTCAACGCTCCCTGCAATCCCACCGGCGGCGTGGTGGCGGCCGAAGATCTGCGCGAGATCGTGAGCTTCGCCGCCGAGCGCGGCCTGCTGGTGATCTCGGACGAGACCTACGCCCGCTTCGTCTATGACGGCGTGCCCCACGCCAGCGCCGCCGCCCTCGCCGCCGAGTTTCCGGAGACGGTCGTCCTGGTGGGCTCGTTCTCCAAGACCTACTCGATGACCGGCTGGCGGATCGGCTACCTTCTCGGTCCGCCGGCCGTCGTCCGCGCCGTCGAGATCATCCAGAGCCACGCCACCTCGAATCCCACGTCGTTCGCCATGGTGGGAGCCCTCAAGGCGCTGCGCTGTGCCGAGTCCGAGGTGGAGGCGATGATCGCCGAGTACCAGGCGCGGCGCGAGATGCTGATCCCCCGCCTCAACGAGCTGCCGGGGTTCCGCTGCCGTCCTCCCGACGGCGCGTTCTACGCTTTTCCCCACGTCGCCGCCTGCTATGGGCCGGGCCGGCAGGGCTCCGTCGAGCTCGCCGAGTTCCTGCTCGAGGAAGCGCGTGTCGTCGTGGTCCCCGGCGCCGCCTTCGGAGGCGACGAGCACATCCGCATCTCCTTCGCCTGCTCGCGCGCCGAGCTGGCCGAGGGATTGCAGCGGATGGCGGCGGTGCTGGGGTAAGTCCAGGCGTTCTGCTCTTCGAGGCTTCACCCCCTGTCCCCCTCTCCCTGACGGGCGAGGGGGGACGATTCACAGCCGTTTTGCCAATAGGAGGCTGCCTTTTCCGGCAAGATCCTTCGCAGACGTCCCCCCTCGCCCGTCAGGGAGAGGGGGACAGGGGGTGAGGCTTCGAAGGGTATACTCGCGCCTCCGGGAGGAAACCTATGAGCTCGCCGAAATCGCTTCGCTGTCTCGTCGTTATCTCGCTGGCTCTTACGATCCCAGCCTTTCCCGCCTTCGCCCAGAAGACCGCCCCACCGACCGCGGCGCAGGCCAAGAAGTTCCTCGACGACGCGCAGAAGCGCCTGCTCGATCTCTCCATCGAGGCGCAGCGGGCGCAGTGGGTGCAGTCCAACTTCATCACCTTCGACACCGAGACCCTCGCCGCGCAGCGCAACGAGGCCTTGCTCACCGTCAGCGTCGATCTGGCCAAGCAGGCCACGCGGTTCGACGGCGTCAAGCTGCCCCCGGACCTGCGCCGGCAGATGGATCTGCTCAAGCGCACCCTGGTGCTGGCGGCGCCCAGCGATCCCAAGAAGACCGCGGAGCTGGCGCGCCTCGCCGCTTCGCTCGAAGCCCGCTACGGCTCGGGCAAGTACTGCCCATCCGGCGGCGGCGAGTGCATGGGCCAGGCGGACGTCGAGGAATTCATGCGCACGCATCGCGATGCGAAGGAGCTGCTGGACGTCTGGGTCGGCTGGCACGCCATCGGCGCGCCCCTGCGCGACGACTTCCGCCGGCTGGTGGAGATCGCCAACGAAGGCGCCCGCGAGCAGGGCTACAAGGACACCGGCGTGCTCTGGCGCGCCAAGTACGACATGCCGCCGGACGACTTCGCCGCCGAGCTCGACCGGCTCTGGGGACAGGTCAAGCCGCTCTACGACTCGCTCCATTGCTACGTGCGGGCCAAGCTCAACGAGAAGTACGGCGGCGACGTTCCCCTGGACAAGCCGCTCCCGGCGCACCTGCTCGGCAATCCCTGGGCCCAAAGCTGGGACAACCTCTACGACGAGCTGGCGCCGCCCAACGCCGATCCCGGCTTCGACCTGACGAAGATCCTCCAAGCCAAGAAGGTCGATCCCAAGGGAATGGCCAAGTACGCCGAGAACTTCTTTACCTCGCTCGGGTTCGCGCCCCTGCCGGAGACTTTCTGGGAGCGCTCGCTGTTCACGGAGCCGCGCGATCGTGACGTCGTCTGCCACGCCAGCGCATGGGATATCGACTACAAAGATGACCTGCGCATCAAGATGTGTATCCAGATCAACGACGAAGACTTCAACACCATCCACCACGAGGAGGGGCACAACTTCTATCAGCGGGCCTACAACAAGCTGCCCTTCCTCTACCAGGACAGCGCCAATGACGGTTTCCACGAGGCGGTGGGGGACACCATCGCGCTCTCCGTCACCCCCGAGTACCTGAAGCAGGTCGGCCTCCTCGATCAGGTGCCCGATCCGTCGAAGGATCTCGGGCTGCTGATGAACAAGGCCCTGGACAAGGTGGCCTTCCTCCCCTTCGGCCTGGTCATCGATCAGTGGCGCTGGAAGGTGTTCTCCGGAGAGATCAAGCCCGAAAACTACAACCAGGCGTGGTGGGATCTGCGCATCAAGTACGGCGGCATCATGCCGCCGGTGGCGCGCACGGAGAAGGACTTCGATCCCGGCGCCAAGTACCACGTGCCGGCCAGCGTGCCGTACATGCGCTACTTCCTTGCGGACATCCTGCAGTTCCAGCTCCACCGCGGGCTCTGCCAGGCGGCCGGCTTCCAGGGGCCTCTGCATCGCTGCTCGATCTACGGCAACAAGGAGGCGGGAGCACGCCTTGCCAAGATGCTGGAGATGGGCGCCAGCCGTCCCTGGCCGGAGGCCCTCGAGGTCGTCACCGGCCAGAAGCAGATGGACGCCACCGCCATCCTCGACTACTTCGCGCCCCTGAAGACCTGGCTCGACGAGCAGAACAAGGGCCAGAAGTGCGGCTGGTAGCTGCGCCTAGAAGCAGATGTCGACGCAGTCGAACCGCGGATCGGAGATGCAGCAGTTCGTAACTGGATCGTACGTGGGCTTGCAGAGCCCCGGCAGTCCATCGCACGGGCTGGAGGCGGCGGCCTGATCCTGGCTGAAGGCCGTCGCCAACGACAGCAGGACGCCGAGCACCACGGCGAGCTTACAGAGCTTTACCTTCATGACCTTCCTCCTTCCATAAAGAAGGGTGCTCTGCGCCGGCCTTGGACGCGCCGCGGCCGGCTGCGTACAATAGGTAGCACGACATTTCCGCCAAGGTCGTCCTGCCGGCGGGCGCCCGTCCGATGAGCGACAGTTTTGCCAACGACGTCCTCAACTCGTTGACGGCCAGCATCGCCGTCCTGGATGCGCGCGGCGCGATCATCGCCGTGAACGAAGCGTGGCGTCGCTTCGCCCGGGAGAACGACGGCGACGGTGAGACGTTCTATGTGGGCGCGAACTATCTGACGATCTGCGAGGACGCCGTCCGGCGCGGCGGTGAGGAAACGGCGGTGGCGGCGCTGCGCGGCATCCAGGAGGTGATGCGAGGCGAGCGCGTTGACTTCACGCTCGAATACCCCTGCCACTCGCCGACCGAAGAGCGCTGGTTCCTTCTCCGGGTGACGCGCTTCTTGTGTGCCACCGCCAGCTTCGTCGTCGCGCACGAAAACATCACGGCGCGCAAGCGGGTGGAGGAAGAGCTGCTGCGCGCCAAGCAAGCCATCGAGCTGACGAACCGGGAGCTCGCGGAGGCGTTGGCGCGCGAGCAGGTCTGGGCGCGTGTGGATTCTTTGACCGGTGCGCTCAACCGCCGTTATTTCTTCGATCTCGCCGAGCACGAATTTGCCGTCGCCAGGCGGTACCATCACCCGCTCTCCGTCATCCTGTTCGACGCCGATCATTTCAAGGAGATCAACGACACGCGGGGACACCAATGCGGCGACGAGGTGCTGAAGAGGATCGCCGGGATCGCGCAGCGCCACTTGCGCGAGGCCGACCTTCTGGCGCGTTATGGCGGCGAGGAGTTCATCGTCCTGCTCCCCGAGAGCACCGCCGAGCAGGCCGCCGTCGTGGCCGAGCGCATTCGCCATAACATCGCCGCGGACCGCATGGAGACGAGCGCGGGAGAAGTGGGAGTGACCATCAGCGCCGGCATCGCGGATGTCCTGCCCGAGGAGGACACCCTGGACCGCCTCATTCAGCGCGCGGATCAAGCTCTCTACGCGGCGAAGCAAGCGGGGCGCAACCGCAGCGTGCTCGCCTCGTGACAGGCTTAAGAGGTCTCGCTCTTCCGCCGATAGTGCCGCCGCGCCTTGGCGCGGTTGCCGCAGCTCTCCATGGAGCACCAGCGGCGCGAGCGGTTGCGGCTGCGGTCCAGGAAGAGCCAGGTGCAGGACGTGCCGGCGCACTCGCGCACCTGCCGGCGATCCTCGGAGGTGAGCAGCTCGGCCGCCGAGCGCAGGACCGGCCACAGCGGCGCCTCCAAAGAATCGTCCCGCGCGGCCCACGTCCAGACGAGATCGTCCCCGCGCCGCTCGAGACGCAGATGGGAGAACGCCTCCGGCAGCTCGGCGTTCAGGCGCTCCAAGTCGGAGTCCGCCGGCGTCTCCTCGGCCGCGACGGCGGAGAAAACACCGTAGAGGCTCTCCCGCAGGCCGCGGCTCCGCGCGAGCGCTGCCTCGGCCGCCCGTGGATCCATCTCCGCCCGGCTGGATAGATTCCTCTCCTCGCCGGCCCTCAGCAATCCGGTCTGCCGCGCGAAGGCGAGGAGATCCTCATAGGACCGCAGATGGTCGCTCTCCGGCCGCCCCCGGTCGCTCCAGGTGTTGGCGAAGTCGAGACAGAGCGAGCCTCCCGAGAGCTCGAACGTATGGCTGTGCTGCTCCTCCTCCACGATCCTATTCTAACCCACAAAGGAGGCTTGACAGGTGAGAATCGTTGGATTAGATTAACCAGTATGGACAGGATAGGGAGTTAGAAAGGAGCCGTCATGAGCCAAGTCGAGAGCCTCGCCGACCAACTGGAGCGCGCATTTCGTGGGGGAGCCTGGCACGGTCCGGCGGTGGCCGAGACGCTGACCGGAGTCGACGAGACGACCGCCGCGGCGCGGCCCCTCCCGGAAGCGCATTCCATCTGGGAGATCGTTCATCACCTGACCGTCTGGAACGACGTGCCGCGCCGGCGCCTGGACGGCGAGCGGCTGCAGAACCTGCCGCCGGAGCGCGACTGGCCGCCGGTTCACGACACGTCCGCCGAGGCCTGGCGGGCGGCCCTCGCGGCGCTGGAGGAGGCCCACACCGCGTTCCATGCCCGCGTCCTGGAGCTCGCCGACGAGCAGCTCGACGATCCGGTGACCGGCAGCGAGTCCACGGTGCGAGGTACGATCTTCGGCGTCCTGCAGCACAACGGCTATCACGCCGGCCAGATCGCGCTGTTGTGCAAGAAGCCGGGAGGAAGGTCATGACCACCTTGGAGGCCGTTCGCGACGAGCTCCTCGAGCGCCGCGACCGCCTGGCTCACATGGCGGTGACGGTGCGCGAGAACCAACTCGTGGAGCTGCTGCAGCAGGTCGACAGCGCCCTCGAGCGGCTCGACGGCGGCACCTGGGGACGGTGCCTGCATTGCGAGGGCTCCGTCGAGACGGACCGGCTGGCGGCGGATCCGCTGCTGACCATCTGCCTCGGCTGCCTCTCTCCCGCCGAGCTGAAAGCCCTGGAGCGGGACCTGGAAGCGGCGGCCCGCGTGCAGGCCGCGCTCCTACCGCCGCGCCAGCTCCGGCATGACGGCTGGGAGGTCTCGCTGCTGTGGGAGCCGCTCGGAGCCGTCTCCGGCGATCACTACGACCTGTTGCGGCCGCAGGGCGAGGACGAGCCGCTGCACCTGGTGGTGGGGGACGTGGCCGGCAAGGGTGTCGCCGCCTCGCTGTTGCAGTCGCATCTGCACGCGCTGCTGCGCGTCCTGGCGGGCCCCGGCCTCTCCCTCGCCGAGCTGCTGGCGCGGGCCAACCGCCTGCTGTGCGAGGTTACCCTCCCCGCCAGTTATGCCACGCTGCTGGCGGCACGGCTCTATCCCGGCGGCCGTTTGGAGCTGGCGAGCGCCGGGCATCCGCGGCCGCTCCTTGCCGACCGCCGCGGCGTGCGTCCTGTCGAAGGTGCGGGGCTGCCGCTGGGGATGTTCTGCGAGGCGGCGTACGCGACTCGCGATCTCCAACTCGCCGTCGGCGACACGCTGCTCTTCTACACGGACGGCTTCACCGAGGCGGCGACGGACGAAGAGGAGTACGGCATCGGCCGCGCCGCCGCCATCCTGCGCCGGGTGAAGGACCGCCCGCTGGACGAGCTCCTCGCCGCCTGCCGGGCGGACATGGAAGATTTCCTTGCCGGCGCGCCGCGCGGGGATGACCTCACCTTGCTGGCGTTGCGGCGGGTGGAGTGAGGAGGGCGGTGACAGGTGGTCGTCGTGGCCATGGCCTAATCCTTTTCCGCCATTGTCATAGCTCCTATGATATGACCTCCTGGGTCCGCGGCCACATCGAGACGCTCTCCCAAAATCACCTACAGGGTTCGGGCAAATTGATCCAGCCCGTGCTCGGCAAGTGATTGGATCCAGGCTCTTTCCGGGTAGATCGTGGCCGGTGATCTGGTAGGTCACGGGATTTTTTCTACTGGGTTGCGTCCCGTGACCCAATGGGTTCGGAGTTTTTCCTACTGGGTCACGCTCTCGAACCCAATGGGTTCCGAGATTTTTCTACTGGGTCGCGATCTCGAACCCAATGGGTTTTGAGTTTTTTCTACTAGGTTGAGGTCCGTGACCCAATGGGTTTCGAGATTTTTCTACTAGGTCGGGGTGCGTAACCCAATGGGTTTCGAGTTTTTTCCAGTGGGTCGTGGTGCGTGACCCAATAGGTTCGGAGTTTTTTCTACTAGGTTGCGGCGCGTGACCCAGTAGGTCACGAGATTTTTTTGCTGAGTCACGGACTCCAACCCAATGGGTTCGGGGTCTTTTCTCTCAGGTACCGCTTCTTGTTCTGCGTCAAAACATTCGCGTGGTCACTCGCTGCGCAGCACCCTCGCCGGATCGACGCGCGAGGCGCGCAGGGCCGGCACGAGGCTCGCCAGGACCGCCGTCGTCACGAGCAGGAAGGCGACGCCCGCGAAGGTCGCCGGGTCCGTCGTGCCGACGCCGAAGACGAGCCCGGAGAGGAACTTTCCCAGCCACAACGCGGCGAGCGCGCCGAGCACCGCGCCGGCCGCGATCAATCCGATCCCCTGCTGGAGCACCCCGCGGCTCACCTGCTGCGCCCGCGCTCCGAGCGCCATGCGGAGGCCGATCTCCTGGCGCCGCTGCAGCACCGAGTAGCTGACGACGGCGTAGAGGCCCACCGCCGCGAGCACCAGCGCCAGGGTGGAGAAGGCGCCGAAGAGCGCCATGGCGAGCCGGCGGTCCGCCAGCCGCGAGCCGACGATGTCCTCAAGGGTCCGGACCTCGGTAATCGGCTGGTCCCGATCGAGCGAGTACACCACCTCCCGCACCCGCGGCACGAGCGCCAGCGGATCGCCCGCGGCGCGCAGAAGGAGGAACATGCCGGTGTCCGTGGTGTTCGGGCGCTGCGCGTGCGGAATGTAGATCGTCGGCGCGGCCGGCTCGCTGAGCGCCTGCTCCCGCACGTCCGCCAGGACGCCGACGATCTCCTGCATGCCGGTCGTACCCCACCCGAAGTCGAGCCGCCGGCCGAGCGGATTCTCGCCGGGGAAGTAGCGGCGAGCGAGCGCCTGGTTGATCATGACCACGACCGGCGCGCCCGCCGCGTCCCGCTCGTCGAAGGCGCGGCCGTCGAGGAGCCGCGTGCCCAGCACGTCGAAATAGCCGAGAGTGACGACGCGCTTGCTGGCGGCCGGCTGCGCGTCCGGAGGGAGCGTGCGGCCCTCAATGGCGAAGGGGCCGTAGTTGTCGCCCCCCAGCGGCAGACTGGTGGCGAAGGCCGCGCTGCGCACACCCGGCAGGGCGGCGAGGCGCTGGCGCAGCTCGTGGAAGAACGCGGCCTGCTGGTGCCCTTCGGGATAGCGGCTGTATGGCAGGTTGAGATAGGCAGTGACCACGCGCTCGGCGTCGAAGCCTTTGTCGACGGCGAGCAGGCGGTCGAGGCTGCGGATGAGCAGGCCGGCACCGATGAGC
Source organism: Thermoanaerobaculia bacterium (assembly GCA_044868005.1). Classification (GTDB taxonomy): domain Bacteria; phylum Acidobacteriota; class Thermoanaerobaculia; order Multivoradales; family UBA5704; genus DATARR01. The sequence goes on along the minus strand of JBIOVX010000054.1, from coordinate 8,233 downwards.
AGCGCGAACGAGAGCGCCACCTCGGCCACGACGAGCGCCGCGCGGAGCCGGTCGCGGGCCGGGCCGCCGAGGGAGCCCTGGGCGCCGACCTTCATCACCTCGCCGAGGACGGGGCGCGAGACGCGCAGCGCCGGCAGCAGCCCGAAGAGCAGGCCGGTGAGCAGCGAGAGGAGGAGCGCGAAGCCGAGCAGACGCGCGTCCACGGCGGCTTCGGCGAGCCGCGGCACCATGGGTCCGAGGGTGCGCAGACCGGCGACGCTGGCCCAGGCCACGAACGCCCCGACGGCGCCGGCCAGTAGCGCCAGCAACAGGCTTTCGGCGAGGAGCTGACGCACGATACGCCCGCGTGCGGCGCCGAGCGCGGCGCGGATGGCGATCTCCCGCCGCCGGCCGGCCGAGCGCGCCAGCAGCAGGTTCGCCACGTTCGTGCAGGCGATGAGGAGCACCATGCCCGCGGCCCCCGCCAGAGCGATGAGGAGCGGCCGGGAGTCGCCGATCACGATCCGTTCCAGAGGTTTGATGCGGATGCCATGATCCGTAATCCCGGCTTGCTGCAGCCGGCGGTCGAGCGCCGCGACGCGCTCCTCGGCCTGGGCCATGGGCAATCCGGACCGCAGCCGGCCGACGACGTTGAGAAAGTGCATCGCGCGGGGAGTGACCTCCTCGTCGAGACGCAGGGCGACCCAGAGGTCCGCCCGCTGCGCCGCCGCCAGGTGGGTGGGAACGATCGAGCGCGGCCCGCCGGAAAAGACGCCGATCACAGTAAAGGGCACGCCTTCCAGCGTGACCGCACGCCCCACGACGCCCGGCTCGCCGCCGAAGCGGCGCCGCCAGAGCCCTTCGCTCAGCATCGCCAACCGCGGCGCGCTGCGCGCGTCCTCGCCCGGCGCGAAGGCGCGTCCGGCGATGGTCGCGGCGCCCATCAGCCGCGGCAAGGCCGCCGACATCTGCACGGTGGAGAGCGTCTCCGGCTCTCCGGCGCCGGTGAGCGTCAGGGTCGTCCTCCAATAGGCCGCGAGGTCGGAGAAGACGTCCGAGGCCTGCTTCCAATCCTTGTACTCGGGATAGGAGGGCGGTCCCTCGTCCTTCCCCTGCAAATCGATGACCGCGACGAGCCGCTCGGGCTCGGGATAGGGGAGGGGCCGCAGCAGCGCGGCGTCGAGCACGCTGAAGATCGCCGTCGTCGCTCCGATGCCCAGCGCGAGCACGAGCACGACGGCGGCGGTGAAGCCGGGGCTCAGCCGCAGCCTGCGGATGCCGTATCGGATGTCCTGCGCCAGCTCGCTCAAGATCTCGCTCCTCCTGTCCATGCGTAGGCGGCGGGTGTCGTGCCGGTGCAGCCAGCGCCGGACCTTCTCCGGGTCGCCGAAGCGCGCGAGCGCTTCCTCGCGCGCCGCCGCGGGAGGCAGGCCGGTCTCCTCGAAGTCGCGCTCCCGCATCTCCAGGTGGAAACGCAACTCGTCGTCGATGTCCGCTTCGATGTTCGGGCCCCAGAAGCGAAGATACCGGCGCCAGCGTGGCTGCTCGCGCACCGCCGAAAGCCCTCAGACGGCGGACGGCTCGGCTTCGAGCACCACCATGACGGCGCGGGCGAAGCGCATCCACACGGAAGCGTCGGCGGTCAGGTGCCGCCGGCCGGCCTGGGTGATCGCATAGAACCGCGCGCGGCGATTGTGCTCCGAGAGCCCCCACCGCGACTCCACGAACTCGCGGTCCTCCAGCCGCCGCAGCGCCGGATACAGCGAGCCCTCCTCGATCTGGAGGATGTCGCCGGTGATCTCCTGGATCCAGCGAGCGATCCCATACCCATGCCGCTCCCCGCCGGCGAGCGCCTTGAGGATCAGCAGGCCCAGCGTGCCCTGCAGCAAATCTCCGTTGTTGCTTGCCATGCCCAAGCTCCTATGTCTCGGCGGGAGGATACGTGTTTTCCCATAGTCTTGCAAGGGGAAGAAAGAGAACCAAGACAGACCAAACTGGGCCGGCGTCTCCGCGTATCCCGTATCGGGGGACGGCGCGGCAGCGGGAGAGGGGAATGATTCTGGCCGTGCTGCCGCTCGCCGCCGCGTCACCTGCTATCTCAATGCGGTATCAAGGACGAACGCCCGGACCACGAGCCCCTCTTGGCTCAGTTCCTCTGCTTGGCGGTCGAAGAAATCTCTCGCTTCCTGCAGGCTCCATTTAGGAGTGTCACCCTTCCTATCCCAAGCATCACAGAGAAACCATCCAACCAGATAGAGACCATATCGGCATTCGCTTTCGCGAAGATAGCGGTCAACCAACTGCTCTTTCATGTCCGTCTGGAGGTTACGATTCCAACATCCCTTGCTCTCTAGCGTCAGCCAGATACCCTGAGAGAGCCCGTCCCCAGGCTGTTCGGCTCTAGGCATTAGGGCTATGTCGGTCACCTGCCCTTGGCGAGCTCCTCCTCTCAAGGGACGTCGGATCTGAATTTCGCGGTGGGAGATCACCGTACTTCCAAGCTCGTCCTGCAAGTGATCCCTCACGAAATCCGAGAGAGACTCCTCTTCTTTGGGACGCCAGATTCCGGGAGATATCTCGTTCCATAGGCGCTCGATCCGAGGGTAGTGACCATGCAGCTTACCCTCAAGGCTACGGAGGGACTCCAGGACAACCTCCAGCAATTGTTCACCACTGCTGACTATGCGGGCTGAAGCACGTTCAGTCAAAGCGATGACTTGCTGTGGTTCAGGCGGGACCCATGTACTTACAAGGGTCTGACGGCGAGCTTCTGCCACGAGCCATTGGAGATGCGGTAGCTCGGGGAGGGTTTCCGCGATCCGTTTGAGCGCCACGCACGCCAGCACCGTACCCGCATTCATGAGATGGTGAACCAGCCTATCTCGAAAGCTGGTAATCGCTTCGAGAGGGCCAAGGCGGTGAATGCCGTCATGTTGAGGGTCTTCTGCCGGCGGATACTGCCCCACCAACCAGATGTAAAGGTCTGCCACCTGATCCTCAGAAAGCCGACGGACCATCCTGCCTCCGGCCTCACGATCCTCCAAATCATAGGCTACGCTCGTGACGACTTCCTGTCCAAATTTGGGATTCTCCGTTATCTTGGGCCAGACGGCTTCCCATCCACCTTTCTCAGGGTGCATCAGCAGGTTCGCGGCAACTTGCACGTATCTCTTGTCTTCATCATCCCGGATCTGGCTCAGCAGATCGCGAGCCCAGGCTTGGGCCTTTTCTGTGTGATGGTCCAATAGCCATCTGAGGATGGAGCGAAGGCAACGGGGAGAGAGGGTAGAGTCCTTCAGCTTAGTGACGAGAGTCTCCGCCAAACGGGTGTCCCAGCAAGCGTGGATTTCTTCATCGATGAAGGCCCTTTCATCTCGCTGGCTTGTGTCGTCAATGGTCCGCGCAAAGACCGTCAGCATTTCTTCAGGAGCGTGTTGGTATGCGAGACGTACCAAGCGGAGGTGCTGATACTGGTCTCGATGGTCTAGCAGGGCGATAGACGAGCGCGTGAAGATCTGTGCCCACTTTGACCAGACCTCCGAAGATAACGACTCGACCAGGCCGGACTCCAGCTCGAGAACCAGTCTAAAGGCACGGTAACTCGCACAGGCGAGTTCGGAAAATCTCTCCACCTCGCCTTCGCGTGGACCTTGCCTTTCGGAAACATAGCGATGAGCAGCTTCTCGGACCCGTTCTCTTAAGGTCTGGTCAAGAGCATGCCACAAGGGGAAGGTCTGAAGGTCTGGAGCTGTCTCGACTTGAGTCCTGGTGCCATCGAGATCGTGCACGATATGCCAATCGATTCCCCACCAAGCATCCAGCTCTCCCGTGTCAATCCGATCCAAGAGCTTCGCGATTCGGCGTTGCGCAACGGAAGCGTCGTCACCACGGCGAACAGGAAGTTGGTGGGCTATCATAGGCCCATAAAGTTCACGGGCCCGCGCTGCTTGGGGAGAGGTGAGGTTCACGGGCTCGATCCAACCTGCCATCTCTTGCGCGAGAATCGCGTTTTGCGTAGCGGCGCTTAGAACCGCATCGGAGGCGCCGGAATTCTCCGGATTGAATATTGCCTGAACAAGCTTGGCCCATATACGCTGGCGGTCCTCGGATGGCTCTCCACAGAGACGCTGGAGAAGCCAAGTCAGATCCTCTCTGCGCAGCAACGGTAAGAACTGTACTGATCGCATCTCTTGAGAGTCGGTGGTCTTGGCCACCATAGCTTCCAAAAGCTGTCTCCTTTTCAGAACATCGCCCGCGATAGGATCTTCTCGCTCCTTGAGAGAGTTCCGTCTAAACACGGGATCCCAGGGTCGAGTTCGAGCGAGCATGAACTCCGCAAAGGCGCTCAGAACTGGAGTTGCGTCCAAATTTGACCACGCCTTGAGTAAGATCTGATCTATCGCCCCCCAAAGGTGAGAGAGCGGATCAAGCTGGCCGGTCTGCTGAGCGGCCCACGCCAAAGCGGCTGGAAGGTCTTCCACCCTGAGCCCGGACCCGAGTTCGTAGTGGAGGAAGACATAGTAAGCTCCGAAAAGGGACTTCCTCCTTGGAGGCGTCAAAGAGGCCAAAAGGTCATCAACGGTGAGAAGATCGGGCCAGAGCACTCTTAAGGCGTTTCCCTTGATCTGGTCGTCTGGGTCTTCCTGCTCACTCGTATTTATAGCGGGCTTCAGGCGTAGCCTGATCGCCGAATCCCCAATTTCCTTGAGAGCCGCTATCGCTTCGCTGCGGGTGGGAGAAGAATCGGTAGGATCAAGGGCTAGCTGTGCTAGGTCTTTCTGCAGTTCTTTAACCCCGCAAGCTGCCGCGATCTGGATGGCGACTCGGCGCACGACCGGGTTTCTGTTGTGGTCCCGGACGTATGGGGCTAGTTCTTGAGCCAAGCCTGAATATGACAACTTTGAGTAGCTCTGGCGGAGTCCCCGGTCGCTGTCCGTGAGCTTTTTCTCATCATGCTCTCGAAGAAGCGAGGCCGTGAGTACCGCGCCACGCTCCGGTCCCCAGGTCTGGACGTTCCCACGCAGAAGGACGTGAGGATTGCGACTAGCAAGCGCGTTGAAAACAGCGGAGTCCAACGTGACGATCCAGCCCGCGACTTCGGCCAACTGGGGGACCACGAGGTCCGGTTCACTTGGGTGAGTGAGAAGGCTGAGGATCTGCGGCAGAGCGAACCGGTGATTGTAGAGGTATCGAGCGGCGAGGAACTCACCGTAGGACTGATGAGCCCAACCAAGGAGATTTGGCCCCCGAGAGGAGAAAAGGCCGGTGTCCAGAGCCTCGCGCACAGCCCCCTCGGTGATCTCGACGGATTGCCCGCGTTCTTGTTCAATGCCTCCGAGCACCTCTCTCAGAGGCAGGTCACCTTCGTTGATCTCGTCAGGGCGTGTTGCCAGAGAGATGGCTGTGCGACCACAGAAGAGCGTGAGCGCAGCGAGGCGGCTCGCCACCGCGAGGCGCTGATCGGAACTCAGCCTTCCTGTACGCCCTGAGTCGACCCGGCTCAGGTTCGATTCTTCGCACAACCAACGACAGCCTTCGAGATACAAATCAGCTGCGTTCGGGGGGAGGGTCTCAGCACGCTGGTAATTTCCCAGCAGGAACTCCAGCGTTAACGGCTTTATCGCAAATGGCGTAACTCGGCGCGCTTCCACCTGCTCCAGAAAAGCCTTGGAAGAGAGCCCCCAGACCTCGGCAGCATGACCGACATCGACTCGCCGAAGCGGCAAGAGCTCATAAAGACCCACCTGTTCCTTTCCCCAAAGTTCTATAAACACGTCTTCGAGCGAGGAGGGCCATACTGCAGTCCGGCAGGCGATCCGCAGCTGCAAGCGCTTCACGTCACAGCGCCGCAGCCTGCTCGCGAGGACGTTGGTCACTGTTTCGAGGCTCAACATGCACTCATCGAGACTATCGATGAAGAGAATGAGCTCATGCTCTCCCTGGTGCCATCGTTGAAAATCGGGATCTTCGAACACCTCTCGGATGAGTCGGCTTTCGTCACCATATTCATTCAAGTTGACCGGGAGCAGAGCCGGGCCGGTTACCGCGGCCAGTGCATGTTCCGTTTGGGACCGAGCCTTCCGTAACTCGTTGGTCTTCCCGATGCCGGGCTCACCCAAGAGCACGAGGCACGGGTAGCTCGCGATCTGCTCGAACGAACGGGCTTCAGGGTTCGCAAGTTCTCCATAGCGACCCTCGGGATCTTCGAGAAAGCCTCCTGAATCGAAGTTGAACTTACCTTCGCGAGCTACCCAGAATCGCCTCCACTCGTACCTTCGTCTCATTTCGTCTATTCGTAAGGGGGATGAGGTTCCATGCCCACGCGTTCAGCTAGTTCCTTGCGCCTGCGGCCGAAGCGCGTTCCGCTTGACTTCCGCCGCGCATCGCTACTATGAGGATCGGCAGTCCGTTTCCGCGGCCGGCCTGTATCCGGCCGGAAAGAAACGACCCGAAGGCGAGTTGCGAGCTCACCCCCGGGTCTAACTTCGCACAGGAGGTCAGTCCCATGCGAGGCTCCAAGAATCGTAGCACCCTGTCGCTTCCACCCACCCTCTCCCTTCCCAACGCCTTCAACCTGGACTTCCTCCGTCGCTTCCGAGCGCGCGACGTGCTCGCTCCCTCGGCCGGCGAGGCTAACGCCGCTGGCCCTTGGGTTATTGAGGAGCTTTCACCTAAGACCTTTGGAGTTAGCCGGGTCGGCATGGGCTATGCCCGCGGGTATAGTCCAACGGCGATTTTCTTTGATCGCTGGCTAGCCTTGGTCGCCGCTGCAGTTCTCCCCGGCCTGGGACAGACTCCGTTGATCGTCCGTCGCAAGAGGGAAGATGGCGGACCAGGCTATGAAGTGATGGTGAATCTGTATGGGGGGCCCGAGATTGGCTTCTTTGCGCCTGCCGCGAAGAAGCTGGTCGGTAGGATGAATACGGCTATCTCCCTGTTAAGGTCGCCCGAGTCGTTGGCATACCTGTTGGAAGCCGCTAGTTCGGTCGGCTTGGAACGGACCGGGGCGATTCTCGACGAGCAGATCTCTGGCGAGGGTGAGTGGGAAGAGTAAGCTATGGGCCTGAAGGATCGCCGCCGGCGGGTAGTTGGCCGGCGGCGCCTTCATCGCGCGAAGCTAGCCCTGGCCGAGCCCCATTTCCTCAAGAGACTTCGCCGACAGCACCCTCTGCGTTAGCCTCTCCAGTTCCTTGGCAGAGTCGATCTGATCCACTCGGCTCCGGACCCTCTTGGGCAACCGACCAAAGCGCTTGGCCATCAGCTTGAGGAGGGCCCTCCGTAAGGCCAAAACCTCACCTTCCCGCCGGCCCTCCTGCCTGGTCTGTTTGAACATCCTGATCAAGTTTTCTTCCAGCATCGAAGGCTCCTCAAAGCTCACCCCCTCGGGAATTATAGCCTCTGAGACAGTCCTGCGGACCACCCCCACGAACCACGCATTGATGATCCTCAGGAGCTCCGATTCTTCGGGCGGAACGCAACCCTTAAGTTGCCGGTAGAGATCGAGAAGAGCCTCCGGCATCTCGTTGACTTCGATCCGGAAGAGGGCGGCGGTCGGGTTGTGCTCCAGCTCAGGGCGGTCGAGGTCCAGGTGGCGCTGGTCGAGGAGGAGGTAGGTCAGCCGAGGGAGATACCGCCTGAGATCCTTGGGGACCGGAGCGAAGTGCGTTTCCAGGCGGAGCGGCGCGCGCCAGCGGCTTTTGCCGTTGTGGAGCACCAGGGGGAGAACCGCGGGGAGGCGGTCCCCCGGCTTCAAGGACTCCTTGCGGATGATGTCTTCGAGCAGTAGGCCGACGTAGGTCAGGAGACGCACGGCCATGAAGGAGTCAGAGGTCGATTGGAACTCCAGCAGGAGGTAGAGGTAGAGGTAGATCCAGCGGTCTTCGTCTCCGCGGAGCCGCAGGCGCCAGATGAGGTCGCTGTGGCGTTCGCGCAGATCGGCGGAGACGAAGCGGTTGCTGACCCGTTCGAGGGTGGAGAGGTCGAGGCGCTCGGTCCAGGCTCCGTGGAGGAATCCGTGGATCAGCTTCTCGACCATGGTGCGCTGGGTCCGTCACAGCCATATATAAACGGAAAAAGCGTCTCTCTTCTGACAACTTTCTTGTAAGGGCCTGTCGGATATGGGCTTGCGCGGGGGGGAAGAGCGCAAGATCGGAGCGTCTCGCCCTCCGAAGCCCTCACTCCCCTAACCCCTCTCTCCCAGAGGGAGAGAGGGGAACGAAGCCCAAGAAGAGGACCTCTTAACCGTGATTTCTCC
>JBIOVX010000053.1:0-11228 GCA_044868005.1 Thermoanaerobaculia bacterium | reverse complement strand
GGGCGGGGACAAGCCCCGCCCCTACGGAGAGCCTTCTCGGGAGGAGCCTACCGCGTCCCGAAATCCACCTTCGGAGCCGTCTCGGCTCCCGGCGCGGCCTGGAAATAGGGCTTGGGCTGGAACCCCATCATGCCCGCGAAGAGGGCGGCGGGGAACCGGCGGATGCGGGTGTTGTAATCCTGGGCTGCCAGGTTGAAGTTCCGCCGCTCGACGGCGACGCGGTTCTCCGTGCCTTCGAGCTGCACCATGAGGTCGCGGAACGCCTGCGTGGACCGCAGCTCGGGATACCGCTCCACCACCACCATGAGGCGGCTGAGGGCCGAGGAGAGCTGGTCCTGCGCCTGCTGGAACTGCGCGAACTTCTGGGGATCGTTGAGGATCTCGGTAGCCGCTTCAGGGGTGATCTGCCCCACCCGGCTGCGCGCCTCGATGACCTGCCTGAGGGTCTCCTGCTCGAAGTTGGCCGAGCCCTTGACCGTGGCTACCAGGTTGGGCACCAGGTCAGCCCGGCGCTGGTAGACGTTCTGCACGTTCGCCCACGCGGTCTCGACGTTCTGCTGGGACCCCACGAGACCGTTGTAGACGCCCACGAGGTACAGCCCGAAGACGACGACTACCGCGATGACCGCGATCAAGCACCCGATTCCCTTTTTCATCGATCTCTCCTCATCGTAGCCGCCGCCACGGCAGCGATCATATCGTGAACGTGGGTCCATGCTAGATTTTCCGCCGCATGCGGGCCTACCTCGACCTCCTCCGCCACATCCTGGATCACGGCGTTCAGAAGTCCGACCGCACCGGCACCGGCACGCTCTCCGTCTTCGGCTACCAGATGCGCTTCGACCTCTCCGCGGGATTCCCGCTGCTGACCACCAAGAAGCTCCACCTGCGCTCGATCCTCCACGAGCTGCTGTGGTTCCTCGCCGGCGACACCAACGTCCGCGCCCTGCACGAGCACGGCGTGACGATCTGGGACGAATGGGCGGACGCGGACGGCAATCTCGGACCCATCTACGGCGCCCAGTGGCGCTCGTGGCCCGTTCCCGGCGGCGGCTCGATCGATCAGATGGCGCGGCTGGTGGAGCAGATCCGCACCAATCCCGACTCGCGCCGGCACGTCGTCAGCGCCTGGAACGTGGCGGACCTCGACGCGATGGCCATCCCCCCCTGCCACGCGCTCTTCCAGTTCTGGGTGGTCGATGGGCGCCTCTCCTGCCAGCTCTACCAGCGCAGCGCCGACGTGTTCCTCGGCGTGCCGTTCAACATCGCCTCGTACGCCTTGCTGACGATGATGGTGGCCCAGGTCTGCGGCCTCCAGCCGGCGGACTTCGTCCATACGCTCGGCGATGCCCACCTCTACCTCAACCATCGCGAGCAGGCGGAGCTCCAGCTCACCCGCGAGCCCCGCCCCCTGCCGCGCATGACGCTGAACCCGGAAAGGCGGTCGCTCTTCGACTTCGCCTACGACGATTTCACTCTGAGCGGCTACGACCCGTACCCGGCGATCAAGGCGCCGATCGCCGTATGAGGGTGTCGCTGATCGCGGCCCTGGCGAAGAACCGCGCCATCGGCCTCGGCAACGGCCTGCCCTGGCACCTGCCGCCCGACCTCAAGCGTTTCAAGGCCCTGACCACGGGCCGCACGCTGATCATGGGACGCAAGACCTTCGAGACGCTGCGCGGGCCGCTGCCCTGGCGCACCACCATCGTGGTCACCCGCCGCGAGGACTACGCGCCGCCCGGCGTCCTCGTCGCGCACTCGATCGACGAAGCCTTGTCGCAGGTGGAAGGGGAGGAGGTCTTCGTCGCCGGCGGCGAGGACATCTTCCGCCAGACGCTGGATCGCGCGGACCGGCTCTACCTGACCCGCATCGACCAGGACTTCTCCGGCGACACGTTCTTTCCGGAATTCGACGAGTCGGCGTGGCGGCTCGTCGAGCGCGAGCACCACGAGGCCACAGCGGAAATCCCTCTCGCCTACAGCTTCGAGATCTGGGAGAGGCCAGGAGAATGAGCTCCCGCCGCCGCTTGCCCGCCGTGATCCTGTCCCTGTCGTCCTTGCTGTCCCTGCTGTCCTTCTCCGCCGCCTGCGAGCGCGCGGAACTGCCGCAGAGCCTCAGCGCCGGCTCCCACACCCGCAAGACGCGGATCTTCATGGTCCAGCTCGAGCGCGGCAAGGCCTCCGGCCCGGAGGTCGGCTGCGGCGGCAGCCTCGAAGCGGTGGAGGTCGAGCTGCCCGTTCCCGCCCCGGCTTTACGGGGCTCTCTGGAGGCTCTGCTCGACGCCGGCGAGCAATACCAGAGCGCCGGCTTCTACAACTCCCTGGCCCATTCTCCCCTGCGCCTCCAGCGCATCGAGCGCAAGGGCGGCGCCGCGAAGATCTACCTCGCGGGATATCTCGAGCTGGGCGGCGACTGCGACGGCTCGCGAGTGCTCGAGCAGCTCACCAAGACGGCTACCCAGTTCCGCGACGTCTCTCAGGCCGAGTTCTTCCTCGACGGCAAGCCGCTACGAGAGCTGCTCTCAGGAAAAGGCTCCTGACGCCGTCGCCCGCTCCTTGAACCACGCCGCCGTGCGGGCAAATCCCTCCCGCAACGGCAGTGGCTGCGGAAGGTCCAGCTCCCGGCGGATGAGGCCGGCGTCCACGCAGGAGCGCTGCTGCTCGCCCGGCTTCGCGGGGCCGTGCCGCGCTTCGAGGTTGACGCCCACTGCCCTGGCCAGCTCCCGGTAGAGCTCGACCACCGAGGTCTCCATGCCCGTGCCCACGTTGTAGATGTGGAACCCGGACTTGCCGGACGCGGCGAGATTGGCCCGCACTACGTCGGAGACGTGCACGTAATCGCGCGTCTGCAGGCCGGAGCCGTTGATGGTGGCGGTCTGGCCGGCCAGCAGCCGATCGAGGAAGATGGCCACCACCCCCGCCTCGCCGTGCGGGTTCTGCCGCTCGCCATAGACGTTGGCGTAGCGCAGGCAGGTGGCGTCGAGACCGTAGGCCACGTGGTAGTAGTAGAGGTACCGCTCGAAGGCCAGCTTGGAGACCCCGTACGGCGAGACCGGCCGCGCCGGATGCTCCTCCGTGGCCGGAAAGGCCTCCTGCTCGCCGTAGATGGCCCCGCCCGTGGAGGCGAAGAGGACCTGCCGCACGCCGCCGCGGCGGGCCGCCTCGAGAAGGTTCAGCCCGCCGAGCAGGTTGACGCTGGCGTCGTGGACCGGATCCTCCACCGAGCGCCGCACGTCCATCTGCGCCGCGTGATGGACGAGCACCTCGACTCCCGAGCCCTGAACCAGATCCGCTGCTTCGCGAGACCGGATGTCCAGGACGTGCAGCTCGGCGCCCTCGGGCACGTTCTCGCGCCGGCCGCCCGACAGGTCGTCGACGATCATCACCCGGCGCTCCGCGGCCAGGAAGGCGTCGGCGAGATGGGAGCCGATGAAACCGGCCCCGCCCGTGATGCAGACGCTTCCCGCCTCCCGCTCGCTCATGCCCGCCGCGCCACGGCGATGATGCCCAACCCGCTCCAGGGGAAAGCGCGGTCCATCCGCCGGATCAGGGGCACCAGGGTATTGAAGATCTTGAGCTGCACGCGGCTGAAGTGGCGCCGCCGGAGCAGCTTGCCGTTGAGGAACCAGCCGGGCACGCCGAAGTGGTTGAAGTCGCACAGCGTCTCGACCTCGAAGCCCGTCGACCGCAGCTCCTCGCTCAGCGACTCCTTGGAGTAGCGGCAACGGTGGCCCAGCACTTCGTCGAGACTGGAATAGCGCTGCTGCCCCTGCGGCACGTAGAGGATCGCCCGGCCGCCGGACTCCAGGGCGTCGTGGATGTTCCGCAAGGCAACGAGGGGATCGCCGACGTGCTCCAGCACGTTCAGGCAGACCACGGTGTCGAAACGTCCCGCCCACGGCGCGAAGTCGCGCGGCTCCTCGAGATCGATGTGCGTTACCTCGAGGTACGGCTTGCCCAGCGACAGGTTCCGCAGGTAGTCGAGGTAGTGCGGATTGATGTCGCTCGCCACGTAGAAGTCGCGCGGCAGCAGCCACGAGGTGATGTTGCCGATGCCGGCGCCGATCTCCAGCACCCGCGCGCCCACGTAGGGCGCGATGGACTCGGCCATCCAGCGGTTGAAGCTCTGCGCCCGCTCCAGGCTGTGCAGGATCTGGGAGCCGTACTCGTCCTCGGCGTAGAGATCGTCGAGGAAGCGGTACTTGACGATGGCGCGCAGCGCCTTGAAGGCGTCCTTCCAGCCGATCTTCTTGCCTTCGCGGTAGGTGCGGCCGAGATAGCTGATGGGCACTTCGAAGATGCGGCACTCGCGCTTGGCGACCTTGGCGGTGATCTCCGGCTCCATGGCGAAGTCGTTGGCGCGGATCGGGATCGACTTGAGCAGCGGCGCCCGGAACACCTTGTAGCAGGTCTCCATGTCCGTCAGGTTGAGATCGGTGAACCAGTTGCTGAGGGTGGTCAGCATCCGGTTGCCGAGGGTATGGCGGTAGTAGAGGACTCGCCGGCGGTCGCTGGGCAGGAAGCGCGAGCCGTAGACCACGTCGGCGCCGTCTTCCAGGAAAGGCCGGATGAGGCGCGGGTAGTCGCGGGGATCGTATTCGAGGTCGGCGTCCTGGAAGAGGATCAGATCGCCGGTGGCCTCGGCGATGCCGCGGCGGATGGCGGCGCCCTTGCCCTGGTTCCTCCCCTGCTCCAGGAGGCGGATGCGGTCCGGGTGCTCCGCGGCGATGCGGCGCAGGATCTCCAGGCTGCCGTCCCGCGAGCCGTCGTCGACGAGCAGGATCTCCATCTCCCGGATCTCCGGCGCCGACACCGCGAGCACCCGGCGCACCAGCTCGCCGACCAGGAAGCGCTCGTTATAGACCGGGATGACGACGCTCAGCTTCACCCCGGCCGGGGCGGTCTCAGGGCTCAAGATTGGCTCCGCTCTTCAAAGGCCGTGCATGATAACACCGGGCTCGGAGCGGCCGGTCGTGCGCCACTTGATCGCGGAAAACCGTGCGGCGGGAAGAATTGAGTCTTGTCATCGCAGCATATCCCGGGTATACTTCTTGTCATCGCAGCATAGTTCGTGCGAGGGAGAGATGCGATGCAAGGACGGCGAAGTCCGGGAGTTTCCCTTCTCCTTCTGCTTTGGAGCAGTCAGTCCGGCCTCGCCGCCGAGATGCCACGGCTGCTGGCGGACCTCAACACGCAATCGGCTGGCGAGGACGACCGAGTTGTAACCCAAGCCTCCGGATTTGTCGAAGCTGGAGACCTCCTGGTCTTCTCGACGGCGGATCCCCAATCGACCGACGAAGGCATGCTGTGGAGCACGGACGGTACAGCGGAGGGTACGCGAGTGGTGTCTTCGACCCTCTGCCCGGCGCCGTGCCTGCAGATCGCACCTCTGACCGTCTGGCGGGGGGCCGCGATCTTGAAGGTCGCCAGCGGCCCGGCCCGTGGATACCCGAAAGCCCGGCTCTGGCGAACGGATGGAACGGCGCAGGGAACCTGGCCCTTCACCGGCTTTCTTTTTGAGAATTCTTACTCCTTATCCTCTCCGGAGGTCGTCGCGCCGCCAGACGCCCCGTTCTTCTTCTTTGTCGGCTGCCTGAGCTCCCTGGACTGCACCATCTGGCGCAGCGACGGAACTCGTGCCGGAACGACGCACCTCGCGGCGCCCAGATTTCCTCGCAACCTCGCCTTCTGGGCAGGAAAGCTCTACTTTCTGGCCTATGACGACGAGTACGGCTTCGGCTTATGGAGCACCGATGGGACAGAGGAGGGAACCTCCTTTCTCTCGAAAGCAGGCGGCGCGCAAGCGCTGGTCCTGCCCACTCCCTCCCGGCTCTACTTCTCGGGGGAGAGCGGTGAAGACTTGTGGGTCACCGATGGCACGGCCGAGGGTACCCGCCGCCTGGCCGACCTCGAGCCGCCGCCTTGTTGGGGCCCTCCCTACGGCTGCGATCCGCCCGACATCAACTCTCTCGCCGCGGTCGGCGAGGCGGTCTACTTCGTCACCCACCGAAGCGGCCACGGTACCGAGATCTGGCGCAGCGATGGGACCGAGAGCGGCACGCGTCCGCTGATCGAATTGCCGCCCGGTGTGCCGGCCACGACACCAGACCGGATTGGCGAGCACTGGGTGTTCAGCGCTCAGGTCAACGGTCAGCCAGGCCTCTGGACGGCGGACGGGGAGCTCAGCCACGCGGCTCCGATGACCGGCTGCGACGGCGGCGGCTGTCCGATCTTTCGCGGCTTCCTCTCCAGGCCCAGCTCCGGAGGTTGGCTCTTCGTCGGCGAGGATGCGGCCCACGGCGCCGAGATCTGGGTCACCGACGGCACGGGCGGCGGAACGCGCCGTCTTTCAGACGCCTGCCCCGGTCCATGCTCGGGCCATCGCTTCCTCTACTACTCCCCGTCCGTGCTGGGAAGCGCCGCCGGCAGGACCTACTTCCGCGCCTACTCGAGCACGGCGGCGGCCGACGGGAGCGGTGACGAGCTGTGGGTCACCGACCGCACGGTCGCAGGGACCCAACGCCTGGCGGGGCACGCTTCCGCCTTGGGCTTTTTCGGCGGCCTCGCCTGGTTTGCCACCGCGGGCTCTGCGGAACGGCCGGCGGCGGAGATCTGGGCCACGGACGGCACGCCGGCCGGCACCCGGCGGGTCACTGCTCTGAGAGCTTTCGCGCCAGGCTCGTCGCCCTCCATTCTGGCGGTCCGGGGCGGCGTCATCCTTGCGCCTCTCGGCGATCCTATCGAGATCTGGAAGAGCGACGGCAGGCCCGAGGGCACCGTCAAGGTATCCAGCCTGGGTTCCAGCCGAATTCTCGGCGAGTTCACCCGGGTGGGACCCCAGCAGTTCTTTGACGTCTATCGCTTGGTGAATAGCCGTCCCGAGGACCCCTGTTCCGAGGAAGAGGACATCTATCTGCTGGAGCTTTGGCGGACCAACGGCAAGCCCGGAGGCACTCGCGGGGTGGCGGCGTTCTCCCGCAACGACTTTCTCGATCTCGCAACCTCCTGGAACGACAAGTTCCTGTTCACGATCGACGGAAGGAAGGAGTGCGTTTTCTGGACCAGCGACGGCACGCCGGCCGGCACGCGGGAGATCCTCCCGGATCTGCCCGGCATCCGCTGCCCCACGACCCTGCTGGGCTTCGGAGATCGCTTCCTGTTCGTCGCCCGGGTGGAAGAGCCCTCGGGGCCCGTGCCGCAGATCTTCCTCTCGGACGGCACGCTGGCCGGGACGCGGCAGATCTCCAGGATCAGAAGCTCTCGCGAGCCGCTCGATTACGATGAGCCGGTGCTGGCCGGCGGTATCGCCTTCTTCCGCATCTACGCGCCGCATGACAGCAACAAAGCGGACGAAGCGGAAGTCTGGCGCACCGACGGAACTCCCGAGGGCACGCGCCGCGCCTTCCGGCTGAGAGGCGCGGCGGATCTCCATGTCTACCGGGGCTCGCTCTATCTCACGGCCTTCGTCGGCGCTCCCGGCGAGGTCAGACGCGGCCTCTTCAAGGTTTCAGCCGCTGGAGGCGATCCGGTCCTGCTGCGTGCCTTCACGGTGGAGGGGCTGCTCTACCCGTACTCCCCACCGGCGGAGCTCACGCCGGCGGGCGACCGTTTGTTCTTCGTGGCGCAGGACGAGGCGCATGGTTCCGAGCTCTGGGTGACGGACGGCACGCCCGCCGGTACCCGGCTCGTCTTCGACGTCCGGCGCGGCCCCGTCTCGTCAGCGCCGGCGGGGCTGGTCGCCGCCGGCGCACGGATCTACTTCTCGGCGGAGGACGGCGAGCACGGCCGCGAGCTGTGGACGAGCGACGGCACACCCGAAGGCACCCGGATGGTGGTGGACCTCAATCCCAGCGGCTTTTCGTCGTCGCCCGAAGAGCTGACCGTCTCGAACGGCCATCTCTTCTTCCGAGCCGATGACGGGCAAGTGGGAGTGGAGCCCTGGGCCCTGAGGCTGGAGCCATGAAAGGCCACCTCGCCCTCGCTTGCGCGGCGTTAGGAATGTCGGCTTGCCTGACGACGGCTTCCGCACAACTCACACCGGCGGGCCCGGAGTTCCCGGTCAACACCCACATCCCCGGCGATCAGCACGACCCTGATATCGCGGCTGACGCGGACGGCGCTTTCGTCGCCGTGTGGAGCAGCTACGATCTATATCACTATAGCTCGACGCAAGACGGCAGCGGGTCGGGAGTCTTCGGTCAGCTCTTCGACCGCGACGGCCAACCCCTCGGAGCCGAGTTTCGCGTCAACGAGACCACAGCGGGCGACCAGGACAGCCCGGCGGTGGCCCTGAGCGGCGACGGCTTCGTCGTGGTCTGGCGCAGCGAGCCCGTATGGGACGGTGCATCGCAGGTCTTCGGCCGTCTTTATGACCGTCTGGGGGTTCCGCGAGGAGGCGAGCTCCGGCTCGCCGGCGATTCGCCGATGTCGGAGTCGGCTCCAGACGTCGCAACCGATGCGGCCGGCAATTTCTCCGTGGTATGGGACGCGGGAGTGGTGGGAACTTCCGGCGTGACCAACGTCCACCTCTTTCTGCGGCGGTTCGATGCCTCAGGAGCTCCGATCGGACCGGCCTCTCGAGTCGACTCTACGGCCGCCTATTACTCGGGACCTTCCGCCATCGCCTCGGACGCGGCGGGCCGCTCGCTCGTGGTGTGGATCAGCGCCACGTATGACGACGATGGGCTGATCTTTGCCCGGAGGTATGACCCGGAAGGGCAGCCGGCAGGTGATCAGCTCCACGTCAGCGAGCGACCTGAATCCTTCAATCCCGACGTCTCCTGTAGCCCTGCGGGCAACTGCGTGGTGGTCTGGGAGAACCGGCTGTTGCAACTGTCCGTCTATGCGCGGCGATTTCCGGCCGGCGGGGGCACGATCCCAGAATTCCTGGTTGCCCTCTTCTCCGGGGGAGGATTTGCGGGGCCCAGGATCTCCTGTGATGCGGCCGGCGGATTCGCTGTCGCCTGGGACTTCGGAGAGGGTGTCGGGATGCGACGGTACGACCCCGCCGGCATCCGTCAAGGCCCAGCCTTCGGGTTCGCCAACCGGCACGACATTGTCGTCGCTTCCAATGCCGGAGGTGACCTCGTGGCGCTCTACTTGGATCCCTACACCCATCCCTTCTCCGTCGATGTGGTCGGACACCGTTTTCTTCTGCCTCCCTCAGGTGCTGATCCGTGCCTCTTCCAGCCTAGTGGGCGGCTTTCCTGCGACGTGTTCAGGGATGGCGGCGAGGCCGAGCTGGAGATCTCGCTGCAGGACACGGCAGCGCTCGGCGTGCCGCTGCTCGGCAACCTCGACGGAGACACCCGCGACGATTTCTGCCTCTACCAGGCCGGGCGGCTCCGGTGCGACAAGTCTCACGATGGCCGGCTGGTCTTCTGGCCGATCTTCGGCGGCGCCGCGGGCGACCGTCCGCTGATCGGCGACGTGAATGGCGACGGCCGGGATGATCTTTGCCTACGTCGGCGGCAGCGCTTCCTCTGCGACACGGCGCACGATGGCGGGACGGCCGAGGTGCAGATCCTCTTCGGGCGCTCCGACGACGAGCCGCTGCTGGGCGACCTGGACGGCGACGGCGACGATGACCCTTGCCTCTTCCGCGGCGGCCAATTCCTCTGCGACACCGCGCACGACGGCGGTGCGGCCGAGCTGGCGCTGACGTTCGGAGAGCCCGGCGACACGCCGCTGCTGGCGGACTTCGACCACGACGGCGACGACGATCCCTGTCTCTACCGGGCGGGCGTCTTCCTATGCGATACGGCCCATGACGGAGGCGCGCCGGAGGTCTCGGTCGCCTTCTTCGGCGAGGCCGGCGCGGTGCCGCTGCTCGGCAATATCAATGGCATCTGAGGGCCTCATGATGAGACGATGGTTCCCGGCAGCTACGGCGATCGTGCTATTCATGGCGCCTCTCCCTGCTTCGGCGAGAGATCCGCTGGGCGTATTTTCGGTCGACTCGGTCACGCACAGCCAGTATTCCCCTACGGCCGTCATCGACAGCAGCGGGAATCTCCTCGTCCTCTGGAGGGAGTACGTCGGTTATGACATCGTCAAAAGCCGGCGCTTCGGCGGCAACGGCGAACCGCTTGGCGAACCGTTGAAGGTGGGATTCGATGATCCCGCGTCGGTGGCGGTGAACCGCGACGGATTCACCCTGCTGACCTGGTTTTATCCGGGAGGTGCCGTCACTCAACGCCTCGATCGGCACGGTGCCGCCGTGGACGAGTGTTCGGCGGTCTTGGCGACTCCTTATTATTTCGAAGGCAGCGTCGTTTCGGACGGCCGGAGTCGGACCCTCGTGGTGGGCGCGGGATACGAATCCAGCCTCCTGGCCTACCGTTTGGACGAGTCGGCCCGCCCGGTCGGCAAGCGGTTCGCAGTGAGCTTCGACGGCTCGGCGAGCGGCGTGGTCATGGACGCGGACGGCCGCTTTACCGTGGTCGGGGAAAAGCGCCAAGGAATCGTCGGCCGGCGCTTTGCCTTCTCCGGGGAACCTCTGGGACCGCAATTCTCGGTAGGACCTGGCAATGCCGATTCCGTGGCCGGTGCCTGGATCGCCGGTGCTCCGGATGGACGCTTCGCGGTGGTGTGGCCGTTCTACGACGCCCGGTTCGACAGCTTCCCGATTTGGATCCGCTTTTTCGGCTCCGATGGCAAGCCCCGCACCCCACCCCTGCAAGTGATGGAGAATCCCTATATAGACTTGGACAACTTCGATGTGGCCGCGGTGGGCATGGACGCGGCGGGAGCGGTCCTCGTGGCTTGGTCGACCCTCACGGATGATACCGGCAGGGAGATTCAGGGACGGTTCTTCGATGCGGCGGGCAAGCCGGCAGGGCCTGTTTTCAGGATTCTTGACTTGCCCCCTGATTACAAATACGTCGAGGCGCTGACGGTCGTAGGTGGCCGGCCCGGCGAGTTCGCCGCGGTCTGGGCGCTCAGCTCGTCGGTCGCCAGTGAAATCCATTCCAATGTGTTCTTACGCGGGCTCGAATGGGCGCGGCCGGGTGACGACCCCTGTCTCTACAATGCAGGCAAGCTCTCCTGCGACCTCCGGCACGACGGCGGCGCGGCCGAGGTCGCCTACGCCTTCGGCGGCCAGCCAGGAGACGTGCCCCTGCTCGGCGATCTCGACGGCGACGGGCGTGACGAGCTCTGCGTCTATCGCGGCAGGCACTTCCTCTGCGATCCGGCCCGCGACGGCGGTGCCGCGGAGCTGAGCTTCC
>JBIOVX010000052.1:0-12720 GCA_044868005.1 Thermoanaerobaculia bacterium | reverse complement strand
CGGCGCGCGAGGAAACGGTGATCGCAGGGTCGTAGCGGCGGGCCTACGTGCCCGCCGTCTTGCTAATCTCAGCCATCCCCGGCAGCCACGCCGACGGCACCCCGAAGCCGTCCACCAGCGCTACCGCCTGCGGACGCAGCTCGCGGCAGAGCTTGTTGACCACGCCGCGGATCGCGACCGCCTTGCCGCTCTCGATGTAGCCGTGCTCGAGGAACCAGCCGCGGTCCGCTTCGATCCGCGAGAGCGCGTAGAGCTGAAGGAGCGGCTCGAGGACGTGCCGCAGCTCCGGCTCCGCACAGGCGTCGATGCCCTCGGCGAAGCGCTGCGCGACGAGGCTCTCGACGTGCGCGCGGGCGGTGTCGATCATATGGTCCTGGCATTCGTTGACGGCCTGGAAGGAGTCCAACCCGTCGTCGATCCGGCGCTTGAGGCGGCGGGCGAGCGAGCTCAGGAGGCGCCGCTCGCGCCAATCCAGCGCATCGAGATAAAAGGAGCGGCCGCGGAGGTGGTCCTCGTCGGTGAGCCGCGTGACGACAGGGTTCGTCTCGACGATCGCCTCCCCCGCCTGCACGGCGAGATAGCGCGCCAGGCCGAAGAGGCTCATGTCGCCGAATTGTTTCTTGTAACCGGTCAGCAGGCTTTTGGCGAGGAGCTGCAGGAGCACCGTGTTGTCGCCCTCGAAGGTGGTGAAGACGTCGGTGTCGGCCTTGAGCGCGGGAAGGCGGCTCGCCGCGAGATAGCCCAGCCCGCCGCACGCCTCGCGGCAGGTCTGAATGGCATCGGTGGCGTGCCAGGTGCTGACCGCCTTCAGCCCGGCGATCAGGCCTTCGACTTCGCGCCGGTCCTCGACGGGGGTTTCCAGGAACCGGCGGACGGCGTCGTGCAGGGCGAAATCGAGCGCGTAGGCGGCGGCGAGACGCGGCAGGAGCCGGCGTTGCAAGCTGAGATAATCGAGCACCGGCGTCTCGGCCAGGCCCTCGGGACCGAACTGGCGCCGGCGGTCGGTGTAGCGCACGGCGATGGTGAGCGCCGTCTTGCTCGCGCTGAGGGCCGCGAGGCCGACGCTCAGGCGGCCGCCCACCAGGGTGCCGAGCATGGTGAAGAAGCGTCTCGAGGGGCTGGGGATGGAGCTCGTGTAGATGCCCGCGGGACTCACCTGGCCGAAGCGGTCGAGAAGGTTGTCGCGCGGGATGCGCACGTCGTCGAACCACAGCCGCCCGTTGTCGACGCCGTTGAGCCCCATCTTCGCGCCGCAGTCCTCGATGCGGACGCCGGGCAGGGGCGATCCTGAATCGTCGCGGATCGGCACCAGGAAGGCGTGGACGCCGTGCGCGTCGGTGCCCACGTGAAGCTGCGCGAAGACGGTTGCCATGCGGCCATGGAGGGCGGCGTTGCCGATGTAGTCCTTGCGGGCGTCGTCGTGCGGCGTGCGGACGACGAATTCCTGGCGCGCGGCGTCGTAGGTCGCCGTGGTCTCGAGGTCGTACACGTTCGAGCCGTGGCCGGTCTCGGTCATGGCGAAACAGCCCGGCAGCTCGAGGGTTCCCACCCGCGGCAGGTACCGCTCGTGATGCCGCTGGGTGCCGAGCTGCAGGATGCTGCCGCCGAAGAGGCCGAACTGGACGCCGAGCTTCACCAGCAGGCTCAAGTCGCCGAAGGCGAGAGTTTCGAAGACGGCGAGAAACGCCTCGTAGTCCTCCGCGCCGCCGCAGCTTTTCGGGTAGGAGAGGTGGCCGTAGCCGCGCGCCGCGAGCTCCCGGCACCAGGCGAGCGCCGTCTCGCGGTACTCCGCGCGGCCGAGCTCTTCTACGGGCCCGAAGGCCGGCTCGTTCAGCAGGCGCCGGATCTCCTCGCGCAGCTCGTGGCGCGTGCCGTCCAGCAGGCGGGTCATGGTGCGGGGATCGAACCCGACGGGAAGCTCCGCCTTGGGAGGCTTCGGCCGGCGCCAGGAGAGAAGACGCCGCGACGCCTCCTCGCCCGGAATGCCGAGCGCTTCTTCGAGCGTCCGCAGCGCCGCGGCCTCCGCGGCGGAGACGTCGTGACCGCCCTGCCGCGCGAGCTCCTTGCCGAGCGCGGTAAGGCTCAGCTTCTGGCTCGCCGTCCAACTCGCGGCGGCTTTGCGGATAGCCGTCAGCCAACCCTGGAGACTCGACGCCGAGGGCGGCCTTTCCGGATCGAGCCAGCGCTGCAGCGCCGCGCGGACATCGGGCGCGAGCTCGCGAGCGGCGCCGATCCTGTCGCCGATGAGACGCAGCTCCTCCGGCTCCAGGCTGCCGTCGGCCCAGGCCACATAGAGCAGGGGAAGAAATGGGAGGATGCCCGGCTCCTCGAGCGATGAGGAGATCGGCTCCGGCTCCGCTCCTCGCGGGTCATCCGTCGGCATGTTGCTCCTTCTGGCAGCCCTGCCGACATTATCACTAAAGCGGCCACCGGGCAGGCAATTTTAGCTACTCCTCAATAAGGTAGACCGAAAGATCTCGCTAGCCGCCTTGAACATGCTTGTACGACTGACGCGACCGAATTGACCCCAGCCCGAAAGCGATGTAGAATTCCTATGTTCCATAGAATAAAAGACATAGATCTCTGCTCAGGAATTGACGGGTGAGCACGTAAGCTCGCAGGTCGATTTGAGTAGGCTCAGGGATCCTAACTTTGCGCATGAGAATTCTCGATTTGAGTCCGTCGATAGGAAGGGGACATGGCACCTTACCGAACCCACGGCCAGGCTCTGCCATCGGTAACCGGGTCGGCCAGAGGAGCTTACCAACGAGGTATGTCGGCGGAGCAGCCGCGATATCAAATTATCTGAAGGCAAAATCGATAAACAAGTTACTACTGAAGGAGGGAAGCATGATTAGATCTCGGATTTCTTCGATGCTGGTTATTTTTGCCCTTATTCTTTTCTCCGGTCCAACGACAGCTCAAGAGCCAGCCCAACAAGAGCAATCTCCCGCAGCGGCCAAGGAGACTCCAGCGGCACAGACCGAGGGGGTTGCAGCATCAGACCAAGGTGCTGTTGTCCCAGATCATGAAGTCGCCGATCTGCGCGCCAAGCTACTCGAGTCACAGCAGGAACGTGAGTCGCTGCAGGCACAGCTGCGTGAGATTCGTCAGCGACTTGCCCAAACCCGTCAACAGTCAGAAGCTCTCGGAAACCAGCTTGACGCGCTTCGCCAAGAAGGTTACGGCATTCTTCCATCGAACTTCAGTGCCGCGAGGCTCACGTGGCTCACGGACTCGACTGCGGTTATCGAAGCAACTCTGAACCGCGGCGGAATCGTGATGGCCAGGCTGTACTCTCTTGCTGGCGGTGGTCGTAGTCCGCAACTCGATTCTAAGACCAGCGATTATGCAGTGACCCACCGCTTCTCGTTCACTGATCTAAGCCCGAGAAGTGATTATGAAGTTGAACTAATTGTCTTAAATTTTGCCAACAAAGAAACGAATGTTCGTGCCAACGCCACAACTCATCCAAGTGACCTTCGCTTTCACACGCACGACACCCCATCCGCTCCGATTGTCACTGCCGTTACGACTCCCGCTGCTGATCATATAGATGTGGTACTAAGCGCAAGCGAGGATGTCTATCTCCGAGTCGCTTGCATGAAGCATTATCGCGATAGGGTCACTCCAGCAGAGGTGGGAGTTGAAGGTAGCGATCTCGCACGCGACGAATACGGTCCGCCCCGTGGCGGTGTCCGGCTCGCAAAGAACGAAACCCGCCGGCTGACATTCATAACCGAGCCCGCAACCGAATACTCCATCCAATGGTCTGGCTACGCCGAAGAGACGGGGCGGGAAGTACCTAAACCGCTAAACGACTTCCAGAAGTTCTTTACGCCGTCGCTACCGATACCTCTACAGTTTCGAGGTGGCTTTGGGTTCGTTGTGACTCCGACGAAAGTTGAACTCCGCTGGCAAGCCACACGCAAGCCGGCTGCCGCACGTGTTGAGCTGCGAATTAGTGAGACCGAATATCAAGTTGTTAGTGCTCTAAAACAGAGCATATCAGACGACGCGATAACTATCAGCGTAGGTGCTAACGCGCTTGCTCAGCTCGAGCAGGAGACCGATAAAGGCAAGCAGCGCTCACTTCAGTTACGAGCAATCATGGAAGACGAGAATCAGAAGCCAATCACGGCAGACTTTGAAATCGGAGTGCGCCTCGATCCACAAGAAAAGGGACTCTCCCCTGAGCAGAAATCCGGTGTCACGAAGGTCCTCGAAGTAGCGACCCAAGGAAAGGGAAAGGTCGACTGGAGAGAGATAGCTAAAACTGGTCTACCGCTTCTTATGAGTTTCCTCTAGCTAGCTGCGGTTTACAGTGCGGTAGAATAAACTGGCGATTTCTTTAGCACCGAGGACGGTAAAGGGGTCTTACGCCAGGACAGTGGCAGGACCGAAAGGCTGAATCTTTTCTCCAGCTGTAACCTGTGAAGGTGCGGGTTAGAGCAGAGAGGTAGAGATCCGCGGGTGCTGGAACGGGGTTGGAACTTTTCTTCAGCACCGGAATGACGTCCAAGATCAGGCCCGGCATGCGAACCTGCCGGGGCTCCGCCTGCATCAGCTCAAAGGGGACCGTCGGGGGACGTGGGCAGTCAGCGTGAGTGGCAATTGGCGAGTGACTTTCGTGTTCGTCGACAGGGATGTCGAGGGAGTCGACTACGAGGACTACCACTGAGGTACGGACGATGAGAATGCACAATCCACCGCATCCGGGTGAGGTGCTGAGGTCTCTGTCTGGAGCCGCTCGGCTTGACGGTCAGCGATGCGGCCAGGGCGCTGGGCGTCAGCCGCAAGACGCTGTCGGGGATCGTCAACGGGCGTGTGGGAATCAGTCCCGAGATGGCTGTGCGCCTTTTCCCTGGCCTTCGACACCACGGCTGAAAGCTGGCTCAATCAGCAGGTCCAGTATGATCTCTGGCGGGCGGAGAAGAAGCGCGCTACGCTTCGAGTCAAGCGGCTCTCGGCTGCATAGTCAAAGGACCGATCGAGCGGGGCAAGCTACGTTAGCCGCGGCGTACCGACTTCTTCGCGAGATCGAGCAACGACAACAGAGCTTCGTTCCGCCTCGGAGGTGGGGAAAGCCCGCGCTACTCGGGGATCCAGAATCACCACGTTTGACCCCTTCTTCAGCCGCCCGACGTACTTCCCGCACACGAGCCTGCCAAAATCGGATCGCTTGTATTCCGGACGGAGATCAACTCCCGACGGTTTAACCTTCTTCATAGAGCTGCCTGCGGAGCTCCTCTTTGGCCTGCTCCCATGGGAGAGCCTGCTCGTCCTCGCCAGCCTCGCGAAGACGGCGGATTTCTTCGGCGTCCTCCAGATCTTCCAAGAGCGTCAGCAGTCTGTTTCCGCTCGCGATCATGGCTGAATGCTAGGCCGTCACGAAGGCGCCGTCAAACCGGCTCCGACGCTCGCTATCAGAAGGGTCGGCCACGAGGGAGGAGCCCGGCACCGGCGCGCACAAGCAATTCACGCGGGAGCTGTGCACCGGCGCCCGTCGCATTACGCACGGAGAGCGGAACACGTCGCCCGCGTGCCCGGAGCACGTCGCCCGCGGTCCGGAGCACGTCGCAGGGAGGCGGAATACGGTCTCCGCAGGCCGGAGCACGTCCGTACGGAGGCGGAACACGGTCTCCGCGGTCCGGAACACGTCGCACGGGAGGCGGAACACGGTGCCCGCGGTCCGGAACACCTTGTTCCGGGTCCAAAACAACGTGTTCCGGGCTCAGAACGACGTGTTCCGGACCCGGAGCGACGTGTTCCGGGCCCAGAACATCGTGCCCGCGGTCCGGAGCATCGTGTTCCGGGTCCGGAAGAACTCGCACACGACCCGGAGGACCGTGTTCCGGGCTTGGCTTTACTTCCCCGGCACCGGCAGCAAGGAGCTGCCGCGGCTCGCGTAGTCGACCAGCGTGATCCCGATCAGGATGGCCAGCCAGAAAAAGCCCGCCGTGGCGGTGAGGATGGTCATGCGGGTGCTGTAGCGCACGTGCATGAAGAAGAGGAGCACCAGCAGGGCCTTGACGACCGCGATGGTCAGCGCCACGACGTCGTTCGCCCAGCCGAGGTCCACCTGGGCCACCAGCCAGGTGACGAGGGTGAGGACCATCAGCGCCCCGAACACCAGGAAGTAGATCTTGCGCGAGGTTACGTGCTCAGCCATGCGTGATCTCTCCTCGCGTCAGCGGGCGTGTGCGCCCAGCAGGTAGAGCAAGGGGAAGAGGAAGATCCATACGATGTCCACGAAGTGCCAGTAGAGGCCGGTCATCTCCAGCGGGTTGTAGTAGGAGGAATCGTACTTTCCCTTCCACGCCAGGACCGCCAGCACGGCGAGCACGACGATGCCGATGATCATGTGCGTGGCGTGCAGGCCGGTCATGATGAAGTAGAGGGAGAAGAAGATCTCGGCGTGCTCTTTCTGCACGTGCGGATCCTCGAAATGGAAGCTCGGCCCCGGCACGTGGTGGTGCACGAACTTCTCTTTGTACTCGAAGTACTTGATGCCGAGGAAGGTCGAGCCCAGAGCGATCGTCAGCAGCAGGAAGAGGACGATGCCCTTGCGCCAGTTCACCTGCGCCGCCCAGATGGCGAGCGCCATGGTCAAGCTGCTGCCGATGAGCACGGCCGTGTTGATGCCTCCCATGACGACGTTCAGCGTGTGGCTCGCCGCCGAGAAAGCTTCAGGGAAGCGGCTGCGGTAGATCACGTACGCCAGGAAGAGGCCGCCGAAGAACATGATCTCGGTGACCAGGAAGAGCCACATGCCGAGCGTCGAGGACTCCTTCTGCTGCTCGAGCGTGTCGAATTGGTGGGCCAGCGAGGGATGATGCACCGCGCCGTGCCCGTGCTCTGCCGCGAGCGGACTGCTAGCCAAGGGTCGCCTCCTGCGTCAAGCGGTTGTGGACCTCCTCGCGGTTGTACTCGTAGGGGCCGTGCGTCACCACCGGCATGGTGTAGAAGTTCTCCGTCGGCGGCGGCGAGCTGGTGTCCCACTCGAGCCCCACGGCGCCCCAGGGATTGTCGCCGCTCGCTTTGCCGTAGCGCATGGACCAGATGAAGTAGACGAGCGGCAGCATGTAGCCGACGCCGAGGATGGAGGCGCCGGCGGTGGAGAGCACGTTGAGCACCTGGAACTCCGGCGGGTACGACCAGTAGCGGCGCGGCATGCCGAGGTAGCCGAGCACGAACTGCGGCGCGAACGTCAGGTTGAAGCCGACGAACACCAGCAGCGCCGAGAGCCGCGAGAGGAAGTTCGGGTAGAGCTTGCCGGAGATCTTGGGCCACCAGTAGTGGAGCCCGCCGAGGTAGCCCATGATGGTGCCGCCCACCATGATGTAGTGGAAGTGGGCGACGATGAAGTAGGTGTCGTGCACGTGGACGTCGATGCCGAGCGTCGCCACCATGACGCCGGTCAGGCCGCCGATGGTGAAGAGGCCGATGAAGCCCAGGGCGTAGAGCATGGGCGTCTCGTAGGAGATCGAGCCCTCGTAGAGCGTCGCCGTCCAGTTGAAGACCTTGATCGCCGAGGGCACGGCCACCAGCATGGAGAGCACCGAGAAGATCGTCGCGGCATAGAGGGATTCGCCGGAGACGAACATGTGGTGGCCCCACACCAGAAAGCCGAGCACGGCGATGCCGACGCTGGCGAAGGCCACGAACTTGTAGCCGAAGATGCGCTTGCGCGCGAAGGCGGCCACCAGCTCGCTGATCACGCCCATGGCCGGCAGGATCATGATGTAGACCGCCGGATGAGAGTAGAACCAGAACAGGTGCTGGAAGAGGATCGGATCGCCGCCCAGCTTGGGATCGAAGACGCCGAGGTGCAGCAGCCGCTCCGCCGCCACCAGCAGGATGGTGATGGCGATGACCGGCGTGCCGAGGACGATGATCAGGCTGGTGGCGTAGTGCGACCAGATGAAGAGCGGCAGCCGGAACCAGGTGAGCCCCGGCGCCCGCATGCGGTGGATGGTGACGATGAAATTGAGGCCGGTGAAGATCGACGAGAAGCCGGTGATGAAGACGCCGAGGGCCGTCGAGATCACGTAGGTGTTCGAGTAGTTGGTGGAGAACGGCGTGTAGAACGTCCAGCCGGTGTCGACGCCGCCGTTGGCGATGGCCCACAGGGTGAAGGCGGCGCCGATGTTGTAGACGTACCAGCTCGCGAGGTTGAGCTTCGGCATCGCCAGGTCCTTGGCCCCGATCATCAGCGGCACCAGGAAGTTGCCCAGCACCGCGGGAATGGCGGGGATGAGGAAGAAGAAGACCATGACGACGCCGTGCATGGTGAACACGCGGTTGTAGGTGTCCGGCCCCATGAGGTCGCCTTCGGGCGTCAGCAGCTCCAGACGGACGATTGCGGCGAAGAGGCTCCCCAGGGCGAAGAAGATGGTCACCGAGACCAGGTAGAGGATGGCGATCCGCTTGTGATCGCGGGTCAGCAGCCACGACCGCACGCCGTAGGCGGCGTTGAGGTAATTCGGCCGCTCGAAGCCGGTCTCGGCCGTGGTCGGGGCGGGGGACGCGCTCGTGTTCATGGCTGCTCTCGATTCTGCGGGGCCGCCGCCTCCGCGGCCTGCGGTGCGCCGGCATCTACCGGTCCACCCGTGCCGCCGGCCGGCGCGCTGCCGATCGGTCCGAGCGAGCGGATGTAGGCGATGAGCCCGGTGAGCTGCTCCTCGCTCACCTGTCCTTGAAAGGTCGGCATGACGGGCTCCCAGCCGGCGACGACCTTGGCCGTGGGGGTGAGGATCGACTCGCGGAGATAGTCATCGTCGGCGATCAGCGTGCGGCCGTCGGCGAGCTTGACCTGGCGGTTGTACAGCCCCTCGAGAGCCGGACCGCGCGCGATACGCCCGGTGGCGCCGGCGCGGTGGCAGGTCACGCAGGCGAACGACTGGAAGAGCTCGGCGCCGGAGGCCACCATCGATTTGCCGGCGACGCCGCCGGCGAGCCAGGACTCGTAGTCCTGCGCTTCCAGGACGACGACGCTGCCGATCATCCGCGAGTGCTCGGTGCCGCAGTACTCGGCGCAGAACAGGTGGTAGGTGCCCGGTTTCGTCGCCTGGAACCAGATCGAGGTGCGGCGCCCGGGCACGGCGTCCTGCTTGACGCGGAAAGCCGGGATGTAGAAGCTGTGGATGACGTCCTCCGAGGCCAGCTCCACCCGGATCGGCTGGTCGACCGGCACGTGCATCGTGTTGATCTCCCGCTGGCCGCCCGGATGCTGGATCTTCCACATCCATTGCTTGCCGTAGGCGTAGAACTGCACGGCGTCCTTCGGCGGCCGGTAGAGGCGGAAGAACACCCGCGTGCCCCAGGCGAACATCGCCAGCATGATCACCAGCGGCACCACCGACCAGCCGACCTCCAGCCACATCGCCGCCCGCTCGTTCTCTCCCACGTCCTCCGGATGGCGCCGGCGGTAGCGGGTCATGAAGTAGAGGATGAGGCCGGCGATGAGGATGGTGAAGAAGACGCTGATCACGCACCAGACGATGAACAGCAGGTCGACCTCGCCGGAGAGGGCGGAGGCCGAGTCGGGAAAGAGAGGGAACGACGATTTCATGTCAGGACGGGCTCCCGACGCCGCAGGAGGACGATCAACAGGACGAGGCCGGCCACGGTGGCGACCGCGGCCAGCCGCACGATGTTCAGGGTGGCGGCGCTGTAGCGGCCGATCGCCGGATCGTAATGAAAGCAGTAGAGGAGGACCTGGTCGACCAGGCCGCCGACCTTGCCGCCGGCCGACTCGATCAGCGCCAGGCGCACGTCGCGCGACGGATACTCGACGCCGAAGAGATAGCGCGAGACGCGCCCGCCGGGAGTGAGGATGACGATGCCGGCGGCGTGCGCGAACTGGTTGCTCTGCGGGTCATAGACGTAGCGGAACCCGGCGGCGTGGGCGAGCCGCTCGATGGACGGCTGCGGGCCGGTGAGGAAGTGCCATCCCGCCGCGCTGCCCGGCCGGCCGTAGCGCGCCAGGATCTCCCGCTTCTTCGCCGCGGCCAGCGCCGGCGTCTCCTTCGCGTCGATGCTCGCCACAACCACGTCGAAGTCCTTTCCGGGCACGAGGGACAGCGGCTTCAAGCCGGTCTCGACGCCCTGCAGCACCAGATCGCACAGCATCGGGCAGTGGTAGTAGGCGAGCACGAGGAGGACGGGCCGCCGGCCGAAGTAGTCGCCCAGCTTCACCGGCCGGCCCGCCTCGTCGCGGAAGGCGAGCCCGGGCGGCACCTGCTCGCCCAGCCGCTGCTCGTAGCGCACCTCCTTTAGCGGCCCCGGCATGGCGTTGCTGGGCACGACGGAGTTGGCGCGGGCCTGGCCGGTGGCGAGGAGCAGGAGGACGGCGGCGAGCGGACGCATCGGGTCGGATCTCATTGTCCGCTCCCTCCTCTCCCCTCGGGAGAGGAGGGCTGGGGAGGTGAGGGCTGCGCAGGGCTGGCCGGTTGAGTCGCCGAAACACCTTTGGAAAGAATCTCCTCCATCGCCACCTCCACCGGCAGGCGCACGATGCCCTGCTGTTGGTTCACCCAGCCGGCGTGGCCGAGGAGCCGGTCCTCCTCCTCGCGCAGGAGGCGCATGTCCTCGTTGGGGTTGACCTGCAGGCGCGGCTCCGGCGGCGGCTTCTGCGGGCTCGCGGCCTCGATCGGCGTCAGGCGCACGTCGCGCTTCTCGTCGAAGCGGCTGAAGCCGCGCAGCAGCCACCACATGAGCAGGTGCGCCAGCAGCGCCAGGGCCACCAGGAAGATCCCCGTCCAGAGGATGCCGCGGACGTCGATCTCGCGGTCGAACTCCGCCAGGTCGGGCGAGTGCGCGGTCGCGCCGTGGCCCACGCCCGAGCCGCTGCCGGTCGGCTCGTGGAGCTCCGCAGGGTCGCGCCGGTCAGTGCTCATGGGCGATCGCCTCCGCCAGGTAAGGATCGTTCACCGGCAGCAACGGCCGCTTCTTCAGCTCGCGCACGAAGAAGAAGAGCCATACGCCGCCGATCGTCAGCGGCGCCACGAGGTAGAGCCAGTACATGCCGACCGACCGCTCCGCCGCAGGGAACGCCGGCTCCACCTGCCACAGCAGGTCGAGCCAGCGCATCACCAGGATGAGCAGGGCCACCGCGGCGAGGCGCCGGGCGTCGCGCTTCAAGTCGCGCGACAGCAGCAGACCGAAGGGGAGAGCGAACTGGAAGACGGCGATGGCCAGCGCCAGAATGCCCCACCCGCCTCGGATGCGCGGGAGAAAGAAGGAGATCTCCTCCGGCAGGTTGCCCGCCCAGGTGATGAGGAACTGCGAGAAGGAGAAGTACGCCCATAGCATCACGAAGGCGAAGAGCAGCTTGCCCCAGTCGTGGAAGTGGCGCGGCTGGATCACTCCCGCCAGCGGCTCGCGGCGGGAGAGGAACAGCGCCACGACGATCAGGAAGGCGAGCGCCGAGAGCCCCTGGCTGCCCATCAGATAGACGCCGTAAATGGTCGAGAACCAGTGCGGCTGGAGCGACATCAGCCAATCCACGGCCGCGAACGTCACCGCCAGGCAGTAGCCGACGATGCCGAAGGCGGAGATGTACTGCATGCGCCGCGTCAGGCCCGGATCGGGCTCGCGGTCCTGGCGCAGCGACATGCGGTTGAGAATCCAGGCGAAGCCTCCCCAGAGGAGGAAGTAAAAGATCAGCCGGGCGAAGAAGAACGGCAGGTTGAGGTACGCCTCTTTGTGCCGCAGGATCTCGTCGCCGCGCACCACCTCGGGGCGCGCCCACTCGTAGAGCTCGCGCATGCCGAAGACGATGGGCAGGAAGAGAACGAGGAGCACCGGCAGCGTGCGGGACGCGGCCTCCAGAACCCGCCGCACCACCAGGCCCCAGGCGCCGCGCGTCATGTGGTGGAGCATGAAGATCGCCAGGCAGCCGAGGGTGACGCCCATCCAGAAGACCCAGCCCACCAGCCAGGCGCGGAAGAAGTAGGCCGGCGAGAGGAAGAGCCCGAGCAGGCAGAGGACCGCGCCGACGACGCCGGCGATGAGCCCGAGTCGCTGCACGCGGTCGACGTCGGCCGGAGCGGCGTAGGCCGGAGCGCCGGCGCGGTGGAGGCTTTCGGTCGTCATGGCATCTCGCTCGGAGGCGGCGCGGGCTTCGCCAGATCGGCCTCGACGCGTTGGCGGGCCTGCGGGCTGAGGTCCGCCAGGCGCGCGTTCTGGCTGTATTGCAGGGCGCGGATGTAGGCGGCGATCGCCCAGCGGTCCTCGACCGGCACCTGCGGCGCGTAGCTCGGCATGACGCCGAAGCCCTCGGTCATGACGTTGACGAAGTAGCCGACCGGAGCGTTGCGCAGCCGCTCGATGTGGTACGAGGTCGGCTGCTTGTAGCCGCGGCGCACGATCATGCCGCGGCCCGTGCCCAGCCGGCCGTGGCAGGGAGAGCAGAAGATGTCGTAGCGCTCCCGGCCGCGCCGCAGCAGCTCGCGCGTGAGCGGCATCGGCATGCGGTCCACGGGCTTGTTGGCCTCGTCGAGACCGCTGTAAGCGACACCCACGCGCGCATCGCCGCGCGGGACGGTGTGAGCAGGAATCGGCCGCGCGCCCTGGCCGTCGGTGAAGAAGGCGCCGGGCCCCAGCGGCTTCACCTTGTTCTGGTTGTGCATGTTCTGTCGGCAGCCGGCGGCGAGGAAAACGACCAAAAGGACACCAAGGACGAAAACGACTGTAGGACCCCGCCCGGGGGTTTTT
>JBIOVX010000051.1:0-61757 GCA_044868005.1 Thermoanaerobaculia bacterium | reverse complement strand
CAGCAAGGCTCCTATGCATGCGTCCCCCCTCGCCCGTCAGGGAGAGGGGGACAGGGGGTGAGGCTTCGCAGGGCAGACCAGTTCAACCGGCAAGGAGCCTTGAACCGCGCTTCTAGTCCCCGCTCTCCAGAACCTCGCGCACCTTGGCGGCCAGCTCGCGGCCGCTGAAGGGTTTCTTGAGCAGCGGGGCGTTGTCGCTCGCGATGTGGGTGCCCTCGGTGAGGCCGGCCGGATAGCCGGTGGCGAAGAGCACCCGCATCTCGGGGCGCTTGAAGGACAGGCGCTCGGCGAGCTCGACGCCGCTCATGCCGTCCATCAGGATGTCCGTCACCATGAGGTGGATCGGCCCCGGATGGCTCTGGCTGATCTGCACGGCCTCGGCGGCGTCGGCGGCTTCCAGCACGTTGTAGCCGCGGCTGGTGAGGATCTGCACCAGCGGCTTGCGGACGTTCTCCTCGTCCTCGACGATCATCAGGGTCTCCCACACGCGGCCGTCGTTCTCGTGGCCGGCGCCTTCGGCGTTGGCGACCGGCTCGGCGGCGGGGAGATAGATATGGAAGCGCGCGCCGCTGCCCGGTTCACTGTCGGCGACGATCAGGCCGCCGCTCTGGACGACGATGCCGTAGGCGGTGGAGAGCCCGAGGCCGGTGATCTCCATGCCGCCCTTGGTGCTGAAGAAGGGCTCGAAGGCGTGCCGGCGCACATCCTCCCGCATGCCCGGCCCGGTGTCGCTCACCTTGAGGAGCACGTAGCGGCCGGGCTTGCCACGCAAGGGATGAGCCCGCTGGTGGGCGGCGACGTCCTCGGTCATCGTCTCCAGCACCAGCCGGCCGCCCTCGACCATGGCGTCGCGGGCGTTGGAGACCAGGTTCATCACCACCTGCTCGAACTGATCCGGGTCCACGGAGACCCGGTCGAGCTCGGGTTGGAGCTCCATCCTCAGCTCGATCTCGCCGCCGAGGAACCGCCGGACGCGTTCTTCCATGCCGGTGAGCAGGTGATTGAGCTGGACGACCTTGGGATGAAGCACCTGCCGACCGCTGAAGGCGAGGAGCTGGCGCGCCAGAGCGGCACCCCGCTGGCCGACCTTCTCGACCTCCCGCAGGTGTTTGCGCGCCGCATCTTCCGTGGTGAGGCACGCCAGCGCCAGCTCGGTCTCCATGGCGATGGCAGTGAGCAGATTGTTGAACACGTGGGCGATGCCGCCCGCCAGCCGGCCCATGGCGTCCATGTTCTGCGCCAGCACCGGCAGCTCTTCGCTCTGCCGCGTCAGCCGCCGGGTCTCCGCGGCCCGCGCGGCATTTTTGACTTCCCCGGGACGTAGATCTTCCACCGGTCTTACTGCCGGGGCATTCGTAGGATTTGTGCGCATAAGGGATTTCTTCCTTGGGATTCTCGTCCGGAAACGGTGGCGCCGAGCCCTGATACCCCTCCGACCACGCCGCCGTTGGCGGGAGGATATGCAGGTTTCGATCCAGGTCCGGTCAGAACATTCCGAGCTGCAGGCGCGCCGCTTCCGACATCATGGAAGGGTTCCAGGCCGGATCCCAGACCAGCTCCACGTCGGCCGAGGCGACGCCGGAGACGCTCTCCACCTTGTTCTTCACTTCGATGGGCAGCGAGCCGGCCACCGGGCAGCCGGGAGCGGTGAGGGTCATCTTGACCTTGACGGCGCCATCCTCCTGGATGTCGATGTCGTAGATCAGGCCCAGCTCGTAGATGTCGACCGGGATCTCGGGATCGAAGACGGTCTTCAGCGCTTCGACGATGCCGTTCTCGAGGTCGGAAGGATCGGCGGCAGCGGCGGTGGCGGAGGGATTGGTGGATTCCTGATCCATGAGGAGAGCTCCTTCCCGAGTCTATTCCGTGGAGACGGGCTGGTCCTTCGCTTCCAGCGCCGCGAGCAAAGTGTGCCACGCCAGGGTGGCGCATTTGACCCGCATGGGAAACTCGCGCACGCCGCCGAAGACGGTGAGCTTGCCGAGCTCCGGCGAGCCCTCGCCCGCTCCCGTGGTGACCAGGTCGTGAAAATCCTGGAACAGCTCGCGCGCCTCGGCGACGGTGCGGCCCGCGAGCGCCTCGGTCATCAGCGAAGCCGAGGCGGTGGAGATGGCGCAGCCGGAGCCCTGGAAGCTGACGCCGGCGATGCGGCCGTCCTCCACGTCGAGGAACACCGTGACCTTGTCGCCGCAGAGCGGGTTGTACCCCTCGGCCTGGCGGTTCGCCTCCGGCAGGGGACCGAAGTTGCGGGGCCGCCGGTTGTGGTCGAGGATGACCTCCTGGTAAAGGTCGCGCAGCTCGCTCATCCGAACAGCTCCCGCGCCCGCTGCAGGGCGGCGGCCAGGGCCTCGACCTCCTGCGGGGTGTTGTAGAGCGCGAAGGAGGCGCGCGTGGTGGCCGGCACGCCGAAGCGCTCCATCACCGGCTGGGCGCAGTGGTGGCCGGCGCGCACGGCGATGCCCTCGCGGTCGAGCACCGTCCCCACGTCGTGCGGATGGATGCCGTCCATGCTGAAGGAGAGCACCGCCGCCTTCTCCCGCGCCGTGCCGATGACGGTGAGGCCGGGGACCTTGGCGAGGCGCTCCGTGGCGAGGGCGAGCAGCTCGGTCTCCCAGGCCAGGACCGCGGGCCGGCCGAGCGCTTCCAGGTACTCCAGCGCCGCGGCGAGGCCGATGGCGCCTTCGATGAACGGCGTCCCCGCCTCGAAGCGGTGGGGCGGCGGCGCGTAGGTGACCTCGCCGAAGGTGACGGTGCGGATCATGCCGCCGCCGCCCTGCCATGGCGGCATCTCCGCCAGCAGCTCCCCGCGGCCCCAGAGCGCGCCGATGCCGCTCGGCCCGTAGACCTTGTGGCCGGAGAAGGCGTAGAAGTCGCAGCCCAGCGCCTGGACGTCGACCGTCAGGTGGGGCGCCGCCTGGGCGCCGTCCACCACCACGACAGCGCCGGCGCGGTGGGCGAGCGCAGCCATCTCGCGCACGGGATTGACGGTGCCGAGAGCGTTCGAGACGTGCGCGAGCGCCACGATGCGGGTGCGGGGAGAGAGCAGCCGCTCGAATTCGTCGCGGCGCACCTCGCCGCGGTCGTCGAGCGGCGCGGCGCGCAGCACCGCCCCGCGCTCTTCGCAGAGCATCACCCAGGGAACGATGTTCGAATGGTGCTCGAGGCCGGTGACGAGCACCTCGTCGCCGGGTCCGACGTTCTTCCGCCCCCAGCTCGCGGCCACGAGGTTGATCGCCTCGGTGGTGCCGCGCACGAAGACCACCTCGTGGACGCTCGGCGCGTTGAGGAAGCGGCGCACGGTCTCGCGCGCCCGCTCGCGGGCCTCGGTCGAGAGCTGGGAGAGAGTATGGACCCCGCGCTCGACGTTGGCGTAGTAGCCGCCATAGCAGCCGGCGATCGCCTCCAGCACCGCGCGCGGCTTCTGCGCGGAGGCGGCGTTGTCGAGGTAGACGAGCGGCCGGCCGGCGACGGTCGTGGAGAGGATGGGGAAATCCGCGCGGACCCGCGCGAGGTCGTAGGCGGGGGAGGCTGTCCGTTCGTGGAGAGTCGCAGCGATCACGCCGCCTCCTTACACCGCCTGCCGCACCACCTCGCCCTTGGGCAGGCGGGCGAAAAGGAACTCCTCGAGGTCCCGGCGCACCGGCTCGACCTTGATGCGCTCCACGATGTCGCTCGCGAAGGCGTAGGTCAGCAGGCTGCGCGCCGCCTCGGCGCCGATGCCGCGCGAACGGAGATAGAAGATGGCGTCGTCGTCGAGCTGGCCGACCGTCGAGCCGTGGGTGCACTTGACGTCGTCGGCGTAGATCTCGAGCTGCGGGTTGGAGTTGGCCACCGCGTCGCGCGACAGCAGCAGGTTGCGGTTCGACTGCTTGGCGTCGGTCTTCTGCGCTCCCTTGTGGACGTGGATGAGGCCGTTGAAGATCGACCGCGCCTTGCCGTCGAGCACGCCCTTGTACAGCTCGTGGCTCGCGCAGTGGGGCTTGGCGTGCTCCACCCGCATGTGGTTGTCCACGAACTGGCTGCCATCCAGCAGGTAGAGGCCGTTGAGGATGCAATCGATCCCCTCGCCGTCGAGCACGGCGTTGACGTCGTTGCGCACCAGGGCGCCGCCGAGGGAGATCGAGTGCGAGCTGGGCACGCTGTCGCGGCTGCCGTGGAGCTGGAACGTCGCCATGTGAAAGGCGTCGCGGCTCTCGCGCTGCACCTTGTAGTGATCCACCACCGAGTTCGCTCCCACCGCGAGCTCCGTCACCGGACAGTTGAAGTAGCTGCCGGTGCCGGCGTAGGTCTCCACCACGGTGAGCTGGCTGCCCTCGCCCGTCACGATCAGGTTGCGCGGGAACGACACGGTGCCGCGGCCGTTCTCGGGCGAGGAGAGGAAGAGCAGGTGGATCGGCCCCGCCACCGCGTTCTGCGGCACCCAGACGAAAGCGCCGTCGCGCAGGAACGCCGTGTTCAGCGCCACGAAGGGATGGTTCTCGAAGCTGGCGAGCTGCCCGAGCCAGGGCTCGACCTTCTCCGGCGCGCGCGCCAGGGCCTGCGCCAGGCTCGTCGCGATCGTCCCGCCGGGGAGGCCGTCCAGGGAGGAGAGGCGGGCCGAGAAGCGCCCGTCCACGAACACCAGCCGCGCCGCGGCGGCGAAATCGTAAGGCGCGATCTGCGCCGCCTGCACCGCTTCGGGATCGCTCTCCGGCCGCTGGAAGGTGCCCTGGGCGATCGGGGCCACGTTGGTCTGCCGCCACTCCTCCTGACGGGAGGAGGGAAAGCCGAGGGCGGCGAAGCGCTCGATCGCCAGGCGGCGCAGCGCCTGCACCGCCGCCGGCTCGCCGGCCGGCCGCTCGCGTTGGAAGCGCTCGAACTCGGCGAGATAGCCGGCGGCGCCCGTCAACGTGTTTTCACGAATCTCCGTCGTCGCAGGCATGGCGTCCCTCTTCACGCTCCCACCGGCTGCGGTGTCTGCGGGGCCGGCCGCTCCGGCGCCATGCCCTCGAGCCAGGAGTAACCCTTCTCTTCGAGCTCCAGGGCCAGTTCCTTGCCGCCCGAGCGCACGATCTGGCCGTCCACCAGCACGTGCACGAAGTCCGGCACGATGAAGTTGAGCAGCCGCTGGTAATGGGTGATCACCAGGAAGGAACGGTCCTTGGAGCGCAGGGAGTTGACGCCGTCGGCGACGATGCGCAGGGCGTCGATGTCGAGCCCGGAGTCCGTCTCGTCGAGGATGCACATGCGCGGCTCGAGCACGGCCATGTGGAAGATCTCGTTGCGCTTCTTCTCGCCGCCGGAGAAGCCCTCGTTGACCGGCCGGGTCAGGAGGCTCTCCTCCATGTGCACCAGCTTCATCTTCTGCCGCACCAGGGTTAGGAACTCCAGGGCGTCCATCTCCGGCAGGCCGCGGTGCTTGCGCACGGCGTTGAGCGCCGCCTTGAGGAAGTAGGTGTTGCTCACGCCGGGGATCTCCACCGGGTACTGGAAAGCCATGAAGACGCCCTCGCGGGCGCGCTCCTCGGGGTCCATGTCCAGCAGGTCCTTGCCGTCGAAGAGCACCTGGCCCTGCGTCACCTCGTAGGCTTCCTGGCCGGCCAGCACGCGGGCGAGCGTGCTCTTGCCCGAGCCGTTCGGTCCCATGATGGCGTGGACCTCGCCGTTGTTGATGTGCAAGTCGATCCCGCGCAGGATCTCGTTGCCCTCCACCGACGCACGCAGGTTTTTTATCTCAAGCATAGGTTTTCCGATTTGAAATGAGCGGAGGAGCGGGGGATTTACCCGACGCTCCCCTCCAGGTTCACCGCCAGCAGCTTCTGGGCCTCGACGGCGAACTCCATCGGCAGCTCGCGGAAGACCTCCTTGCAAAAGCCATTGACGATCATCGATACGGCGTCCTCGGTGGAAATGCCGCGCGATTTGCAGTAGAAGATCTGGTCCTCGCCGATCTTCGAGGTGGTGGCCTCGTGCTCCATGCGCGCCAGCGGGTTCTGCACGTCGATGTAAGGGAACGTGTGCGCGCCGCACTGGTCGCCGATCAGCATCGAATCGCACTGCGAGAAGTTGCGCGCGTTGTCGGCACCTTTCAGGATCTTCACCTGGCCGCGGTAGGTGTTCTGTCCGTGGCCGGCCGAGATGCCCTTGGAGACGATGTTGCTCTTGGTGTTCTTGCCGATGTGGATCATCTTGGTGCCGGTGTCCGCCTGTTGGTAGCCCTTGGTGAGGGCCACCGAGTAGAACTCGCCGACCGAGTTGTCCCCCTTGAGGATGACGCTCGGGTACTTCCAGGTGATCGCCGAGCCGGTCTCCACCTGCGTCCACGAGATCTTCGCGTTCGCTCCCTCGCACTTGCCGCGCTTGGTGACGAAGTTGTAGATGCCGCCGCGGCCGTGCTCGTCGCCCGGATACCAGTTCTGCACCGTCGAGTATTTGATCGTCGCGTCCTTGAGGGCCACCAGCTCGACCACCGCGGCGTGAAGCTGGTTCTCGTCGCGCATCGGCGCCGTGCAGCCCTCCAGATAGGAGACGTAGGCTCCCTCGTCGGCGATGATCAGCGTGCGCTCGAACTGCCCCGTGTTGCGGGCGTTGATGCGGAAGTAGGTGGAGAGCTCCATCGGGCAGCGCACCCCCTTCGGCACGTAGACGAACGAGCCGTCGGAGAACACCGCCGAGTTGAGGGTGGCGAAGAAGTTGTCCGAGTACGGCACCACGGAGCCCATGTACTCGCGCACCAGCTCGGGATGGTTCTTCACCGCCTCGGAGAAGGAGCAGAAGATGATGCCCACCTCGGCGAGCTTCCCCTTGAACGTCGTCGCCACGGACACGCTGTCGAACACCGCGTCCACCGCGACACCGGCGAGCAGCTCCCGCTCGCGCAGGGGGATGCCCAGCTTCTCGTACGTGGCGAGGATCTCCGGATCCACCTCCTCCAGGCTCTTCGGCCCGGAGCCCTTCGGCTTCGGCGCCGAGTAATAGGCGATCGACTGGTAGTCGATCGGCTCGTAGTGAACGTTCGCCCACGTCGGCTCCTCCATGGTGAGCCAATGGCGGTAGGCCTTGAGGCGCCACTCGAGCATCCACTCCGGCTCTTCCTTCTTCGCCGAGATCATGCGGATGACGTCCTCGTTGAGCCCGGGCGGGAAGGTATCCTGCTCGACGTCGGTGATGAAGCCGAACTTGTAGTCCTGCGTCGCGAACTGCTCGATGGTGTTGGTCGGAGTCTGCATCGATTCCCTCTATGTCTTACTGGAGCTGAATCCCCGCGAGCGCGCTGCCCTGCCCCAGGCTGACCAGCTTCTGCTTGGGATGGGCCATCTCGGCGAGGGTGATCCCGGCGAGCGCCGTGCGCACCGCCTGGTTGATGCGGCGCCAGTTGCTGCGCACCGGGCAGAGCGGCTCGTGGGAGCAATCGCCCTCGACGCTGATGCACTCGGTAATGGCGATCGGACCCTCCAGCGCGGCGATGATCTCCGCCATGGAGATCGCCTCCGGCTGCCGCGCCAGGCTGTAGCCCCCCTTGACGCCGCGGTGGGAGTCGAGGAGGCCCTCGCGCGCCAGCAGCTTGAGGATCTTGCTCACCATCGGCAGCGGCAGGCGCGCCTCGGCGGCCAGCTCCGGAGCGTTGTACTGGTGCTCCGGATTCGCCGCCAGGTGCGTCAGGAGAACGATCCCGTAGTCCGTCTGTTTGGTGATGCGGATCATGCGTCCGGCCCTCGCTCTTTCGCCCCCGATTCCTAAAACAGGACTGAATCGGTACGAATTCCATCGGATCATAGCAGGGAGGGGGGGATTGTCAACGGGAGAAGGTCGCTGGCTAGCGCGGAGGTCGAGGCCAGGGAACGGGCCGGCCCTCACAGTCGCCGTACTCTGCTCCCGGCCGCTCCCGGAGCCACTGCGCCAGACGCGCTTTGATCTCCTGCTCGCTGGCGTCCGGATAGCGCCGGCGCAGGTTTTGCCGCATCATGCTGACGCCGGCTTCGAAGAGGAAGGCGACGCGGGACTACTTGGGACAAGGGGAAACCGATACCGAAGATTGACGACTACGAGCTCGAAGTCCTCAGCGCCTTCGAAAAGGGAAAGCTGAAGTCCGTGGCAACCAAGACCGAGCTTGCCAGGCTCAAGGCAGCCGCTCGCGCCACTGCCATCAAGGACCGCCGCGTCAACATCCGCTTGTCGTCGGGCGATCTCAATGACATCCAGGTCAAGGCGCTCGAAGAGGGCGTTCCGTACCAAACGCTCATTGCCAGCGTGCTGCACAAGTACGTTACCGGCCGCCTTGCTGAGAGGCCTGAAGGAGCCGCGAAGCAACCGACTTCTCGTTCGTCGAAACGGCGCACGATATAGATAAGCCATTGGTTCGCTCTTCGGTGCAAACTGGCTAAGCAGAGCACCGGCGACTTCTCAAGGCCGGGGACCCTGAATCCGGGTCGTGATCGATCTGAATTCTTCGGAAACCTAGAAAAACACCCGCTGAATCGACCAGTACAACCCTACCGCCGCGATCAGGCACGAGGCGGGGAAGACCACGCGCTGCCGGTACCAATCCTGGTTGCGAAAGGGCAGACCCACGAGCAGGAGGGCGAGGCCGATCACGGCGAGCTGGCCGCCTTCGACGCCACAGTTGAAGCTGAGCAGCGCGGTGAGGAACTCCGAGCGCGGCAGGCCGAGCTGCGAGAGCACGCCGGCGAAGCCCAGGCCGTGGAGGAGTCCGAAGACGAAGACGAGGGCGAGCCGCGACGGACGCAGCTCGGGGGTGAGGACGTTCTCGACCGCCACGAAGACGATCGACAGGGCGATCAGCGGCTCGACGATGGAGGCCGGCAGCGAGACGACGCCGTAGATGGAGAGCCCCAACGTCAGGGTGTGCGCCACCGTGAAGGCGGTCACCTGCTGCAGGATCGGCTTCAGGCGCCGGGAGAGCAGGAAGATCCCCAGCACGAAGAGGATGTGGTCCGGTCCCGCCGGCAGGATGTGGGTGAAACCGAGCTTCAGGTAGAGGCGCACGACCTCCGCCCGGGTGGGCGGCACCACCGCCTTCGCCAGGGAGAAGGGCGGACTGGTGGCGCCCCCCTCCAGCCACTGCCACAGCGAGTCTTCGACCCCCTCGATCTTCAGCACCAGCGGGTAGGTGCCGAGGGTCATCGTGTTCCGCCAGTTGAAGATGCGGGACCCGCCGGGGATTGGGCCGTGGAGCCGCAGAGTGATCCGGCCCGGAGGATCGTCGGGATCCGGCGGCGCGATGGCGATCTTGGGCTCGACGGGCCGGCGGTCGAAGAACACCGTGGCGCCGTCCACGAAGCTGCGGAGGAACCTGCCGAACCGGCGGTCCGCCTCGGGCGTCAATCCGGCGATGGCGCCGTAGCGGGTATCGCCCTCCGAGCCTCCCTCATCCCCGGGCGTCAGATGCTCCGGGTCGACGGGCACTTCGATCTGATAGGTGCCGTCCTTCAGGAAGGTGGCGTAGACCTGGATCTTGCCGAGCTCGTGGGCACGGGCGGCCGGGGCCGTGGGAAGGACGGCAAGGACAACGAGGACGAAACGGACGCGGAGGCTCATCGCTAGAGTTTACGGACTCCAGGCGCGGACGGATGAGGCCCTCAGATCAATCTTCCCAGCGGACCCAGATCGAGATTCAGCTCCTCGGGGTCGAGGCCGAAGCGGCCGGCGATGTCGTGCAGGGTCTCTTCGAGCCGCATCAAGGCGAGGCCCAGGCTCTCGATCTCCTCGGGGGTGAGGGTCTCGGCTTCCATGCGCCGGATGGCCTGCTTCTCCATCAGCCTGCGCAGGAACTCGACGAGGGCGAGGACGAGCCGGGCGACGGAGCGCTGCACCTCCTCCGGATCGGCGTTCCAGCGCGGAGCCTCGGCGGCGGCCCGGCGCTCGACTTCGGCGCGCAGGGCGTCGAGCTCCTCGATCTCCAGGCGCACCGCCTCGTGCTGGCTCACGTCGAGGCCTCCGGAGCGAAGGCATAAGGCGGCCACGGACCGCTCGCGGCGACGCGGTGGCCGCCGATCTCTTTCGCCTTCTCCAAAACCGCGAGATAGGCGCCGGTCTCGTCACGAGAGACAAGGTGATATGCGGTGCCCAGCAGCCGGCCGGTCTCGTGGCGCTCGATGCGCTCGGCCCGCAGCAGCGGCCGGAGGTCCTGACGGAGGGAATCGATTTCGGGAAGGGCGTGGGCTCTTTCGCGTTCCCGCCGCCGCGTCTCCAGATAACGCGTCCCGGGGCCGCCTTGGAGCTCGGCCTCCGTCTCAGAGATCGTTTCGGGATCGCCGAAGACGCGCAGAGTCATCTGCACGCAGCCGCGGACGAGAACGAGCGCGGCGGCGAGATCTCCGGCGCGCGGCGAGAGCCGCTCCGCGAGGGCGGCCTCGTCCGCGAAGGCTTCGCCGAAGCGGGCAGGGAGGAGGGCACCGAAGAGATCGGCGAGGCGGCGCACCACCGCGTCCTGCCGCTGGAGCGCCTCGCGCTCGGGCCGCGGACGGCTGCCGACCTCGCCAACCACGGCCGCGATGCCGCCATGAGGAATAAGGCGGAGCGGCTCGCCGGCGATCCCCTGCGGGAGAGGATCCGCGGGCTCCTCGTCGACCAGCGCGTAGAGGTAGAGGAGAGAGCTCATTCGGCGGCCTCCGGCTTCCTCCTGGGCAGGATGCGATCGGCGGCGCACAGCAGGACGGAGAGACGGAGATAGATGAGGTCGATGCCGGCCAGGCCGAGGACCACGTCGCCCGTCAGGACGACGCCCTGATTGAGCAGGTGATCGATGGTCTCGAGCAGCGAGACTTCGCTGCCGTCGATCAGCTCCAGGGCTTCCGGCTGGCTCATTCCGCCGCCTCGGCGAAGTGATAGGGAGGCCAGGGGCCGCTGAGGACGACCTCGCAGCCGCGCGGCGCGACCCGGGCGGAGCACCGCTCGACGGCGGCCTCGAAGTCCGTGCCCTCCTGCCGGGGCACCAGGAAGGCGGCGTCGAGCAGCAGCCGGCCGCCGGCTTCCGGCGGCGCCGCGGGCTCGCGGCGCACAGCTTCGGCCGCGCTCTCGGCCAGCTCGGCGAAGATGGCGTCCGCCTCCGAGCGCAGCCGGCCGGCGAGATCGCGGGAAGCCTGCTGCTCCTTCTTCTTGCGCAGCAGGAAAGCGGTCCCCGTCGGCTCGCCGCTCTCCTCGCGGGCTTCCGCGGCGAGCGCCTCGCGAGCGCGGGCCTCGTCGAGCAGGATCCGCACTCCCCACTCGCTGCAGCCGGCGACCCGCTCCATCGTCCGCTCGATGCGCTCGCGGCTCTCGCGCACGTGGGCCAGGGCGCGCTCCTCGGAGGCGAAGAGGGTGAAGAGCTTCATCGGCAGCACCGCGTCCGCGCCCGTGAAGTGCTCGACGACGGCCTCGTGCGCCAGGGCGCGCTCGGAAACCCAGGCGAGGTCGGAGAGACGGCGCTCGATCTCCTCGCTCCCGTAGGCCGGCAAGGGGGCCCGCGCGGTCACCAGCCAGAGGCCTTCGACGACTTCGAGCACCGCCGGCGGAGAGCAGCCGGGGAGACCGGCGGGAGCCGCGGCGAGAGCAGGCGGTTGCGCGCCGCGCACCAGGCAATAGAGGTAGGTCGCTTCGCTCATGCCGTGGTCGTTTCCCAGGTCCGCACCCACTCGGCGAGCCGCCCGACACCGCAGGGCGGCGGAAACACGGCGGGGGCGTTCATGATAACGCACCCTTCGGGGCACAGTCCTTGCCGCTCGCCGGGAGCGCCGCCGCAACGGGAGCAGCCCGCGGGCGCGACGGCGTTGACGATCACCGCCGGGACGGCCAGTCGGAGCTTGCGCAAGGCGCGCAGCAGCCGCGCCGTTTCGCGGCGGGGCAGCTCGGCCGCGCGGGTCACCACCAGAAATCGGGCTCGTCCGGCATCGCGCAGCAGGGCTTGCAGACGCTTGAGGCTGCGCGAGAGCTCGACCAGCTCGGCGGCGAAGT
Organism: Thermoanaerobaculia bacterium; assembly: GCA_044868005.1. Lineage (GTDB taxonomy): Bacteria > Acidobacteriota > Thermoanaerobaculia > Multivoradales > UBA5704 > DATARR01. The sequence continues at coordinate 49,826 of JBIOVX010000051.1, read as the reverse complement.
CGCCAAGCCCCACGGCCTCGCGGTACTTGAGGAGGAGCGAGAGCAGGTAGTGATCCCAGGCGAGAGCGAGGTCCGGCATCTCCAGCAGTCGCAGAGCGTGCCCGGTGGGCGCAGTGTCTACGATGACGAGATCGCAGGCCTCCTCGCCTTCCACGGCGGCGTCGAGGAGGGCCGCGAGAGCGATCAGCTCGTCGAGCCCCGGCGGCGAGAGGTCCACCAGCTCGGCGGCGCCGGAGCCCTCGGCGGTGAACGCCGCGACGGCCTCGCCGACGGTCTCGCCATGCCTCTCGCGCCAGGCCGCAAAGGCGCGCCGGGCGTCCAGCTCCCGAGCCCGCAGCCCGGGAGGCGCGCCGGGAACGGACCGCGTCTCCTCTCCCAAAGGGACCTCCAACGCGTCGGCGATGGAGTGGGCAGGATCCGTAGAGAGCAGCAGGATCCTGGCGCTGGTCCGTCGTTCCGCAAGGGCCAGGGCGAAGGCCGCGGCGCACGTCGTCTTGCCGACGCCCCCCTTGCCCCCGAAGAAGAGAAGGCGGAGGCCCGGCGGGGCGAGGTCGTCGATCCACGAAAGATCTCCGGGAGAACGGAAAGAAGAGACTGTTCCCAAAGCCCCCTCTCTCCCGGTGAGGGTGGGAGGGAGGGGGCGGGAGAGAGGGGGTTGGGGGAGTGAGGGCCGGGCGGGGGACGCCTCAAGCCACCGCCCCACCTTCCGCAACGCCACCCGACCCCGCGGCTCGCCCTCCACCTGCGGCACGAACCGGAGCTCCCGCTCCGCCAACGCCTTCCGGATCTCGCCGATCACCTCCGCTTCGGCGCGGCGGCGCTCGCGGCAGAGCGGGCAGGCGTCGTCTCCCGGCGGCAGAATCCGATTGACGATCACCTCGCTCACCGAGAGGCCGGCCTCGTCGAGCGCCGTCAGGGTCTCCAGGGTCTCGGCCAGCGCGAGGGCCTCCGGCAGCATCACCCAGCGCAGGGAAGTCTGTTGCGGATCGCGCAGCCGCTCTTCGATCTCCCGTCCTTTGCTATCGAGATCGGCGATCAGCGCCGCGCTCGCGTCCGGCCGCCTGGCGCCGCCGAAGCGCTCCGCCATCAGGCGGTGTCTCTCCAGCAGCCGATCCAGAACCTCGGCGAATCCGCGCAGGGCCTTGGGGCTCGCCAGCAGGCGCAGGGTATGGGCGGTGGGCGCGGCGTCGACCACCACCTCGTCGCAGGCGGCTTGGCGGGCGAGTCGGTCGAGCTCCAGCCAGGCGATCAGCTCGTCGGCGCCGGGCAGGGCGAGGTCGAGGAAGCGCTCCACGTCCTCCTCGTCGAGGTAGGTGCCGCGCGCGGCGATCTCCCGCAGGGCGGAGCGGTTCTCCCGCCGCCAGCGGCCGAGCGCGGAATCGGCGGCGAGCTCGGCGGCGAGGAGCGTGCCGCGCCGCGTCTGGATCGTGAAGGGTTCCTCGGAAAGGCGGGAGCGGAACGCGTCCCCCAGGGAGTGGGCGGGATCGGTGGAGACGGCCAGCACCCGCCGGCCGGATTCGGCGGCGGCGAGGGCGGCCGCCGCGGCGCAGGTGGTCTTGCCGACGCCGCCCTTGCCGCCGAAGAGATGGAGCCTACGCGTTCTCGTCCCCGCGGTACGTGATGTCCACCGCCACCCCGCCGTCGCTCAGGGAGACCGCTCCCCCCGCCTGCTGCTCTTCGCGGATCTCGCGCAGCCGGGCCAGGATCTCGCGCTCCAGCTCGACGAACTCCTCCTCGTCCATCTCCCCCAGCTCGAGCTGCATCTGCGCCGCCAGCAGATCCTGGCGCAGCGACTGCTCGTCGTTCATCTCGTCGTCGACGACCGAAGCGATCTTGTCGAGGACGAAGCGGAGGCCGCCGATCAGGAGGTTGTCGAGAATGATCATTCGACTTCCGAGGCCCGCTCCAGCTTGAGGCGGATGTTGACGAAGTTGTACGGCGGCCAGGGGCCGGTGTACTTGAAGATCAGGTTTTCGTAGCGGGCGTCGATCTCCTTGACCTTGGCGTCGAAGTCCGGCTCGCGGTCGCGGGCCACCAGGAAGGCGGCGTTGAGGATCATCTTGTCGCCGATCGGCTTGTTGGTGCGCGAGGCCACGGCGACGGTGCTCAGGGAGTCGAAGATCTCCGCCACCAGCTTCTCGGAGCGCTCCTGCAGCAGCGAGTCCACGAGCCGGCCGTACTGCATGCGGGCGAAGTAGGTGGAGCCTTTCTCGTTCGAGATCTCCTGGCGCAGCAGGCGGAGGTTCTCGTCGTCCTTCTCGATCTCGCGGATGATCGTCTCGGGCTCCCACAGAATCTTGAGGCCGAACTCCAGCTTGTCCTGCATCTTCACCAGCACGTCACGGAAGGCCTCGTAGGCGCTGCGCAGCAGCTCGCCGATGTCCTCGGAGGTCTTGAACACCGTGCTGAACGACATCGGGATGACCGTGTAGTCGCGCATCACGGCTTCGTTGACCCGCTCGTGCGCCAGCACGTTCTCGCGCGTCGGATCGTAGACCTCGAGCGGCGTGTCGGAGACCACCGCGGCGATGTCCTTGTAGCTGACCGTGTGCACCTCGGCGGGCTCGCTGCCGATGCCGATGGCGCCAAAGCGGCGGGGCTCATCCGTCTGGATGATGCAGTAGACGTACTTGCCGCTGCGACTGGTCCGGGAGGATGGGTCCGGAAAGGGCACCAGCTCCGAGACGGCGGCGCGCGGCGGCGACACCTCGGGCGGATCGAGGAGCGGCAACAGAGCGCCGCCCTTGCCTTCCGGCGAGGCCTTGCCGGCCTTCTTCGCCGGCTTGGAGAACGGTGCTTTCTTCGCGGCCCGCTTGCGGGGCTCCGTCTTGTCGGCTTTACTCATGGCTGGGTTTGCCCTCGGTGTTCGTGGTCGCCGCGAGCTGGCGCCGGACCTCCTGCTCGAGCTCTCTCGGCAGACAGGGCTTGGTGACCACGGCGCTGCAGCCTACCTCCCGGGCCTTCTCGTGCGCGCTCGCCAGCGCGTGTGCGGTCAGCGCGATGACCGGGATGTCGCGGGTGCGCTCGTCCTGCTTCAGGCGGCGCGTGGCTTCCCAGCCGTCGATGCCGGGCAGGGAGAGGTCCATCAGGATGACATCGGGCCGCAGCTCGAAGGCCTTCTCCAGCGCCTCCAGCCCGTCGGCGGCGGTGGCGACGCGGAAGCCGCGGAACTCCAGGTATTCGGCGAAGATCTCCCGGCCGTGATCGACGTCGTCCACCACCAGCACGAGCGGCGCGGCCTTGCTCATGACGGCCTCGCCTGGCGGGGCAGGAACAGCGTGAAGGTGCTGCCTTCGCCCAGCCGGCTCGCCAGGGTGATGCGACCGTCGAGGAGATGGGCGAGGCGGCGGCAGATGGAGAGCCCCAGGCCCGTGCCGCCCTGGCGGCGGGCGTAGGAGCTGTTGGCCTGCTCGAAGGCCTCGAAGATGGTCTTCTGATTCTCCTCCGCGATGCCGATGCCGGTATCGGAGACGGCGACGGCGATCTCATCCGCCTCGACGTGGTAGTCGAGGCGGATCGCCACTGCGCCCTGGGGCGTGAACTTGAGCGCGTTGGAGAGCAGGTTGAGCACGATCTGCTTGACCTTCTGGCGGTCGGTCTCGATCTCCGGCAGGTCCGGCGAGAGGGCGCGGGACACCGCGAGCTGCGTGCCGGCGATCACCGGCTCGACCTCGCTCATCACCTCGTCGATCAGCTCGTGGAGAAGGACGCGATCCACCTGCAACGGCATCTTGCCCGACTCGATGCGGGCGATGTCCAGCAGGTCGTTGATGACGGCGAGCAGGTGGCGGGCGTTGGCGTCGACGCGCGACAGCTTGTCGCGCTGCGCCCGGCTCATCTCGCCCGAGACCCCCTCCAGCAGCAGGTGGGTATAGCCCATGATGGCGTTGAGCGGCGTACGCAGCTCGTGGGAGACGTTGGCGAGGAACTGCGATTTCATCGCCGAGGCCTGCTCGAGCTGGAAGGCCTGCCGGCGCAGCAGCTCGTTCTGCTCGGCCAGCTCCGCCGTGGCCTCCCGCACCCTTTCCCGCAGCTCCTCCGAGTGGTGCTTGACCTGCTCGTAGAGCTGCGCCTTCTCCAGCGCCTCGGTGAGGTCGTGGAGGATGGTGACGGCCGCCGTCTGCTCGCCCTGCTTGGAGAACACCTTGCCGGAGAAGGCCTCGAACGGGGCCGGCTCACCGGTCTCCGGATCGAGCAGGTTGAGCTCGCCCCGCCAGAGCTGAGACTGCCCGGCGTAGAGGTTGGAGACGAAGGAGGTGAACACCGCGTCGTTGACGGTCACCCGCCGCTCGACCTCCCCGCCGCCGCCGCGCGGCACGGTGAACATGCGCTCGGCGGGCGGATTCATGCGCACGATCTTGCCTTCCGGATCGGTGACCAGCACGGGGTCGAAGACGGAGTTGAGGATGAGATCGAGCCGGTCGCGCTCGGCGCGGGTGGCGGCCTCGGCGAGGCGCAGACGGCGGAGGTTCTCCTCGATCTCCTCGCTCGCCCGGCGCAGGTCGGTGACGTTGCGCAGCACCGAGACCTGCCCGGGCTCGCCGGGACGGAGGCGCACCGGCGCGCGCAGCACCTCGAACAGCAGCTCCTGGCCCTCGGAGGGATCGACCAGCACCAGCTCCTGGCTCGCCGCGCCGGCGCCGCTGTTGAACAGCGTGGCGGAAAACAGCATGTTGTTGAGGGCCACCGCGCGGCGGCGGCCTTCGCTGCGGTCCTCCTCGGTGGTCAGCAGCCGTTCGGCGCCGGCATTGGCGATCAGGATGCGGCCGTCGGCGTCGGTCAGCAGGATGGGATCGGTGACGGCGTTGATGATCGAGAACAGCCAGCTCCGCTCCCGCCGGTGGCGGCGGTCGTCGATCTGGGCGCGGTTGTACTGCAGCGCCGCCAGCCGTGTGGCCAGCAGCTCGGCGGCCCACAGCGCGTCCTCCTGGAGCGGCCGGTCCCCGGCGCTGACGAGGAGCAGGCCGGTGCCGGGCGCGTTGCGGGTGCCGGCGAGCGGGATGGCGTAGAAGGGGGCGCTCCCCATCGGCGTCTCGAAAGGCCGCGGCAGGGTTTGTCCCGAGTCGCGGAAGGCGACCGGCTCACCTCCATCCAGGGCGATGATGAGCGGGTGGGTGCGGTCGCCGAGGTCCAGGCTGAAGGAATCCACCGCGGCGAGCGAGAGCCCGAGGCCGGTGGCGCCGGCCAGGCGGCCGTTCTCGCCGTCGACCATGGCGCACACGGCGCGCTCGATGCCGGCGTGCCGTGACAACCAGCGCAAGGTCAGCACCGCGCAGGCCCGCGGCTCCTGCTCCGCGAGCAGGGCTTCGACGAGGCCCAGCTTCGCCTTCGAGCTCAAGCCGCCTCGAGAGCGAGGGAGCGCGTCGAGTTGCGCGACGCTGGCCACGGATCAGCCCTTCGGCGACGACGAGCGCGCCCTGCGGACCCGGACCGGTACTTCCTCCCGCGCTGTGGAGGCGGCGAGCTCCCGCGCCGTGGAAGCGGCGAGCTGAGCCCGCAGCGAGGCGTTCTCCGCCATCAGCTCATCGGAAGCGCGGGTCTCCAGCGCCGGCCGCGACACCGAGGGCACCTGGCCAACCGCTTCCGAGTACTTGATGTAGGTATCGATGGAGGCCACGACGATGCGGGCCTCGACGGTGAGCAGGTCGATGCCCACCAGCGAGACGCGGACCCAGGCATCGATGACGATACCTTTGTCGAGGACGCGGTCCAGAACGTCGATGAGGCTGGTGCCTCCGGAAGCTCGTTCAACCGGCATGTTCCATCCCCCCTTAGGGTTTCTGCCTCGCAGGCCGCGGCGTTCTGGCCCGCGTCCGGCGCTCCTGCTCGAGCGCCAGCGACGAGACCTTCTCTTCCAACAGCCGGACCTGCTCTCTGAGTGAATCGTTCTCGAGCGTCAGCCGCCGAGCGGCCATGGAGAGATTGGGATCCTGGCGCCACCAGTCGAGGCCGATCTGCTCCGCCTTGTCGATCGAGCAGATGAGCAGGCGGATGCGGATGGTGAGGAGCTCGACCTCCGCCAGGGAGACTCGAATGTCGCCGGCGACGACCAGACCCTTGTCCAACACCCGGTCGAGGACGTCGACCAGCCCGGTGGAGCGGCGATAGGTCGGTTCGATCGAAGAAGTCATACCGGTACTGAGGTCCGTTTCAGTTGCACATCCTAGCCGACATCGGCTGCCCGTTCAATGCAAGAGGCCTGCCGCAAGACTGCTACCATGGCGGGCCTGCGATCGCCTAGGAGGAGAGGACATGAAAGCTTTGAAATTCCTGCGCAGATTCGCCCTCGCGAGCCTGGCGCTGGCTCTGCTGCCGGCGGCAGGACCGCTGCGGGCGGCCGAGGAGCCGGATTCCGCGGCGGCCGACGTCGCCGCCGCCCGCGCCCTCTTCGAGAAGAATCTACAGGCCATCCGCGACAAGGACCGCGAGGCCTACCTCTCCTGCTACCTCGAGTCGGACCGGCTGGCGCGCACCGGGCCCACGGGCTTCGAGCTCGGCTACGCCGGCCTCGCCGCCACCGCCGGCCAGGGCTGGCCCGACCACATCGCCGGCGACGACATCCACCTGACGCCCATCCGCCCCGGCCTGGTCTATGGCACCTACCGTTACCGCGTGCGCTACGGCGGCCGCGAGGATTCGGGGCTCTCCGAGCGCTTCTTCGTCGCCACGCCGCAAGGTTGGAAGATCGCGGTGAGCACCGCCTTCTCGGCCGTTCCCGGCGTGCCGCCGCCGCCGCGCGCGCTGGTGGGAGCCACCCTGGTGGACGGCACCGGCGCGCCCCCGGTGCCCGACGCGGCCGTGCTCCTGCGCGACGGCAAGATCGAGTGCGCCGGCCCGCGCGCCGCCTGCCCGGTGCCCGCCGGCGTGGACATCACCGACGCCAGCGGCCTGTGGATCACCCCCGGGCTCGTCGACGCCCACGTCCACTTCTCGCAGACAGGGTGGGCGGACGGTCGCCCCGACTCCATCGACGTGCGGGCGCAGCATCCGTATGAGAACGTCATCGCCGACCTCGCCCGGCATCCCGAGCGCTTCGGCCGCTCCTATCTCTGCTCGGGCGTGACGGCGGTCTTCGACGTCGGCGGCTATGCCTGGACGCTCGGCCTGCCGGAGCGGGCGGAGCCGGACTCCGAGGTGCCGCGAGTGGCGGCGGCCGGGCCGCTGCTCTCCACGATCGACCACTGGCTGAACCTCCCCGGCGAGCGGCAGTTCCTGGTTCTCACCAATGCGGACGCCGCGCGGGAGGCCGTGCGCTACCTCGCCGAGCGCGGGTCGGCGGCCGTCAAAGTCTGGTACATCATCGACGAAGACCGTCAGGTGGCGGAATTCGCGCCGGCCGTCAAGGCGGCCGGAGAGGAGGCGCGGAGCCGCAAGCTGCCCCTCATCGTCCACGCCACCGGTCTGGCCGAAGCCAAGGAAGCGCTGCGGGCGGGCGCGAAGCTGCTGGTGCACAGCGTGTGGGACCAGCCGGTCGACGACGAGTTCCTCGACCTCGCGCGCAAGAACGGCACGGTCTATTGCCCGACGCTCACCGTCTCCAGCGGCTATCTGCGGATGTACGAGGCGGCCCTACAGCACCAGAAACCCGCGGTGGACGATCCCAACGGCTGCGTGGACCCGCAGACCCTGGCGAAGGTGGCGGAGACCGCCGGGGTCACCTCCGACGTGACCGCCGAGCGACTGACGACGATCGCGGCCCGCAACGCCGATCGCCAACGGATCGCCGCCGCCAACCTGAAGCGGATCTTCGCGGCGGGCATCCCGGTCGCCATGGGCACCGACGCAGGCAATCCGCTCACCCTGCACGGCCCCGCCGTCTACGCCGAGATGGAAGCCATGCAGGCGGCCGGCCTCACGCCGATGCAGGTGCTCGCCGCCTCGACGCGCGGCGGCGCGGCGGCCATGGGCCGGGAGAAGGATCTCGGCACCGTCGAGAAAGACAAGCTGGCCGACCTGCTGATCGTGGCCGCCGATCCCACGGCGGACGTGGCCAACCTCCGCCAGGTGCGCTACGTCGTGCGCGGCGGCGTGGTGCGGTCCCTCGCGGAGCTCCACGCCCTGGCGACGACACCGGCCGAGGAAGGCGGAGAGTAGCGTCACGCGGCGGTCACGCCGTCGCCTTTGCACGGCCGCGGAGCACCCTTACTCTGTAGAGCATTCGGGCCGCCGTACCCCGGGGTTTTGGTGTAGAATTCAGCTCTTCTTCTGTACTGCCGGGCGGTCGGACCCCGCCTCATCGGCGGGCCGTGAAGGATAGAGGCCGGAGGGCCACCACCCTCCGGCCTCGCGCTTTATGGGGGAATTCACCGCCCAAGACCCGGCGTTCCCTGAAATGGGAGTTTTTCTACGAGATGGCAGACGTACCCGTCACCGGCGACACCGTTCCCACCAAGTACTGGCACGCGCTCGACAACGGGCGCATCCAGTGCGATCTGTGCCCGCGCTTCTGCAAGCTGCTCGAAGGGCAGCGGGGACTCTGCTTCGTGCGCGCGCGCCAGGACGACCAGATCGTCCTCACCACCTACGGCCGGTCGAGCGGCTTCTGCGTCGATCCCATCGAAAAGAAGCCCCTCAATCACTTCCTGCCGGGGACGCCGATCCTCTCCTTCGGCACCGCCGGCTGCAACCTCGCCTGCAAGTTCTGCCAGAACTGGGACATCAGCAAGTCGCGCGAGATCGACACCCTGGCCGACCAGGCTTCGCCGGAGGTGATCGCCCGCGCCGCCCAGCGCCTCGGCTGCTCCAGCGTGGCCTTCACCTACAACGATCCGGTCATTTTCATGGAGTACGCGGTGGACGTGGCGGACGCCTGCCACGAGTTGGGCCTCAAGGCCGTCGCCGTCACGGCCGGCGAGATCTGTCCCGAGCCGCGCGCGGAATTCTACCGCCACATGGACGCGGCGAACGTGGACCTCAAGGCGTTCACCGAGCGCTTCTACCGCAACATCTGCGGCGGCTCCCTGGAGGCGGTGCTCGACACGCTCGTCTATCTCAAACACGAGACCGACGTCTGGTTCGAGATCACTAACCTCATCATCCCGGGAGAGAACGACTCGCCGCAGGAGATCGACGCGATGACGCGGTGGATCTTCGACCAGCTCGGCCCGGACGTGCCCGTGCACTTCACCGCCTTCCACCCCGACTGGAAGATGATGGACCATCCGCCGACGCCGCCCGCGACGCTCGCCCGGGCGCGCCGCATCGCGCTCGACAACGGCCTCCGCTACGCCTACACCGGCAACGTCCACGACGAGGACGGCGGCAGCACTTGGTGCCATGCCTGCGGCGAGCGACTGATCGGCCGCGACTGGTTCGTGCTGACCGATTGGAACCTGACGCCCGAGGGTCACTGCACGAACTGCGGCACTTCCTGCGCCGGGCGCTTCCAGGCCGCTCCCGGCACCTGGGGCGCGCGCCGAGTCCCCGTGCGTCTGCGCGACTTCGCGCTGCCGAAGGCGGAGGGGGCGACGGGGTTGAGGATCCTTTGAGAATCGTCCTGGGTCCTGGGTCTTGGGTCCTGAGAAACTGAGCCCAAGACCCAAGACTTCAAGACCCAAGACGCTCCTTCATCTACAATCACCCCCATGCCCGCCGTGGAAGACCGCCTCCTCTCCGGCGTTCCCGACCCGGAGGACTTAGGTGTAGAGGCGACGCTGCGCCCGCAGCGGCTCGATGAGTACGTCGGCCAGCGCAAAGTCATCGACAACCTGCGGGTGTTCATCCGCGCGGCGCGCGAACGGCGGGAGAGCCTCGACCACGTGCTGCTCTTCGGCCCGCCCGGGCTCGGCAAGACGACGCTCGCCCACATCATCGCCAGCGAGATGGGCGCGCCCCTGCGCACCACCGCCGGCCCGGTGCTCGAGCGCGCCGGCGATCTCGCGGCGATCCTCACCAACCTCGACGCCGGCGAGGTGCTGTTCATCGACGAGATCCACCGCCTGGGCCCCACCGTCGAGGAGATCCTCTACCCGGCGCTGGAGGACTTCCGGCTGGACCTCGTCATCGGCCAGGGGCCGGCGGCGCGGACGGTGAAGATCGATCTGCCCCGCTACACGCTCGTCGGAGCGACCACCCGGGCCGGCCTCATCAGTGCCCCCTTAAGGGCGCGGTTCGGCATCGTCCACCGGCTCGATTTCTACCGCCCGGAGGAGCTGACGGAGATCGTCCTCCGCTCGGCGCGGCTGCTCGGCATCCCCATCGAGCAGGCGGGGGCCGAGGAGATCGCCCGCCGCAGCCGGGGAACGCCGCGCGTGGCGAACCGCCTGCTGCGCCGGGTGCGCGACTTCGCCCAGGTGGAGCGGGCCAAGAGCGTGGATCTGGAAGGGGCCCGCCGGGCCCTCGCCCTCCTCGAGGTGGACGAGCTCGGCTTCGAGGATCTCGACCGCAAGATCCTCACCACCCTGATCGAGCACTACGACGGCGGCCCCGCCGGCCTCAAGGCGCTGGCCGTAGCCGTGGGCGAGGACACCGGCACCATCGAGGACCTCTACGAACCATTCCTCATCCAGGAGGGCTTCCTCCAGCGCACGCCCCGAGGGCGTGTGGCCACGCGCCGCGCCTACCAGCACCTCGGGCTCCGCCAGCCGCCCGGCACCACCGGCTCCCTGTTCTGATCGGTCCCTCCCTTGGCGATGCGGCGCGCCGCCCTGATCTACAACCCTCGGTCGGGGCGGCAGCGGCATACGCGGGTCCTGGAGGCGATCCTCGCCGCCCTGCGCCGAGGCGGCTTCGCCGTCGAGCCCGTGCCCACGGCCTTCGCCGGGCAGGCCACCGAGCTCGCCCGCGAGCTGGCTGGGGAGGCGGAGGCCGTCTTTGCGTTCGGCGGCGACGGCACGATCCGCGAGGCCGCCTGTGGCCTGCTCGGCTCCCCCGCGGCGCTAGGGATCCTCCCCGGCGGCACCACCAACGTGCTGGCGCGCGCCCTCGGCCTTCCCGCCGATCCGCTGGCTGCCGCGGGCGTCATGGGCACGCTTCCGGCCCGCCCGCTCGACGTGGGTCTCGCCGGCGATCATCTGTTCCTGATGATGGTCTCCGCCGGCCTCGACGCGAGCGTGCTCGCCTCCCTGGACGAGCGGCTCAAGTGGCGGTTCGGCAAGGGCGCGATCGTCGCTCAGGCATGCCGCGAGTGGTGGCGCTATGCTTATCCGCGGCTCGAGATCACCGCCGACGGCGAGCGGCTGAGCGCCGGCTTCGCGGCCGTGGCGAACATCCCCCTCTACGGCGGCGCGTTCCGTCTGGCGCCGGACGCCCGGCCCGACGACGGCTGGCTCGATCTCGTCCTCTTCCGGGGAACCGGCCGCGCCGCCACGCTGTCGTTCAGCCTCGACCTGCTCCGCTCGGCCCACCTGAGGCGGCGCGACGTCGAGGTCCGGCGCGTGCGCGAGGTGCGCTTCGAGGGACCGGCCGGCGCGCCGGCTCAAGTGGACGGCGACGTCTGCCAGGAACGGTTGCCGCTGACGGTGCGGCTGGCGACGGAAAAGTTATTGATATTGGCACCGGAGACAAGACCTTGACCGATATCCCCACGCCACGCCCGCTCGATCCCATCTTCTCGCCGCGCTCGATCGCGGTCATCGGCGCCTCGCGCCGCCGCGATTCGCTCGGCTTCAGCCTGCTCCATAACCTGGTCGTCAACGAATTCAACGGCGCGATCTTTCCCGTCAACCCGCAGGCTCACGCCATCCACTCCCTCAAGTGCTATCCGACCGTCGGCGCCATCCCGGACCCGGTCGACCTCGCCGTCGTCATGGTGACGCGCGACCGGGTGCAGGGCGCGGTCGAGGAATGCATCGCCAAGGGGGTGCGCGGCCTCGTCGTCATCACCGCCGGCTTCTCCGAGACCGGCGAGGAGGGCGCCGCCCTCGAACGGCGGCTGCGCGAGACCGTGCGCGCCGCCGGTGTCCGCATGATCGGCCCCAACTGCATGGGTGTGATCAACGCCGACCCCGAGATGCGGCTGGACGCCACCTTCGCGCCCACGCCGGCGCGCTGGGGCTCCATCGGCTTCGTCAGCCAATCGGGAGCGCTGGGGGTGGCCATCCTCAACGTCGCGCAGGATCTCGGTGTGGGCCTCACGCAATTCGTCTCCATGGGAAACAAGGCGGACGTCTCCGGCAACGACCTCCTCGAGCACTGGGAGGACGATCCCGCGACCAGGGTCATCGCCATGTACCTGGAATCGTTCGGCAACCCGCGGCGCTTCACCGAGATCGCCAAGCGGGTGACGCGCAAGAAACCGATCCTGGTGGTCAAGTCCGGGCGCACGGCCGAGGGCGCGCGGGCCGCCGCCAGTCACACCGGGGCCCTCGCCGGCACGGACGTCACCGTCTCGGCCTTCCTTGAGCAGTGCGGCGTGCTGCGCGCCAACACCATCGAGGAGCTGTTCGACGTGGCGCGGGCCCTCGCCCGCTGCCCGCTCCCCGGCGGCTTCCGCGTCGGCATCGTCACCAACGCCGGCGGCCCTGGCATCATGGCGACCGATGCCTGCGTCAACCTCGGGCTGCGCATGACGGAGCTCTCCGACGCCACGCGCGCCGAGCTGCGCTCGTTCCTGCCGGCCGCGGCGAGCGTCGGCAATCCGGTGGACATGATCGCCTCCGCCACGGCCGAGCACTACGCCCGCACCGTCGCCGCCGTGCTCGACGATCCGCAGGTGGACATGGCGATGGTGATCAGCGTCACGCCCATCCTCACCAACCCCATCGACGTCCTGGAAGCGATCGGCGCCGTGGCGCGCGAGCGGACCAAGCCCGTGCTGGCGGTGATGATGGCGACCGAGGAGTTCTACGACGCGGTGAAGACGGCCCACGACCTGCCGCCCGTCTACCACTTCCCGGAATCGGCGGGGCGCGTGATGTTCCTGCTCGCCCGCTACGCCGCCTGGCGCCGGCGGCCGGCCGATCTTCCCGCTCCCGAGTTCGACACCGACGACAAGGCGGTTGCCGCGCTCCTCGACGGCGTAGCCGACGGCTTCCTCGATCCCGCCGCCACCTTCCGGATTCTGGATCTCTACGGCGTGCCGCTGGTCCGCTGGCGGCTGGCGCGGGATCTGGACGAAGCCGTTGCCGCGGCGCGCGAGATCGGCTTTCCCGTCGTGCTCAAAGCGGTGGCAACGGCCCTCGTCCACAAGAGCGACGTCGGCGCGGTGCGGGTGGATCTGCGGGACGAGGAAGAGCTTGCGGGCGCCGCGGCGGAGATGGAGCGCCGGATCGCCGCCGCCGGCCATCCCTTGGAAGCCTTCCTGGTGCAGGAGATGGCCCGCGGCGGCCACGAGGTGATCTTCGGCATCACCACCGATCCGCGCTTCGGGCCGCTGCTGATGTTCGGGCTCGGCGGCAAGTACGTGGAGGTCTTCCAGGACGTCCGCTTCGCCGTGACGCCGCTCGATGCCGAGGAAGCGCGCGACGTCATCCGCGGCATCCGCGGCTTCAAGCTGCTCGAAGGCGTGCGCGGCGAGCCGGGAGCCGACCTCGACCTGCTGGCCGAGATCCTGCTGCGGCTCGCCCAGCTCTCCCAGCGCCACCCGCGCATCCACGAGCTCGACATCAACCCGTTCCTCGCCGGGCCGGACCGCCACAGCGCTCGTGCCTTGGACGCCCGTATCCGCGTCGGGCCGTGATCTCGGGCCAATCCGTGCGACAATCCGCCGGACCATAATCAGGAAAGGGGATCTGCGATGCTCAAGAAGCTGATGCAGACGGACGACGACACCGGCATGCTCATCGTGCGGCTCGCTCTGGGAATCGTCATGTTCCCCCACGGCGCGCAGAAGCTGCTGGGCTGGTTCGGAGGCGGCGGGTACGCGGCCACGATGGAAGGGATGACGAAGATGGGCCTGCCCGCGGCGATCGTCTTCCTGGTGATCATCTGCGAGTTCTTCGGCGCGCTCTCGCTGATTACCGGCCTCCTCGGACGGCTCGGAGCCTTCGGCATCCTCTGCGTGATGCTGGGAGCGATCTTTCTGGTTCACCTGCCGAACGGGTTCTTCATGAACTGGATGGGCAACCAGAAGGGAGAGGGCATCGAGTACCACATCCTGGCGATCGGCATCGCGCTCGCCGTCATCATCAAGGGAAGCGGCCGCCTCTCGATCGACCGCGCGATGTCGGACAAGGGCGTGTACATCTCCCGCCGGTAGGCGCCTGGGCGTAACAGGATCTGTAGGGGCGGCCCTGCGTGGCCGCCCTCCCTGTAAACCTCTGATTCAGAATCCTTGGCGCGTTCCTGCAGCGCGAGACGACGGACTGTCGTCGCGCGGCGACGGCCTGTATCTGGAGCCGACGAGCCAGCGGTGCGGGATACAAAACATCGCCGCGCCTGCGCACTCAGCGCCAGATCAGACTTGCTTTTTCGCGTCAACCGACATAGACTTGCGTCGTGTTTACGCTGCGTCCTCGCGGGCTGTGAGGTGGGATCATGACGACCGAAGAGCGGAAGTTCGGGGAGTTGATCCTATATCTCGCGCGGCTTTCCGAAGCCGATCCGAAGTGCGGGCGGACGAAGTTGAACAAACTGCTCTTTTACGTCGATTTCCGCGCTTACGAGCGCTTCGGAGCATCCGTCTCGGGCCAGCGCTATCAGAAGAGGGATTACGGTCCCACGGCAGGCTCCTTTATGCCGGTGGTCAGAGCGCTGGAGGAAGAGCAAGGCTGTGTCTGGGTTGACCGCATGTACCACGGGAAGCCCATGAAGAAGCTCATTGCCCGGAGAGAACCCGATCTCAAGTTGTTCCGGCCGGAGGAGGTTGATCTCATCCACGAGATCGTGGGGGAGTTTCTCGCCCTCGATGCCCGGGAGATGACAACCATGGCGCACTCCTTTGCGGGTTATCAAGCCGCGGAGATGGATGAGGAAATTCCGTACAGCATGGTGTTCGTAGACGATGCCCGCCCACTGAGCCCGGAAGAAGAAGCTTGGGCGCTCTCCGTGGTCAAGGAATACCGTGAGCGTAAAACTCTGGTCGGTTGAGTTTGCTTCCAGTAGTGTCAGACGGCAACTCGAGGAGATCAGCGGGGAGGAACGAGGGCAAGAAGCTGTGGACGCATTTATGCGCTTTTTGCAACGTAGCCCGGAGGAAGGCTATACCTGTTTTCGGCACGATCCGATTCCGAAAGGTCGCCCATTCCATACGGCCACCAATGCCTATCTCGGGATCTATGTGATTGATGAGCGTAGCCAGACCGTCACTGTTCTAGGAGTTCGGTCGATTCCCTATGCCACCGCCAGCTACGATTGACACTACCCTCTTTGCCGAGGGGTGGGCGGTCCCGACGCGAGAGACCGAGCCCACAGTGCGCCTGTCACCAGAGAAGGAAGCTGAGCTCCTCGAAGCGCTCGACGAGGCCGACCGCGAAGAGGGCATCTCTGCGGAAGAGCTGTTCGAACAGCTTCGCCGGCACGGTTGATCTTGCCTCTCATCGTTCGGATCAAGCCGCGCGCACAGCACAGATTTTTTCGTGGCACCCAAAGTCGGCGAAGTGGAGTGAGCCATGTCTGACCGAGAAGCTTTTGTTCGCGGCTATCAAGCCGGTCATTTGCTCGAAGCAGTCCGAAGCGCATTCTCCGCCAATCGTAGCGAACGTACCAAGCTAGCATCCCATCTTGTCGCGCTCCACAATGAGGGCGCCATTGACCTTTTGGAGACCTTCGGAGCACTGACGCGTGAAGAGCTTGACTTCTTCCCTCTTCGACGCATTTTCGAGGAGGCGCTGCCAGATCTGAAAGCTCCAGTACCCGAGCTCATTCGAACAGTGGTACACCTCTACCGGGAAGCTGGAAGGGACCTAGCAGCTGGCAAGATCCTTAGCGCGATCGAGGGCTTCTATTCCAAATCGCCGGATCGACCCCGAGCTGCGCTGGCCGAAATTGAAGCCAATGCTGAGGTGCTCGCCGATCTCTTGATCACCACACTGGTTGCTGGTTCTGCCGAAGATCCTTCATTCTTCGTGGGCGAGGCGGTCAGGCTGTGTGGGGATGCAAATGTGGAGATTCGTAAGCGAGCTTTGTATAGCCTTGCCAGGTTGAAAGGAGGACCGAACCACACCAAGAACGGCGCGATCGTTCGCACACTTGAGCACGCCGTAGCGGCCGAGGAAGATGAGGGAGTCCTCGCGAGTGCGCTCAGCTCAGCGTTCGAGCTCTCACGGAAATCGCCTGCAGAACAGACCCAGTTCTTCCCTATTATCGCGGGGGCCCTTGCAAAGGGTGGTGACACCACCTTGCATGCAGTCGCACAGATTTTCGGCTTTCAGACGCGTGAGCTCTCTCCCGAGCTTCTCGAGCTTTTTCTGGGCCGCTTGGCTGGCGTCAAGCCGAATAGGCTAGACACCCTGGAGAGTATCGACTACGGGATTGCCCATCTGCTCCAGAGCGACTCCGTAGAAGTAGGACTCGGTTTTCTGGAGAAGCTCCTCCGCATCGATCCCGAGAACCTCCATTTCTCGATCTTTAATGATGTAGTGGGGACGATCCTCGATAGCCCGGCGCTTTGCAACAAAGTCGCGACGCGCTGGCTCTTGCGCGGTGACCCGGAACTCTGTGGGGGTCTGGTTAGGATTATTGATTCGCTCTTGGGCGACTCTTTGGAGGTGGAGGTCGATGCCGCTGAGCTGGTCGGCGCGGAGCCAATCCGATTACTCTTCGCCGCTCGAAAGGCAATCGGCTACCTGTTCTCCAAGCCCATCAGCACTGCCTCGTTCCTGTTGTCATTGATGCGGCAAGCGCCGGATGCCTCGATGCGGTCTAAACTGGGGGACCTGTTGCTGAATCCCCTTCTGCTCAACTCCCGCGGGACTCTTTCAGAGTACTTGAGCAGACGAGCCGAGTCCGAGCCAGCCAAAGTGCAAGCGATAGTCAGAAAAACTCTTGAGACCCTGGAGAGCTACATCGAAGGCTTGAAGTCGGTTGGGAATATTCCGGCTCTTCACCCCAGCCTTGAACACCGAGATGCCTACCACCGTCGCTTCTCGGAGGCAGTGACGAGCTCTTTTGAGAAGGCCCGGGCAGAGTCGGCGTTATTGCAGCTCTTTCCCCAGAGCGTCCTCCTGTACGGCCGCAAGGCGATCCACCACACTTTTGGCCCGGAGGGGGAGATCAGACGTATGGAGACAGAATTGGCAAGTCATAGTACGAACATCGAGATTCCGACGATCTTCGACCCGCGAGGGCTGGAGTTCGTGCTTCGCGTTTTTCGTCACGAAGGTCTAGCAAACTTGATGCGGGATTGCATGTGATTCTCTTTATTCGCCAATACCTGGCGTTACTTCGCGAGCGCGACGAGTTGGACGCAATACTACCCGATCTTCTAAGTCAAATGGGACTGGTGGTTTTTTCGCGCCCTCGGCGAGGTACTCGACAGAATGGCGTCGATGTCGGTGCGGTTGGCAGGATCGGTGATGGCGAGGAGAAGGTCTATCTTTTCTCGATCAAGGCAGGTGATCTTACACGAAGTGACTGGGAGGGCACCAGTCAGGCGCTACGGTCATCGCTCATCCAAATCTTAGAAGTCTACATCCGCAATCGCTTGCCGGTCGAACACCGCGACAAGTCAGTCGTGGTGTGTATTTGCCTCGGTGGTGTCGTGCGGGAGGAAGTCCGCGACGACTTAACCGCCTTTATCGATAAGCACAAGAGCAGCACCGTCTCCTTCGAGGAATGGCACGGAGACAAGCTGGCTAGCGAAATTCAGAGAGTTCTTCTGCGCGAGGAGTTGCTACCGCTAGGAGCCAGATCGAACCTTCGCAAGGCTTTGGCGCTGCTGGATGAACCGCAGAGCTCGTTCGCGCACTTCAGGGCTCTGATTCGGTCTCTAGCCGCCCCACAAAGCGCTTCCACGGCTACGCAGGTAATGGCATTCCGCCAGATGAACCTTTGTTTGAGAATCCTCTTCGCTTGGTGCCGTGACGCCGGCAATAGCGAAGCAGCCTTCTTGTCGGCTGAGCTTACTCTGCTCCACTCATGGGTTATCTTGCGGGAGTTCTTGGCTAAACAAAGCAGAGAAACAAAGAAAGTTCTCGCCCCCTTTCTGTCGATTTACGACGCCTACCAAGAGATCTGCGGAGGCTTCCTCAAGGAGTATGTTGTTCCTCACGCAGCCAAGCCCCACGGACTTTCCTCAGCAGTCGGAAGTTCTTGCAGTCTGGACGTGAACCTCAAGCTATTCGATCTCATAGGCCGAGTTGGGGTAACCGGCCTTTGGGCATTCTGGACTGCGAACCGTACGGGCGAGGAACAATCCGAAGAGCGGGCTCAGATGCTTGAACAGACGGAGAGGCTCGCCAAAGTCGTCAAGGCAATGGTTATCAACAATCCAGCGCTGCTGCTGCCGGCCACCGAGCACCAAAGCATAGACGTGGCCCTAGCACTCCTCCTCCTTGGCCTTGATGGTAGGAATGCTGACGACATACGAGTCTGGCTTCGCGAGATGGTTAATCGCGCAGACTTTGCCCTCCGCAGCCACAGCGCCTATCCTTGCACATTGACCTCTTACATCGAGCTCCTTGAGCATCCTATGCGGCAGGACGATGATTACCGAAAGAAGGTGACAGCAGGGAGTGTGCTGTTCCCGCTGATCGCCTTGTGGGCGGCTCTTCTCGGCGATCACGAGGTCTACTCGGAGGTCGCGGAGCTGAGACGCGAAGTCCTTGATCACTGCACCTTCCAGTGCTGGTACCCTGACGAAACGTCCGAGGCCCGCCTGTACACTGGTGATCAACCGCATGGCGCGACGCTTTCGAACGTGTGTGTCGATCGGACTGAATCGGCTCTTCTGGATCAACTGTTCTTCGAGTGCGATGCGACGTCGCATTTCGAAGAGCTAACGGCGGTAAAGTACGGCTGGTGGCCAATCGTCGCTGTCGCCTGCCGCCATCATCGATTTCCGCTTCCGCTACACCTCTTGAAGCCGTTGCGGCCACAGCGGGACGGCAATGCTGGCGGAGGCGTGTCATCGACGTAAGCTCTCCTCGGGTCGCGGGAGAAGGGTAGAGTCGAGGACGGGCGCGGTGGCTGTAGGTCGCGGGAGTAGCTGTTGCCGACGGCTTTCGCCCAGCGCCGGTGCCTCAGTCGCGGCCTTGGCTCCGTTTCACGTCCCCCGCTCATCGAACCGGACGTGCGGATCTCCCGCATCCGGCTCTCGGACGGACTTCACGAGGAGGCATGCGCAGGTCTCCGGTCCAGACGCAGCCGGTGGAGGTCCAGCACTCCTACCTTCCCATAGACTTCTCCGATGCCGAAGCGCCTCGTCCCCCGCGGCAGCTTATGCCGTCGGCGAAGGAAACGACGCACCCGATCGCCCACATGCCAGCGAACATTCTGGTAGGCCTTTGATGTCAAACCGAAGCTGAAGTATTAGGCCCACCCGGGCAGCAGTCGGTTGAGCCGGTCCCGTAACTCGGGCCAGGGCGTTGGGTTGCCCCGGTACAGCAGGGTATTGATCTTCTGCTTGAGCTTCTTCTGGGCTTTCTTCACCGTTTCCCCGCAGACATTCGGCGCGCGAGCTGAGAGTGCTCGCTCCTGAGCGGGGAGTCCCCGCTCGTGCGCTGAGGGTCTCCCGTCGCGCGCGGCAAGATCCTGCCCCGATGCGCAGGTTTCGCGCTCGCGCGCGGAGGTCTTTCCCTGGCGAACGGAGGCTCTCCTCTCGAGCGCGGGGAGAGCCCGCTCGCCAGCGGAGAGCTCCCCCTCGTGAGCGGAGGTCGCCCCTATGTGCGCAGAGAACGCCCCACGGTTGCGGACGTTGCCCCCAGGCTAGCGGAGACTTCCCCTAAGCCAGCAGAGAAGGCCCCCAACGAAGCGGAGCTTGCCCCCACGACTGCGGAGACTTCCCCCAAGATTGCGGAGACTTCCTGCAAGGTTGCGGAGAACGCCCGCTGGCTAGCGGAGACTTCCCGCTCGCGAGCGCAGAACGCCCCCAACGATGCGCACTTTGCCCCCAGCTTGGGGGCGATCTCCGCTTCGTTGGGGGAGATCTCCGCTTCGTTGGGGGAGAGTTGCGCTTCGTTGGGGGACGTTCGCGCGAGCCAGGGGGCGTTCTCCGCAAGCCTGGGGGCGACCTCTGCAACCGTGGGGGCGTTCTCCGCTCACGTGGGGGCAGCCTCCGCTCACGAGGGGGAGCTCTCCGCTGGCGAGCGGGATCTCCCCGCGCTCAAGGGGAAACAGCGCGCGGCGGACCTTACGCCTGACGCGTCCGCGATCGACCGCGTGTTTGTGGGACTCGGGGCGTGTAGTTCCGGAGCTAGGCCTTACGCTTGCCGCATGAAGTGCCACCGCAGGTCGCCCTCCAGCCGGCGATAGACCTCCGGGTGGATCTTGGGGGCGAAGCGGTGGAGGAGCGAGTTGATGGACTCGCCCCGCGCCGCCGCCTCGAGGGCGTCGGCGGCGTCGCTGCCGGCTTTGCTGATGTAGGTCTGCCAGATGCCCTCGCGCACGGAGACGGAGCCCATCGAGACGTTCGGCATCCGCGCCACGCCCTTGCGCAGCAGGGCGAGCTTCTCCTTGAGGCTCCGCTCGTCGTCCATGGGCTCGCGCTGCCACGGGGTATAGGGCTTCGGCACCAGCACGTTGACGCCGAGGTGGATGTTGCCGATCACGCCGCTCTTGGCGGCCTCCTCCAGCATGATCGCCTTGGCCCGCGCGGCGAGATCGAGGATGCCTTGCACGTCCTCCATCGTCTCTCCCGGCAGGCCGACGATGAAGTAGAGCTTGAGCTGGGTGAAGCCGTGCCGGAAGATCAGGCGGATCTTCCCCAACAGGGTCTCGTTGCTGATCGGCTTGCCCATCTTCGCCCGCAGCTCGTCGGTGCCCGTCTCCGGCGCCAGCGTGATCGAGCGGTCGCCTGAAGCGTGCAACGCCTCCAGCACTCCTTCGGTGACGGCGGGGATGCGGATCGAGGAGACCGAGGTGCGGAAGCCGAGCTGGTTGGCCTCGCGAAGGATCAGCTCGATGTCCGGATGGTCGCCCACGGCGGTGGCCACGAACCCGAGCTGATCGGTGACCGGGCGGGCGCGTTCGAGCGACGCCAGGATGTACTCCGTCGGGTGCCAGCGGAAGCGCCCCATGCCGAAAGTGGCCCAGCAATAGCGGCACTTCTCGGGACAGCCGCGCGACATCTCGATGAGGAACTTCTCCGCGAACTCCGTGCGCGGGGAGACGATGGCGGTCGTGGGCAGGTGCCCCGGCGCCTTCATCTGCTCCTCGGAAAGCTCGAGCTTGTCGAGCTTGGGAAGCTCGTCTCCCTTGTCCTCTGGACGGTGGAAGGCGGGCACGTAGAAGCCGTGATGCGCGGACAACCGCTCGATGACCGCCTCCCGGTCCGTCTCCTCTTCCAGGGCGCCGAGCAGAGCGGGCAGGACGTTCTCGGCCGCGCCGAGAGCGAAGACGTCGACGAACTCCGCCATCGGCAGCGGATTGATGGAGGCGCAGGAGCCGCCCATGACGATCACCGGGTCCCAGGGCTGGCGGTCACGCCGGCGCAGCGGGATGCGCGCGCGGTCGAGCATGCGCAGCAGGTTGACGTAGTCCTGCTCGAAGGAGACGGAGAAGGCGACGCAGCGGAACTCATCGAGCGGCCGCCGGCTCTCCACCGACACCGGCATGCCGAAGCCGTCCTCGAAGAAGCGCTCGCACGACCAGCCGGGCCGGCCGTACACCAGCTCGTAGACCCGCTGGAAGCCGAGGCTCGACATGCCGACGTGGTACGTATTGGCGTAGGCGAGCGCGAGACGGTGCGTGCCATGGGCAGAGAAGCGCTCCACCGGCCGCTCGGCGGCAAGGAAAGGCGACCAGTCGTGGGCGGGCTTCTTCATCCGGGATCTATTGTAGGGGAATGGGCGGCCGAGGGTGGCGGCCGTCCAGGGGAACAGTCGTAGAGGGGGCGGCATTCCCTTCGAGGCCCCTCACCTCCCCGGCGCCTACCCGCTCAACCGCCCCGACGCCTTCACCGTCACCCGCACTTCCTTCTCGACCCGCAGCAGGAAAAAGCTCGGGTCATCGAGCCCCCACTGCACGTAGGGGATGAGGAGGCTTCCTGTAGCGGTCACGCGGTCGCCCTCGACCGAGGCGACAACGGGCAGGGCGAGGAACCGGCGGTCGCCGTGGAAGTCGAGGATGCCTTCGAGCTGCAGCTCGCTGCGCCCGGTGCGGTTGATCTTGCCGCCGATCTTCTGCACTTCGAAGACGATGTCGGGGAAGCGCCGGCTCTCCAGGATCTTCTCGTGCATCTTGCGGTCTCGGCGCCCATTGCCCGTGTTGGCGCTCGCGGCGTCAAGGACGATCCTGCCGCTGGCGGCGCCGGTCTCGGTGTCGATCTTGACGGTCCCGTGCTTGGCCTGCAGGGCGCCATCGACGGTGTGGAGGGTGGCGCCGAAAGTGAACGTAATGAAGGTGGCCTTGGGGTCGAGCTCGAACGTCACGGTCTCGGCCGAGAGGGCGGGCGCGAGCGACCAGACAGCCAGCAACAGGGGGAGCGTCCTGCGGCGAAGCATCGGATGTCTCCTCTCGGCGCGATGCGCCATCCCGAATGCAAGAAAAGCTAAGCCGCGACCAGCCGCCAGGCCAGCCGTAGAGCCCCGTTCACGCCGAGGCGGCGGGGCGGCAAGGTGCGGGCGTGAATACCCAAAAGGCGCGAGAACAAGGCCGGCTCCGCGGCCAGCGCGCGCACCGCGCGGGTGCGCAAGCGCGGCCGCCGCTCCAGGGCCAGCACCAGCGACGTCATGGTGTTGGGCAGGCGGTTGATCCGGCGGTGGGCAACGGCGTAGAGGCCCAGGTCCTCCGCCAGGATCGCTTCGACGAGAGCCGCCGATTCGTGGAGCGCCACCGCCAGGCCTTCGCCGGTGATGGCATCCAGATAGCCGGCGGCGTCCCCCACCAGCGCCACGTTGCCGCGGCGGACGTTCCGCACGCGCTGGAGGAGCGGGCCGGCGCCGCGGTCCCGCGACGCGGCGGGGATCCCGGCGACCCGTGCGCGGAGCGCGGGGATCCTGGCGAGCAGATCGTCGAACCCGGCCTTCTCGCCGCTCCACAGCATGGCGATGCCCACCTCGTCGCCGCTTACCGGTGTGACGTAGGCCTCGCAGGAGGGCCCCCAGTAGACTTCGACGAAGTCGCTCCATGGCGCCATCGCGAAGTGCCGACGCACGCCGAACCGGCGGACCGCGCCCACGCTCGCACGCGGGTCCACCCATCGGCGCACTCCCGAGAGGAGGCCGTCGGCGCCCGCGATCCAGCGCGCCCGGACGAGTCCTCCGTCGGTTTCCACTCCCTCAGGCCCGATCCCTTCGGCCTTGACGCCCCAGCGCAGATCGACCCCCTCCTCTTCGGCCCGCCGCACCAGGGCGTCGTGCAGCTCGGTGCGCCTCACGCCCAGGCCGCCGGCGTGCGGGAAGAGGCCCTCGGCCATCACCTCGCCGTCGAAGTAGCGGATGCCGCGGAAGGTCCGCCCGCGCGGCTCGACGCCGATCTCCCGCAGCCGCGCCACGGCATCGGGCATCAAGCCTTCGCCGCAGGCCTTGTCGATGGGAGGGCGGGAGCGGTCGAGCACGACGGCAGAGAGGCCCGCGAGCCGCGCGCGAATGGCGGTGGCGAGCCCGGCGGGGCCGCCGCCCACGACGAGGAGATCCGTCCCTCCGGTCATCCGCCGTCCTCCGAGAGGCTCATCGCGGCCACCGGCTCCGCCAGGGCCAGCTCGCCGGCGAGATAGCGCCGCAGAGTCTCGCCGCGGCGGAGCTTGCCGGAAGAGGTGATCGGGAGCGCGCCGGGCGCCAGGATCACCACCCGGTCCACGAGGAGACCGGTGGCACCGAGCACCGCCGTGCGGCAGGCGTCCGGCAGCGCTTCCAGCTCCGCCGCGCCGGCCTGCCGGTCGGCCTCGACGAACAGCGCCAGGACCTCGCCGGCAGCGTCCTCCGGCAGCCAGCTCGCCGCTGCCACGCAGCCGTCGCGGACGCCGGGCACGCCGTCGACCGCCAGCTCGATCTCTTCAGGCGCGTAGTTGCGCCCGCGCAGGATGACGGCGTCCTTGGCGCGGCCGGTGAGATAGAGCTCGCCTTCGTGGAGAAACCCCAGATCGCCGGTATCCAGCCAGCCGTTCACCAGGACGCGGGCGGTAGCCTCGGGATCGCCGAGGTACCCTTCCATCAACGACGGCCCCTGAATCCAGACGTGGCCGACTTCGCTGTCGCACAGATCCCGGCCGGCTTCGTCGCGAATGCGCAGCCGGAATCCCGGCACGGGCCGGCCCACCGAGACGATCTCGCGGCCTTCGGCGACCTCGCTCGCCACGCCTTTCGCGGAGAGATCCCCACGATCGAAGTGACGGCTGCGGAACGGCCGGTCGAGCGCCGAGAAGGTGACGGCGAGCGCCGCCTCCGACAGTCCGTAGACGGGAGTGAGCGCCTCCGGCCGGAATCCCCAGCGGGCGAAACGTTCGCAGAAGGCGCGCAGCACCGAAGGGGCCACAGGCTCGGCGCCGTTGAGCGCCGTGCGCCAGGAGGAGAGATCCACGCCTTCCATCTCGGTGTCGGCGATGCGGGTGACGCACAGGTTGTAGGCGAAGTTCGGGGCGGGCGAGACCGTCGCGCGGTAACGCGAGAGCGCGCGCAGCCAGATCGCGGGCCGGGCCACGAACACCTCCGGCGCGATGAGCGTCAGCGTGGCGTCGCGCGCGAGCGCCGGGAAGACGCAGCCGATCAATCCCATGTCATGGTAGAGCGGCAGCCAGGAGACGCAACTGTGGCGCAGCTCGCCGTGATCCCGCCAGAAGCCGTTGAGGATCTCCGCCTGCGCCGCCAGGGCCCGATGGCTGAGCGCGACGGGCTTGGGATCCACGGTGGTGCCGGAGGAAAACTGGATCAAGGCGAGGTCGGACGGCGCGGAGGGGAGCGGCGCGGCCGACGACTTCGGCAGGTCGGCGAGCGTGCGGCAGCCGAGATCCGCTCCGCTCTGCCCCATCGCTTCGCCGAGAGGGCGCTCCAGGCGTGCGTCCGCGAGCACCAACCGGGCGCCGCACCGCGCCAGCAGCCGCGCCGTGCGCCGGGCGTACTCGCCCGCCTTGCCGAGCCGCACCGGCGGATAGAGCGGCGCAGGCACGGCGCCCGCGAGCTGCGCCCCGAAGAACGCCGCGAAGAACTCGATACCGGTGGGGAAGACGAGGGCGATGCGATCGCCGCGCCGGATGCCGAGGGAGAGCAGACCTCCCGCCACCGCGACCGCCCGCTCGCGCACCTCCGCCCAACCGAACCAGGTCTCCCGCTCGTGCCGGTCGAGAAAGCGCAGGCCGCCTTCGGGATGACGGCCGGCCCGCTCGAGCCAATCGGGGATCGTCTCAGCCACCGAGCTTCCTCCGGATCACGGACACAAGGTCGCCGACGGTCGCGATGGCGCCTTCATCCAGTTCGTCCAGGAAAACGCGAAAACGGTTCTCTACCTCCGCCGCCAGTGTCAGCAGGCGGATGGAATCGAGATGCAGATCCTCTACCAGGCGCATGTCGGGAGTCAGCGCCTCCTCCCAGCCGAGGTGCAGGCGAGCCACGTCCTGAATGCCCGCGAGGATGGCCTCGTCGCTCATCGTCCTCCCGGGAGCAGCCGCGGCCGGCCCGCGAAGGCGGCGCCGTACTCGGAGAGGCGGGAGAGAGCCTCCTCCTCGGCGCGGATGCGCACCCTGAGGATTACGGCGTTCAGCGCGCTGAAGATGACTGCCGTGAGCCACGCCGTATGGATCAGCGGCAAGGCGAACATCTCCACGATCACGGCCAGATAGTTGGGATGGCGGAGGAAACGGTAGGGACCTCCTGTGACGGGCTCTACTCCCGGCAGGCAGACGATGCGCGTCGTCCACCGGCCGTGGAGGGTCGAGATCACCCACCACCGGAGCGCCGCCGCCAGCACGGCCAGAAGGAGCATGACCGCCGCGAGCGCCGGAATGAACGGCCGGTCGAGCAGCCAGACCTCCAGCGGGCAGGCGATGAGGAAAGCGGTATGGAGAAGCACCATCCAGCGATAGTGCTCAGCCCCCACCTCGACGCCCCCGCAGGCCAGGAGCGCTCGATAGTTGCGGCCCGCGATCCGCAACTCGAAGAGGCGTCCAGCAGCGACCACCCCGATCAGGATGGTGTATAGGACGCGCGTGTCGAGGCCGAAGAGGGTCCGCATACGCGCGGAATAGTAGCGGGTTGGCCGCAGTCCCCCAACAGAATTTCTTGCGCCAGCCGTCACTACCTGCTTTACTGCCACCGGAGGTGTTCACGATGGTAACCATCATGTTCCCTGATCGCGATACAGAAAAGCGGGCGTTGGCTTTATTGCTGGGCCGTTTTTCCGGACGCGTCCTCCGTACCGGCGAACACCTGGTGCCCGAGTCGGCGTTGGAGGCCTTAGCCGACGCGAATATCCCGTTTGAGGTAAAGGTAAAGCGACCAGTTATCTCATAGACATCGAGTAGATCTGCCGCGTAGAGTTCGCCTACCACTCCAGCAGCACCAGCTCCGAGCAGAACCCCGGCCCCATCGCGATCAGCATGCCGTAGCTGCCAGGGGGCGGCCGGTGGTTTTCGAGGGTCTCCTCCAGCACGAGCAGCACCGAGGTCGAGGAGAGGTTCCCCACCTCTTGCAGGCTCCGCCAAGTCACGTCGAGCGCGCCTTCGTGGAGCTCGAGCGACTCCTGCATCGCATCCAGCACCTTCGGCCCTCCGGGATGGCAGACCCAGGAGGCGATGTCGGACCGGGTGAGGCCGTGCTCGGCGAGGAACGTGTCCACGTCCGGCCGCAGCTTTTCCCGGGCCACCACGGGAACGTCCGCCGAGAGCACGATCTTGAAACCGGTCTCGGAGATGTCCCAACCCATCACGCGCTCGGAATCAGGATAGAAGACCGAGCGGCTGTCGAGGATCCGGGGTCCATCCGCGGGCCGGTTATCCCCGGTGACTACCACGGCGGCAGCGCCGTCACCGAAGAGACCCGAGGCGATCAGGTTGGGAATCGAGAGGTCCTCCGGCTGCAAGGTCAGCGAGCAGAGCTCGACGGAGAGGAGCACGGCCACCTGGTCTGGAAAGGCGCGGACGTAGTCGGCCCCGCGCGCGATCCCCGCCGCTCCGGCGACGCAGCCGAGGCCGAAGATCGGCATCCGCTTGACCCGCGGCGGCAGGCCCAGACGGTTCATCAGCCGCGCGTCGATCGACGGCGTGGCGACGCCCGTCACCGTGACGGAGATGAGGGCGTCCACGTCGGAGGTCGAGAGGCCGGCCCGGTCGAGGGCCTTGCGCACGGCTTCCTCGCCGACCTCCTGGGCGACGCGGATCCAGGCGTCGTTCGCCTTTCCCCAGGTGGTGAGCTCGGCGTACTCCTCCATGGGCAGCGCCAGATGGCGGCCGCCCACGAGGACGTTCTTGTGTAGGCGCTCCAGGCGGTCGAGGTTGAAGTAGCGGTCCGACCAGCGGTCCCGCAACGCCGCGAGCAGCGTTTCCTGATCGTAATAGTGCGGGGGGAGAGCGCTCCCGACGGCGGCGATCTTCAAGATTCGAAAAGCCCTCAGGTCCTAGGGAGCCGAGAGCCTAGCATAGAGCTTGCCAGGGCCTAGGGCGGCAGACCCGCCGCCGCCGCGACGCCGCCGAGCAGCAGGCCGCAGAGGGTGTAGAGCACCCACCAGGAGAAGGCCATCGCCCACCACGGCCCGGGCGGCAGGCCGGCGAGCCCCGCCACGGTGACCACCAGCAAAGGCCCGCGGAAGACCCAGGCGATCCAGCCCGCCAGCAGGCCGGCGAGCAGGCGGCCGCCGCGGCCCTGGATCATCAGGAACAAGGCCGCGAGACCGACGGCCTCGAGCCCCCAGGTCGCCAGCATCACCCAGGGAGGAAGCTGGGCCGCTCGCGCGCGGGAGAGCAACGCAGGGTCGGGCGCCATCCCCAGCGCCTCCTGCGCGAAGCGGAAGACCGCCATGGTAAGGATGAGCAGCGGCAGGGCGAAGAGGAGGAAGCGTTTCAAGGTCCGCAGATCATAGCGCAGCCCGGAAATCGAACTGCTGCCTCGTTCGTGTACACTGGCGGAGAGACTTCGTTCATCTGCTTGCACCCAATGCCTCCGTACGTCGCTCTGAAATCCCTCGATACTCTCTGGTTCCAGGTGGGCGGCACCCTCTGCAATCTCGCCTGCACGCACTGCTTCGTCTCCTGCTCGCCGACCAACCACACGCACGAGTTGATGTCGCTCGCCGAGGTGCGGAGCTATCTGGACGAAGCGGTGCGGCTCGGGGTGCGTGAGTATTACTTCACCGGCGGCGAGCCGTTCCTCAATCCCCAGATGGAGGCCATCCTGGAGGCGACGCTCGCCGTGGGCCCCGCCACCGTCCTCACCAACGGCCTGCTGCTCGACCCGGCCCGTTGCGCGCGGCTCAAAACCCTGGCGGACGCCTCCGACTACTCGCTCGACCTCCGCGTTTCTCTCGACGGCTACGACGCGGCGAGCAACGATCCCATCCGCGGCGAGGGGACGTTCACGCGCATCCTCGAAGGTATCCGCACTCTCGCCGCGGCCGGGCTTAACCCGGTGATCACGGTGACGGAGGTCCACCGCGAGGCGGCGACGGATGAAGGGAAGGAGAAGTTCTTCGCCCTGCTGCGCGAGATGGGCATCGACCGGCCGCGCCTCAAGACCCTGCCGGTCTTCCACATCGGCGCCGAGGCCGAGCGGGGCGGCGCCTACGAGAGCTGGCAGCGGCTGCGCGAAGACGATGCTCCCGAAGATGGATGGGACCATCTCCAATGCAGCTCCTGCCGCATGGCGACCGGCCACGGCGTCTGGGTGTGCCCGATCCTGGTCAACGAGCCCTCGGCCAAGATGGGCGAGACCCTCGCGGACACCCTTGGCTCATTTCCCCTCGAACATTCCGCCTGCTGGACCTGCCACGTCTACGGCGTGAGCTGCCGGACCTGAGAGCCATGGCGAAGCTGATCGCTCACCGCGGTATGGCGACTTGGGGAGAGAGGCTGGTTCCCCTCGCGGAGTTCCGCGCCGCCGTGGCCGCCGCGGGCCTGCCGTTGAACGAGGCTGCCCGTGAGACGGCGCTACGCTCCTATACGGCTGGGCTCGCCGATCCGACGCCGGTCGAGGGGCCGTACTCGCGCATTGCCGTCTTCGGCGGCGTCTACAACAACCACTTCGCCTTGGTGGAGCTGCTGGAGGACGCCGGTCACCGGGGCGCCGAGGCGGTCTACTGCCTGGGCGACCTGGGAGGCTTCGGTCCGCATCCCGAAAAGATCCGGCCGCTCCTCCTCCAGGGAGGCGTGGTGGCGATCCAGGGCAATTACGAGGAGTCGCTCGCTTCCGGCCGCGAGGACTGCAACTGTGGCTACACCGATCCGCGTGACAATCACTTCGCCGAGATCTCCTACCGCTACACCGAGCGGCACTGCTCGCCGGAGCTCAAGGCCTGGCTGGGTACCCTCCCCCGGCGTCGGCGCGCGCGGGTGGGAGACCGCGAGCTGCTCCTCGTCCATGGCTCGCCCCGGCGGGTCAACGAGTTCCTCTTCCGCAGCACCTCGCCCGTGCCGTTTCTGGAGGTGCTGCTCGACCAGCACCGCTGCGACGCCGTCCTCTGCACCCACACCGGCCTCCATTGGCACCAGCGCCTGCCCTCGGGGCGGGACGTCGTCAACGTCGGCGTCATCGGCCGGCCGGCCAACGACGGCGACACCCACGTCTGGTACGCTTTGCTGGAAGCGCGCGAGGAGGGCCTCGGCGTGGAGCTGGTGCCGCTCGCCTACGACCATCCGGCCCTCGCCGCCGAGATGCGGCGCGAAGGCCTGCCGGAGGAGTTCGTCGAGACCATCCTGACCGGGTGGTGGACCACCTGCCTGGAGATCCTGCCCGCCCGCGAGAGAGCGGCCTCCCGCTTCTGAACGAGGAGAAGAGACATGTCTGACGCCAAGCCCCGTATCGCCATCCTGGGCGCCGGTCCCACCGGCCTCGAAGCCGCTCTCGCGGCCGTCGAGGGCGGCTTCCTCTTCACCCTCTACGAGGCGAGCCCCGGCGTCGCCGGCAACGTCCGCGCCTGGGGCCACGTGCGGCTGTTCACGCCCTGGGAGATGAACGTCTCCTCTCGCATGCGCGGCCATCTGGAGGCGGCGGGTCGTGAAGTGCCGGACGGCTCCGACTGGCCTACCGGCGACGAGCTCGCCGAGCGCCTGTTGGAGCCGCTCGCGGCGCTGCCGGAGATGGCGCCCAACCTGCGGCTCGGCACGCGCGTGCTCTCCGTGGGCCGCGAGGGGCTGCTCAAGCACGAGGAGATCGCCACGGCCGAGCGCGGGCGGAGGCCGTTCCGCCTCCTCCTCTCCGACGATTCAGGCCGTGAGTGGACGGAGACGGCGGACGTGGTGATCGACGCCACCGGCAGCTGGGGGAATCCGAACACCCTGGGAGACGCCGGCATCGACGCGCCCGGGGAGCGGGCCCTCGCCGGCGAGATCCGGCGCGACATTCCGGACTTCATTGGCGAGGCGGCGAGCTGGGCGGGAAAGCGCGTCCTCCTCGCCGGCGCCGGTCACTCGGCGCAGACCGCCGCGCGGGATCTCGCCCGCCTGGCGCAGGAAGCGCCCGGCACCGAGGTGATCTGGCTGCTGCGCAATCCCGAGCCGGGCTGGGGCAGCCACCCCGGCGATCCGCTCCCGGCTCGGGCGGAACTCGCCGCGGAGGCCGCGGTGCTCGCCTCGGGAGCCTCGCCGGCCGTCAAGGCCCGCCGCGGCGCCGTCGTCGAGGAGATCGCGAAGCCGAACGGCCGCTTCGCAGTGGTGCTGAGGAACGGCGGCGGCCGCGAGCGGATCGACGTCGATCGCGTCCTCTCGCTGACCGGCTCCGTGGGCGATCACGGGCTGTACCGACAGCTCCAGGTGCACGAGTGCTATGCCACCTGCGGTCCCATCAACCTCTCGGCCGCAATTCTCGGCGCGGGCAGCGCGGACTGCCTGGCGCAGACCACCCACGGCGCCGAGACGCTGAAAAACCCGGAGCCGAACTTCTTCATCCTGGGGGCCAAGTCCTACGGCAGGAACAACACCTTCCTGATGCGCATCGGCTGGGAGCAGGTGAGGGAGGTGTTCGGGCTGCTGGGTTAGACTTCCGGGGTGAAGTACTTCGGCCAGCCCGATTTCCAGCACGGCGAGATTCCGGCGGTCGGCGTCCTCCTGGCGAACCTGGGGACGCCCGACGCGCCGGACACGCCGTCGCTCCGCCGCTACCTGCGGGAGTTTCTGCTCGATCCGCGGGTGATCGAGATGCCGCGAGCGCTCTGGTGGACGATCCTCCACCTGTTCGTGCTCCCCTTCCGGCCCGCCAAATCGGCGGCCCTCTACAGGAAGGTCTGGACGCCGGAGGGGTCTCCTCTCCTCGTCATCACCAACCGTCAGGCGGCGGCGTTGCGGGAGGTGCTGCGGCGGGAGGTCGGCACGCCCATCCACGTCGCGGTCGGCATGCGCTACGGCAATCCCTCGATCCGCTCCGCGTTGCGCGAGCTCGCCGCCAACGGCTGCCGCCGCATCCTGGTGCTGCCGCTCTACCCGCAATACGCGGCGGTGACGACCGGCTCGACGATCGATGCGGTGGCCGCCGAGCTGATGGCTTGGCGGTGGGTGCCGGAGATCCGCACGATCCACCATTACCACGACGAGCCCGCGTACATCCGGGCCCTCGCGGCGAGCATCCGCGACTCCTGGCGGGAGAGCGGCCCGGCCGAGAAGCTCCTCTTCTCCTTCCACGGCATTCCCAAGCGCTATTTCCTCGCCGGCGATCCCTACTACTGTCAATGCCAGAAGCTGGCCCGCCTGGCGGCCGAGGAGCTGGAGCTGCCCGCGGAGCGCTGGGCGGTTTCCTTCCAGTCGCTCTTCGGCAAGGAGGAGTGGCTGAAGCCCTACACGGACAAGACGATCACGGCGATGGCGAAGTCCGGCCTCCGCAGCCTCGACGTTGTCTGTCCCGGCTTCTCGGCCGACTGCCTGGAGACGATCGAGGAGATCGACGAGCAGAACCGCGAGATCTTCCTGCACGCCGGCGGCGAGCGCTACCGCTACATCCCGGCGCTGAACGACCGGCCGGACCACATTCGTTTCATCGCTGATCTCGTCCTGCGCAATCTCCAGGGCTGGATCGAGCCGGCCGCGGAGTGGAACGCGGCGCGGGCGCGCGAGGAGGCCGCCGAGTCGCGGCGGCGCGCCGAGGCGAAGATGGCCGAGCCCGTCGAGGAAAGCGCGAGGTCCGTCTCCCTCTGAGCCGCTTTTACAAGAAGGTTACGCCGCGGGAAAATCCGCTCTGCTACAGTCTCAACCCTGTCTGAACGATTGGATTCCTAGAAAAGAGGAGGTGCCGATATGACAACGCTTCGCTTCCGCGTGGCCCTGCCGGCCGCCGGCCTGATCGCCTTGAACCTCGCCGCGGGCGCCGCGCTCGCGCAGCAGCTCGACCTGCCGCGGCCCAGCCCCAACGCCTCCGTGTCGCAGATGGTCGGGGTCACCGAGATCGCCCTCCGCTACAGCCGGCCGGGGGTCAAGGACCGCAAGATCTGGGGCGGGCTCGTGCCGTACGGCGAGGTCTGGCGCACCGGCGCCAACGAGAACACCACGATCAAGTTCAGCACTCCGGTCAAGGTGGACGGGCACGAGCTGCCGGCCGGCATCTACGGCCTGCAGACGATCCCGACCGAGGGAGACTGGACCGTCATCTTCAGCAAGGACGCCGACGAGTGGGGTGCCTTCAACTACAAGCAGGAGAACGATGCGCTGCGCATCCAGGTGACTCCCCAGCCGGCGGAGTTCCGCGAGCGGATGGCGTTCGACTTCGAGGACATGACCGACACCCAGGCCACCGTGGTCCTGCATTGGGAGAAGCTCAAGGTGCCGTTCAAGGTCGAGGTTGACACGCCGAAGCTGGCCCTGGCGAAGATCAACGAAGCCGTGCGCTGGCAGACCCCGCTGCAGGCGGCCAACTACTGCATCCAGAACAACACCTGCCTCGACGAGGCCGGACGCTGGATCGATGCCTCGATCGCCCTGCAGGAGACCTTCTCCAACCTGCGCGCCAAGGCGTTGCTGCTCGCCAAGAAGAGCGACACCAAGAGCGCGGTGACCTACGGCGAGAAGGCCCTGGCAGCCGCGAAGACGGCGCAGCCGGCGCCGAACCCGCAGCAGGTCAAGGATCTCGAGGGGATGGTCGCGGACTGGAAGAAAGCGAAGTAGCGCCCTACGCCGTCAACGCCGCGGTCCGCTCCGCCAGCCACGGCGCCAGCTCGACGACCTGGTCGAGGCAGGCGAGCGGGCCGAGCCGTTCGAGATCTTCGCGGGGATGGCCGCCGGAGCAGACGCCCACCGCCGCCATGCGCGCGCTCCTCGCCATCTCCAGGTCATAGGTGGTGTCGCCGACCATCACCGCCTCCCGCGGCGCCACTCCCAGATTGTCCAGGATGTCGAGCAGCATCTGGGGGTGAGGCTTCGAGAAGGCCTCGTCGGCCGTGCGCGTGGAGTGGAAGACGCCGCGGAGATCCGTCTGGTCGAGGACGTAGTCGAGGCCCCGGCGGCTCTTGCCCGTGGCCACCGCCAGCAGGTAGCCCTCCGCCGCCAGGTCGCGCAACATCTCGCCGGCGCCGGCGAACAGCAACGGCAGATCGCGGAAGGTCGCGGTCCAATGCTTCCGATAGCATTCGACGACTCGCGCCAGCATGGCGTCGTCGCAGCCCGGGCTGAGCACGTCCATCGTCTCGCGGAGCCCGAGCCCGATGGTGCCGCGGATCGTCTCCTCGGACACCTCGCGCAGCCCCAGCTCCCGGACCACCGCCCGCGTGCAGGCGGCGATCGAGCCGATGGAATCCATCAGGGTCCCGTCCCAATCGAAGACGAGGAGGCGGAATGCGTTCACGTCCACAGGCGTCATTCGGGAACTCCGGAGGAAGGCGCGGGAACGGCGCATGATGACAGAGGGGCTCGCTCCGTTCAACCCGCGGCATCGCGCCCGAAGGGAGTATAGACCGCGCCGCCGACCACCGAATCGTCGAGCCCCGGCGCGAAGCCGGCGAACTGCGGCATGACGATCCGCCGTTCGACCCACGTGCCGGGAGGCACCGAGGCGCCGAAGCCGAGGATCGTCTCGCGGACGACGCAGCCCTTGCCGACGCGGGCGCCGGGAAGCAGGACCGAGCGTTCGACCCGCGCTCCCTCGCCGACCCTCGCCCGCGGCTCGATCGCCGACCGGAGCACCTTCGCCTTCGGCTCCAGGACCGCCGCTTGCGAGATCCACGCCCGCCGCCAGAGCCGCTGCGGCCAATCGGCCCGCGCCCAATCGAGCACTCCTTCGAGGAACCGCTGCGGCGTCCCCAGATCGTGCCACGGTCCCGCGTGGACGAGGGAGTCGATCCTCTCCCCTTCTTGCAACATCGGCATGTAGAGATCGCGCACGATGTCGGCCTTGCCGGCGCCGATGCGGTCGAGGAGGCGCGGCGAGAAGACGTGGGCGCCGGCGAAGACGTGGCGTTGCACGGCCTCGCCCTGCTCGGGATCACCCGGCCGGAAGGAGAGGATCCTGCCGGCGCGATCGATCCCGACGCCGCCGCCGAAGGCCGCCGGATCCGCGCGCGAAGTCAGCAGCAAGGTGGCGGCGGCACCTCCCGCGAGATGTCTGCGGATCAGCTTGCGCAACGGCCATCTGCACAGGCTGTCGCCGTTGACGAGCAGCACGAGATCGGCGGGCGCGAAGAGATCCTTCAGCGGATGGAGCGCGCCCAGAGTGCCGAGCAGCTCGGGCTCCTCGGACCAGGTGAGCGGCATCCCTGAGTGAGAGTCGCCGTAGCGCTGGCGGATCTGGTCGCCCAGGTGGTGGAGGTTGACCGCCGCGGCCTCGCAGCCGGCGGACGCGAGCTCCGCCAGCGTGTGGCCGAGCACCGGCACGCCGCGCACCGGCAGCAGCGGCTTGGGCGTGTGGAGGGTGAGCGGGCGCAGCCGCGTGCCCAGTCCGGCCGCCAGTACCAGCGCGCGGATCCGCCTTGCCTGCATGCCTTACCGAAAGATGGAAGACCTACCGGAACACCATCTCGGGAGGATCGTCCGGGTGCTTCTTGAGGTGGTCCTCGTACAGGCGCAGATAGGACCGGCGCTCGGACTTCTGGGGATCGAAGCCGCAGCGCTTCGCCACCGTCTCCGCACCGTCGCCCTCGAATTCGGCGAAGTCGCCGATCGGCGTGTGGTCGAGCGCGATCGTCACGCCGCCGAGCTGCCACTCCTCACGGACCTTCTGATACCGCCGCACGGTCTGAAAGCCCAGGTTTTCCAGCAGCGCCCGCGCCTCTTCGGCGTTCTCGAGACCGACTTCGCGCTCCTCGCGGATCTTCATGTTGCCCTCGAAGCGCATCGGCCCCTTGAAGGTCAGCCGCGCCCGGGCGCCGTCGGTGCGCAGGCGAAGGATGCGGCCCGAGGCGAGCAGCTCGTCGCCGCGATCCAGAATCCAGTTGTCCTCGAAGGCCCCGGGACCGACCCGCTCCGCCTCCAGCTCGAGCAACCTGTCTCGCAACTGGTCGAGCTCCGCGCCTCTGAATTTGAGCTCTCGCTCCAGATTCCCCTTGCTCCTCATACCTCGCCTATGCGATCGAGCAGCCGCGCCACCGACCGGATTCCATTGTAGAAGTGACTGATATTGAACTTTTCGTTCGGCGAATGCAGACCGTCGTCGTGCAGCCCGAAGCCCAGCAGCAGCACCGGGCACTTGAGCTCCGCGGCGAACGTCGCGACGATCGGGATCGAGCCGCCCTCGCGGATGCGCACCGGGCGCGCGCCCCAGATCTCCTGCATCGCGTCCAGGGCGGCGTCGACGAGCGGTCCTTCGGTCTCCACGACCACCGGATCGGCGCCGTGGAGCGTCGTCACTTCGACGGTGACGCCCTTCGGCGCGATGGACTGCACGTAGGCGGTGAACAGCTCGGCGATCTTCTTCGGCTCCTGATCGGGCACCAGGCGCATCGACACCTTGGCGCCGCCCCAGGAAGGGAGCACGGTCTTCGCTCCCTTGCCCATGTAGCCGCCGAAGATGCCGTTGACGTCGCACGTCGGCCGCGCCCAGGTGCGCTCGCGGGTGCTGTAGCCTTCCTCGCCGAACAGCTCCGGCACGCCGAGCTCGCTGCGGTAGGCGTTCTCGTCGAACGGCAGCTTGGCGAACTCCTCGCGCTCCCAGCCGGCGAGCGGCCGCACGTCGTCGTAGAAGCCGGGGATCAGGATCTTGCCGGTGTTGGCGTCGCGCAGGCGGTCGACGATGTGGCAGAGCGCGTTGAGCGGGTTCCACACCGCGCCGCCGAAGGTGCCGGAATGCAGATCCCGGTTGGGCCCGGTGACCTTGATCTCCATGTAGCAGAGACCCTTCAAGCCGTAGATCAGCGACGGCTGGCCGGGCGCGTAGAGCGACGTGTCGGAGACGACGACGCAGTCGGCGGCGAGCTTCTTGCCGCCGTCCTTGCGGACGTACTCGTCGATGGCCTGGCCGCCCGCCTCCTCTTCGCCCTCGACCAGGAACTTGACGTTCACCGGCAGGCTGCCCCGCTCGGCGAGCATCGCACCCACGGCCTTGACGTGGGTATACGACTGCCCCTTGTCGTCCGTCGCGCCGCGCGCCACCAGCTTGTCGCCCTCGACCGTCGGCTCGAACGGCGGATGGCGCCACAGCTCGATCGGATCGACCGGCTGCACGTCGTAATGCCCGTAGAAGAGGACCGTCGGCTTGCCCGGCGCACCCAGCCACTCGCCGTAGACCAGCGGGTGGCCGGCCGTCTCGATCGTCTCGGCCTGCAGGCCCGCCGCGCGCATCTTGCCGAGCAGGAACTCCGCGGCGCGCAGCACCTCTCCCTTGTAGTCCGGATCGGTCGAGATCGAAGGAATGCGGATGTAGTCCTTCAGCTCCTCGAGGTAGCCCTCCTTTTCTTTGTCGATCCGCGCCAGCACGTCCTGAGAGTCGCTTCCCATCCCCTTAGACCTCCTCTTCTTTCCGGGCCTCGCCCGCCTCCGCCAGTCTAGCAGAGTCTCCGAAACGGCTGGCGAGGCGCCGGAGGTTGACGGCGTTGACGAGGACGTGGCCCACCACCGGTCCGAGAAGGTTGCCGCGCCACGCCATCACACCGCCGAAGAGCGCTCCGGCGAGCAGGGCGAACAGCGTCCACAGGCGGAACGCCCGTCCCGGCCCGCTATGCAGCACCGCGAAGAGGAAGGTCGCCGCGGCCCACCCCAGGGTTCCCTGCACGGCGCCGCGGAAGAACAGTTCCTCGGCGAAGCCGGAGAGGAGGGCGAGCCCCACGGCTTCAGAGAGGGTGAGCGGCCCGAGCACGCCGGCGAGCTTTGCCTCCAGCTCTTTCGCCAGGGGGAAGATCCGCTCGGCGCCCCACCAGGCGGCCAGCAGCAGAAGCCCGGCCCCCGCCCCGAGCGCGAGATCCAGCCACCAGCGGCGGGGATCGATGAACAGCGAGAGCGGGATCACGCCGCGCTGGGCGCCGAGCCAGAGGACTCCGGCGAGCGCCAGGAAGAGGTACAAGCTCCAGGCGAAGCGATAGAGCCGTCCCGGCGTCACCCTACTGCTCGTCGAAGCTCTTGCCCGTCTTCTTCCAATCGGCGAGGAAGCGGTCCAGCCCGACCTCGGTGAGGGGGTGCTTGTAGAGCTGCTCGAGCACCTTGAAGGGAATCGTCGCGACGTCGGCGCCGAGCATTGCCGATTGGACGACGTGAATGGGATGGCGCACCGAGGCGACCAGCACCTTGGTGTCGAACTCGTAGTTGCGGTAGATCGTCACCACTTGGTCGATCAGCTCCATGCCCTCCTCGGCCACGTCGTCCAGGCGGCCGATGAAGGGGGAGATGTAGGCGGCGCCGGCTTTCGCGGCGAGCAGCGCCTGGGCGGCCGAGAAGCAGAGCGTCACGTTGGTGCGGATGCCCTCCTTCTTCAGCGTCGCGACGGAACGCAGGCCGGCCGGCGTGAGCGGCACCTTCACCACGACGTTCTCGGCCAGCGCCGCCAGCTTGCGGCCCTGGGCGAGGATCTCGTCGTACTCCGTCGCCAGCACCTCGCCGGAGACCGGCCCGGGCACCAGCCTGGCGATCGCCTGCACCGTCGGCAGATACGGCTTGCCCGCCTTGGCGATCAGCGACGGATTCGTGGTGATGCCGTCGACCATGCCCCACTCGAGGCCGGTCTCGATTTCCTTCATCTCCGCGGTGTCGAGGAAGAACTGCATGGGATCGGACCTCCTTCTCAGTTCACCGTTTCGTCGGGCCCGCCGCCGTCATCGTCGAGCTCCGACTCTTCGAGAATCTCCAACTCGCCGTTCTCCTCGCTCGCCTCCAGCTCCAGCTCGGCCGGCATCGGGCCGCCGTCGTCCTTGGCGAGCTCGATCTCGGTCTCCTCGTCCTTTTCGGCGAGCTTGGCGACGGCGACGATGCGGTCTTCGGGGTCCAGGTTCATCAGCCTCACGCCCTCGGTCTTGCGGCCCGCCACCTCCCGCACGCCTGAGACATTGAGGCGGATGATCATGCCCTCCTGGGTTATGAGCATCAGCCCCTCGGTCGGCGTGACGGACTTGACGCCCACGACTTCTCCCGTCTTGTCAGTCACCTTGAGGTTGATGACACCGAGACCGCCTCGCCCCTGGCGCGGGTACTTCTCCACGGGCGTGCGCTTGCCGTAGCCGCGGGCGGCGACGCTGAGCACCTGGCATTCCGAATCCAATTCCTCCATGCCGACTACCCGGTCCCCCGGACGGAGCTTGATGCCTCTGACGCCGTAGGTGGCCCGTCCCATGGCTCGCACCTGCTGCTCCGCAAAGCGAACAGAGAATCCCTTCGCTGTGGCGAGGAGGATGTCCTTGCCGCCGTCGGTCTCGCGAACCACGAGCAACCGGTCGCCCTCGTCGATATTGATGCCGATGATGCCGCCCTCCCGCGGGTTGGCGAAGGCGGAGAGCTCCGTCTTCTTCACCGTGCCGTTCTGCGTCGCGAAGACGAGATAGCGGTCGTCGCGGAAGTCGCGCACCGCCACCGTCGTCGCCAGCCGCTCGCTCGGCTCGAGGTTGAGCAGGTTGACGATCGCCTTGCCGCGCGCCGCCGGACCCGCCTCGGGGATCTGGTGCACCTTCAGCCAGTGCACGCGCCCGCTCTCGGTGAAAACCAGGATGGTGGTGTGGGCGGTGGCCACGTAGAGGTGCTCGACGAAATCGTCCTCCTTGGTGACCATGCCCGTGCGGCCCTTGCCGCCGCGCGCCTGCGCCCGGTAGAGCGAGAGCGGCGAGCGCTTGACGTAGCCGGCCTGGGTGACGGTGATCACCATCGGCTCGTCGGCGATCATGTCCTCGATCGAGATGTCGTGCGTCTCGGGGATGATCTCGGTGCGCCGCTTGTCGCTGAAGGAGGCCCTGAGCTCCGCCAGCTCGCGCTTGATCTCCTCCAGCACCAGCCGGTCCGAGCCGAGGATCGCGCGCAGCCGCTCGATCATCACCATCAGCTCCCTGTACTCCTCGACGACCTTCTCCCGCTCGAGACCGGTCAGGCGCTGCAGCCGCATGTCGAGGATCGCCTGCGCCTGCGGCTCCGAGAAGGCGAAGCGCGAGATGAGGTTCTCGCGCGCCTCGGCGGGAGTCTGGCTGGCGCGGATGGTCGCGATCACCTCGTCCAGATGATCGAGCGCCTTGAGGATGCCTTCGAGGATGTGGGCGCGTTCCTCCGCCTTGCGCAGGTCGTAACGGGTGCGGCGGATGACGACGGTCTTGCGATGGTCGAGGAAGTGCTGGAGCAGCTCCTTCAGCGTCATCACCCGCGGCTGGTTGTCGACGATCGCCAGCAGGATGATGCCGAAGGTGGTCTGCATCTGCGTCATCTTGTACAACGAGTTCAGGACGATCTCCGGGATCCCGTCCTTCTTGACGTCGACAACGATGCGGATGCCGTCGCGGTCCGACTCGTCGCGCAGGTCAGAGACGCCATCGAGCTTCTTCTCGCGCACCAGCTCGGCGATGCGTTCGACGAGCTTCTTCTTGTTGATCTGATAGGGGATCTCGGTGACGATGATCGACTGGCGCTCCGTGCGGGCGTGCGTCTCAATTTCAGTGCGCGCCCGGAGCTGCATGATGCCGCGGCCGGTGGTGTAGGCGGAGCGGATGCCGTCGAGGCCGTGGATGAAGCCCGCCGTCGGGAAGTCCGGTCCGGGGAGCACCGTCATCAGGTCCTTGACTGTGGCCTCCGGGTTCTCGATCAGCATCAGGACGGCGTCCACCACCTCGCCCAGGTTGTGCGGCGGGATGTTGGTCGCCATGCCGACGGCGATGCCGGAGCCACCGTTGACGAGGAGGTTGGGAACGCGCGCCGGCAGCACGAGAGGCTCGCGCTCCGAGCCGTCGTAGTTCGGGCCCCAGTCCACCGTCTCCTTGTCGATGTCGTCGCGGATCATCTCCTCCGCGAGCTTGGTCAGGCGTACCTCGGTGTAGCGCATCGCCGCCGGATTGTCGCCGTCGAGAGAGCCAAAGTTGCCCTGGCCGTCGACGAGCGGATAGCGCATGGCGAAGTCCTGCGCCATGCGCACCACCGTGTCGTAGATCGCCGTGTCGCCGTGCGGGTGATACTTGCCCATGACGTCGCCGACGATGCGCGCCGACTTCTTGTAGGGTCGGTCCGAGCGGTTGCCGCTCTCCCACATGCCGTAGAGCACGCGCCGGTGCACGGGCTTCAGGCCGTCGCGCACGTCGGGCAGCGCGCGGCCGATGATCACGCTCATCGCATAATCGAGATAGCTGCGCTTCATCTCCTCTTCGATGCCGACCGGGATCGGCTGCTCGAAGGGGAGGGTCTGGTCGTTGTTTTCGCTCATAAAGTGTTAGATATCCAGGTTCCGCACGTCCAGGGCGTTGTTCTGGATGAACTCCCGGCGCGGCTCGACCTCGTCGCCCATGAGGATGGTGAAGATGGCGTCGGCGTCGACGTCGTCCTCGACATGCACGCGCAGGAGACGGCGCTTGGTGGGATCCATTGTGGTCTCCCAAAGCTGCGTCGGGTTCATCTCGCCGAGGCCCTTGTAGCGCTGAATCGAGAGGCCTTTCTTCGCTCCCTCGTAAAGCGTCTCGAGCGCCTCTTCGAGCGTGTCGTGCGTCGTCATGCTCTCGCCCTTGAAGAGGAAAAACCCGCTCGCCGAGATGGCCTCCAGGCCGAGCTGATTCGTCGCCATGGCGCGGTACTCGGCGCTGGTGACCAGATTCCAGTCGATGCGCACCTCGCGCTCGACGCCGTCGCGCTTGGAGAGGAAGCGGACGTAGCGCGTGCCGTGCGCCTCGTCCTCACCGACGATCACCTCGTGGAACCCGGACGCCTCGATGATGCGGGCGACTTGCTCCACCTTCGCGGCGTCGGTGAGCGAGAGCTTGTCCTTGACGCCGTTCTGCAGCGCCACCTTGATGGCGTCCGCCGGATAGCCGCGCGAGCAGAGCTTGTCGAGATTCTGGCGGAAGAGGGCGATCTTCTCCAGGAAGTGCGCGAGCCGCGCGCCGCTCAGCCGGCCGCCGTTGCCCGAGCGGCCGTCACCGCGGGAGATCTCCAGCTCCCAGGCATCCTTGATGCGGTCCACCAGGAAGGCCTGGTACTCGCGGTCGTCCTTGAGGTAGGTCTCGCTCTTGCCGTGCGCCACCTTATAGAGCGGCGGCTGCGCGATGTAGAGGTGGCCGCGGCTGATGACCTCCGGCATCCAGCGGTAGAAGAAGGTCAGGATCAGCGTCCGGATGTGGCTGCCGTCGACGTCGGCGTCGCACATGATGATCAGCTTGTGGTAGCGGAGCTTCGCGATGTCGAAGTCGTCCTTGCCGATGCTGGTACCGAGCGCGGTGATGATGACCTTGATCTCGTCAGAGGAGAGCATCTTGTCGAAGCGCGCTTTCTCGACGTTGAGGATCTTGCCCTTGAGCGGCAGGATGGCCTGGAACTTGCGGTCGCGCCCCTGCTTGGCCGAGCCGCCGGCGGAGTCTCCCTCAACGAGGAACAGCTCGGAGAACTCGGGGTTGCGCTCCGAGCAGTCGGCGAGCTTGCCGGGCAGGTTCGAGGCGTCGAGCGCGCCCTTGCGCCGGGTGAGGTCGCGCGCCTTGCGCGCCGCCTCGCGGGCGTGCGCCGCCTCGACGCACTTCTCGACGATGCGCCGCGCCTCGCGCGGGTTCTCTTCCAGGAAGTTGGTGAGCCTCTCGAAGACCACCTGCTCGACCCAGCCCTTGATGTCCGAGGAGACCAGCTTGTCCTTGGTCTGCGAGGAGAACTTGGGGTCCTTGATCTTGACCGAGATGATCGCCGTCAGGCCCTCGCGAACGTCCTCGCCCGTCAGGTTCTCCTGCAGGTTCTTCGACAGGCCGTGCCCGGCCGCGTAGGTATTGATGGTGCGGGTGAGCGCCGCCTTGAAGCCGATCAGGTGCGTGCCGCCGTCGCGGTTGTTGATGGTGTTGGTGAAGGCGTAGATCAGCTCCTGGTAGCCCTCGTTCCACTGCAGGGCCACCTCGATCACCTCCGGGCCGGTGCCGTCGTCGCGCGTGTCGGCGAGGAAGATCGGCTGCGGGTGGAGCGGCGCCTTGTTGCGGTTCAGGTGCTCGACGAAGGAGGAGATCCCTCCCGCGTAGGCGAAGTCCGCTTCCTTGTCCGTCCGCTCGTCCTTGAGATGGATGTGGATGCCCCGGTTGAGGAACGACTGCTCGCGCAGGCGCTGGGCCAACGTCTCGTAGCTGAACTCCGTGATGGCGAAGATCTCCGGATCCGGCCAGAAGCGGACCTTGGTCCCCGTCCGGTCGCTCGGCTCGACGGGGTGGATCGACGCGATGGGAAGGCCGCGATGATACGTCTGAATCCACGCCTGGCCGTCGCGCTTGATCTCGAGCTCCAGGGTCTCGGAGAGGGCATTCACCACCGAGACGCCGACGCCGTGCAGGCCGCCGGAGACCTTGTAGGAGTTCTTGTCGAACTTACCGCCGGAGTGCAGCTCGGTCATGATGACCTCGGCCGCCGACCTTCCCTCTTCGCGGTGGAGGTCCACCGGGATGCCGCGGCCGTCGTCCTCCACCGTGACCGAATTGTCGGTGTGGATGGTGACGTCGATGCGCGAGCAGTAGCCGGCCTGGGCCTCGTCGACCGAGTTGTCGACCACCTCGAAGACCATATGGTGCAGACCGGAGGCGTCGTCCGTGTCCCCGATGTACATGCCGGGGCGCTTGCGGACCGC
Organism: Thermoanaerobaculia bacterium; assembly: GCA_044868005.1. GTDB lineage: Bacteria > Acidobacteriota > Thermoanaerobaculia > Multivoradales > UBA5704 > DATARR01. The sequence goes on along the minus strand of JBIOVX010000051.1, from coordinate 6,606 downwards.
CTCGAGGCCCTTCAAGACCTGAATGTTTTCAGCCGTATACGTAGACTCTGGATTGGTCAAGACTCGGTCTCCAATCGATCCCTGCTCGTGAATCCCCGTTCGGGTCCGCTGGGCTTGCTGAGACCCCTGGGGAGGAGGGGTCGCGAGATGGGTAAATTATACCACGAATCGGGCCGTCTTTCGAGCCCGATTAGCACTGAAAATTCAACAGCTTAGACCTGATTTTCCGGCTCTCCCGGAGAGGCGTCCGAAGCTCCCTGCCAACCGACCCTCTGCAAAGATTTCAACAATGCGGCAAGGAAGCGGATTCCCGGCTGATTTTTACCCTCTTACCCCGAAAGGAGCCGGAGCTCGCCCCTCTCCATCTCCCAGATCGTCGCCACCTCCAGGGTCAGCCAGACCTGCGGCCGGTTCGAGGTGGCGAAGAGCTGTCCTTCGTGCTTGAACACCTCCCAGACGGCGGCCACGGTGGGGGGCGCGAGCTCGGCGTCCATGTCGTCCAGGAGGTAGAGAGGCGGCCGTCCCGCCTCCTCCATGACCCGGCCGTGCGCGGCGAGCAGCATCAGGGAGAGGGACTTGCGCTCTCCGGCCGAGGCCACGCGGCGGATTTCGTGGCCGTCCCAGAGGATCCCGAGCTCATCCCGGTGAGGGCCGAGAAGAGGCATCTGGCGGCGGCGCTCCCGCTCGGCGTGCTGGTCGAGGGCGGCGGCGATCGCTTCCTGCCCCTCCAGGCCGTTGGCGGGCGAGGGGCGGTAGTGGATCTCTATAGGAGGAAAGGAGAGGCCCGAGGCTTCCAGCGTCCGGGCCAACTGTGCCCTGAGCAATTCGACGTAGCGATGGCGTTGCGCGATCACGTCCGCGGCAGTCGCGGCCAGGAGTTCGTTCCAGATCTCGATGCCCGCGCCGTCGCCGCCCAGGAGCTCCCGCTTCTGCCGCAAGGCCTCGCGATAGCGCCCGAGGACCTCCAGTGCAGAGGGACGGATGCCCACGACGCCGCGGTCGAGGAAGCGCCGCCGCGCCTTGGGGGCTCCGACCAGCACTTCAGCCTCGGCGGCCGCGCTCCAGGCGACGACCGGCAGCACCGCCAGGTGCTCGGCCAGAGGCGTCACCTTGCCGTTGAGAGCCCGGATCCGCTGGCCGTCCATCCAGCCGACCTCGAGGGCGGCGCGGCGGTCGGTCTCGATCTCGCCGCGGACGTGGAAGGAGCCGGCGCCGTGGCGCGCGCAATCAGCGATCTGGGCGGTGCGAAAGCTGCGCGTGGTGGCGAGCACGTAGACGGCCTCGAGCAGGCTCGTCTTGCCCGCGCCGTTGCCGCCGAGCAGGAGATGAGACCCGGCCGCAGGACGCCAGGAGAGAGGCTCGAGGTTGCGAAAGTCGCGCGCGGCGAGGTGGGTGAGCGCCGCTCAGATCCTCATCGGCATGATCACGCAGAGGTAACGCGCGTCGGGGCCGTCGAGAGGATAGCCGACGCACTGCGTGTTCTCGTCCTTGAGCTCCAGGCGGATCTTCTCGGTATCCACCGCGGCCAGGAACTGGGTGAGGTAGTCGGGATTGATGCCCACCCGGAACTCCGGCCCGTCATAGTCGCAGGGAACCTCCTCGACGGCCTCGCCGAGATCCGCGTTGACGGCCGAGATCACCACCTGGTCGGGAGTGAACTGCAGGCGCACGGCGCGAGCCCGGTCGCCGGTCATCAGCGCGGCGCGCTGCACGGCATCCACCAGGTGGCGGCGGTTGAAGAGCACCTTCTTGTCGTTGTCCTTCGCAATGACGCGCTCGTAATCCGGGAAGGTGCCTTCGAGGATGCGGCAGATGAGCTCGCGCCGGCCGAGGCGGAAGGAGAGGTGATGCTCGCCGCGGCCGTAGGTCAGGTTGCCCTCGCCTTCGAAGCGCTGCAGCTCCTGGAGGGCCTTGCGCGGCACGAGGACGGAGTCCTCGCCGCCGGCGGCCTCGAGCCCGCCTTCGACGAGGGCCAGCCGGTGGCCGTCGGTCGCCACCATCTCCAGCGAGCCGTCCTTGAGCTTCAGCAGGGCGCCGTTCAACTGGAAGCGCGACTCCTCGGCCGAGACGGCGAAGAGGACCTTGGTAATCATGCGCCGGAAGTCGCCGAACGGCACCTCCACCCGGCGGCCGTCCTCCACCGCGGGGAGGGTGGGAAAATCGTCCGGCGAGAGTCCATGGATGCGGAAGCGCGACTTGCCGGCGCGGATGGTGAGCACGCGGGGCTCCTCCAGCACCAGCAGGACCTCGTCGCCGGTGAGCGAGCGGATGATCTCCATCAGCTTCTTGGCCTGCACGGCGATGCCGCCGTCGCGCTTGACGTCGGCCTCGCACCACGAGGTGAGAGAGACGTCTAGATCGGTCGCGGCCAGGTGGAGCTTGTCCTCCCGGGCGGTCAGCAGCAGATGGGAGAGCACCGGAATCGTCGTCTTGCGCTCGACGATGCCTTGCATCGGGGCCAACTCGCCCAGAAACTCGCTACGGGTGACGCGGATCTCCATTCGCTCTTCTCCGTCTACAAGAGACCTGAATATAGCATAGCCGTCGTCGTAGAAAGGCGCTGCGGAAACGAGGAAAGGAGATCTAAGTTCCTCATCGCGGGAACCTTATATTTCCGCGCCGCGCTGTGCAGAACCTGCGGAGCGGCACGGAAAGGCTGGGGAAAAAGTCGGAGGGGGGAAAAAATCCGCACGCGTTCCACAGCGGTTTCCGGAGCGTCCTCCACAGACTTCCTAGGAGAAGTGCTTCTCGAAGCCCTGGAGGGTGCGGTCGAAATCCGGGTCGGTCTCGCGCTTTTTCTGCACGATGTCGACGGAGTACATGACCGTCGAGTGGTGCTTGTCGTTGAAGAGCTTGCCGATCTCCGGGTAGGAGAGATCCGTCAGCCGCTTGCACAGGTACATCGCCACCTGGCGCGGCAGGACGATCTGCCGGGAGTTGTTCCGGCTCTTCATCTCGGAGACCTTGAGGTCATAGTGGCGGGCGACGAGCTTGACGATCTCGGCCGCGGCGGGTTTCTTTCCCTCTTCCGGCAGGATGTCCTTGAGCGTCTCTCGCGCCAGCGCCAGCGTCAGCGGCTTGCCGGTCAGCGACGAGAAGGCGAGCACCCGGTTGAGCAGCCCTTCGAGCTCGCGGATGTTGCTCTTGACCTGCTGGGCGATGAACTCCGCGACCTCCTCGGGCAACTGGATCTCCTCGGCCGCGGCCTTGCGCTGGAGGATCGCCATCTTGGTCTCCAGGTCCGGCGGCTGGATGTCGGCGATCAACCCCCACTCGAAGCGGCTGCGCAGCCGCTCCTCCAGCGTCGGGATGTTGCGCGGCGAGGAGTCGGAGGAGAGGATGATCTGCTTCTGGCTGGTGTAGAGCGTGTTGAAGGTGTGGAAGAACTCCTCCTGCGTGCGCTCCTTGTTGGCCAGGAACTGCACGTCGTCGATCATCAACACGTCGATCGTGCGGTAGCGCTCGCGGAAGGCCGGCATGCGGTCGAAGCGGATCGAGTTGATGAGCTCGTTGACGAACTGCTCAGCGGCGAGATAGAGGACGCGAAGCTGCGGCCGGCTGCGCTGGAGCTCGTGGCCGATGGCGTGCAGCAGGTGCGTCTTGCCGAGACCGACGCCGCCGTAGATGAAGAAGGGGTTGTAGGAGAGCGAGGGATTCTCGGCGACGCGCTTCGCCGCCGCCGAGGCGAACTCGTTGGACTTGCCCTCGACGAAGTTCTCGAACAGGTACTTCGGATTGAAGTGCGACGGCGCGATCGGCTCGTCCGACGGCACCACGGCTTCGTCGAGAGAGAAGAGAACCTCGAAGCCCGAGCCGCCGAGACCGGCCACGGCGCGGTCCACCGTCCGCCGATAGCTCTCCTCCAAAGTGTGGAGAAAACGCGAGTTCGGCGCCACCAGCACGAGCCGGTCACCTTCCTCATTGCCCACTCTGAGCGGACGAAACCAAGTCGCGAATTCCTCGGGATCCAAATGCTGCTGCAACTGCTTTTGAAGGCGAGACCACAGGGTTTGAGACATGAGAGATCGAGCCATCACCACACTCAATTTCCACAAGATTTCCACAGGATGTGGAAATCCTTGACTTGGGAGGAATACGTTCTAAGCGGTTAGGGTGACTACGACGGGATCATCATAGCACAGCCGAATGGCGCCGCAACCCCCTCTTGGTGAACAAGCCGCCAACTTCCTTGTAAGCCTCTCTACCCCAAGCGATTTTGGTTTAGAACGGCCGCGCCAGCCGGGCCAGCTCGGGCGGTAATTGAAGCAGGCGGGGCGGGCCCGCTTCAAGCGCCGCGGCAACTTCGGCCAGCGCCGCGGGAAGGCGCGGCTCGCGCCGGGCGAAGAAGAGATCGAGCCACGAGGGCGGCGGCGGATAGAAGTCGACGACGACGGTCTCGCCGGAGCGGATTCCGGCTTCCTGGCGGGCGATGTCGACGGCCTTGTCGAGACCGCCGAGCTCATCCACGAGACCGATCCTGCGGGCCGCGGCACCGGTCCAGACACGGCCGCCGGCGACGCCTTCGACCGCCGGACGGTTCATCCTGCGGCCGGCGGCGACATGGCCGATGAAGGCGGCGTAGGTGCGGAGCATGAGCTGCTGCAGGCGCGTCTCCTGTTGCTGGCTGTTGGGCTGCAGGGGAGAGTAGATATCGGCGTTGGTGCCGCGCTTCTGCGCGTCATGGCCGACCCCCAGGACCTCCTCCTCGAAGCGGCGGGTGACGAGCTTGCCGCCGTAGACGCCGATGGAGCCGGTGAGGGTCGCCGGCTCGGCGACGATCTTCGTCGCTCGGGCGGCGATGTAGTAGCCGCCCGAGGCGGCCATATCCGACATCGAGACCACCACCGGCTTCTTGTCCTTGAGCTTCCCCACTTCGCGCAGGATGAGATCGGCGGCGAGAGCGGAGCCGCCCGGGCTGTCGATGCGCAGGACGACGGAGGAGATGGAATCGTCCTCGGCCATGTTGCGCAGCAGCGCGGCCATGTCGTCCGAGCCGAGGAAGATCTCCTCCGTCCAGGGCGCCGTCCCGCCATGGCCGCGCACGAGGGTGCCGAGCGCGAAGACCACGGCGATGCGTCTGGCGGAGAGCGACCGGGCCGGGCGATAGTCCTCGATGGCGAGATAGGAGGGCTCGCGCCCCAGGCGCTTTTTCAGGTGATCGCGGAACTGATCCGGATAGGAGAGCTGGTCGATGAGACCGCGTTTGACGGCCTCCGCCGCCGAGAAGGGCGCGCCGTCGATGAGCCACTTGATCTCGTAGGGAGTCTTGCGGCGCGCCTCGGCGATGGCGGAGACGATCTGCGAGAAGTAGCCGTCGAGGACCGCGGCGATGGCCTCCTTCGACTCCGGAGTGAACTCGTTGCGGGTATAGGTCTCGACGGCGCTCTTGTAGCGGCCGACGTGGTTGAACTCGGGATCGATCTTGAGCTTGTCGAACGTGCCGCGGAGGAACCGGCTCTCGGTATACAGGCCGAGCAGGTTGAGGTCCCCGGCCGGAGCGAGGTGGATGCGTTCGCAAGCGCTCGCGAGATAGTACTCGAGCGTGCCGTTGGAGCCCTCCCCCACGGTCTCCAGAAAGCACTCGACGAACTTGCCGGCGCGGCGCAGGCCCAGCAACTGCCGCCGCAGTTCCTGCGCCTTGGCGAGACCGAAGTCGGCGTCCTGGATGTAGACGGCGAGACCGCGGACGCCGGGATCCTGGCGGGCGGCGCGCAGCGCCGGATAGAGCTCGGCGAGGCTGCCGGACTCCGGACCGCCGGTGAAAGGAAGCCGCGGCGCCTGCTGCTCGAGCACCGGACCGGCCAGCCGCCAGACGAGCACCGTCGGGCCTCCGGCCGTCAGACCGCCGCGGCCGCCCAGGAGGATGCCGGCGGCGGTGGCGAAGACCGCGACCGCCACGAGAAGAACGAAGATCAACAGCAGCTTCTTCATGCTCGCATCCTACCGTTTTACCTCGGGCGGCACCGCCGCAAGGCCTGCGAAAACTGCCTATGTAGAAATGCCAAACTCTGAGGAACGCATTTGTACGAATGAACTCGCCGCTGCGGCTCAGCCGGGGGTGGAAGCGCTCCCAGGGGTCGCAAACGGCGGCATCCCGGGCTTGCGGGCGCCTTGACCGGCGTGGCACCTTAATTGCATTAACAACTGCCACATATCAGTAGGCAACGAGGGGGAGGTTCCATCCAGCCGAAGAAGATAGCCATCCTCATTTGAGATCCTAACGCGATCTCGTCCGTTGAAGATCCCTCCTAGATCCCCTGAGCAGGGGTAGATCCAGCCAACCAAGCCAACCACGAAGCAGGGAACCTCCCCCCTGAGCCCCCCACGCCTCAGGGCGCCGGGGGCACGTCTTCCTCTGAAGGGTCACGCCGGAATGAAACGCCAGGCATGGCTGTTGCAGGAGACAGCGAGCAGGACAAATGGTAGAGGGGGAGGTTCCACACCCACCAAGCAAAGCCCTACCAAGCTAGAGATCGGAAGATCTCGACCTCTTTAAAGCCCGACCGAAATCCCCTACATACAGGGGTACAGCCACAATAGCCAACCGGAGAGATGGGGCCTCCCCCCCAACGTCTCCCTCCCTCCGGGGAGGGACGCGGCTCCCGG
>JBIOVX010000050.1:0-3959 GCA_044868005.1 Thermoanaerobaculia bacterium | reverse complement strand
GATGAGGTGGTAACGTACCCAGGGCGGCCACATAGGGCCGCCCCTACAGATCGACGTGCTTCAGGCGCCCCCTCAGCTCACCGGCGCCTCGACCGGCGCGCCGAAGAGCTCGCGACCTAAGGCGTCGCACTGCTCGCGGAAGCTCTCTTCCATCTCCTCGCGGCGGTCCGCGGGCAGAAAGGAGTGCCGCAGGGCGGCGAGGGAGAGGCCGGCCAGCTCGGCGGGGGAGTAGCCGAAGGTCTGGTGCAGGCGCAGCAGCTCGCGGGTGAGGTTGGTGTTGAAGAAGGCGGGATCGTCCGAATTGACCGACAGCGCGAGGCCCGCGCGGTAGAGACGGTCGAAGGGGTGGCTCGCATAATCCGATGCCACTCCCAGGCAGACGTTGGAGGTGGGACAGACCTCCAGCGGGATCTGCGCCGCGCGCAACTCTTCGATCAAGGCCGGATCTTCCAGCGAGCGCACGCCGTGGCCGATGCGCTCGGCGTCGCAGACCGCGAGCGCGGCGCGGACCGACTCCGGCCCCGCGTGCTCTCCGGCGTGCGCCACCCGGTGCAGGCCCTCCCGCTTGGCGGCGGCGAAGTGCTCGGCGAAAGGCTCGGCGGGAAAGCGGCTCTCGCTCCCTGAAAGTCCCAGCGCCACGACGACGCCTCTCCGCCGGCCGGCGAGAGCCCACTCGAGGGTGAGGTCCGCCGGCGGGACACCGACGTTGCGCACGATGTCCGGGATCAGCCGCAGGGTGACGCCGTAGCGCCGCTCCCCCTCGGCGATCGCCTCGGCCATCGCCGCCAGCACCTCGCCGCCGTTGGCGCCGTTGGCGAGGTGGGTCGAGATGGTGAAGTGGGCCTCGGTGTAGACGACGTTCTGGTAGGCCTGCTCGGCGAGGAAGTCGAGGGTGAGGAGCTTGAAGTCCTCGGGCCCGCGCAACGCCCGCGAGCACGCGAGGTAGACCTGCACGAAGTGCTCGAAGTCGGTGAAGCGGAACCAGCGCTTGAGACCCGCCTCGTCGGCGGCCGGCAGCTCGATGCCGTTGCGCCGCGCCAACTCGAGGAGCACCGCCGGGCGCATCGCACCCTCCAGGTGAACGTGCAGCTCCACCTTGGGGAGGTGCAGCAGGAAGCGGTCGATGCTCATGCCGGAACCGGCGGCCGCAGGCGTTGCCGGAGCTGCGCGATCACCGGCTCCGGGACGAGGCCGGCCAGATCGCCGCCCAGGGCGAAAACCTCCTTCACCAATCGGCTCGAGAGATAAGTGTAGTCTTCCTTCGGCATCAGGAATACCGTCTCGACCCGCGGATTGAGCCGCCGGTTCATCAGCGCCATCTGAAACTCGTACTCGAAGTCGGAGACGGCGCGCAGCCCGCGGACGACGGCGCGCGCTCCCACCTGGTCCATGAAGTCGACGAGCAGGCCGGAGAAGCTCTCCACCCGGACATCGGGCCCCACCAGGCCGCGGATGGACTCCATCCGCTCCTCGACGGAGAACAGCGGCTGCTTGCCCTCATTGCGCAGCACGGCCACCACCACCTCGTCGAACAGCGGCCGGCAGCGCTCGATGATGTCGAGGTGGCCGTTGTGGATAGGATCGAAGGACCCGGGGTAGACGGCGATCCGTTGGCTCATCGCTCTTGGCTGAGATTGAAGGTGACGACGTTATACGCGGCGTCGGTGACCCGCAAGAGCCCGAGGTCTCCCGCCTTGCCGGCCTCGATGAGGAAGACCTCCGTGCGGCCGTCGAGGAGGCCGTCGGCGGCGCGCACGGGCTTCCATTCCTCCGCGTTGACGCTGTAGAGGGCTTCCCGCAGCGGGCTCGCCGCGTCGCGCACCGTCACCCGCAGTGACCCGCCCTTCTCCACCTTCACCAACGCCGGCGGCGTATGGTCGATCACCACCGGATCGCTCACCTGCTCGGCCACCAGCGCGTTCCCGTCATCGTTGGACGGCCCGTCGGAGGCGCGCAGGCGGAAGCGGTAGACGCCGTCGGGGAGGGAGAGGGCGTCGAAGCTGTAGTAGTCGTCGTCGAGGTCTTCCACTATCGGCAGCCACTTCCCTTCCCCGCTGTCGGCGTGACGGAAGGAGAGATCGTAAACCAGCTCGTCGCCGTTGGGATCGGCCGCCGTCCAGCGCAGCGTCTGGTAACCCATCTTCCAGAGCACCTTGGTGCGGCTTACCCCGCCGTCATCCTCCGGGGAGAGCGTCACGCTGGTGAAGATCCCTTCGCGGTTCGGGTGCGCCGGCTCGTAGACCTGGTTCGATGGATTGAAGTTGGAGGGCACCAGGATCTGCCCGGGATCGAGCGCCGCCAAGGCCGCGATCTTCGGGCTCAGGTTCTCCTGGCGATAGGAGAGCTCGGTCTCGTAGATCCGCGGCGAAGCGCCGTTGCCCGCCCGCAGCTCGGCCCGCCACTGGACGTACCGCCCGTTGGGCAGGCCGGCGAGCGCGATCTCCGTGCCTTCGCGCGGCTCGCTCCAGGAGGACCAGGTGCGGTCCGGCTCGGCGCTGACGCCGCTGCGGAACGAGAACCGCGCCGCGCCGCCGGCGGGCACTTCGCCCTGCCAGGAGAAAGTGCCGAAGCGCGCCACCTGCTCGGCGTCGAGCGCCGCGCTGGTGTAGGTGCCGGTCCGCTCCGTGCCCGCGGTGATGTGGAACAGGGCGGCGGCGTTGGTGGTGGCGAAGACCGGCCCGGGATCGCCGGGCAGCACGGCGACGATCTGCCGCTCGTCGACGTCCTTCTCCAGGATCATCTGCTGGTCGGCCCAGCGGTAGAGCTTGCCTTCGAGCCCGGTGGCTACCCAGAGCCGGCCGGCCTGCCAGAGGAGGTCATAGACCGTGTCCTCGGGGAAGCTCCACAGGCTCTCGACGACGCCGGCGGGCGAGATGGAGAGCACCTCGCTACGGGTACCGCCTCCGGCGGCGGCGCCCCGGCGTGCTGCCGCGGCGGCGGCCGGCTGGTCCACCGGCTCGACGGTGACCGTGACCTGCCCCTGGCCGGTCCCCGGTTTCGCCGCACCCCCCGGCGGCGCGGCGGCGGCTCCGGCCTGATCCCGCGTCTGCTCCACGAGGCTCGCCTCGGAGGAGATCACGGCGGCGTAGCAGGTGCCGTCCGCGGCCGCCGCCAGGGAGACCACCTCGGGCTCGTCGGCGTCGTAGAGGGTGCGCGCCCGGCCGTCGCGGCCGACGCGCAGGATCAACCCCTCGCCGGCGGTGCCCACGAGAACGTCCCCCCCGGGCAGCGGCTCGACGGCGCGCACGTGGGTGTCGTCGCTGTCGTAGAGGATCTCGCCGTGCCCCTTGGCGTCCACCCGAAAGAGCTTGCCCTGGGTGCCGGTGCCCACCAGCAGGCCGCCGTCCGCGGACCTGGCCAGCGACCAGATGTAGGTCTCGCCGGGATCGAAGAAGACCTCGCCCTTGGCGTTCTTCCCCGGCGGAATGCGATAGACCTTGCCGTGCGGCGAGGTGCCGGCGTAGACCGTGCCGTCGGCGTCGGCCCACACGGCGAAGACCTCCGGCTCGGGCGCGGCGAAAAGCTCGGTGACCTCGCCCTTGCGATCGATCCTGAGCACCTTGCCGGCGTTGCCGGTGCCCGCCACCCAACCGTCGGGATGCACGCCGGCGGCGAGGAGGAAGGGCTCGGCGAACGAGGCCAGGCGCTCGACGCGGGGAGCGAGCTGAATGCGGCCGAGGGAATCGACGCTGACTCCCTCCATGGTGCCGGCGAGGAACGCCTGCTGGCTCTGCGCCTGAAAGATGCGCACCTGGGTGGCATACGACGGCATCGCCGCGAGGACCAGCAGGCCCGCGGCCAGAATGGAAATCCTCGATGTCATGAGCGTCCTTTCGAATTCATTCCGGTCTGCCCTCCGAAGCCCTCACCTCCCCTACCCCTCCTCTCCCGGGGGGAGAGGAGGGAAAAAGAAGAAGCGCACGGTTTTTCATTCTTTCTCCCCTCTCTCCTTTTGGGAG
>JBIOVX010000049.1:0-36181 GCA_044868005.1 Thermoanaerobaculia bacterium | reverse complement strand
CAACCAGGGCGGCCACGCAGGGCCGCCCCTACAGGTCTTTTTCACCTCCCGCCGCAACCGCCATCGTCTGTTTCCGGTATCATGCTTGCAGTGAGTTCTGCCTTGCGAGAACTTCGCTCTCGCGGGAAAGGACGGCCCGGCATGCGCAGGAAACACGTGGCCTCTTCGGCCATTTCGTCCGTCGGCTATGACGAGGGCTCGTCGGTGCTCGAGGTGGAATTCGAGAGCGGCGCCGTCTACGACTACTTCGACGTGCCGCCGAAGGTCTACAAGGACCTTCTCGAGGCTTCCTCGATCGGCAGCTTCGTCTCGCGGCAGATCCGCGACCAGTATCCCTTCGTCCGCCGGGATCATTGATCCCTAATTGATCCCCTAGAAGCTGGCTAGGGCCGGCCCCAGAGATCCTTCTCCGACTTCGGCGCGGCGGGGCGGCGGCGGTCCCGCGACAGCACGTCCTGGACCTCCGCGAGCGTTGCGGCGAGGGCCTCGTTCTGCGCTTCCGCAAGCTCGCGGATGCCCTTGAAGGCGAGATCCACCAGCGCGTCCATCTCCTCGCGGCGGAAGCTCCTCTTCTCGCCGGTGCCCTGGATCTCGATGAGGGAGCCGGCGGGGGTCGCCACCACGTTCATGTCCACCTCCGCCACCTGGTCCTCCACGTACTCGAGGTCCAGCAGCGGGATGCCGCGCACGACGCCCACCGAGACGGCGGCCACCTGATCGCGGATCGGCCAGGCCGGGATCTCGCGCGTCAGCAGGAGCCGGCCGAGCGCGAGGACCGCGGCGACGTAGGCGCCGGTGACGGCCGCGGTGCGGGTGCCGCCGTCGGCCTGGAGCACGTCGCAGTCCAGGGTGAGCGTGCGCTCGGGCAGGGCCGCGAGATCCACGGCGGCGCGCAGGCTGCGGCCGATGAGACGCTGGATCTCGGCGGTCCTTCCGGACGGCTTCCCCTGGTTGACCTCGCGGGCGTTGCGGGTGTGGGTGGCGCGCGGCAGCATCGAGTACTCGGCGGTGAGCCAGCCCTCGCCGCTCTCCTTGCGGAACGGCGGCACGCGGTTCTCGATGCTGGCCGCCACCAGCACCCGGGTGTCGCCCAGCTCGATTAGCGCCGAGCCCTCGGCGAACTTGAAGACTCCGGTCTCGATGCGCAGGCGGCGGAGGGCGTCGGCGGCGCGGCCGTCGGGGCGGAGGGCGGTGGAGGTGGTGCTCATGGCGCGGTGATTCTACCCGGCCGGAGGCGCCGCAAAAAGGACCAGGGATACCAGAGACACCAAGGACGGAATTCAGTAAAGCGATCATCCACTTTCCCGCCAGGTTACGTAACCCAGGCCAGAAGGGATCGCAAGGAGCGGAGTGGAACCCGGGCCGCCGCGCGCAGAGATCCCCTGAACAAGCTGTTCAAACCCATTTTGTTCTCGATGAGAAGGAGGAGAACGTGAAGACTCGTCTCGCTTTTGCTCTGCTGATCCTGATGGCCGGACTGGGCGTCGTCCCAGCTCAGGCCTCCAGCCACCGCGAGGCTCTCGCGGTCCTCAACGAGCCTTGCGCCGACAACACCGACACCTACGCCTGGGTGAAGCCCGGCACCCACGACAAGCTCTACCTGATCATGGATTTCAACCCGCTCCACGAGCCGGGCCAGGGCAACCAGGGCTTCCGCGCCTGCAACGGCTACCGCTACGAGTTCCACATCGGGATCGGAGCGAGCCTCAAGGACAGGGCGGTCTACCGCATCGAGTTCACCAACCGGCTGACGCCCGAGGCGGCCCCGAGCGCGGGCGACGCGCTGGGCGGCGGCAACGAGCTGCTCTGGCAGCTCACCGGCGGCACCGAGACCATGACCGTGAAGCGGCTCGTCGCGCCGGTAAGCCCGAACCCCGAGACCTTGGGCAGCAACCTGCCGGTGCTGCCCAACAACCATGGCCCCCAGACCGACCGGCTGATCTATGGGCTCGGCACCTTTGGGCCCTACAGCAGCGGCGATCCCAGCAGCCGCGAGGACGCCCTCTACGACCAGGCCTTCGTCGACACATTCATTCACACCCTCGCGAACGGCGGGCGGATCATCGCCGGCCAGTTCGACGATCCCTATCAACTCGACGAAAAGGGCATCTTCGACCTCGTCAACCTGGCCAGGGGCGACCTCGGCGGCATCCCCGGCGCGCGCCGGGACCCGGCGGAGGACGTCTTCACCGGCTTCAACGTCTTCTCCATCGCCCTCGAGATCCCGATCGCCGACCTCTTCCCCGGGGGCATCCCCCACAACAACGAGCTCAGACCGAACTCGACGGACAGCCTGCTGCGGGTCTGGTCCAGCATCTCGCGGCGGGAGACGCAGACCGTCGATCCCAACAACATCATCACCGGTCTCAAGGGCACAGGGAAGTTCGTCCAGGTGGGCCGCAACGCCCTCCCGCTCTTCAACGCCGGCCTCGTCGGCACGCAGCGTCATACCAAGTACCTGCGCAGCACTCCGCTGACCGACGTGAGCAACTTCGGGGCGGACATCCTCTTCCCGGTGCTGGTGCGCGACGCCGAGGCGCTCGGCATCTACGGGCCGCTGGGGGTTCCCGCCGCCACCGTCGCCACTCTCAAGGGTCCCCGCCTCGACATCGTCGAAGCCGTCAACCTGGGCCGCCCGATTCCCGTCGCCGATGGCTTCACGGGTGACGTCATCACGCTCGATGCCGCCATCGACTCGAGCTTCCCCAACGGCCGCCGTCTCGGCGGCGGGCCGACGCCGAGCTCCCATCAGGTCAACGTGAACAGCGTGGTGCTGAGCCTGGTCGCCGCCGGCGATCCGGCCGCCGGGCTCTTTCGGGGCGTCGAGGTCAACGACAAGGACTTCCTCTCGCGGTTCCCGTTCCTCGCTCCTGCCCACAACGGCGTCTTCCAGGGCCACGGTGGCATCAACACGCCGCCCGTGCCCGACATCCCGAACCCGGCCGGTCCGCTGCCGTGCCAGTAACGGAAATACAGGGGCTCCCGCTCGCGGGGGCCCCTGAGCCGGTGATCGGGTGAATTCAGCCAGGTGCTCATCTGCCCCCCACCCCGCTGCGTAATCCGGCCAGCGAGGGTCGAAGGAGCGGTGGAGCTTCACCTCCCCTTTCGCCCCACAACCTCAAACGTGCTTCTAGTAAGGAGGAGAAAAGTGAAGATTCGCCCTGTCTTCGCTCTGTTGTTCCTGGCGGTGGGCCTCGCCCTGGCACCCGCTCACGCCTCGAGCCACCGGGAGGCACCCGCGATCACCGAGACGCCGAAGGTGGACGGCACCGACTTCTACATGTTCAACAGCTACGAGGCCGGCCGCAGCGGCTACGTCACGCTGCTCGCCAACTACGTGCCGCTCCAGGACGCCTACGGCGGTCCCAACTACTTCACTCTCGATCCGGACGCGCGCTACCGCATCCTCATCGACAACACCGGCGACGGCGTCGAGGACGTCAGCTTCCAGTTCCGCTGCACCAACGCGCTGGCGGACATCAAGCTCCCGGTCGGCGGCCAGGATGTTTCCGTGCCGGTGATCAACGTCGGGCAGATCTCGGGGGGACCCGGGAATCGCGACGCGGTGCTCAACGTCCTGGAGAGCTGCACGTTGGGCGTGGCGCACGGCCGGATCACCAACGGCACCCAGTGGGCTTTCGTTACCGACGCCGCGAGCGGCAGCACCCGCTTCGGCAAGCCGGTCGACAACATCGGCCAGAAGTCGATCCCCGACTATGCCGCCTATGCGCAGCAATTCATCCGCACGATCGACATCCCCGGCTGCGACGCCGGCACGGGCCGCCTCTTCGTCGGCCAGCGCAAGGAGTCGTTCGCGGTCAATTTGGGAGAGGTCTTCGACCTCGTCAACATCGAAAACCCGCTGGGGCCGCGGAACGCCGAGCCCAACATCCTCGCGGACAAGAACATCACGACGTTCGCGCTGGAAGTGCCCGCCGCCTGCCTCACGGGCAGCGGAACGGTGATCGGCGGCTGGACGACGGCCCACCTGCCGCGCACCCGCGTGCTGAAGAACGATCCGAGCTTCGCTCAGCCGGCCAACCAGAGCGGCGACCTGGTGCAGGTCTCGCGTCTGGGCATGCCGCTCGTCAACGAGATCGTCATCGGGCTCAAGGACAAGAACCTGTTCAACGCCGCCTCGCCCGAGGGCGACGCGGCGCTCGCCACCTACGTGACGAACCCCACTCTGCCCGAAATCCTCGAGATCCTCTTCGGGGCGGCCGGCGTGCAGGCGCCGAACAACTTCCCGCGCACGGACCTGGTGGCGGCGTTCGCTACCGGAATCCAGGGACTGAACTTCCTCTCCGACGGCCGGCCGCATGAGATGCTGCGGCTCAACACCTCCACCACGCCGACGCCGGCGGGATCGCAGAACGATCTCGGCGTCCTCGGCGGCGACAATGCGGGATTCCCCAACGGCCGGCGGCCGGGAGACGACGTCGTGGACATCGAGCTGAGGGTCGCCATGGGCGTGCTGTGCCACGCCTTCCCCGGCGTCTTCTGCTCGCCGGTGGACGCGCCTTCGGGCAGCCTGCCGTTCACCGACGGCACGCTGCAGAACGTCAGCCAGTTCGACAACACGTTCCCTTATTTCAAGACGCCGATTCCGGGCTCGCCGAACGGGCCCGGTGGAAACGGCGAGTAGGAGGTTCCGATGCCGACCCTGAGACCGTTCGCTCTCGCGCTGCTGGTCGCGGCGCTCGCGGTTCCGGCCGTCCGCGCGCACGACTTCTGGATCGAGCCCTCGACGTTCACGCCGGCGCCGGGGCAGCGCGTGGCCGTGCGGCTCAGGGTCGGCCAGGATCTGCGGGGCGATCCCGTGCCCCGCGACCCCAGGATCCTCCAACGCTTCCTGGTTGCCGGGCCTGCCGGCGATGCCCCGGTGCCCGGCGTGCCGAACATCGACCCGGCCGGCGTCACGGTTTTCCAGGAGCCTGGTCTTCACACGATCGTCTATGACAGCGGGCGCACGCCGGTCGAGCTCGACGCCGCGAAGTTCGAGACCTATCTGAAGGACGAAGGGCTGGAGAAGATCAGCGCCCTGCGCGCCAAGCGGGGGCAGAGCGCCGCCGGGGCCAGGGAGGTCTTCTCGCGTTGCGCCAAGTCTCTCCTCGCCGTAGCCGGCGGCAGCGGCGCCGGCTGGGACAGGGCCTTCGGAGAGCGCCTCGAGCTGGTGGCGGAGAAGAACCCTTACATGCTGACCGGCGGAGGCGCGCTGCCGCTCCGCCTGCTCTACGCAGGCAAGCCGCTCGCCGGCGCGCTGGTGGCGGCGCTGCAGAGAAACCGCGCCGGAGCCAAGGTGACGGCGCGCACGGACGCGCAGGGGCGCGTCCGCCTCGAGCTGGACCGTCCCGGCCTCTGGCTGGTCAAGGCCGTACACATGATTCCCGCCCCGGAGGAAACCGGTGCCGATTGGGAGAGCTTCTGGGCCTCTTTGACGTTCGAGGCGCCGGGAAGATAGCGTTCTCGTCGCATGGACGAGAGGGAAGCGGAGGATCGTGAGTTCATGAACCGGGTGGCCGCCCGCGACAGCGAGGCCTTCGCGCGCCTTTTCGAGCTGCACTCGCCTGTGGCGTTAGGGCTGCTGAACCGGATCCTCGCAGCGCGCGGAGAGGCGGAAGAGGTGCTGCAGGAAGTCTTCCTTCAGGTCTGGATGCAAGCGGACCGCTATGAGGCGGGCCGCTCCACGCCCCGCGGCTGGATCCTCATGCTCGCCCGCTCGCGCGCTCTCGACCGCATCCGCCGGCGGGCTTCGGCGCGCCGGCGCGAGGAGATGGCCGGCGAAGACGCCGGCGAGGCGATCCCGCCTGTGGGGACCGAACGGCTCGAGTACGCCGAACGGCGGCGCCAGCTCGACTCCGCGCTCCACCTCCTGTCGCCGGACCAGCGCCGCTGCATCGAGCTCGCCTTCTTCGAAGGTCTCACCCATACCCAGATCGCCGAGCGCCTGGAGGCGCCTCTCGGCACCGTCAAATCACGGATCCTGTTGGGAATGAGTAAGCTCCGGCAGGCCCTCGCGTGAACGATATGGCGACTCCCCACTCCACCCGCATCGAAGAGCTCCTCCCGGCCTACGCCCTGGGAGCGCTCGACGGCGAGGACCTCCGCGAGCTCGAGGCGCACCTGGACGGAGATTGCGCCGAGTGCCGGCGCCAGCTCGAGCTGTGGAACCGCGATCTGGAGTGGATCGCGGCCTCGGTGGAGCCGCTGCCGCCCTCGGACACGACGCGCGCGCGGATCCTGCGCCTGGCGGCGGGAACGCCGCAGGCTTCCCCGCGCCTCCCGCGGTGGATGTACTTCGCCGCGGCCGCCCTCCTGCTGCTGAGCGTGTGGGGCGTGGCGGGCCAGCTCCGCATGCGCGGCGAGGTGCAGAGGCTCGCCGCCGAGCGCGCCCGTCTGGCGCGGCAGGTCGAAGCCCTCGATCGCGAGGTGGATCTCGCCCGCGCCGAGGCCCGGCAGGCGGCCCAGGCGCTGCAGATCCTCGCCGCGCCCAGCGTGCGCTCCGTCGTCCTCGCCGGCCTCGGACCCACTCCGGGAGCCGCCGGCCACACCTACGTCAATCCACAGACGCGCGACGCCCTTTTCTACGCCTTCAACCTGCCGCGCCTGGAAGAGGACAAGACCTACCAGCTCTGGTTCATCGCCGGCGGCAAACCGGTCTCCGCGGGCACCTTCTCCGTGGACGCGCGCGGCACCGCCCGGGTGCGGGTGGAGAAGGTGTCCGACGTCAAGGAGATTCAGGCCTGGGCGGTGACCATCGAGCCGCGCGGCGGCGTTCCTCAGCCGACGGGCGCGATGGTGCTCAAGGGGTAGGTTTCTTCGGCGGCAGATCGCGCGCCTGCGGCTCGTCCTGAAAGCCGTGATGGTTGTGGCTGCCGTCGCAGAACGGCTTGTTGTTGGATTGTCCGCAGCGGCAGAGCGAGACCACGGTCCGCCCGCCGAGCCCGAAGGCATTCCCTGTCGGATCGAAGATCTGCAGGTCCTCCCCCTCCATGCGAAGGGGTCCGTTCTTCATTACGGTGATCTTGGCGTCCGCCATGCTTTCCTCCTGCGGGAGATCCCCGGGCCGGCAACCCGGGGAGGTTACGTTATCCTAGGCCGCTCCGAGACGCCATGGAACCTGCAGCGCCCATCGAGAAGTCACCTCTCCGGCTTTGGGGCATCCGCGCGCTCAAGGCCGCGGTGACCGTGGTGACGCTGTATTTTACCTATCGGTTCGTCGCGCACGCCGGCTTCAACTGGTCCCGCCTCGCTCACCGGGTGGCGGAGGCGAAGCCGCCCTACATTGCTCTCGGTACGGCCCTGCTCCTCCTCCGCTACGCCATCTGGGACTGGCGCTTCCGGCTGGCCTCGCGGCTCGCGGTGGGGCGCAGCTCGGGGGTCGTCCTCGGCTTCTTCGTGCTCCTCGCCTCGGCGGCGCTCAACCTCATCACGCCGACGGCGCGCGTGCTCGGCGGCCTCATGCGCGCCCGCTACTTCGCCCGCGCCAACCGCCGGCCCTTCGGCTTTCTTTACGGCGTCGTGCTCTACGACCAGATCGCCCATCACACCGTGATGAGCGTCTGCACCTGGATCACCTTCGTCGTCACGGCGTTCGCGCTGGGTCGCCACGCCCTCGGCGCCGCGGCGTTGGCGGCCCTGGCGGCCTCCGCCGTCGCGCTCGCCGTCTGGAGCCGCCGGCTCGGTCCTTCGGGGGAGAATCCGATCATCCGTTTTCTCGCCCGCCAGGCGGAACGCGACGAAGGACGCTTCCAGAAGCTCCTGTCGCACGGGCACGAAGCCGTCGGCGTCCTCGTGCGGCTGCTCTCCGTGGTGCCTCTGCGCTTCCAGGCCGCCGCCCTCGGCGTGACCTATTTTCTGGTCAACGCCGCCGCGCAATGGGCGCTGTTCCTGGCCCTCGGCGCGCCCTTGGATCCTTTCGTCGTCGTCGCGGTGGTGGCTCTCGGCACCGCCGTGGGAACGCTCTCCGGCGCTCCCGGCGGGCTCGGCACAACGGAGCTCGCGATGTTGGCTTCGTTCAAGCTCCTGGGCGTGGACGAGGTCCTGGCGGCGGCCGGCACGCTCCTCTACCGCGGGCTCCACTACGCCGCCGTGCTGGTGATCGGCCTGCCGGCCCTCGGGCTCCTTGAATGGCGGGCCGGAGGGGAAGAGGGAGTGGCGCCGTCATAGACTTCCCCCATGTCGCGCCGCGCCGTCCTCCTTCTCGTCCTCCTCTTAGTGCTGCTGATCGCCCTGGGCCTTCGCTTCTGGCTGTCGAAGCGGACCGGCGAGGAAGGCTTGATCGGCCTCTTCGATCTCTTCCCTGCCGAGGACAAGCTGGTCCTGGAGCCGGCCTCGTTCGCCGATCTCCCGGGATGGCAGAAGGACGCCGTCGAAGAGGCGGTGCCGGCACTGTTGCGCTCGTGCGAACGGATCGCTCCGCTGCCGGACGACGCGCCCGTCGACGACGAGCCGTTCGCGGGCAAGGCCGGCGATTGGCGGGAGGCCTGCGCGGCGGCCGAGAAGCTCCCTCCCGGCGATCGCGCGGCGGCGCGCCGGTTCTTCGAGCGCCGCTTCCGGCCTTGGGACGCCCGCAACAACCGCAACCCCTTCGGCCTCTTCACCGGCTACTACGAAGCCCTCCTCCAGGGCAGCCGCAAGCGCGGGGGCAAGTACACGGTGCCCATCTACATGCGGCCGCCCGAGCTGGTGATGGTGGACCTCGGCCGCTTCCGGGACGATTTCGAAGGGAAGCGCATCGCCGGCAAAGTGGTGAACGGCGATCTCGTGCCCTATCCCGACCGGCGCCAGATCGAGGCCGGAGCCCTCGCCGGCCGCAAGCTCGAGATCGTCTGGGTGGACGATCCCATCGACGCCTTCTTCCTCCATGTCCAGGGCTCCGGGCGGGTCCGGCTCGCCGAAAGCGGCGAGCTGCGCATCGGCTACGCGGCGCAGAACGGCCATCCCTATACCGCCATCGCCCGCAAGCTCGTCGAGCGCGGCGCCTTCCCGCTCGAAAAGGCCTCGATGCAGGCCATCCGCACCTGGCTCGAAGCCCATCCCGACCAGCTCCGGTCAGTGCTGGACGAGGACGCCTCCTTCATCTTCTTCCAGGAGATCAAAGGCGACGGCCCGCTCGGCGCCGAAGGCGTGCCGCTGACGCCTGAACGCTCCCTCGCGGTGGACCTCAAGTACATGCCGCTGGGAGTGCCCCTCTGGCTCGTCTGCGGCGCGCCCTCTCCCAACGAAGACGAGCCGGACCGCAAGCTCGAGCGCCTGATGATCGCCCAGGACACCGGCGGCGCCATCCGGGGACCGGTGCGCGGCGACTTCTTCTGGGGCTCCGGAGATGACGCCGAAGCCATCGCCGGCCGTATGAAGCATCGCGGGCGTTATTGGCTGCTGCTGCCGAAGAGCGTTACGCCGCAGCCAGAAGCGCCTTCGCCGTCTCAGCCTGGCGCTTGATCTCCAGCACCAAGTACCCCGTAAACGTCGGCTCCTCAAGGCTTTGTAGGGTGGAGAGCGCGGTTCTCTCTCCCTCTGAGGCAGCTCCCAAACTGAATACATCTATGCGTGGGAAGAAACCTTGGTGCCGTCTATGTTGACATGATGTGGTAGCTGTGGCAGGATGCACCCTAATGCTCCCGGTCTCCACCGTGTATGTAGCGAGCTTCAGAAAGGTCCCGGGGCAGGCGATACGACGAATCCAAGTTCCGGCAGCCAATATCGGCCGTCCGGATTCAAAGGAGGTGTTGTATGGCTCGTGTACGCAGGTTTCTGAACGTCCTCAATGGGTGGGAGCAGGTGGCGGCGGCCCAGGAGGCCAACGCCGCCGAGATCCCGCACATGGAGGCCCCCCTTGCCAAGCTGCGAGGGCTGCTCGAGCAGGCGCGAAGCCTGACCAAGCAGCAGGACGCCCTCCCGGCCGGCAAGCAGGACGTCTCGAAGCAGTTGCGGAAGACCCTCCGGCAGGGGCAGAAGCTGGTGGATCTGATGCGGACTGGAGCCGTCGAGCACTTCGGTGCCGACAGCGAGAAGCTCGTCGAGTTCGGCGTGCAGCCGTTCCGCGGGCGGGCTAAGAAGGCGGTCACCAAGCCGCCCGAGACCCAGAACGCAAAGGCGCCGGACTCGTCGAGCCCGGCGCCCAGCCCTGAGACGTCCAAGTAGCCTCAGCTCAGCGGGGGCGTGTTCGCGCACGCCCTCGCCTTTTTCCATTCTACCTTCTCCCCGTACCGATACGCAAGGTCAGCGCCTCCACACAGGAGTCGGACGGCGCCTGACGCCTTTCGTTGCACGCGTTTCGGTCGGCGTTGCACGCGTTCAACGCGCCGTTGCACGGGTGCAGTGGGCCGCTGCTCGCATGCAACGAGGCGTTGCACGGGTAGAAAAGCCGGTGTACGCGCGCAACGAGCCCTTGCACGCATACAACGACCCGCTGCAGACGTTCACCATGCCGTGGCACGCGTGCAACGAGCCGTTGTGCGGGTAAAAAAATTTGTGCGCGCGTGCAATGCGCCGTTGCACGCATGCAACAGGCCGTTGTACGCATGCAACGAGGAGCTGCACGCGTGCATCGGGGCGCTGCACACCTAAAAAAGCCGCTGCACGTGTGCAACGCCCCATTGCACGTGTGCAGCGAGCCGTTGTACGCCTAAAAAAGGCGCGATAGGCGTGCAACGGCCATCGATATCGGTGCGACGGGACGTTGCTCAGTTCACCCAAGGCCCTTTGCGCACGTTGCGGCCTTGATCGCCGGGGATGATCCGGAAGCCGCGCTTGCGCCGCGTGCGGTCCAGCTTCTTCTGGATCCACCAGCGCTCCAGGCGCAGCCGCAGCTCGCGGAGGGTTCGCTTGCCGCCGCGCATCGAGCCGCTCGAGCGGACGTAGAGATAGGAGAGTCCCACCGCCGTGCAGATACCCAGGAATCCCGGGAAGTCGTGCGTGAAGAGGAAGGCCATGAAGGCGAAGAGGATCTCGATCCAGAGCATCCAGCGTGCCTGGATCGGCAGGATGAAGAAGAGGTAGACGGTGGCGTCGCGGTGGGCGGTGCCGAAAGCGGTGATGAAGATCACCAGCATGATCCACTGGCCCTGCATGGTCGTGAACGGGGCGCCAAGATTCATTGCCCCGGTGAGGGTGAGCACGGCGTGGGTTGCCACCGCCACGACCGCCGCGCCGATCGAGCTCCACAGGATCAACCGCCAGAAATGCCGGCGGTAGAGGCCGAAGTAGGCATCCCTGGCGAACATGTAGAGGAACAGCAGCTCGATCAGGAACCAGAGTCCCGAGCCGATGGCGCCGATGAACGGATAGGTGGCGAGCTGCCAGACCCACCCTCTCTGCCACACCAACGGCGTGAGCTTCAGCAGCGCTGGAAAGATCGCCGTCGCCTCGAAGAACTGCATCGAGAAGGTGACGAAGAGAACTCCCAGGAGGATCAGCACATCCTTGGGAGCCGGCCCGCCGAGCCCGAAGCTCGACATGCCGAGCCGGCCGGGAAGAGGGTTGCGGGTTACCACGGAGGAGCGCCTTTCACGGAGTCATCTTAGCGCCGCTTGGCGTCTTTCGCAGGCGCCCTACGCGTACCGCGTCCACTTCCAGATCTCCTTGAACGTCGGCTTCTTGCCGTACATCAGGATGCCGACGCGGTAGATCTTGGAGCAGAACCAGACCATGCCGATGACGTATGCGATGGTCAGCACGTAGGCGAGGGCGAGCTGCCAGGCCGGTGGCATCTCGATGGCGATGCGCAATGGCATCAGCAGTGGCGTGAACATGGGGATCAAGGACAGTACCGTGGCCATCCGCGAATTCGGATCGTTGATCACCGGGTACATGATCATCACCGGGGTGACGACGAAGATCATCGCGATGCCCGCCGCCTGCTGCGCTTCCTGGAGGCTGTTGAAGGAGGCGCCGATCCCGGCGTAGAGCGTGGCGTAGGCGAGGAAGCCCAGGATGAAGAGCAGGACGAAGTTGATCAAGGTGACCAGCGAGAGTGTGGGGAAAGAGACCCCGGGCGGCAGGAACGCCATCGCGGCGAGGACTCCGGGCGCGGTCACCACCAGCAGCGTGCCGAGCCATATGGCGAGCTGTGTCAGCCCCAGCAGGCAGATGCCGAGAAGCTTGCCCATCATGAACTCGAAAGGCGTCACCGACGAGATCACCACCTCGATCACCCGCGAGCCCTTCTCTTCGAGCACGCCCTGCATGACTTGCTGGCCCCACATGATGATCGAGACGTAGAGGATGAAGAACATGACCATGGCGAGCGCCGCGGCCCCCAGGCTGCCCTCGGCGCGGCTGCCCGCGGCCGAGACCTTCTGCGGATCGAGATGCACCGAGCGGCTGAGCTCCTCCACCCGCGCCGGATCGATTCCCGCCTGCCGGAAACGCGCCTGCCGCACGATGGAAGACATCTCGTCCCGCAGCGCCTCCTGGGTGAAGACGTTGGAGACGCTCCGGGCGTGGTACTCGACCGGCTTATCCGCGAAGACTCCGGGGCTGATCCAGACCCAGGCGTCGATCTTCTTCTCCAGCACCTGCCGGTCGAGAGCCGCCCTTTGTGCCTTTCTGTCGGCGGCGGGGGGCTCGGCGCTGGCCGCGAAGGTCACCATCTCGTCAGCGTCCCGGCTCTGCCGTCCGGCCGGCTTCTCCGCATCCGCTTTCGGCGTCCGACCGTCCCGGGCGTTCATCTTCGCCACCAGATCGGCGCCCACCTTGCCGGTCTCGTCCACCACCACGAGCCGCTGGGAGACCTTGGACGTGGAGAGCAGCACCGCGGGCAGCACGGAGACGGCGGTCACGAACAGAGGGAGGATCAGCGTCATGATCCAGAACGCCTTGGTCTTGGCGCGCTGCAGGTATTCGCGCTTCGCCACCGCGACGACGTTGCTAGGCCGCATCGCGCACCGCCTTCATGAAGATCTGCTCGAGCTCGGGCTCCTCTGAGCGGAATTCGTGGACCTCGACGAGGTCCACGAGCCGCCGCAGCACCTGCGGTCCCGAAGCGTCCGGCCGCAGCAGCAGCTTCGCCACGCCGTCCTGAACGGCCGCCTGCTCCACCTCCGGCAGCTCCTTCAGCCGCTCCAGGTCGCCGTGGGCCACCAGCCGGTAGGCGTTGCCCCCTACCCGGCGCTTGATGTCCTTCAGCTCGCCGTCGAGAATGGCGCGGCCGCGGTTGATGAGGCAGATGTGGTCGCACATCCGCTCCGCCAGCTCCATGCCGTGGGTGGAGAGCACGACGCTCTTGCCCTGCTGCCGGTATTCGCCGAGCAGCTCGCGGAAGAGCTCCTGGTTCAAGGGGTCGAGGCCGGAGAACGGTTCGTCGAGGATCAGCAGGTCCGGCTGGTGGAGCACGGTGCCGATGAGCTGCACCTTCTGCTGCATGCCCTTCGAGAGCTCCTCCACCTTCTTCTTCGCCCACCGCGCGAGGTCCACCCGCGCGAGCCAGCGCTCGATATCCGGCAGCACCTTCGCGCGTTTGAGCCCGTGGATCTCGCCGAGGAAGACGAGCTGGTCGAGCACCGTCATCTTGCGGTAGAGGCCGCGCTCCTCCGGCAGGTAGCCGATGCGCTGCAGGTCCGCCGCCGTGCGCGGATGGCCGAAGACGCGCACCTCGCCGGAATCCTGCGGCGTGATGTTCATGATCATGCGGATCGTCGTCGTCTTGCCGGCGCCGTTCGGCCCCAGCAGGCCGTAGATGCTGCCGGCCGGCACCGCCATCGACACGCCGTCCACCGCCACGAAGTCGCCGTAGGCCTTGCGGACGTTGCGCAGCTCGAGAATGGGGGTCATGCTCGTTGGTCCTCTCCCGCTATTCCTCGACCTGATATACGCAGCGGGGCGCCGGCGGTTCTACGCCTCGAAGGCGCCCGCAATGCTCCGCTCGTACGGCGGCTCCAGCACGCCCGCCTCGGTGATGATCGCCGTGATCAGCTCCGCCGGTGTCACGTCGAACGCGAAGTTGAGCGCGTGCGTGTCATCCGGGGCCACGCGGTTCCCGAAGACCTGGGTGACCTCTTCCTCGCGGCGCCTTTCTATGGGGATGTCTGCTCCAGTCGGCGTGGCGCGATCGATTGTCGAGAGAGGAGCCGCCACATAGAAGGGGATCTGGTGGCGGTGCGCCAGGACGGCGACCGTGTAGGTGCCGATCTTGTTGGCGGTGTCGCCGTTGGCGGCGATGCGGTCGGCGCCGACCACGATGCGGTCCACCAGGCCCTGCGACATCAGGGCGCCGGCACTGCTGTCCGTCACCAGGCGGAAAGGGATACCAAGCTTCTTGAGCTCCCAGGCCGTGAGGCGCGAGCCCTGCAGCAGCGGCCGGGTCTCGTCCACCCAGACCTGTTCGACCTTGCCGTCCCGCCAGGCCGACTGGATCACTCCCAGCGCCGTGCCGTACCCGGCGGTGGCGAGCGAGCCGGTGTTGCAGTGGGTGAGCACTCGCGTGCCCGGGGCGAAGAGGGCGGCGCCGTGCTCGCCGATGCGGCGGTTGATCCGCACGTCCTCGGCGTGCAGCTCGCGGGCCCAGTCGAGGAGCGCCGCCGTCGTCCCCTCCGGACCGCGCGGCGCGTTCTCCTCGAACACCTGCCGCCCCCGCTCCAAGGCCCAGCGCAGGTTGACCGCCGTCGGCCGGGTGCTTCCCAGCAGGCGCGACACCTCCTCGAAGCGGCCGGCGAGCCGGCCGGCCTCGCGCTCGGTGCGCAGGCCGAGCACCAGTCCGTAGGCCGCGGCCACGCCGATGGCCGGCGCGCCGCGCACGGCGAGGCAGCGGATGGCGTCCGCCACCTGCTCCGGGGTCTCGCAGTCCATCCACACCTCTTCGACGGGGAGGCGCGTCTGGTCGAGGAGGCGGAGCCCCGGTCCTTCCCAGCGCATCGGCGAGAACGGCTCGTCCATGGGGGACTATCTTATAGAATGCCCGCCGCTCAGGACTTTCTATGAAAGGCGACCCCAGCAATCTCGGCTTTGCCACCCGCGCCGTCCATGCCGGCCAGGAGCCGGACCCACGCACCGGCGCGGTGGCGGTGCCGATCTATCAGACGTCGACCTACGTGCAGAACGCCGTGGGCGAGGGGGCGGAGTACGAGTACGCCCGCGTGCAGAACCCCACGCGCAGCGCGCTCGAACGGCAGGTGACCATGCTCGAAGGCGGCTACGCCGGCCACGCCTTCGCCTCCGGCATGTCGGCCATCTCCTGCCTGCTGACCCTCGTCCAGGCCGGCGACCACGTGGTGCTCTCGCGCAACACCTACGGCGGCGTCTACCGCTACGTCACCCGCATCCTCGAGCGTTACAACCTCTTCTTCTCCTGGGTGGACACGCGGGACCTCGCGGCGATCGAGGCGGCGATGCGGCCGGAGACGAAGCTCGTCTACATCGAGACGCCCACCAATCCGCTGATGGACATCACCGACCTCGCCGCCGTCGCCGAGCTGGCCCATGCCCGCGGCGCGCGCATGGCGGTGGACAACACGTTCCTCTCCCCCTACTTCCAGCGGCCCTTCGAGCTCGGCGCGGACTTCGTCGTCCACTCGACGACCAAGTTCCTCAACGGCCACAGCGATTCGATCGGCGGCGCGCTGATCTCGCGCACGCCGGAGGACGCCGAGTGGTTCACCCTGGTGCAGAAGTCGGCCGGCGCCATCCTCTCGCCGTTCGACTGCTTCCTGGTGATGCGCGGCATCAAGACGCTCGCCGTGCGCATGGAGCGGCACGAGAGCAACGCGCGGCGCGTCGTCGAGTACCTGGCGGGGCATCCCAAGATTCAGGAAGTTCTCTACCCGGGCCTGCCGGATCATCCCGGCCACGAGATCCAGAAGCGTCAGGCCTCGGGCTTCGGCTCGATGATCACCCTCGAGATGGGGAGCTACGCGGCGGCCAAGTCGCTGCTCGACCGCCTGCGGGTGATCAGCCTCGCCGAGAGCCTGGGCGGCGTCGAGAGCCTGGCCTCGCACCCCGCGTCGATGACCCACGCCTCCCTGCCGCCCGAGCGCCGCGCGGAGCTCGGCCTCACGGACGGCATGGTGAGGGTGTCGGTGGGAATCGAGGACGTGGAGGACCTGCTGGCGGACTTGGACCAGGCGCTGGCCTAATCCTCGTCCGAATCCGCGAAGGCGATCTCTTCTTCCTCGTCGTCGGCGAAGTCGGCCAGCTTGTCGACGCTGGCGGCGATCCACTGCAGGAACTGCGGCTCGGCGCGGCCGACGCTGAAGGAGAGGATCTCGGGCAGCTCGTAGTTGTGCAGCTCGCGGATGGTGGCCGCGACCCCCTCGAACTCCTGCTCCAGCGTCTTGACGATGAGCAGCAGCTCGCCGTCCTTGCAGATCTTCCCCTGCCAGCGGTACATCGAGCGGATGCCGGGGACGATGTTGACGCACGCGGCCTGGCGCCGGGCGACGATCTCGCGCGCGATGAGGTAGGCCTGCTCTTCGGTGCCGACGGTGGTGACGACGACGATCGCCCGCATCGCGGCCACGTTACTGCACTCCCTTGGAGCGAGTCAATCGAGCGCGTCATTCGCGCCAGACCTCCTTCTCGGCGTCGTAGGTGAGCACGCGGACCTTGCCCGTGCGGTTGAACACCCGTACGGCGGCCAGGCGTTTGACGCGATCGGTGAGGTAGAGCGTGCCGGGCGTCGACGTGCCGAGCGGGCTGAAGGAGGCGAGGTCCGAGTCGTTGAAGCGGATGGGATCGTCGAGGTTGTCCAGACGCCTCGACGGCGAGCCGGGATCGCGCGGCGCCGGGCCCGGCGGAAAGCCGAAGCCGAAGCCACGCCCCAACTGCGTCAATCGCTGCGGCGGCCCCGCCGCGGGATCCGCTCCCTTGTCGATGTCGCGATTGAGGACTCCGTCGCCGTCGCCATCGCGATAGAGGGTGAACGTGACCTCGCCGTTCTGAGCGGTGCGGAACTTCACCGCCACGTTGGCGCTGTGGCGCACGGCGTAAGCGCGCGCCAGGCGCAGCACGCCCACCAGCTCCTCGGCCGCGAGACGCAGCCGCAGATCGCCGGAGCTGCGCAACAGCGGCGGCACGCCGATCCCCGCCAGGCACGCCAGGATCGCCAGCACGACGAGCAATTCGACGAGCGTAAAGCCCTTCTTGTTCATGAGGGGTCTCCGAGCCTGCGGAGCAGGACGGGACCCTGTCGATCCCGCCCTGCCCCGAGGGCCTTAGCGGGAGTCGGAGCCGGAGCGGCTCGCCTTCACTTTTTCCTTGAGCGTCGTCTCGCCGGCGGTGGCGACGTAGGGCTTGAGCAGCTCGAAGGTCTTCTCGCCGATGCCGCGCACGAGCATCAGGTCCTCCGCCTTCTTGAAGGGACCGTTCTGCTTGCGGTACTCGACGATGCGCTGAGCGATGCTCGGGCCCACCCGCGGCAGCAGGGCGAGCTGGGTGGCGTCGGCGGTGTTGACGTTGACCTTCCTGCCCTCGGCGGCCACGCCGGGGAGCGCCGCCAGGAGAACCGCCAGAGCTACACCGGCCACGATGCGATGTGAGTGCTTCATGATTGCCTTCCTTTCCTTGGCTTCTGCGTTTGACCTGCGACTTCGGTACGACGGTGGTTTTCCCTTTCCCTGCGCCTTGTCGTTTCGCCTCTCCTCGTCGCCACCTCCTCTCCGTGGTTGACGGCAGGCGTGCAGGATCAAGGTCCTTGCCAGGCGAGGAAATGGAGGTAAACTGCTGAAAGAAATAGATTTAGTTAACCGACGGATAAGACCGATCCGTCAAAAGATCAGGCGCCGCGAGCGGCCGCCGGAGGGCGGGACCAAGGGAAAAGGGTCGTGTCAAAAGATTTGGCGCAGTGCGCGATCTTTTGCGGGGTGGGGGCCTTTCGAGTACAGTAGCCGCGCCATGGCGCAGGAACGATCGATCTGGCGCGAGTACCTGGAGGCGTTGATCATCGCCGCCGTCTTCCTGCTGTTCACCAACACGTTCGTCATCCAGACCTTCTACATCCCCAGCCAGTCGATGGAGGACACCCTCCTCGTCGGCGATCACCTGTTCGTCAACCGCTTCATCTACGGCCCCACGCCGACGGCGCCGGAGAAGAAGGTGCTGCCCTTCCGGCCGGTGCGGCGGGGCGACATCGTCGTCTTCCGCTCGCCGGAGACGCCGACGCTCGACCTCGTCAAGCGCTGCGTCGCCGTCGGCGGCGACACCGTCCAGGTGATCGACCAGCAGCTCTACATCAACGGCAAGGCGGTGAAGGACTCGAGCTTCGCCCTGCACAAGAACTCCGACGCCGGCCTCGGCGTCTTCGCCGATCCGCGCCTGCGGCTGCGCGACAATTTCGGTCCCCTCGTGGTGCCCGCCGGACACTACTTCTGCATGGGCGACAACCGCGACAACTCCTACGACTCGCGGTTCTGGGGGCCGCTGCCGGCGCATCTCGTCAAGGGCCGGGCGCTCTTCATCTACTGGTCCTACGGCGGCCGCACCTCGACCGGCCAGTGGGAGGGCGTGGGAGCGAAGCTCCGGGACCTCGGGGAGACCGCGATCGGCTTCTTCTCGAAGACCCGCTGGGAGAGGACGTTCCGCCTCATCCGCTGAAGCTGTTCCATGCGCGCCGACAAGTCGCTCCTGCGGGAGTATCTGGAAGCTCTGTTGATCGCGGTGATCTTCGCGACCTTCGCCCGCACCTGGGTGGTGCAGGCCTTCAAGATCCCGTCCGGCTCGATGGAAAAGAACCTGTTGATCGGCGACCACATCCTGGTCAACAAGTTCGTCTACGGGCCGGCGCGTTTCGCCTGGGAGCGGGCGCTGCTGCCGGAGCGCGGCGTGCGGCACGGCGACGTCGTGGTCTTCAAGTATCCCGAGGACGCCAGCCGCGACTTCATCAAGCGCTGCATGGGGCTGCCGGGGGACACCCTGAAGATCGTCGACAAGGATCTCTACGTCAACGGCCGCCACGTGGACGACGCGGCGTTCACCTACTACGAGGATGGCGAGAGCTACCCGCGCGACCTCTTCTTCCACCCCCGGCGCACGCGCGACAACTTCGGCCCCACGACGGTGCCCTCCGGCAGCTACTTCTGCATGGGGGACAACCGCGACAATTCCAACGACTCCCGCTTCTGGGGCGCGGTGCCGGAGAGCTACGTCAAGGGCCGGGCTCTCCTGGTGTACTGGTCTTTCGCCAACGACGAGGACGCCATGGTGTGGCCGGGCTACGGGGGAAAGGTGCGGCAGATCGGCCACGTGGCGCTCAATTTCTTCACCCAGACGCGATGGGACCGCACTTTCCGCATCGTGAGGTAGACTACGCGGACGATTTCCTGTAGGAGGAAGCCATGCCGCGACGGAGAGGCGAACGGGGCGAGGGCAACGTCGGGTGTATCCTTTGGGTGATTGCGCTCGGCATCGCCGTCCTGATCGCCTACAAGGCGGTGCCCGTCAAGATGCAGAGCGCCGAGCTGTACGACTTCATGGACGAGATGGCGAAGTTCCGGGCGGAACGCACGCCGCCCGAAGAGCTGGAGAAGCAGATCGTCGAGCGCGCCAAGCAGCTCGGCATCCCGCTCCTTAAGAAGGACGTCAGGGTCGAGAGGCGGGGGGACCGTATCTTCATCCAGGTCGAATACACGATCCCGGTGGAGTTCCCCGGCTACACTTATCAGTGGCACTTCCGGCAGACGCTGGATCGACCGATCTTCATCATCTGAGGCGCGGCTGGCTGGCGATCCTCGGGGGCGGCCTCGCTCCCGGGGTCCTGATCGGAACCCATCTCGCCGGCCTGATCTTCTTCCTCAATCCGGGGCTCCCTTTCACCCTCGGGCCCGTCCTGCGCGGAGTGGCGGCGTACGGCGCGCTGATCGGTCTCGTCAGCCTCGCCCTGCACCTGCCGTTCACCTGGGGCCGGCCGCGGCGGGCGCGTCGCCTCCTGCCGTGGAGCCTCACCGTCGCGCTGGCCGCCGCCGCGCTGGTCGACTGGACCCAGGCCTCCTACTACTCCTATTTCCTGCCGCCGGGCATCAACGAGCGCCTCATCAAGACGGCGCTCTGGCTGTCGCTGGGCGCCCTGATCGCCTTCTACACCGCTCTCCTGCACACGCTGCACCGCCGGCCGTACGGCATCCGCAGCCGCCTCGCCTACGCCCTCATCGCGCTGCTCTCCGTCTACGCCATGGTCGAACGGCGGGAGGCGTTCCGTCCGCGCCCCGGGCCGACACCCCGGCCGGCCGCCGTCGAGGCCGGCCGGCGCCCGCGGCTGTGGGTGATCGGCATCGATTCGGCGACGATGGACGCCATCCTCCCCCTCGCCGGCCAGGGCCGGCTGCCGTTCTTCGCCACCCTGCTGCAGGGCGGCGCCTATGGCAGGCTGGCGTCGTTTTCGCCGACGCGGCGGGACGCCGTGTGGATGACGCTCGCCACCGGCAAGTACCCCTACAAGCACGGCATCGCCGGCCGGCGGCCTTACTCGGCCGAGTTCCTCGCGCCCGGCGCCAAGCTGCGCCTGCTGCCGATGGGCTTCTCCTTCCGGCGCTGGGGCACGCTGGGTGGGCATCCCCTGCCGCCGGGCAGCGCGGTGCCGCGGACGCTGGCGCTCTGGGAGATCCTGCCCCGGCTCGGCGTGCCGGCCGGAGTGGTGGGCTGGCCGGAAGCCGCGCCGGCCTCGCGCGAGACGGCCTTCGCCTTCGCCGATCGCTTCTTCAGCCGGGAGCCCGGGCCCGCGAGCGCCTTGCCCGAGGAGGTCGCCGAACGGGGAAGGCGCCTCCGGCCGCGGCCGCGAGACCTCGCTCCGGCGGCGTTGCACGGCCGCTTCGGCCCGCACGCTTCGCGCTGGTTGACCGAGGCCCTGACCGGCGACCTGTGGCGCCAGTCCGTGGCGCTCTCGCTCGCCGAGGAGAATCCGCAGGTCGAGGCGGTCTTCCTGCTCCTGCCGGGGTTGCGCGAGGCGTCGCGCCGCTCCTTCGGCGGCTTCAGCGCCGTGCAGTTCGAGGGCGAGCCGGCCTCGACGCGGTCGGCCCGCGCCGCGGCCGAGCGGCTGGCGGCCTACTACGAGCAGCTCGACGCCTGGCTGGCCGATCTCTGGTCGCGCGGAGAGGGCTCGCGGCTGCTGGCGGTCGTCTCGGCCTACGGCGTGGACCCGCAGGGTGGCTGGCGGCGCCTCTGGGGCCGCATGGCGCCCGGCACAGCCCTGGGAGGAGAGTTCCTCGACGCGCCGGACGGCGCCGTCCTGCTCTACGGCGCGGGCATCCGTCCGGGCGCCCTCCTCACCGGCGCGCGGCTGGTGGACCTCTCTCCCACCCTGCTCTACGGGCTGGGTTTTCCCGTGACCCGGGACCTCGACGGCCGCGTGCTCACCGCCGCCTTCGACAAGGAGTTCCTGGCGGAGAACCCGGTGACGTTCTTCCCGTCGTACGAAGGGCTGTCGCGGGCGGGCGAGACGGGGCGCACTCCCTCAAGTCCCTCTAAATAAATGGGTTATCCCCAAGGTTTCACGCCTTCTGCGCCACCAGCTTCGGCAGGGCCGCGCCGCGCACTTCCTCGCGGCTCATCGCGCAGCGGCCCTCGAAGGTGGCGCCATCTTCGATGATGAGGGCCGGCGTGTCGATCTCGGCAAAGACTTTGCCGGTGGGAGCGATCTGGACCCGCTTCGCCGCGTGGATGTTTCCCCGCACCGTGCCGGAGATGAAAATCTGGCCCACCTTGAGATCGCCGTCGATCTCGCCCGACTCGCCGACGATGAGGTCGCCCGCCGAGTTCACCCTGCCGGTGAGCTTGCCGTCGACGCGGAACGAGGCGTCGAAGCGCAGCTCCCCCTCCAGATAGCTGCCGTGGTCCAGGAAGCCGTTCAGATCGCCCTGCTTGCCCTCCGGCTTGAATTTCATCGGTTCTCCCCCCGCTCGTTCAAAACGTCGTAGAGCCGCATCAGCTCCTCTTCGGAGGCAAAGTGGATCCGCAGGTGCCCCCCCTTGCCCTGTCGGCGGATCTCGACCCGCGTCTGCAGGCGGCGGGTCAGCTTCTCCTCCGCGGCGGCGGTATGGACCTCGACCGGACGGTCCGGCTTCTTCGCCGGCCGCTCGCGCGGCGCGGCCATGCGTTCGAGATCGCGCGCCGAGAGGCCCTCGCGCACGGCGCGCTCGGCGAGCTTGACCTGCTCTTCGTCGCCGGAGAGCGCCAGCAGGGGCCGCGCCTGGCCGGCGGTGAGCGTGCCCTCGCGCAGCATCTCCCGCACCTCCTCCGGCAGGCGCAGGAGGCGGAGCGCGTTGGCGATCGTGGGGCGGGCCTTGCCGACGCGGGCGGCGATCTCCTCCTGGGAGAGGCTGAACTTCTCCTGCAGCGCGGCGTAGGCCTCCGCCTCCTCCAGCGGGTTCAGATCGCTGCGCTGGAGGTTCTCGACCAGCGCCAGCTCGAGCAGCTCGCGGTCGTCGGCGACGAGGCGCACGACGACGGGCACCTCCTCCAGGCCGGCGCGCCGCGCCGCCCGCCAGCGGCGCTCGCCGGCGATGATGGTCCAACCCTCCTCCTTCTTCGTCACCACCAGCGGCTGCACGACGCCCTGGGTGCGGATCGACTCTGCGAGCTCCGCGATGGCCTCCTCGTCGAAGCGGCTGCGCGGCTGGAGGCGGTTGGGGCGCAGGCTCGCCACGGGCAGCCGGCGGACCTCTTCCTCCAGCGGCTTTTCGATCAGCGCGTCGAGGCCGCGGCCCAGGCCGCGCTTCCTGGCGTTCACGCCGCCCTCCGCAGGAGCTCTCGCGCCAGCGCCAGGTAGGCCTCGGCGCCGCGCGACTTGATGTCGTACTGGAAGATCGGCAGGCCGTGGCTGGGCGCCTCGGCGAGGCGGACGTTGCGCGGCACGACGGTCTCGTAGACCTTCTCGGCGAAGTGCGAGCGGATCTCCTCGGCCACGTCCTTGGAGAGGTTCGTGCGGTCGTCGTACATGGTGAGCAGGATGCCGGCGATGGCGAGGCGCGGATTGAGGCTCCCCTGGATCCGACGCACGGTGGCGAGCAGCTCGCTGATCCCTTCGAGGGCGAAGTACTCGCACTGCAGCGGCACGAGGACGCCGTCGGCCGCCGTCAGCGCGGTGACCGTGAGGTGGCCGAGCGACGGCGGGCAGTCGAGGAGGATCGTGTCGTAGCGGCCCGCCACCTTGGCGAGGACGGTCTTGAGCTTCTTCTCCCAGCCGGCCTCGCCGACGAACTCCACCTCGACGCCCACGAGGTCCCGCTGGGAAGGCACGAGGTCGAGGTTCGGAAAGCCGGAGGGGCGGATGGCCTCTTCGAGCGTCGCCTCGCCGGTGAGCACGTGGTAGAGGTTGGGATCCGCCGCCTTGGCGCCGAGGCCGCGGGTGGCGTTGGCTTGCGGATCGCAATCGACCAGCAGGACGCGGCGTTCGAGGGCGCCGAGGCCGGCGCCGAGGTTGATGGCGGTGGTGGTCTTGCCCACCCCGCCCTTCTGGTTCGCGATGGCGAGAATCATGCTCGTTCGTGCTCTCAGGTGACTCGGCGCAGCGCCAGGATCCGCCGTCTCTCGCTTCCCGCGATCCCGACCTCGCCGCAGACGGCGAGGTTTGGCGGCAGGGCCGGATTCCGTTCGCCGACCCAGAGGAGGGCGCGCCCCCCCTCGCGCAGGCGCGCCGCGAGCGCCCTCCAAGTCTCCTCGTCGAGCCGAAGGGCCCGCGAGGTGATGATGTCAAGGCTCTCCGGCAGGCCGGCGGGCAGCGGAATCCGGACTCTAACATTGAGGCAGCGGCAGGGCAAAGACGCCTTGCGGGCGGCGGCGAGGAGGAAGGCCCACTTCCGCTCGCGCGCCTCGGCGAGGGTCATTTCGAGATCGGGACGTGTGGCGGCGATCACCAGCCCGGGGAACCCCGCGCCGGAGCCCAGATCGAGCCCCGCTCGCGCGCCGGCCGGCAGCAGCGGCAGCGCGGCCAGCGATTCGCCGTAATGCCGCTCGAGGATATCCCCCGCCGTTCCCGGACCGATCAGGTTCGTCCGCCGGTTCCAGCGGCGCAGCTCCTCGTAGTGGCTGTAAAGGGAGGTGATCGCCTGCTCGGAGAGGGGCTCCGGCGAGACCGCCGCGATTCCGGCAGCGAATTTGGCCGGAGAGATCTCAGGAAGGTCGAAGGCCATGGGAGAGGGCTCAGGTGAGGGGAAGGTTCCACGTGGAACTTGGCGCAGCCCCCAGTAGAGACGCCCCGCGGGGCGTCTCCGAAACGGCGACCTTGACGCCGGAGACGCCCCACGGGGCGTCTCTACATTGGGGGAAAACCGCCCCGCCCGCGGTCACGTTCCACGTGGAACGTTCTCCCCTACGTCGGCCGGATCGTCACCCGCTTGAAGTAGCCGTCACCCTCGCTCTCGGTCTCCACGCCGGGATCGTCCGCCAGGGTGACGTGGATGATGCGTCGATCGGCGGGGTTCATCGGCTCCAGGATGCGCGGCCGGCCGCGGCGGCGGACGTCCTCGGCCATCCTTTGCGCCAGGCTGCGCAGCCGCTCCTCGCGGATCTCGTGGAAGTTGTCGCAATCCACCCGCACCGCCACCGCCTCGCCGCAGAGGCTGCGGATCATGCGCGGCAGCAGGTGCTCGACCGCCATCACGAACTCGCCGTCGTCGGCGAAGCACCAGTCGACGTCGGCGCCTGAGAGGTCCACCTCCAGGCGGTCCTCGCCCTGGAAGATCTGCGGCGCGAGCTCCAGCCCGGCGATGCGGATGACGAGCGACGCCGCCTTCGACGCCGCCTCGGCCAGCGGGCCGGCGGCCACCGGGAAGCGCTCCGAGACCCGCCGCGGCGTCTCCGGCAGCGTCACCAGGCCGCCATCCTCCAGCACGGCCGGACGGAGAGAATCGACGTCCCGCATCGGCCGCGTCAGCCGCGCCTCCTCACGGCGCCGGCGGGGCCGCTCGCGGCCCTCTCGCTGCCCTCCACGCCCCTCTCTCTGTCCTCCACGCCCCTCCCGCCGTCCTCCGCGCTCCTCCCGGCGCCCCCGCTCGCGCCCGCCGCCTTGCGGGCGCGCCTCCGCCACTCTCGGCGGCGGCGGGTCGGGCCGCTCGATCCCGGGTACCGCCGGCTCGCGGGACAGATAGGAGGACGGCGGCGGGGGAGGATGGGCGCGCCCTCCCGGCACCGCCGGCAGCGGCACGGGCGTCTCCCGGCGCGGATTGTCCGGATCCACCTCGATCACCACCTTGCGGCGCGTCTTCAGGAAGCCGTGCCGCTTCTCCAGGCTGCGATAGGCCACGTAGCTGGGGTCGAGGTTGAAATAGTTGGCGGCCTGGATCACCGCCTGCTGCAAGGTGTCGCCGGAAAAGAACCGTCTCTTCGGGTCGTTCATCGCGTTGTCGGGCGGGAATTCCATGTCGCCGTCCATCACGCCTCCTCCCGCGCCTGCAAACGGTTGTAAACCTGGAGTTGCAGGATGGTCAAGATGTTGTTGGTGAGCCAGTAGAGCACCAGGCCGCTCGGGAAGCCCAGGAACAGGAAGGTCATGACGATCGGCATCAACTGGAACATCCGCCGCTGCATCGGATCGCCCGCCTGCGGCCCCATGCGGACCTGCAGGACCTGGGTCGCTCCCATGATGATGGGGAGGACGTAATAGGGATCGTGCACCGAGAGGTCCGTGATCCACAGGATCCACGGCGCCTTGCGCAGGTCGACGGCCGTGGAGAGCAGGCTGTAGAAGGCGAACAGGATCGGCATCTGCAGCAGCAGCGGGAAGCAGCCGCCCGCCGGGTTGACCCCGGCCTCCTTGTAGACGGCCATCACCTCCTCGTTCATCTTGCGCTGCATCTCGAGATTGGGCTTCCCCTGCTTGTCGCGCAGCTTGGTGCGGTAGCGGTCGCGGATGCCCTGCACCTTGGGGTTCAGCTCCTGCATCTTGCGCATCGACATCGTGCTCTTGTGCGTAACCGGCAGGAGCACGAGCTTGATGAGCACCGTCATCAGGATGATGGCCCAGCCGTAGTTGGGCACGATGTGGTCGTGGATCCAGTGCAGTCCGGCGAGGAGCGGCCGCGCGAGGAAGCCGAAGTAGCCGAGCGCCACCGTGCCCTCGAGGCCGTAGGGGAGCGCCTTCAGCCGCTCGTACTCCTTCGATCCCCAGTAGGAGACGAGCGACAGCCGGTCTCCGGCCGGCCGCAGGACGAGGAAGAACTCCCGCGGCAGGGCCTTCTGCTCCTTGGTGAGCTGGTCTTCGGGAGGCAACGGCACGAACGGCGGGCCGCCGGCTTCCGGCGGCTGCGCAATGACCGGCGTGAGCACCGCCCGCCCGAGCCCCGCCTGCGGGATCTGGGCGGAGAGGAAGTAGGTGTCGGCGAGGCCGACCCAGCGCAGCGCCGGGCCGGGGACCTGCAGGCCTTCCTTGGCCCCCTGCGCGTCGACGACCTTCACCTCGTCGCCGGCCTTGTAGACCGCCTGCCGCCGCTCGAAGCGGCTCTTCATCTCCTCCGCCGTGGGATTGCGCACGCCGGGCCCGATCAGCACGCCCCAGTCCGTGCGCCCTGCCACCCGGATCTCCACCGCGAGCAGACCCCGATCGTCGAAGCGGAAGCGCTTCTCGGCCGTTCCCAGGGGGCCGCTGTAGCGGAAGACGACGGAGCGCCCGTCAGACGCTTTCTCCGCCCAGAAGAGGGCCTGGTCGAGCGGATGCGGCTGCAGGCCGCGCGCCGCCGTCAACGCGTAGGGATACGGTCCGCCCGGCCGCTTGCGCACCAGCTCCAGCGTGCCGCTCTCCGCGCTGGCTTTCTCCGGCACCAGCATGGAGACGAGCTGGGCGCCGCGGTTGGTGAGCACGGCGCGGGTGCGCCCCTGCTGCAGCACGACCCGCTCCTCGCCGGCCGCCTCGATGCTCTCGCGGGGAGCTTCCGGAGCCGCCGGCTGTGCCGGGGGAGCTGTGGGCGTGGCGGGCAGCGGGCCCGTCTCGACCTCTTCGGGAGCGGGAGCCGCGCGCTCCTCGGCAGCCGGCGGCTTCTCCGGCGCCGGCTTCGGCGGCGGAAAGACCGTGTACCAGATGAGAATCACGCCAAGGGAGAGCAGAAAGGCAAGGAGCAAACGGCGAGTATCCACGGGCGCTTGAGTCCTCTTTTCGTCGCGTTCTACGGGAGGCTGTCCGCCAGCTTCCCTACGGCAGGTCGACCCCGCCCGGATGAAATGGATGGCAGCGGAGCAGCCTGCCGGTGGTCAGCCGGCCGCCGCGCCAGAAACCGTGCTTCAGCAAGGCGAGCCGGGCATACTCCGAACAGGTCGGAGTGAAGCGGCAGGCGCGGGGCAGCCACGGTGAGAGGCGCCGCTTGTACAGGGCGAGGAGAAAAACCAGCCAGCGCGTCATGCCCGCCGCTCGCGGAGGCTCCCGAAGAGCCGCAGCAGCTCCATCTTCAAAGCTGGAAAATCGCTCTTGCCGGCCTCCGGCTTGAGGTGGACCACCAAGTCCAGAGCTGGAAGCTGGCTGCGATCCTGCCATCGCCGGTAGATCTCTCTGATCCTGCGCTTGAGCCGCTGGCGTTCGACCGCTTTCCCCACCTTGCGGCTGGCGGTGATGCCGAGGCGCGGGTGCCCGAGCTGGTTCGGCGCGAAGTAGAGGATGGCGAGCGTCCCGTGCCGCCGGCGCCCCGTGCGGTAGCACCTGAGGTAATCCGTCCTCCGCCGCAGTCTCTCCGCGGGGGTCAGGCGCTCGCCCGCCGCGCCCTTCGGCGCCGCGGCCGGACGCTCCCCTTCCTGCATCAGACGCTCAGGCGCTTGCGCCCCTTCTGGCGCCGCCGCGCCAGCACCGCGCGGCCGTGACGGGTGCGCATGCGCACCAGGAAGCCGTGCGTCCGCTTGCGCCGACGGTTGTTGGGCTGATAGGTCCGTTTCACTGGGAACCGCCTTCTTCGAAATCGTGGTCATGGATCGCGGGACCGCCGGTCCTCGTGGACCGCCCGCGCGCATCGGACGAAACCCGTAAAGTAGTTCACGGGCGGCCCGGGCGTCAAGGACGCCGGGCTTTCCGGGAACGAATGGCGGAGAGGGTGGGATTCGAACCCACGGACCGGTTGCCCGGTCAACGGTTTTCGAGACCGCCCCATTCGACCGCTCTGGCACCTCTCCGGTTGTGCTTCAAATCGATGGCGGAGAGGGTGGGATTCGAACCCACGGTAGAGTTCCCCCTACACACGCTTTCCAAGCGTGCTCCTTAAGCCACTCGGACACCTCTCCAGGAGCTTCCAAAGAACAAGGGCTACGGCCCGCGCCGCAGCGACGCGAAAAAGCCGCGCAGCAGCGCGGCGCTCTCGCTTTCGAGGACCCCCGCGGTCACCTCCACCCGGTGATTGAGCCGCGGGTCCTGGACCAGGTTGCCCAGAGTGCCGCAATAGCCGGCTTTCGGATCGGCCGCGCCGTAGACCAGCCGCTCGACGCGGCTGTTCACCAGGGCGCCGGCGCACATGGCGCAGGGCTCGAGGGTCACGTACATCGTGCACCCTTCGAGCCGCCAACCTTGTAACCGCGATGCCGCCTCGCGAATTGCCAGGAACTCGGCATGCGCCAGCGGATCGCGGTCGATCTCGCGGCGGTTATGGCCGCGCCCGATCACCGCGCCCTCGCGGACGATCACGGCGCCGATCGGCACCTCGCCGATCCCAGCGGCGCGCCTCGCCTCGGCGAGGGCTTCCAGCATCCAGACCTGATCTTCCGGTCTCTCCACAGGCAGGCCCGCCGGACGGAAGGCGTATCTTACCCGAGATGGCCCTTCCCGGCCAGAGAAGGCTCCGGCGAGGCGGAAAATTCCTGCGCGCCCTGGAATCATCCACGGCACAGGCGGGTTGCAAGGAGGGCGCCGTGTTCTTTACTTACCCGACCTCAGGCCGTAGCATGAAGGCCTGCAGTGGCCCGCGAAGGGTTCGGGTCCTGTGCATCGGTCAACACCGAACCTCGTCAGGCCCGGAAGGGAGCAGCGATAAGGTGTCCGGTCGAGTGCCGCAGATTCACCGGAACCCTTCGTCGACCACTGTAACCACCCCATGACGTACCAGGTCCTCGCGCGCAAGTGGCGCCCGCAGAATTTCTCCAGCCTCGTCGGCCAGGAGCCGATCGTCACCGCTCTGCGCAATGCCCTGCAGGAGGGGCGCATCGCGCAGGCCTATCTCTTCTCGGGCATCCGCGGCGTCGGCAAGACGACGGCGGCGCGGGTGCTCGCCAAGGCGCTCAACTGCGAGCGCGGCCCGACAGCCGACCCCTGCAACGAGTGCGTATCCTGCATCGAGATCACCCAGGGCTCGAGCCTCGATGTCAGAGAAGTGGATGCCGCCACCTACTCCAAGGTCGACCAGATTCGGGAGTTGACCAGCTCGATCAGTCTCTACGAAACCGCCAAAAGATATTACGTGGTGGTGATCGACGAGATTCACCGCCTGTCGCGCCAGGCCTTCGACGCCTTGCTCAAGATCGTCGAGGAGCCGCCACCACGCCTGGTCTTCATCTTCGCCACCACCGAGATCGAGGCCGTGCCCGCGACCATCCTCTCGCGCTGCCAGGAGTTCCACTTCCGGCGCGTACCGTCGCCGCAGCTCGCGGCGTACCTGCGCCAGATCGCCGAGGCGGAGGGGATCCGGGCGAGCGACACGGCGCTGCGGCTGATCGCCCGCGCCGGCGAGGGAAGCGTGCGCGACTCGGTGGCGCTGCTCGACCAGCTCGCCACCTTCGGCTCGGGCGCCATCGCCGAGGAGGACGCCGTGCGGCTGCTCGGCGGGCTCGACACCGCGCTGTTCCACAAGCTGCTGGAGGCGATCCTGGCCGGCGAGCCGCAGGGGGTGAGCGCGGCCGTGCGCCGGGTGGAGGAGGAGGGGTGGGACCCGCGCCATGTCTACGGCCAGTTCCTCGCCTTCTGCCGCGACGCCCTCCACCTCGCCATGGGCGGCGCGCCGGCGCAGGTGGATCTGCCGGCCGAAGAGGCACAGGCGCTGGCAGCGTTGGCCAAGGAGGGCGGTTACGAGAACCTCCTGCGGTTGCTGAACCAGCTCCTCGCCAGCGAGCCCATCGTGCGGCGCAGCGAGAGCGGCGCCCTCGCCGTCGAGATCGCCTGGCTGCGCGCCGCCGAGCTGCCGAAGCTGACGCGCGTCGAGGAGCTGCTCGTCGCCGGCAACGTCAGGCTCGCAGCCGTGCCCTCCGCGACGCGGTCCGCCCCGGCGGCGCCGCCGCGATCGAATCCCGCTCCGGCGCCGGCCCGCGCCGCGGCTCCCCAGCGGCAGGCGGCCGCCGCCGCGCCGCCGCCGCGCACGGCACCGCCGGCCGCCCCGAGCCGGCCCGCGGACCCGCTCACCGCGTTCCGCGAAGAGGCGGGAAAGCGCAAGCAGAACCTGGGCGGGCTGCTGGATGCGGCCGAGGATCTCCGGTTCGAGGACGGGAGGATCGCCATCCTCCTGCCGGGCGGCGATGCCTACTCCCGCAACCGGCTGGAGGCCAATCGCTCGATCCTGGAGGAAGCGGCGGCGGCGGTGTGGGGCGCGGGGACGCGTCTTGATATCGTGGAGGGGCGGAAGGCGACAGGGGACTCCGAGACGGCGGCGGTGCTGAAGCCGGTGCCGATGCAGGAGGTCGAGCAGATCCCGGCCGTGCAGGCGGTCCTCGAGATCTTCAAGGGCAGCCGCATCGAAGCCGTGGAAGAGCAGGGCAGCTACACGGAGGATTGAGACCGATGAGCAGCATGCGACAATTGATGAAGCAGGCCCAGGAGATGCAGGAGCGGCTCCAGCGCGAGCTCAACGAGCTCGTCGTCGAGTCCAGCGTCGGCGGTGGCATGGTCACCGTGAGGATGAGCGGTCACAAGCAGCTCGTCGGCTGCAAGATCGATCCCGAGGCCATGGACCCCAACGACCCGTCGATGCTGGAAGATCTGATCGTCGCCGCCGTCAACGAGGCCGGCCGCAAGATCGAGGAGACGATGCAGGGGAAGATGGGTTCGATGGCGGCGAGCATGCCCGGCCTCTTCTGATCCCTCGCGGAGTCGATGCCCGAACCCCTCTCCCGTCTCATCGGCGAGCTCGCCCGGCTGCCGGGCATCGGCCCCAAGACCGCGACCCGTCTCGCCCACTATCTCCTCAAGGTGCCGGCCGCCGAGGCGGAGGCGCTGGCGCAGGCCATCGTGGAGGTGAAGGAGAAGCTCTTCCACTGCTCGGTCTGCAATGCCATCACCGCCGTCGATCCCTGCCGCTACTGCTCGGATCCGCGGCGGGACCGCAGCCGCATCTGCGTCGTCGAGGAGCCGTTCAACCTCGAGCCCATCGAGCGCACGAGCGAGTACAGCGGCCTCTATCACGTGCTGCTGGGCGCCCTCTCGCCGCACCGCGGGATCGGCCCCGACCGGCTGGCGATCCCGGGCCTGCTCGCGCGCCTGGAAGGCATCGAGGAAGTCATCCTCGCCACCAATCCCAACGTCGAGGGCGAGGCGACGGCGCTCTATCTCGCCCGCCTGCTGAAACCCCGCGGCATCCGCGTCACCCGCCTTGCCTTCGGCATGCCCGTCGG
Organism: Thermoanaerobaculia bacterium; assembly: GCA_044868005.1. Taxonomy (GTDB): domain Bacteria; phylum Acidobacteriota; class Thermoanaerobaculia; order Multivoradales; family UBA5704; genus DATARR01. The sequence goes on along the minus strand of JBIOVX010000049.1, from coordinate 4,753 downwards.
CGGCGATATCGAGTACACCGACGAGGTGACGCTGGGCCGCTCGCTCGCCGGCCGGCGCGAGATGTGAGCTTCGGCGACCTCCTGCCCCGCATCGTCGCGCCGCCTCCCGGGCCGCGCTCCCGCGAGCTCGCGGCCGGCTTGCGGGATTTCGAGGCGCCGGGCGTCAACACCCTGCCGGCGGGAGAGCCCTTACAGCCGTCCATCGTCTGGGAGGAAGCGCGGGGCGCCAACGTGCGCGACATGGACGGCAACGTCTATATCGACCTCACGGCGGGCTTCGGCGTCGCGGCGGTAGGGCACGGGCATCCGCGCGTCGTGGCGGCGGTGCGCGAGCAGGCCGGCCGGCTGCTCCACGGGCTCGGCGACGTCCACGCTCACCCCTTGCGGATCGCGCTCGCCCGGCGTCTCGCCGCGCTCGCGCCGGTGGACGAGCCGCAGGTCTTCTTCGCCATCTCGGGCGCCGAGGCGGTGGAGATCGCCTTGAAGACCGCCCTGGGCGCGACCGGCCGGCCGGGCGTCGTGGCATTCGAGCCCTCCTATCACGGCCTGACGCTCGGGGCTCTCGCCGTCACCTCCCGGAACGAGTTCCGCGCTCCGTTCGCCGCCCATCTGCACGGGCATGTCCGGCGGTTCGCTTTCGGCGCAGACCTGAAAGAGGTCGGCGCGGTCATCGCACAGGGTGACGTCGGGGCGGTGATCGTGGAGCCGATCGTCGGCCGCGAGGGCATCCTGATCCCTCCAACCGGCTGGCTCGCTGGCCTATCCGAGATCTGTAGCCGCCACGGCGCCCTGCTGATCGCCGACGAGATCTTCACCGGTTTCGGGCGCACCGGCCGCCTCTTCGCCGTGGAGCACGAGGGGGTGCGCCCGGACATCCTGTGCTGCGGCAAAGCCTTGGGCGGCGGCTTGCCGATCGCGGCGGTGATCGCCCGGCGGGACCTCTTCCGCTGCTGGGAGACCCCCGGCGAGGCGCTCCACACCGCCACCTTCATCGCCAACCCTCTCGCCTGCGCCGCCGCCTTGGCCGTCCTGGACGTGCTGGCCGAGGAGGATCTCCCCGCGAGGGCCGCGCGCCTGGGCGGGGACCTCGGCGGGCGCCTCGCGGCATGGCCGGGGCGTTTCCCTGAAGTCATGGCCGTCCGTGGCCGCGGTCTGCTCTGGGGGATCGAGCTGCGCTCCCGGAAGCAGGCGAAGCCTTTGGTGCAGACAGCCTTGTCAAAGGGCGTCCTCCTCCTCGCCGGGGGGCCGGAGGGGCGGGTGGCGCAGATCGTGCCGCCGTTGACGATCACGGAAGAGCAACTCGCAGCCGCGGTGGAGACCCTGCAGGCCGCATGGACCGGCCTCCGGCGCTGAGGTCTCTTACAATCCTCTCGTGATGCCTCCCGGCTCCCGCTTCAAGATCGCCTTCATCGGCAGCCACGGCGTCGGCAAGACGACGCTCTGCTATGGCCTCGCGGCGCGATTGAAGCGGCGGGACGTGGCGGTCGAGGTGGTGCACGAGGTGGCGCGGCGGTGCCCGCTGCCGATCAATGAGGAGACGTCGGTCGCCGCGCAGTCCTGGATCCTGCACAGCCAGATCGCCGAGGAGCTGGTGGCCCAGGCGCGATATCCCGTGGTGGTCTGCGACCGCAGCGTGCTCGACAACTACGTCTACCTCCTCCTCGCCGCCGGGCGCCAGGACGGGCCGGAAGCTCTCGTGCGCTTCTGGATGCAGGGATACGACCTGCTGGTGCACGTCCCCATCCTCGAGCAACTGAGCCCGGACGGCATCCGCTCGCCCGATCCGGGCTTCCAATACGCCGTCGAGGACCGGCTCCGCCGCGAGCTGGCCGAGCGCGATCTGGCGGCCCTGCACCTCGATCCTGCCGCGCGCTACGCGTGGCTCGATACCGTGGAGAGGGCCGTCTGGGACCGCCTGCGTCCGGCCCAGCTCCCCCTTCTCTCCTTATAGCGATGTCTCTCGCCGGCCTGCTGCTCGCTGTGCTCCTGGCGCTCCTCGCCGCCGGCGCCCTCGGCCTCTGGGCCACCCTGCGCCAGCAGCCCGGCGGCAGCCCAGCCCTGCGGGCGCTCGGCGAGGGCCGGTTCGCCGCCGCGCTCGCGGCTGCACGGACGGACGCGGGAGCCGGCCGCGAAGAGCTGTATGCCGCCGCCGTCGCCGCCAGGCACCTGCTCGAGCTCGATCGCGCCCGCGCCCTCCTCGACCGCATCCTCGCCCGGGATCCCGGCGACGGCGAGGCCTGGCTCGAGAGCGGCCTGGCGGCCGCCTACGCGGGGGACTGGGACGGCGCCGAGCGCGCCTTCGCCAGGGTGGAGCCCCTGCGGTCGGATCTCCTGGAGTCGCTGACTCTGCACCGCGCCTGGCTGGCACTGCGCCGCGGCGATGCCGCGGCCGCCCGCCGCCTCTTCGGCGAGGTGGAGGCGCCGCTCGAGAACAAGCTGCGTTCCGACCTCGGCAGCGGCGAGCCGCTGTTCGCCGAATGGTTCCTGCAGGCCGCCGTCCTCTGGCAGTCCGCCGGCGACGCCGAGCGGGCTCTCTGGGCCTGGCGGGAAGGCCGGGCCTCGGCTCCCGAGAGCCGCCTCGCCGAGGCCGTGCTGCCGAACGCCGGAGATCGACCTCCGCTACAATAGGCGCACTTTGGGGATGGAGAATCTTCTTCGGCGGTGGGAGCTCTTCTCCCATTTCTCGGACGAGCAGCTCGCGCTGCTGGCGCGGTGCGCCACCCACAACCGCCTTCCCGCCGGCACCGTCCTCTTCCGGGAAGGGGAGCCCTCGCAGGACGCTTACCTGATCGCGAGCGGCGGCGTACGCATCCAGCGCAAGACCCCCTATGGCCACTTCAGCCTGGCCGCCCTCGAGCCGGGCGCCCTGTTCGGCGAGACCGCGTTCGTCGATCGTGTCCCCCGCTCGGGAAGCGCCATCATCACCTCCGAGGCCGAGCTGATCGCCTTGAGCCCCGCGGCCCTCTCCGCCCACATGGAGGGCGATACCCGCTTCAAGCTGGCGCTCTACTGGGCTTTCTGGAAGAGCCTGTCGTCCAAGCTACGGCAGACGAATCAGAACCTTTCGCAGTTCTTCTCCGAGAGCGGCAAGCCGCCGAGCATTGAGCCGCCGTCGCCGCGGGAGTCCCCCGGCGAGTTCCGCGTCGATCTCGCCTCCAAGCGCAAGCTCTTCGAGGAGCAGAAGCTCTCGAACCTGGAGATCAACTTCCTGACCTCGCTCTCCCGCGAGCGGAACTATGGTCCCAACCAGATCATCTTCCGCGAAGGGGAGACGGGCAACGAGATGTACGTGGTGCTCGAAGGGCGGGTGATGATCAGCAAGTTCATTCCCGGCGCCGGCGAGGAGGCGCTCGCCTTTCTCGAACGCGGCGGCTACTTCGGCGAGATGGCGCTGATCGACAACGCGCCGCGCTCGGCCGACGCCAAGGCGCACGAGGACGGCGCCGTGGTGCTCGTCATCTCGCGCGAGGTGCTCGCGGGGATCCTCGACATTCACAAGATCTCGTCGATCCGGCTGCTGACCATCCTCTGCAACCTGGTGGCGAGCCGGCTGCGCGAGCTGGACGACAAGATCGTCGGCTGGTTCATCCTCGCCGGCGGCCACGGGATTTCGTGGCCGGTGCCGCCGCCGCAAGGCTAGCCATCACCTTCCCCACCAGAGAAGAGAGGGGGAGCCCGGCGCGGCCGGCCTCGTCGAACCAGCCGGCCGCCATGCCTTCCCGCACCTCGCCGCTCCAGGCGAGCTCCGCCCGGTGAACGTCGATCTCCAGATCGCGATACGTGATGCCGTGCCGCACGCGGGCGGCGCGGGCTCCCAGACGCCAACGTCCGCCGTAGCGGGCGGCGAGGGCGGCGTCCGGCGGCTGGTCCGCCGGCTCGCCGTCCCGCTCCAGGGTCACCCAGGGCAGCTCCCAGGTGCCGGCGAGGAGGGTGCTGTCTTCGGGGCGGCGGAAGAGGAGCACGCCGTCGCCTCCGTTCGCCACCACGGCCACCAGAAGCCGGCGGCGTTCAGTTTGCCGCTTGACCTTGGGCGGGGGATAGCGCTCGGGCTCACCCTCGCGGGCAGCGCGGCAGCCGGCGCGCAGGGGGCAGAGCAGGCACTTGGGCCGGCGCGGCGTACAGAGGGTGGCCCCCAGCTCCATCAAGGCCTGGTTGCTGTCGCCCGGCCGCTGCGGATCCAGCAGCTCGGCCGCCGCCGCGAGCAGTCTGGCACGCGCGTCCCCCGCGCGGGGGCCCTCGCCGAGCGCCAGGACGCGCGAGAGGACCCGCTCGACGTTGCCGTCCATCACCGGCGCGGCCACGCCGAAGGCGATGCTCGCCACCGCCGCGGCGGTGTAGGCGCCGACGCCGGGCAGCCCGCGCAGCTCCTCTACGGTGGAGGGAAAGCCGCCGGCCGCGGCGACCTGCCGCGCCGCCGCGTGGAGCTGGCGCGCGCGCCGGTAGTAGCCGAGCCCGGACCACAGCGCCAGCACCTCCTCGATCTCGGCGCGCGCCAAGTCCTCCACCCGCGGGAATCTTTCCAAGAACCGATTGTAGAAAGGGAGGACGGTCTCCACCCGCGTCTGCTGCAACATGACCTCGGAGAGCCAGATCCTGTAGGGGTCGCTCGTCCGGCGCCAGGGAAGATCCCGGCGATGGCGATCGAACCAGGAGAGGAGAAGCTCGCCGCGCCGCACCGCGTCACTCTATCGTGGCTTGAGGCCAAAATGGCAGAGTGAAATGTCGATGCGTCAAAAAAGGAACCGGCTCCCGG
>JBIOVX010000048.1:0-38887 GCA_044868005.1 Thermoanaerobaculia bacterium | reverse complement strand
ACGCTCACAGCGCCCCACTCCATAGAAAGCATATACAGCGGCCGTCGAAGCAGATCGTAAATCGTGAAACTCGTCAGGAAGATGCCGGTGGCGGCCACGATACGCCAGGGCGGCGAAAGATCCGTCCAGCGATCGACGAGGCGACGGCGTGCCCGACGGCCGCGACCAGTGCATCGGCTCCTCGACCGACGCCAACGTGACCATCGACGGCTGCAATTCGGGCGTCCCCAACACGACGTTCAGCACCGGCTGCCGCATCTCCGATCAGATCGACGACTGCGCGGCGTCCGCCGGCAACCACGGCGCGTTCGTGAGCTGCGTCACGCACCTCACCAACGAGCTCAAGAAGGCTGGCGTCATCACCAACGCTCAGAAGGGCGCCATCCAGAGCTGCGCCGGCGGGGCGAACATTCCCTGACCCTCCCTCTCTCTTCGTGATCCCGCGGGGCCGGCGCCTTGGCGCCGGCCCTTTCCGTCTGCGCCCGTCCGCGCTACGCTCGCCGTATGAAATTCGAAACCCGCGTGGTGCACGCCGGCCACCGCATCGACCCGGCGACAGGCGCTGTTTCGCCGCCCATCGTGCTCTCCACCACCTTCGCCCGCGACGCCGAGGGAGTCCCCATCGGCGGACACACCTACATCCGCGAGTCGAACCCCCTCCAGGAGCAGCTCGAGGAGGCGCTGGCTCCCCTCGAAGGCGGCGAGGCGGCGCTCGTCTTCGCCTCCGGCATGGCCGCCGGCAACGCCCTGCTCCAGGGCCTCGCGCCGGGCGCGCACGTGCTGTTCCCGGACGACGCCTACTACGGCTTCCGCCTCGCCGCCGAGGAATTCCTTCCCAACTGGGGAATCCGCTCCGACTTCGTCGCCATGGACGATCTCGCGGCGCTCGCGGTGGCGATCCGGCCGGAGACCCGGCTGGTCTGGCTCGAGACGCCGTCGAACCCACTGCTCAAGGTCGTCGATCTGGCGGCCGCCGCCGAGCTCGCCCGCCGCGCCGGCGCCTTCACGGTGGTGGACAACACTTTCGCCACGCCGGTGCTGCAGCGCCCGCTCGAGCTCGGAGTCGACGTCGTCCTCCACTCCACGACCAAGTACTTCGGCGGCCACAGCGATGCCCAGGGCGGTGCCCTCGTCTTCGCCCGCGCCGGCGAGCTGTACGAGCGGCTGGCGCACCAGCGGCACGTCCTTGGCGCCGTCGCCTCGCCCTTCAACTGCTGGCTGGTGCTGCGCGGCGTGCGCACCCTGGCCTGCCGCGTAGCCGCGCAGAGCGCGGGAGCCGCCGCCGTGGCCCGCGCTCTCGCGGAGTTCCCGGCAATCTCGGCGGTTCACTACCCGGGGCTGCCTTCCCATCCCGGCCACGAGATCGCCCGCCGGCAGATGTCCGCCTTCGGCGCCATGCTCTCGTTCCGCACCGCCGGCGGCAGGGAAGCGGCGCTCGCTACGGTGTCGCGGGCGAAGCTGTTCACCCGCGCCACCTCGCTCGGCGGCGTCGAGAGCCTCATCGAGCACCGCGCCACGAGCGAAGGGCCGGGCTCGCGAACGCCGCAGGACCTCATCCGCCTTTCCATCGGGCTCGAGCATCCGGACGATCTCATCGCCGATCTCCGGCAAGCGCTCGGCGCCGAGTGATCAGATGTGCACGGTTTTTGCTTTCCTGCCGATCCCAGCGGAGGGATTTCATTCCGCATGGAGAACTGGAGTGCCAGTACGGGCTCAGAAAGGAGCTCTCGATGGCTTCGACAAAGAAGGGTACCGACACTGACAGCGGCGGGGTCGCCGCGATTGCCGAGACCGCCAAGGCCAAGGCGTCGGAGGTAGGCACTGCGGTCAAAAAGGTTGCCAAGAAGGCCTCTCGCAACAAGAAGGTCCTAGTAGCCTCGGCCGCCGCCGTGGCCGGCGTCGCCGCCGCGGCGGGGATCGCCGCCGCAGCCCGCAAGAGGAGCAAGAAGAAGAAGGCTGCGGGCGGATCGAAGGCCGCTGCGAAGCCGGGTGGAGCGAAGAAAACAGCGAAGAAGAGCGCCGGCAAGCGCGCGAAGAAGACATCGTAGATTCCCGGCGCTGATTCCTAGGGCTCGCCGGCCAGCGCCCGGCGGGCTTCGGCCAGGGTCTGCCGGAAACCTTCGCGGTCGTGCTCTCCCACCAGCGCCTCGATATGGTCCAGCGCCTCCCGCACGGCCGCATAGACCTCGTACCTATGCGGGTTCAGGTGCTGGATGTCCAGGTAGAGGTCCGGATTCGCGTTGAGGACGAGCAGAGCGTTGCCCGTGTGCCGTGAAAAGGTCGCCGAGGCGCAGGCGTGAAGCTCCGCGGGATCGAGCCCGCAACGAGTGAGAGAGGCGCCGAACAGGATATTGCTGAGGTGGGCGAGCCCCAGCAGCCACCCCATCAGGCGATCGTGGTGCGGCAGCGTGACCGCCACCAGCCGCGTGTAAGGATGGCGGATGAAGGCTTCCATCTGCACCCTTTCCTCCGCGAGATCGCCCTGCGCCGCGAGCACGAAGGTGAGCGATTCGTAGACGGACTTGGCGGGGCCGAACATCGGATGCAGCGAATGCACCCGTACACCCAGCTCGCGGGCGCGCGCGAGCGCCGGGCCGAGATGAGCCTTGATCGAGGCCACCTCGATGACGGCTCCCCGCGGCCGCCGCTCCACGACCTGCGTCAGCACTTGCGGAGTGCGGCTGAGGGGAACCGAGATCAGGACGGCGGCGTAGCGGTCGAGGTCCTCGACGTCCTCGATCCGGCGGAACCTGTGCGGCGCCTCGGGAATGCTCGCCAGAGCCGGATCGAGGATGTCCACTTCGTGGCCCGCCAGCTCGAAAAAACCGCGGAACCACGAGCCCATGCCTCCGGCGCCGCCGACGATCAGCATGCGCTCGCCGCGCTGCCGGCGCATCTCGATGCCGACCCGGTATTGGCGCTCGACCGAACCGCGGATGATCGCCTGGAAGACGTTCTCCATGACCTCCTCGGAGACGCCGCAGGCTTCGGCGTGCTGGCGGGCGCGGGTCAGGACCCGGTCTTCGACGTCGCGAACGACGACCGGCACCGCCGAGCCAGCCTTGACGCGGCCCACCTCCGCCGCGAGCTCCATGCGGCGGCGCAGCAGCTCGAGCAGAGCGCGGTCCACCTCGGCGATGGAGTCGCGCAGGCCGGATAACGGATCGGGCGAATTCATGCGGCCTTCGACTCTATACCAAAGCAAGTTGAGATAAGGTAAGCTCAAGTCTTTCCTGCTTCGGCAGCAGACCTTGATGAAAGGAATCGCAGTGAACGTCTTGGATGAGTTTGCCTGGCGCGGCATGGTCTACGACGTCACCGCGGGCCTGCGCGAGCTGTTCGATCGCGAGCAAGTCACCGCGTACATCGGCTTCGATCCCTCCGCCGCCAGCCTGCACGTGGGTTCCCTGCTCCCCGCCATGGCGCTGGGACGCCTGCAGCGGCTCGGGCACTCACCCATCGCCATCGCGGGCGGCGGCACCGGGCTGATCGGCGATCCCAGCGGCAAGACGCAAGAGCGCCAACTGCTGACCAAGGAGAAGGCGGAGGAGAACCTCGAAGGCATCAAGGCCCAACTGGCGCATTTCCTCGACTTCGAAGCGAAGGGCAACCCGGCGCGCATCATCAACAACGCCGACTGGTTGACCACGATCAGCCTGACGGATTTCCTGCGCGACATCGGAAAATACTTTACCGTCAACAGCATGATGGCCAAGGATTCCGTCAAGCGCCGCCTGGAGGAGGGGATCTCCTTCACCGAATTCAGCTACATGCTCCTTCAGGCCTATGACTACCTGGTCCTTTACGACCGCTGTGGCTGCAAGCTGCAGATGGGCGGCAGCGATCAATGGGGCAACATCCTCGCCGGTACCGATCTGATCCGCCGGCTGCGAGCGGAAAGGGACGAGCCGGCCGCCGTGGGTACGGATGGACAGCTCGAAAAGAGCAAGCCGCTGGCCCATGCTCTCGTCTTTCCGCTGGTGACCACCTCCACGGGAGTCAAGTTCGGCAAGACGGAAGCCGGCGCGGTATGGCTCGATCCCAACCTCACGTCGCCATTTCGTTTCTACCAATTCTGGCTCAACACCGACGACCGCGACGTCATCCTGTATCTGAAGTTTTTCACCTGGCTGACGCAGGAAGAGATCGCGGCGTTGGAAGCCGAGATGCGCGACGCCCCGGAAAAACGCGAGCCGCAGCGGCGGCTGGCGCGGGAAGTGACGCGCGTGGTCCACGGCGAAACCGAGCTCGAAAAAGCCGAGCGCGCGTCCCGCGTTCTCTTTGGCGAAGCGATCTCCGGCCTCGAGCCCCGGGATGTGGTGGACGTCTTCGGCGACGTGCCGTCGAGCGAGATCGACAAGGTTGCGATCGCGGGATCCGGCATGCCCTTGGTGGAGATGCTGGCCCGCTCCGGGCTCGCTACGTCCAAGGGCGATGCCCGCAAGGCCATCCAGGGCGGGGGTATCTATCTCAACAACGTCCGGGTGACCGACGAGAGGAAGTCCGTGACTCTCGCCGACAGCCTCGGCGGCCAGTTCATCGTGCTACGGAAGGGCCGCAAACAATATCACTTGATCCACCTGCTGGGAGACTGAGCGCGCCGCCGTTCGGGCTCCCGGGCACGAAACGGGTGAAGGCCCGCTGCAGCAGACCGGGTCCGCCGGAGTAGCCGGAGAGGATCTCCTCCATCCCGCTGCGGATGGTCTGCTCGGTATCGGCGAAGATGGCCTCGCAACTGAGGTCCGGCGTCTCCTTCTCCATCAGGAAGGCGAAGCAGCGCGCCATGCCACAGTTGGCGATGAAGTCGGGGATGATGCTGAACGCGGCGTCCGCCTGCTTCTGCACCTCGAGCCTGCCGGGGCCCGCCTCTTTGAACGGCACGTTGGAGCCACAGGCGATCACGCTCACGCCGGCGGCCCGGAGCCGGGCGAGAACGGCCTCGTCGAGGGTCTCCGAGGCCGACGCGGGCACGAAGACGTCCGCCGCGGTCTCCCAGAAAGGTTTGGGCTCCGGCCCCTCCGGGCTGCCGTCCGGGAGGTTCGAGCCCCGGCGGGCCGCCAGCAGGGACTGGACGTCGAGCCCGCCGTCGTCCACCCGCCAGCGGAAGAGGTCCTGCGCCGGCTTGGTCACCACGCCCACCACCTTGGCGCCCGCGCGGCTCAGATAATAGGCGGCGGAGCCGCCCACCGCGCCGAAGCCCTCGATGAGGATGCGCTGGCCCCGGAGGCTCCGGCCGAGCGACTCGAAGTAGGTCTTGACGGCGGCCGTCAGTCCAAAGCCGGTGATCAGATCCGGCACCCGGAAGCTCACCGACGGCACGTCCTCGACGGGAACCGGCATCCCGACGCCCAGATGGAGATTGGAGAAGATCGCCTGATACGCGGCCTCCGTCTTCCCTCGCCAATGACCGCGGACGATGCCCTCCTGGGGATGGGCGAGGCCGAGCTCGCGCGTGATCGGCACCACGTCCTTGATCTCGTCCACGTTCAGGTCGCCGGCGGTGCCGTAGCAGGAATGGACGAACGGCGCGATGGCCCGGTAGTAACGGCGCAACACCTCCGGCTTCCGCGGATCCGCGGGATCGAAATCGATGACCGACTTGGCGCCGCCGATGACGGGCCCGCAGACCTGGAACTTGACCTCCATGGTCTTGGCGAGGAAGACCGCCTCCTGGCGGCTGCCGCCCTTCTTCATCCGGGTGCCGCCGCCCGCGGCGCCGCCCTCCAGGGAGTTCATGACCAGCCAGCCGACGGCCTCGCTCTCGCTGTCGCGCCACTCGGTGCAGAGGAGCGGATCGGCTTGAAAGAATCGCTGATAGCGTCGGTATCCATCCTCGCTCATGGGGCCGGATCCTCGAGAAGACCGCAAGATCTTACCGGGGCGGTCCAGGTGGTGTCCAGGGTAGAGCGCCGTACCGGCGGCGACCTCGCCGGCAAGCCTTGTCCTCCCTTTCGCTCTGTAGTAGTCTCGCCGCGATCAACCCCCTTTGGACGTTCTGCTGCGGAAGGATATGCGTATCGGAAGAGCCCCCACGCCGTCCCTGCTGTCCGCATGGCAAGACTCCGTCGCCAGCAGTCTCCTGACCGAGATCCGCGGCAGCCATCGTCTGGTGCCGGATCAGACGAGGGTCATCGAGTCGTACCGCGATCTCCTGCAGAAAGTCCTGCAGGCGTTCGACATGCAGGCGGGATGCATCGTTTTTTTCGCCGAAGACCTCCAGGAATTCGATTCTTTCGTCTCGCACGGCTATCCCGAATCCGACAGCCTCCGCACCTGGACGGTGAATCCGGAGGATGGCATCGTCGCGCGGGTGGCACGGTCGCGCGAGATCGATCTCAACAACAACGTTCTGAAATCTCCCTATTACAAGAGCCTGCACCCCGGCACCAAGGCGCAGTTGACCATTCCGCTTGTCGAGTCCGAGAAGAGCTTTGCCGTCCTGGCCCTGGAGTCCGAGAAGAAAATCCCCCGTTCCCACGAGAAGGCCGCCAGGAAGGAGTTCGAGCAGTTTGCGGTGCGCGTGGCCCAGTTACGGCGGGCCGTGTATCACGCTCACCTCGAAAGGGCCTTCGACTGGCTCAACCGGATCGCCGAAGCCGAGGACGAAGAGCACTGCTGGCAGCTCGTGACCCACGGGGTGCTCTCCTTCATCGACAGCAGGTCCGAAGTCGCGATCCTGCGCCGCGACGGCGGCCAACTGGTGCACGTGGCGCATGTCAACGTGCCCAAGCCGCCGGAGGATCTCCGCATCGGCATCGCCGAGGGACGCGGTTATACGTGCTATGTGGGCCGCACCCGCAGGCCTTTTTACTGCCCCAACGTCCGCGACAGAGAACGATTTCCCGACTATCGGGAAGTGGTGGAGGCCACCTCGAGCCAGTACACGGTACCCCTCATGTTTCGCGCCGACCTGGTGGGAGTCCTCAACGTCGGCTCGCGGGCGATTTTCGGGTTCCCGCAATCGATCCGCCAACTGCTGGACTTGTTCGCGTCGCACGCGGCCAATACCTTGCACTACGCGATCGTCGTCAAGCAATTGCGCACGGTGAGCCACAAAGTCAAGAACCGCCTGAAGCTTTTCACCTGGATCGCTCCGGAGGTGGAAAAAGCGCTTCCCGATGAGAAGCAGGCCGACAAGTTCAGGAATCTTGTCGATGCCGTCGAATACGCCAAGACCCTGATCGAGGGAATCGTCTACTATCCTCTGCAGCCGTTACAGTCGAAGCTGGTCGACATCACCGCCAGCCTGAGACGGATCCTCGACGAGTTTCAGCCCATTTTCGACGCCAGGGAGATCGAGGTGCGGCACGACCTCGATCAGGAAGCGCCCGCTCTGCTGGAGGTGGTCAAAGAGGATTTCGAAGAGGTGGTTCGCAACGTCTTGTGGAACGCCATCGAAGCGATGGCGGAATCGACGCAAAAGACTCTCGGCGTCTCGCTGGCGCGGCCGGAGCAGACCGCCGAGACCTCGCCGAAGCATCAGATCAGGGTGGCGCACTTCATTATCTCCATCACCGACAGCGGGCCGGGCGTCCGGCAGGACCTGATGGAGGACAGGGGCCGGCGGGGATTGGGCCTGTGGATTTGCGATCGCGCTCTGGCGAATTACGGCGGCTATATCTCCTTGGAAGCGGCGGAGCCGACCGGCACGGCGGCTCGCCTCTATCTCCCGCGGAGCACGACGTGAGCGCTGCGGGAGGATTCAAGAGACGGATTGCGCTGGTCGATGACGAGGTAAACTATCTCACTCCCATAAAGGAGGAGCTCGAAAGACGGGAATTCGAGGTTTTCATCGCGCCGACCGAAGAGAAGGCCAGAGAAGAGATCCTTCACGGTTCCTCCCAGTTCTTCGTCTTCGATATCTTCCTGCGGGCTTATGAAAAAAAAGTTGCGGAGGCGAGCGCCAGCAAGCTGATCAGCCTTCTGGATGACCAGGATCTCGGCCGCAAACCGTGGGTGGTCCTCAGCGGCGAAACCGGAACCCAGGCTTTCATCGATCTCCAGAGTCTGTTTCCCAATCAGGTCCGGGCCAAGTTCGAGGATCCGCTGGACAAACTGGTCGACTGGCTCGTCAAAGCCTTCGAGGAGAGAGTCCCCCACAATTTTTCGCTCGCGGTGAGCTGCGAGGTCGGCGCGAAGCAGATCGGCCTTCCGGGCGGCGGGATCCTTGCCAAAGGCGAGCTGCGGAACGCCGTGGAAGAGGCCTTGCGCATCCTGATGGGAGGAAAACCTTTCGAACAGGCGACTGTCCGTTTGATGCCGTTTCAAGGCTATGGCAGGACGCTGAAGTTCAAGGTGAAGCCGTTTCTGCGCACGGGCACCGCCGGCGGTTACCTGCTGAAGGCCGGCAACAAGCCGGAGATCGAAAAGGAGTACGGCGGTTATCAAGACCTGATCAGGCCTCATTCGTTTCCCCGCCGTGCCAATCTCGACGACCGCCCCGTCGTCGTACGCCGCTATTCCCTGGCGGCGCTCCTCTACGAGCTGGTGGAAGAAGCGAGGCAACTGAAGGAGCTGTACGACGACTGCGCCTCCCTCGAGGATCTCGAACGCCTGACCGGAGTGATCGAGAAGGTCTTCAAGGAAATCGCCTGGGCCTGGTTCAAGAACGCTCCCGTGCTGGAGGGCCAATGCCTGTGGTCCGGCACGTTCGGCGGCGCCGAGAAGAATGCCGCCGAGGAGGATGCCGGCTCTCTGGATGCCGTGCTTGCGGGGCTTTCCTCCGCGGCGGGGCGCCATGATGGGGAAAGGCTTTCTCTCGTCATCGGCGAGGAGAGGATCGAAGTCTTCAACCCCGACCCGTTCTCGAACCTGTTCGAGGACGCGGAAAAGCCTGTAGGATTCCTGATCAAGACCCCTTCACACGGCGACCTCCACTCGGGCAACATCCTGGTCCTGAACGAGTCCGGGCTGCCCGTGCTGATCGATTTTTCGGAGGCCAGGAGGAATCAATCCCTGTTTCGCGACTTCGCCAAGCTGGAGGCCCATCTCGCCCTCGATCTCCTGCCGGAACCGTCGGCCCTCCAGCCGCTCCGGAAGCTCATCGAATGGCAGGTCGATTGGAAGAATCTGGTCCCCCTGGCCAAGTCGTTGACGACCGAGCATTTCCCCACCATGAAAACCGTGGCCATCATCGCGAGAATCCGCAAGTGCATGGTGGAAATCATCGACAACTATGTCGCGTCGATCACGATCGCCTCGTCGCCGGGGCCTCAGTTGCTGTATGCGTATTATTTCGCGTTGTGGCGGGAGTACGTTCGCGCCTGGACCTGGATGGCCGACTCCAGCCCCATGAAGCGGCTGCAGAACCTCATGACGATTTCCAGGATCGTAGAAATATGCTTCGGAAGCGGGCCAACGGAGAACGTCTGAGCATGACGAGCATCCCCGACCTCCTCGCCGGCCTGCGCATCGTCGACCTCACCCACGACGTCGAGGCTGGCATCCCGCTGCTGCCGTTCCAGCAACCCATCGCCTATGAGGACCTGGTGACCTACGAGCAGGGCGCGATGGTGCGCCAGTTCACCCTCGACGAGCACCAGGGGACCCACGCCGATGCGCCGGTGCACTTCGTGCCGGGCGGCTCGACGATCGATCAGGTTCCCGTCGAGACGCTGGTGACGCATGCCTATCTGGCGGACCTGCGCAGCCGGGTCGCGGCGGACCCGGATCACCGGATCGCCGTCGACGACGTGCTCGCGTTCGAGGAGAGCGCCGGAGCGCGCATCGACGGCGGCATCTTCGTGGCCTTTACCGGATGGTCCGCGAAGTGGCGCGATCCCGCCGCCTACTACGGCCACGATGCCGAGGGACACACCCATTTCCCGGGCTTTTCCATGGAGGCCGCCGACTTTCTCCGCCGCTCGCGCGGGGTGGCCGGCATCGCGATCGACGGACCGAGCGTGGACGGCGGGACAGCCGCCACCTTTCCCGTGCACCACGGGGCGCTGGCCGCCGGTATGATCTTCGTCGAGAACCTCTGCCGCCTGGAGGAGATCGGCGAGCCGCGGTTCGGCATCGTGATCGCGCCGCTGAAGCTCGCGGGAGGGTCCGGCGCGCCGGCGCGGGTGTTCGCCCTGGCATCCCGGCACCGCGGCCCATAGGAAGGAGATCTGCCATGGATGTCGTCACCAAGGTCACGGAGCTGCCGGCGGAGGATTTCCCCGGCAAGGAGAACGTCGAAAAGGTGCTCGCCGCCGCGCGCGCCAAGAGCGTGGATCTGACCATGCTCTATCACCCATCCTTCGCCGTCTCCAGCCTGGAGAGCCACCTGCAGATCCACGAGGGAGACGAGAGTACGGTGCTCAAGTGCCTGGCCTTCGTCGGCAAGCAGGGGCCGTTCGTGGTCATCGCTTCGGGAGAGGTGCGGCTCGACAACGCGAAGCTGCGGGAGACCACGGGCTACAGCGGCATCTCGATGGCGAAGCCGCCCGAGATGCAGGAGCACTTCGGCCGCGGTCCGGGAGGTCTGGACTTCCTCACCATCCCGCCGGCCGTGCCGGTGTGGATCGAGAAGAAGCTGCTCGAAAAGGAGTGGGTGATCGGCTCCTGCGGCTCGCCGCACATGGGCCTCAAGGTCTCGCCGCAGGAGATTCTCCGCGCTACCGGCTACCCGGTGGCCGACCTCAGCCGCGCGGAGGCGCCCGGCGGGCCGGCCGCAGGCTGACGGTGCCATGCCGCGGACTCCGGGTTTCAGCCGTTTCGCCGGCCGCATCCGCACTTCGACGTTCGAGTTGTTCGGCGCGCGGCTGGAAGAGCTCGCCGCGCGCGGCGAGCTGATCCCGCTGCACATCGGCGATACGTACCTGCTGCCGCCCGCGGCGGCGCGGCGCATCGATCTCGAGGCGGCGGACGTCTACCGGCTCGGCGCCGCCGAGGGCCGCGAAGCCCTGCGCCAGGCCATCGAGCGGCGGCTCGGCGAGGTCTACGGCTTTCCCACCGGGGACCTCGAGGTGCTGGTCGTTCCCGGCGGCACCGCAGGCGTCTCGCTGGCGAGCGAAGCCGTGTTCGATCCCGGCGACGAAGTCCTCGTCGTCACGCCGACCTGGCCCGTCGTGTTCGGCATCCTGGACCGCCGGGGCGCCGAGATCCGCGAGGTGAAAGTGGGAGCGGACGGCTGGCCCGAGGAGGACGCTGCGGCTTTCCGGCGCCGCCTGCGCGAAGCCGTGACCCCGCGCACGGCGGGCCTCTACGTCTGCGATCCCGACAATCCCAGCGGCTTCGTCTATCCGCGCAGCTACGTCGAGGAGATCGCGGCGCTGGCGTTGGAGGAAGATCTGTGGGTGATCGCGGACATCGCCTACGCGGATCTGATCTTCAAGCAGCAACGGCCCTACTTTCCCCCGGCCGCCGACCCGCGGCTCGGCGAGCGGTGCATCGCGGTGGGCTCCTTCACCAAGCCCTATGGGCTGGCCGGCCTGCGCGTGGGATACCTCGCCGTGCCGAAGGCGTTGGCGGAGGTCGTCGTTCGATTACAGACGCATACGATGCTCCACGCGTCGATGGCGGGCCAGGCCATGGCCCTGGCCTGCCTGGAAACCGAGGCGGACCACACCATCGCCGATTCGTATCGGCGGGGAGCGGCGCTGGTGGAGGAGCACCTCTCCCTGAGGTTCCGCGCTCCCGAGGCGGGCTCCTTCGTATTCCTGGACCTGCGCCCGCTCGGCATCGAAACCAGGGAGCAGACGCTGGAGTTCCTCTCCCGCTGTCTCGATCAGGGGGTGTGCCTCTGCCCCGGCGAGCTCTGCGGCGCGGAGTTCGAAGCCTTCGCGAGGCTCTGCTTTACCTGTGTCCCGCCGGAGATCCTCACGGAGGCCCTGCAGCGCATCAATCGGGTGGCCGAGGGTTGGAGCGGAGCCTAGGCTTCAGGGTCCGGCCGTGCCGGCAGGCTGCATGCCCGCCGCCGGCGGGCAGCCGAGAATGGCCCGCAGGTCGAGCCACCGTTGCTCGAGCCGCTTCCTCCGCAGACGGTAGAGCAGCGCCGGGATCAGCGGCGTGCGGGCGCGTTCCACCTCATAGTGCAGCACGAGCTCCTGCAGGGTCTCGCCCTCCGGCAGCGGCGACGCCAACAGGGCCTCGTGGGTGCGCCGCATCGCGCCGGCGCCGACGAACGCGGCGATCGACTTCTGCAGGGCGCGCAGGGCGATGAAGGCCAGCACCACCGAGTAGAGGCCGTCGAGGAGGATGAGGCGCGCCTCGGATTCCGGCGGCGATTCGGAAGGCTGCACCACCAGGGCATAGGTCAGGACGATGCCGGTAATCAACAGGAAAACGCCGGTGGCGGCGGCCAGCCCGCCGTACAGGCGCAGCAGCCGCCAGTTGTAGAAGGAGCTGTGCGCGTACAGCTCCCGCAGCCGGTTCGGGCCGGGAGGACAGGACGGCTGGTAATACTCCTCCAGCGAGCTCGCCGGCAGCCGCTTGGCCAGGAATTCCACCCCGGGCAGAGCCTCGCTCTCGAGGGCGGCGAACAGCCGGGCGTCGACGTCCCGTTGGAGGGCGAAGGCCTGGAGAGCGACGCGGCGGCAGCGGTGAGCGAACAGCTCCGCCACGTGGACGAGGCTGAGGCACGCCAGCGCGACGAGGGCCAGGAGGAGCACCGCCAACGGACGCCAACCGTGCGAGAAGGTCTGCTCGCTCACCAGCCCATGAACGACGAGGACCGTGATCGCGAGCTCGGCGGCGAAGGCGGCGCGATGGAGGAGCTTCGCCATCTCGCTGGCGCCCCGAAAGTAGCGGTGAGTTGTCTCAGCCCGTGTCATGAAACTTAAAAAAATCTACCTCAGCGGGTAGCCGAGATCAAGGCGGGAGGAGGGGAGGGAAGCCGGACGGGGGAGCCCGGCTTCCCCCATTGTGCCGCGCGGCGGTGCGCTGCCGCGGGTTGGATGGATGAAGCGTGTCCAATCCCGGTTTCAGCAAAGGGAATGCCACCGCGTAAACCTCGATGAAATCAGGCTTTCTCCGCGTGTGGCGCCCCTTGCGGTGGACGATCGCGTGAACAGGTGCGTCCTCTGTGGAAGACAGCCCTCACTCCCTCAACCCTTCAAGATTGATTTCTTCTGCGTGGGAGAGGGGTAGGGGCGAGGGTCCTGGCACCCGCCTTGCTCCCTCCCCGAAAGGCTGACCGGAGAACGCCGGGTTGCGGTAAGCTCCCGCGCGCAGTTCTCGGCAAGTGAGAGAGGAAGCGCAAGCCGGCGCCCCCGGCTGCACAACGCCAACCTATTCGCGAGCGAGCCCCCATGCCCGAAACCCCTGATCTGGAAATCGCCAATCCTGCCAACGGAACGCATGCCCGGGAGATCAGGGAGCCGGGCTCGTTCTTCGGCCATCCGGCGGGCCTCTCCACGCTCTTCTTTACCGAGATGTGGGAGCGGTTCAGCTTCTACGGCATGCGGGCCATCCTGCTGCTGTTCATGACCGCCGCCGTGGCCGAGGGCGGCCTGGGCTGGGAAGACGCCAAGGCGGGTCCCATCTACGGCCTGTACACGGCAATGGTCTATCTGACCGCCTTGCCGGGAGGCTGGATCGCCGACCGGCTCATCGGCCAGCGGCGGGCGGTGCTGGTGGGGGGCATCCTCATCGCCCTGGGGCACGTGAGCCTCACCTTCCACGCGATGCCCACCTTCTATCTTGGCCTGTTCCTCATCGTCTGCGGCACGGGCCTGCTCAAACCCAACATCAGCACCATGGTGGGCTCGCTCTATTCGCCGGAAGACAAGCGGCGGGACGCCGGCTTCTCGCTCTTCTACATGGGCATCAACCTCGGCGCCTTCGCCTCTCCCCTGGTCTGCGGCTTCCTCGCCCAGAGCACCCAGTTCCGCGGCTTCCTGGCGCGGATGGGCATGGACCCGAGGAACAGTTGGCACTGGGGCTTCGGCGCCGCCGCGGTGGGCATGACGCTGGGCCTGGTCCAGTACCTGCTCGGCCGCCGGCGCCTCGGCCGCGCGGGGCTCGAGCCCGCCGCGGAGACCGCGGAGGAACGGGCCAAGGACCGCCGCTCGCTGTTGATCGGGACGGCCGCCTTGGTCGGGTTGATCGCGCTTCTGGCTCTGTTGCGGTTCTCGGGGATCCTCTCCTTCACCGCCGACGACGTCGCCAAATACTTCGGCTACGCTCTGCTGGCCGTCCCCATCGTCTACTTCACTTATCTTTTCACCCGGCCTTGGGGCCCGGAGGAAAAGAAGCACCTCTGGGCGATCTTCTTCTTTTTCCTCTTCGCCACCCTGTTCTGGTCCGCTTTCGAGCAGGCGGGCTCGACCCTCAACCTCTTCGCCGAACGCTTCACCAACAACGAGGTCTTCGGTTTCGACTATCCCGCTTCCTGGTACCAATCCATCAATTCCGCCTTCCTGTGGATTCTGGCGCCCGTCTTCGCCTGGCTGTGGATCGCCCTCGGACGGCGCCGGCGCGAGCCCACGAGCCCGACGAAGTTCACCTACGGCCTGTTCTTCGTCGGCGTCGGCTTCCTGGTGATGGTGGGCGCGGCGCTGTCTTCCGGCTCCGGACAGACACGCGTCAGCCCCATGTGGCTGTTGATGGTCTACCTCCTGCACACGATCGGCGAGCTGTGCCTGAGCCCGGTGGGCCTCTCCACGATGACCAAGCTGGCGCCCGCCCGCATCGTGGGCCAGATGATGGGCGTCTGGTTCCTCGCCAGCTCGATGGGCAACTTCATCGGCGGGCAGGTGGCGGGCGTGTTCGAGAAGTTCCCCCTGCCCTGGATCTTCGGCGCCGTCTTCGCCGTCTCCATGCTCTTCACGCTGATCGCCGTCCTGCTGATCCGGCCGATCCAGCGGATGATGGGAGAGGTGCACTGACCCACCCGCCGCCCCGTCTTGGGTCTTGACGTCTTGGGTCTTGAAAATCCCAGGACCCAAGACCCAGGACCCAAGACTTCTCTCTACAGCCGCACCTGCATCCCCAGCTCGACCACCCGGTTGACCGGGATGCGGAAGTAATCCGTCGGGCGCTGGGCGTTGCGCGTCATCAGGGCGAACAGCTTCTCGCGCCAGAGCGCCATGCCCGGGGCCTTGCTCGGGATCAGCGTCTCGCGGCTGAGGAAGAAGGAGGTCGCCATCTCGGCCAGGTGAATCTCCTTCTCCTTGAGGAGCGCCATGACCTCCGGCACCTCCGGCGCCTCCATGAAGCCGTAGTGGGCGATCACGCGATAGAACTCCTTGCCCAGCGGCTGGATCTCGATGCGCTCCTCGGACGGTACCGTCGGCACCTCCTCGGTGAGCATCGAGAGAAGAATCACTTTCGAGTGCAGCACCTTGTTGTGCTTGAGGTTGTGGAGCAGGGCGGGAGGGGTGCCCCGCGCGTCGCGCGACATGAACACCGCGACGCCGGGAACGCGCGGCGGCATCTCCGGCTTGACGTTGGCGACGAACTCCTCGATCGGCAGCGAATCCTGCCGCAGCCGCTCGGCGAGGATCTCGCGGCCCTTCTTCCAGGTGGAGAGCAGCGTGTAGACGAGGATGCCCACCAGCAGCGGGAACCAGCCGCCGTCCGTCAGCTTGATGATGTTGGCGCCGAAGAACGAGCTGTCGATAATCAGGAAGAAGGCCGTGAAGGGAATCACCAGCGCCGGCTTCCAGCCCCACAGCCGCAGGGCCACCATCTCCGCCAGGATGGTGGTGATGACCATGGTCGCCGTGACGGCGACGCCGTACGCCGCCGCGAGGTTGGTGGACTTCTGGAAGCCCAGCACCAGGCCGAACGTCGCCAGCATGAGCAGCCAGTTGATCGACGGGATGTAGATCTGCCCGATCTCGCGGCCCGAGGTGTGGACGATCTCGATGCGCGGGATGTAGCCGAGCTGCACCGCCTGCCGGGTCAGCGAGAAGGCGCCGGAGATGACCGCCTGCGAGGCGATGATGGTGGCCATGGTGGCGAGGACCACCATGGGGTAGAGGATCCAGTCCGGAGCGATCCGCCGCAGCGCCTCGTAGAACGGGCTCGCGGCGGCGTCCGGATGGGTCACCAGCAGCGCTCCCTGGCCGAAGTAGGTGAGCACCAGCGCGGGCAGGACGAGGGTGAACCAGGCCATGCGGATCGGCCGCCGCCCGAAGTGTCCCATGTCGGCGTACAGCGCCTCGCCGCCGGTCACCACCAGGAAGACCGAGCCGAGCACGAGAAAGCCATGCCAGCCGTTGTCGACGAAGAACCGCACGGCGTGCCAGGGATTGAGGGCGGCGAGCACGGAAGGCACCCGCGCGATCCAGATGACACCGATGATCGCCAGCGTCACGAACCAGACGATCATCACGGGGCCGAACAGCGCGCCGATCCCCGCCGTCCCCCGCCTCTGGATGGCGAACAGGATCAGCAGGATGACGAGGGTGATCGGCACCACGTACGGATTGAACAGAGGCGTCGCCACCTCCAGGCCTTCCACCGCCGAGAGCACCGAGATGGCCGGCGTGATCATGCCGTCGCCGTAGAGCAGCGCGGCGCCGAAGAGGCCGATCGCCACCAGCACCCAGTGGCCTGCGCGCGCCTCCCGCAGCGGCGCCGGCACGAGCGCCATCAGGGCCAGGATGCCCCCCTCGCCGCGGTTGTCGGCGCGCATCACGAACACCAGGTACTTGATCGAGATGATGACGATCAGCGCCCAGAAGACCAGCGACAGCACGCCCAGGACGTTGTCGTGGCTCGGCTGCACGCCGTGCTCGCCGTGGAAGCACTCGCGCAAGGCGTAGAGGGGGCTGGTGCCGATGTCGCCGTAGACCACTCCCAGCGCTCCCAGCGCGAGGCTGAAGAGACGAGAGGTTCCGGATTCCTGGGGAGAAGTCCGACTCATGCGCTCAGGAGGGGGGAGGCTATCACAGGCGGCGGCTGCCTCATGAAAGGACGCTCTACGTGACTCGACCTCACCCCCTGACCCCCTCTCCTAGAGGAGAGGGGGAAAGAAACCAAGCTTTTTAAAGCTCCTCTCCTTTAGGAGAGGGTTGGGGTGAGGTCGAGCGGGGCAACGCAGGCCGAGTCGGGGCTCACACCCCCGCCATCGCCTCCACGTTGGCGGTCTCGGCGATCTTCGTCAGGGTCTTGTCCGCCTCCCCCTCCTCGTCGAGCGTCTGTTGCAACAGCTTGGCGGCCTGGTTTTCACCGAGCAGCTTGGCGTAGGTGCGCACGGTGCCGTAGCCAGCCATCTCGTAGTGCTCCACCTTCTGGGCTGCACCGATGAGGGCGGCGTCGAGCACGTCGGGCTCCATATCCTCCTGCATGGCCTCCTTGCCTTCCTCGAGCAGTCCCTCCATACCCTTGCACTTCTTACCGCGGGGACTCTTGCCGAGGCCCTCGAAGATGCGGTCCAGGCGCTCGACGTGCGTCTCCGTGACCCGGAGATGCTCCTCGAAAGCCTTCTTCAGTTGGGGGTTGGTGGCCTTCTTCACCATCTTCGGCAAGGCCTGCAGAATCTGCTTCTCCGCGCTGTACAGATCCTTCAGATCCTCCACATAGAGCTGGGTAAGGGAATCGATCTCCATAGGTGAACTCCTTGTTGTCGAGACAGGCGTCATTGCCCTCCTTGAGAGAACAAAGAGCAAGAGCGGTGCCACTAAAACCCCTGGCAGCGAAGGCAAGGCCGGCTACCGCAGCCCCACCTTCACGCAGGCGCGGCCGAGGTAGATCTCGTCGCCCGGCTGCAGGCGGACGCCCCGGCGGTCGTGGGCGGACACGTCGATGGTGCGGCCGGCGCGGTAGATGCGGGTGCCGGAGGCGTTCTGCTCGGCGCGCAGCCAGTAGCCGCCGGTCTCGTCGTCCCAGGTGATGCGGGCGTGCTCGCGCGAGACGGTGGAGTTGATCTCGCCCTGCTCGTGGAAGGCCACGTCGTTGCGCCGGCGCACGCGGCCGTCGGCGTCGAGCACCTCTTCCAGGCGGCCGAGGAAGATGCGCGGGCCCTCGGGCTCGTAGACGCGCTGTGTGGAGTCGCCCTTGAGCACCGTCAGCTCGATCAGGGGACGGGCGGCGGGCTCGGCGGCGGCGGGGGAGGCCTCGCCCTTGCCGTACTCGACGAAGTAGCGGCGATCGCCGAACTGCGGGAGCGCCTCCTCCTCCATGACGACGTCCACCGTCAGGTTCTCCGGCACGGGGCAGTCGCGGTCGCGCAGGCGGCCGGCGATCTCGACGTCGAGGGCCCAGCCTTCGCGGGCGGCCATCTCCAGCGCGGCGCGCTCCTCCGGGTCGGGCGCCAGCAGGTGGACGGTGAGGTGGTTGAACGGGAACATCCGGCGCCCCTCGCCGACGGAGACGACGTGCTCTTCGGCGTCCTCGAGGACGGCGCGGCGGATCTCCAGCGGCGAGGTGCCCGTGGTCCAGGGCTTGATCCAGCCGCGGACTTTGTCGAAGAGGTCGGTCATGGCTACTGAATGATACCCATCCCCGCCGCGGCGCGCACGATCTCTCCGGCGGCGGGCGCGGCGAAGCGGCCGCCGTAGCCGCCGTGCTCGATGAGGACGCCGAAGGCGAGGCGCCGGCCGCCTTGCGCTTCGTAGGGCGCGAAGCCGATGAACCAGGAGTGGGAAGCCTTGCCCTGCACCTCGGCGGTGCCGGTCTTGCCGGCGATCGGGGGCACGGCGTTGGCGAGGAAGCCCGCCGCGGAGCCTTCGGTGACGACGCGGCGCATGGCGCCGGCGAGGAAGCGGGCGAGCCCGGGCTCGAGGATGCGCACCGGCGCCGCCCGCCGGGTGTTGCTCTCGTCGAGGATCCACCGCCCCTCGGGCATGGCGCCGAGGTCGGCGACGGTGGCGGCCACGCGCGCCATCTGGAACGGCGTCGCGGTCACCTGCCCCTGGCCGTAGGAGGACTGGGGCAGCGACTCGGCGAGCTGCTGCGGCGTTTCCGGATTCGCCGCCGTGATGCCCATCATCTTCGCCGTCTCCAGCAGCGGCTCGGCGCCGACGCCGTAGGTGCCGAGCTGCGCGAAGTAGGCGTTGCAAGAGACGGCGATGCCCTTCTCCAGGTTCACCTCGCCGTGGGCATGCTTGACGATGGGATCGTCGCGCACGGCGCCGCGGCGCACGAAGTTGCCGAAGCGCCCTCCGGGCAGCGCCTTGCAGATGAACTTGCGGCGCGCGAGCTGCGGGTCCTTGCGCAGCGCCGCCATGGCGGTGACCAGCTTGAAGGTGGAGCCCGGCGGATAGATGCCGTAGCGCGCGCGGTCGAACAGCGGGCCGGCGGTATCGTCGTCCTTCGGCCGCTTCTCCCGCAGCGCGGCCTCCTCCTTGGCGATAACGTCCGGCTCCCGGCGCGGCCAGGGATAGCTGACGGAGGCCAGCAGGTCGCCCGTCTTGGCGTCGAACACCACGGCGGCGCCGCCGAAGCGCGCCTGCCGGGCGTATCTCTCCAGCACCTGCGCCGCCACCACCTGCAGACGGGCGTCGATCGACATGCGCACGGTGCGGTCGCGGTCGAGGATCTTGCGCACTTCGGGGTGGTCCGGCTGCCAGCGGTGGCGCAGCACGGGGATCAGCTCGGCGTAATTGAGCTGGATCTCGCGGGTGGTGGTGCCGTCCGGCTGCTCGACGTCGACGATACCGGCGAAGTCGTCGTAGCCCTGCAGGCGGATGCGCGAGTCGCGCTCTGCGAAGGAGGTGTTGGTGGCCGCCCAGTCGACGCGGCTGTTGAGGTCTCCCAGCAGGTGGTAGGTGATGCCCTCGAAGGGGTAGTAGCGGTGGCCGCGCTCCGGCCGCTCGGGCAGCTCGAGGGTGGCTCCCAGTCGCTCGAGGATGGCCCGCCGCTTGGCGAGCGCGGACTCGTCGCTGGTGGCGAGGAGGACGCCGTTGCGGTCCACGATGTTGCCGCGCGGGATGCTGCGCGCGATGTCCACCAGGCGCGGGTTGTACTGGTAACGGCGGTAGCCGTCGGCCTGCAGGGTGAGGGCGCCGCGGGTGAGGAAGGTGTCGGGCTGCACGATCTGCACCTGCGCGGCGCGGGCGACGATGGCGGCGAGCACGAGGGCGAAGCCGGCGGCGGTCCACCGGGCGGCGCCGCGGAACCGCCGGGTGGCGGCCGGATCACCGGGCCGCGCCGAGATGCCGGCCAGCATGCCGAGGATGAAGAAGTTGGCCAGCATGGCGGTGCGCCCGGAGGAGAGGAACGGCGAGACGACGCCGGAGAGGGGCACGACGCCGGCGACGCCGCCCGCGATGAGCAGGATCTGCACGGCGACGAGCACCGTCAGGCCCAGGGCGAGGAAGAAGCTGTAGATGCCGCCGGCGCGGAAGGCGGCGCGGAAGCCGCGATGGATGAGCAGCACGTAGAGCCCGAGCACCGCGAGCAATCCCAGGAAGCCCAGCTCCTCGCCCACCGCCGCCAGCACGAGGTCGGTGTGGATCTCCGGCACGCGCCCCGGCTGGCCGAGCCCCAGGCCGGTGCCGGTCACGGCGCCGCCGGCGAGCGACCAGAGCCCCTGCGCCAGGTGGTCGCCGCCGCGGAAGGCGTTGTCCCACGGCGACAGCCACATCTGCAGGCGGCCGCTCACCGTGCGCGGGATGCCGAGCCGGTAGCCGACGGCGAAGGCGGCGACGATGACGGCCATACCGGTGGCGAACATCCACGGCCGGCCGCGCGCCACGCAGTAGAGGATGAGGAAGAGCAGCGACAGGATGAGCGCCGGCCCGAGGTCGCGCTGCAGGAAGAAGAAGGCGGCGACGAGACCCATGGCCAGGAGGGGCGGCAGCACGTACTCCAGCTTCGGGATGCCGGCCCGGCGCAGCAGGCCGGGCAGGGCGGCGCGCGTCTCCGTCAGCTCGCGCAGGAACTCCCAGCGGTCGAAGAAGTAGCCGGCGAGGAAGAGCACGATGAGGATCTTGATGATCTCCACCGGCTGGAAGCCGAGCAGGTTGACCTTGGCGTCGCTGCCGCCGGGGCCGCTGCCGAAGAGGATGAGCACCCCGGAGAGCAGGAAGGCGGCGAGCAGCGGCAGGAAGCTGCGCCGGCGCAGCGGCGAGCGCTCCCAGTCCACCAGGCTGCCGGCGATCATCAGCGCGCAGCCGCCGATGACGCCCTGGGCGAAGGCGCGGAAGACCGGCAGGTCGCGCAGCGGATCGCGCACGCTGACCATCTCGGCGAGGCCGACGCCGGCGAGGACGAGCAGGAGAGGCAGGATCAGCTCGTCGCCGGCGAAGCGCCGCGTCCGCCAGACGGCGTGCACGGCGGCGAAGGCGGCGAGGAAGAGGAGCGACCAGATCCAGAAGTTGGCGCGGAACTGGCCGGGTGTGCGCACGACGACGCGCGGCTTGATTTCGCGGATCTGATCGAGGGTAAGGAGAGGAACGGAGACCTCCTCGTCGTCGCCGGCACCCGCCCGGCGCCGCGCCCCCTCCAGCCGTTCGCGGAAGCTCTCCAGCCGCTTGTCGCGCTCGATCTCGGAGCCGGGGACGCGGAAGCGCGCGAGCTCCCCCACGTTGCGCAGGGTCCGCTGGTGGGCGAGCTTCCAGATCTGCTCGGCGACGAAGGACTGCTCGGCCGAGCTGTCGAGGAAGCCGAGCACCGGCAGGAGCTGGGCGGAGCCGCGCAGCGCGTTGAGGTTGATGAGCTCGCCCGCTTCGAGCCTGGCGCCGGCGTCGGCGATCTTGCCGGTGCTGGCGAGGAAGACGAGCACCAGGCCGAGGAGGACGACGGCCGCGGCGCCGGCGAGCAGGCCGGCCTCCAGGTTGCGCACGGGCCCGCCGGGCAGGTCTCCCAGGGGGCCGCGGCCGAGCACGGGGAAGCCCCTGCGGCGGCGGTCCTCGGCGGTGGAGCGGGTTACGGGCAACGAAAAATCTCCAAGCCCCGGGGGGGCGGCAAAAATTCGGGCGGTCTGCCCCTCGAAGCCTCACCCCCTGTCCCCCTCTCCCTGACGGGTGAGGGGGGACGTCTGCGAAGGGGTCTGGCCGAAAAAGGAGCCGCCTTTTGGCAAGACGGGTTGTGAATCGTCCCCCCTCGCCCGTCAGGGAGAGGGGGACAGGGGGTGAGGTTTCGGAGGGCAGACCGCTCCGACATGCAAGACGCGCCTGGACCGTCTTCCGCCGCCCCTTCAGGGCTCTTGGGAATCGAGGTTACCGTCACGGCAGCGCCCGGGGCCGCGGCGCCTGGGCCACGGCGCCGTGCGCGGCGCAGATCTCCAGAATCTCGGTTTCCTCGAGAATGGCCGCGGCGCACTTCGCCCTCTGGAAGATCTCCTTCACCAGCTCGGGCGCCGCCTCGATGCCGCGCTCCTGGAGCCAGTAGACGACGTTCGACTCGCCGCTCATCGGCCCCACCTCGATCACCTGCCGGCAGCCGATCATCCCGGCCGGCACGGAGGAGTAGACGCGGTCCGCCAGCCAGTCCTCGCCGCGGGCGCGGGCCTTGATGATGGCCGAGGCGTGCACGCCCGTGCCGGTGCGGAAGGCGTCCTTCCCCACCACCGGATAGTTGTCCGGCAGCGGCACGCCGGTCGTATCGGCCACGAAGCGGCAATACTCCTGCAGCCGGTGCAGGTCGCGATCGATCCATCCCAGGAGCTGCATGTTGACCAGCAGCAGATCGATCGGGCAGTTGCCCACGCGCTCGCCGATGCCCACCGCCGTGCCGTGCAGCCGGTCGGCGCCGGCCTCGGCGGCGGCGAGAGCGTTGATCACAGAGAGGCCGCGGTCCTTGTGGCCGTGCCAATCCACCTTGACGTCCTCGCCGGTCGCGTCCACCACCTCGCGGATGAAGCGGATGACGTTGCGCGCGCCGTTCGGCGTCGAATGGCCTACCGTGTCGGCCACGCACACCCGCCGCGCGCCGGCCTCGACCGCCGCGGTGTAGAGGCGGCGCAGGTCCTCCGGCGCGGCGCGAGTGGTGTCCTCCGTGACGTACATCACGGGCAGCCCCTGACCCACCGCGTACTCCACGGCCTCGCGGCTCATCTTGAGCATGCGGTCGAGCGTCCAGCCTTCGGCGTACTGGCGGATCGGCGACGAGCCGATGAAGCAGGAGGCTTCGATGGCGAGGCCGGTGCGCTGCGAGATCTCGACGATGGGTTGGATGTCGGCGATCACCGTGCGCGCGGCGCAGTTGGGCACCACCTTGAGGCGCTGATCGACGATCTCGCGGGCCAGGCGCTCCACGTCCCGCGCCACATGCGGCCCCGCCCCGGGCAGACCGATGTCGGCGGACTCGATGCCGAGCTCCGCGATCAGGTGGAGGATCCGGAGCTTGTCCTCGATCGACGGCGTGCGCACGGAGGGCGACTGCAGGCCGTCGCGCAGCGTCTCGTCGTCCAGCTCGACCCGGCCACGCGCTGGGCGCAGGTCGGCGCCGCCGGCGCGGTTCCAGTCGTAGATGAGCTCGGTCTCTGTGGGGTGCATTATTGTCCTCGCTACACCGCCACGCCCTGCCCCACCGCCCGCGCCAGCAGGTCTCCCAACTGGGAGGTGGTGAGCGAGCCGCCGAGGTCGGGCGTCGTCTGCCCCTCGCGCAATGAGCGGGCCACGGCCTCCTCCACCGCCTGGGCCGCCGCGGCGTGGCCGAGATAGTCGAGCATCAGGGACGCCGAGAGGATGGCGCCCACCGGATTGGCACGGCCGGTGCCGGCGTACTTCGGGGCCGAACCGTGCACGGGCTCGAACATCGAGGTCTGGCCGGGATGCAGGTTCGCCGAGGCCGCCACGCCGAGGCCGCCCTGGAGCGCCGCGCCGAGGTCGGTGACGATGTCGCCGAACATGTTGTTGGTGACGATCACGTCCAGGTCCTCGGGACGCCGGACCATCTGCATGGTCAGGGCGTCGACGAACATGTGCCGCGACTCGACCTGGGGATACTCGGCCGCCACCGCCGCGAACACCCGCTGCCACAGATCGTGCCCATAGCGCATGACGTTCGACTTGTCGGCCATCAGCACCTCGCGGCGGCCGTGCGCCACCGCGTAGTCGAAAGCGGCGCGGACGATGCGCTCGACTCCCTTATGAGTATGGATCTCCTCCTGCACCGCCACCTCGTCCGGCGTGCCGCGCTTGAAGTTGCCGCCGACGTTGACGTAGGCGCCCTCCGTGTTCTCGCGGAAGACGACGAAGTCCACGTCCTTCTCGCTGCGGCCCTTCAGCGGGCACAGGCGCGCGTCGTAGAGCTTGACCGGCCGGAGATTGATATAGAGATCGAGGCCGAAGCGGATCCCCAGCAGGATGTCCGCGGCGTGCTTCATGTCCGGCACGCGCGGATCGCCATAGGCGCCGATGAAAACCGCCGAGTAGTTCTCCCGGAAGTCGTCCAGGGCGCCGGCGGGCAGCGTCTCGCCGGTGGCGAGATAGCGGTCGGCGTCCCAATCGAGGTGCACCAGCTCCAGGGGCAGATCCCAGGTCTCGGCCACGGCCTCGAGCACCTTCACCGCCTCGGCCGTGACGTCCTTGCCGGTACCGTCGCCGGGCAGCACCGCGATGCGTTGCGGCCGGCGTTCTGCGGGTGGAAGCGAGCTCATTCCTGGGATGCTAGCACGACGCCCTTGCCCCCTCACGGAGTACCGTCCGCTTCTTCTTTTTCCCCTCCTCTCCCTCTGGGAGAGGAGGGGTAGGGGTGGTGAGGGCTTCGAAGGGCACTCCGCTCCAACCGCCAGAGCTCGTCTGAAGCCTGAGAGGGAAGCTCACCACCCGCCCCGCCGCCGGATGGGGCATGACGGGAGGCACCGGCACCTTCAGGATGAGCCCCAGCTCGAAGACGAAGGGGATCTCCGGGCACAGCCACACCGAATGCAGGCCGGGCCAGCGGGTGCCCTCGGGCAGGTCGAGCAGGCGGGGCAGCAGGCCGTTGCCCTCGACCTCGGCGCGCATCGGCCAGACGGGGACGGGAGGATGGCGCGACGAGATCTGGCGCAGGGCGCCGGAGGCCACGGCATAGCCGAGCGGGCGCTCCTGGAAGTAGCTCACCGCGTCGTGCCACGAGCCGAGGCGCGGCCCTTCGCCCAGAGAGGGGCTGTCCTGCCAGGCGCGCACCTCCAGCTTGCCGTGCCGCTCGGCGCGCCAACGCCAGGGACCGCCGTTGACGTCCTGCGAAGGACGGGGGAAGCGCAGGCGTGCTCGCGACGCCGGCTGGCGCGTGACCAGCCGCACGCCCGGGGCCACCCAGGCGGGCATCAGCATCTTGCGGAAGAGCACCGAAGGAACGCCTTCGTCGTCCAGCACGCAGACGCGGAAGGTGAGCTGGGGATAGCCGAAGCGCAGCCGCGGCAGGGCCGTGAAGTGGAGCGAATCCTGGTGGAAGAGCAGCGCCGATACGAACGTCCAGTCCTGCCCCTGCCACGAGTGCCGCTGATACCGCAAGGGAGAAGGCGGCGCCGGAAGCACCCCGGTCGGCAAGGCCCAGTTCAGGTAGAGGCAGTCGCGGACGGTCGTGCGCAGCATGGCTTCGTCCCCGAGGAACCATAGCGTGGGGCGGGGTGGGCTGCAAGCGGCGAGCCGCTCCCTCTTTGCTTCAGGCGGGTGTTGCTAAAGAGAGGGCCTGCGCTTCGAAGCCTCACCCCCTGGCCCCCTCTCCCTGACGGGCGAGGGGGGACGCCTGCGAAAGAGTCTTGCCGAAAAAGGTAGCCTCCTATCGGCAACACCGACTGTGAATCGTCCCCCCTCGCCCGTCAGGGAGAGGGGGACAGGGGGTGAGGCTTCGAAGGGCATACCGCTCCAACCGTCTATGCCCCCCTGAAGCCGGCCCCCGGCCCCGTTTTTGCTACAGTCCCCTCCCGCGGAAGTATCTGACCCATGGAGATTTAGGTTCCCATGAAACATTCGAAGCTCCTCCTGACCCTGGGCGGGGTCCTGCTGCTGGCGCTCCTCTCCCCGCTCCTGATGGGCGCCGAGACGAAGGCGCCCCCGGCCTCCCTCAACCTCCCCGCCGGCGCCGACAAGGCGGCCAAGGCCATCGACCGCGATTCCCTCGAAGCGCCCATCCGCTACCTGGCGGACGACCTCCTGGAAGGACGCGGACCGGCCAGCCGCGGCGACACGCTGGCGCGGCTCTATCTGGCGACCGCCCTGGAGTCCCTCGGCTTCCAGCCGGGAGCTGCGGGAGGCGGCTGGCAGCAACCGTTCGACATGGTCGGCATCACCTCCGAGGTGCCGAAGACCTGGGACTTCCAGGCCGGCGGCAAGGCCGTGCCCCTCAACCGGTGGGACGACTTCATCGCCGCGAGCGGCGTCCAGTCGCCCACCTCCACGCTGCGGGACGCCGAGCTCGTCTTCGTCGGCTACGGCATCCAGGCGCCCGAGTACCAGTGGGATGACTTCAAGGGCATGGACCTCAAAGGCAAGGTCCTGGTGATGTTGAACAACGACCCCGACTGGGATCCCAAGCTCTTCGAGGGCACGACCCGGCTCTACTACGGCCGCTGGACCTACAAGTACGAGAGCGCGGCGCGGCAGGGAGCGGCGGGCGCGATCATCATCCACACCACGCCGTCGGCCGGCTATCCGTGGCAGGTCGTGCAGACCTCCTGGAGCGGCGAGCAGTTCGAGCTTCCCGCCGCCGGCGAGCCGCGCATCCAGGTGGCCGGCTGGGCCACCGAGGACGCTACGCGCAAGCTCTTCGCGGCGGCCGGCCAGGACCTGGCGAAGCTCGTCGAGCAGGCGAAGAAGCGGGAGTTCAAGCCCGTGCCGCTCGGCATCACCACCTCGCTCAACCTCACCAACAAGATCACCAAGGTGAAAACGGCGAACGTGCTGGGCCTGCTGCCGGGGAGCGATCCCAACCTGAAGGACGAGGTCGTGCTCTACAGCGCCCACCACGACCATCTGGGCATCGGCGAGCCGGACAAGACCGGCGACAAGATCTACAACGGCGCCGTGGACAACGCCGCCGGCTGCGCCCAGGTGCTGGCCATCGCGAAGGCGTTCACCGAGCTACCGCAGCGCCCGAAGCGCTCCATCCTCATCGCCTTCGTGGCAGCCGAGGAGCAGGGCCTCCTGGGCTCGCAGTATCTGGCCGCGCATCCGACGGTGCCGGCGGGAAAGATCGCCGCCAACATCAACTACGACGGCGGCAACATGCTGGGCCGCACGGCCGACCTCACCTACATCGGTCTCGGCAAGTCCTCGCTCGACCAGGTGGTCCAAGCGCTGGCCGCCCGCCAGAACCGCAAGGTTTTCGGCGACCAGTTCCCCGACCGCGGCTTCTTCTACCGTTCCGACCAGTTCAACTTCGCCAAGATCGGAGTCCCGGCCATCTACCTCGACGCCGGCACCGACTTCATCGGCAAGCCCAAGGACTGGGGCAAGCAGCAAGCCGAGGACTACGAAGCAAACCGCTACCACCAGCCGAGCGACGAATTCGACCCGAAGTGGACCTATGACGGCATGATCGAAGACGCCCAGCTCGGCTTCTACGCCGGCCTCTCCATCGCGGAGACGCCGCAGCTCCCGGCGTGGAATCCGGGGGATGAGTTCGAGGCGGCAAGGAAGAAGGCGCTGGGGGCGGTGAAAAGCAAATAAAGCCGCTGAATTCGGTCCTTCTATAGGGAAGGGCGGGCTCGCGGCGGCGTGCCCAAGGATGTGGGCGCCGCATCTGAGATGTCGGCGACACGCCCAAGGATGTGGGCGGCGCTCCCAAAGATCAGAAGGCCCGCCCAAGGATGTGGGCGCCAGGCCGAAACCTCAGAAATCACGCCGACAACTTTGGGCGGCGCTCTCAAGGATGAGATACGGCTCCGACAGATGTGGGCGGCGCTCCCAAGGATCAGAAGGCGCACCCACAGATGAAGGCGGCGCTCCGACGTCTGAGAAACCGCCCCGTCATCTTTGGGCGCCACGCCAACATCCTTGGGCGCCGCGCCCACATCTGAGATACGGCTCCCACAGATAAGGGCGACGCTCCCAAGGATCAGAAAACGCGCCCACAGATGAGGGCGGCGCGCCAAAACCTCAGAAATCGCGCCGACACCTTTGGGCGCCGCTCCCTCATCCTTTGGCGCCGCTCCCAAAGATCAGGAGGCGCACCCACAGATGAAGGCGGCGCTCCGACATCTGAGAAACCGTTCCGTCATCTTTGGGCGCCGCGCCCTCACCTTTGGGCGGCACTCCCAAGGATGAGATTGGGGCTCCGACAGATGAGGGCGGCGGTCCCAAGGATCAGAAGGCGTGCCCACAAATGAGGGCGGCGGTCCGACACCTGAGAAACCGTCCCGTCATCTTTGGGCGTCGCGCCCTCATCTTTTGGCGGCGCTCCCTCATCTGAGATGCGGCTCCCACAGATGTGGGCGGCGTGCCCAAGGATCAGAAGGCGCGCCCAAAGATGTGGGCGACGCGCCGAAATCTCGGAAATCGCGCCAACACCTTTGGGCGCCGCTCCCACATCTGAGAAGCGGCGCCCAAAGATCAGATACGAGCCCCACATCCTTGGGCGGCGCTCCGTAAAGCGAGGCGGCCTTCACCTCCGGCGGCGAGAGCAAGTTCTGCAACCGCTTGCTCGCCTCCTGCTTACTGGCGACCAGGGCGGCCTGCTGCTGGGCGATCGCCTGCCGCTCCGGAGGAGCAGGATTTGAACAGCCCCGGGTTTCAACCCGGGGTCCGAAGCCGAACGCTGTTTGGAAGTCCCGAAGGGCCGCCCTGAGCGTCATCCAAGAGGTCCTTTGCTTCTTCTGGGAATGGCCCTTCACGGGCAGGCCGGCCCTGCGGGACTTGGGGATGCGTCGGGCCGCCGTACCCTGGGTTCAACCCCGGACTGTTCAAATTCTGCTCCTCCGGAGCGATGACCGGCTCTGACGCAGTTCGAGCTGCCGTCTCGCCGTACCGATCAGGCCAACCGAGCGCGGGCTCTACCTCCGCGGTTGCACGTCCCCGGATCAGATCAGTTCCGACCAAGCCTTTTCGCCCCGAAGGGGGCACGGGCGTAGAGCCTGACACTTCAGTGCCAGGAAACGACACCCCCATCAACGCCAAAGCCCTGAAAGGGCGAAGGCGGACACCGCCAGTCCTGGCGGCGACGGATAACGATCGCGCATGGTGCCGTCTCGCCGCGGCAGGATCTCGGAGCCTGCCTATGCCCTTTCAGGGCTTGTGGAAATTGCGATGTCGTCTACCTGGCGCTAAAGCGCCAGGCTCTACGCCCGTGTCCCTTCGGGACGGGCCTCAGCCATCTGGACCGGATATTCAAAGTCCAATGTGATTCAGTCGCAATCCCACCATACCGATCAGGTCAGTTCCGACAGCGGGCATAACGGCCACCGGCGCTATGAGCTTCGCGATGCAGAAGTCGCAATCCCACCATACCGATCAGGTCAGTTCCGACGTGTTCTGTCTGGGCAAGGACCAGAAGAGCATCGACTACCCGAGTCGCAATCCCACCATACCGATCAGGTCAGTTCCGACTGATACTGTCGCCCGCGATGCACTCACGATGGCACCCGAAACGTCGCAATCCCACCATACCGATCAGGTCAGTTCCGACGCCCAGATCGCCATGGCGCCGCTCCCACGCCACCAAGGTCACTGTCGCAATCCACCATACCGATCAGGTCAGTTCCGACACAAGCGTAAAGGAAAGGGTGACCTCATGACCACAACACGAGGGCCCAGACATGTTCTGGTGGGAATTGACCAGATGAGGACGGCGGGATTGCGACTCTCCGTCGGTAGCCCAGTCGAGCACCATGTCCATCCGGGAAGGACCGTGGGAATTGACCAGATGAGGACGGTGGAATTGCGACGCGCAGTTCTGTCCCGCCGCGCCGAGGACGTAGCCGGTTGAACGTGGGGAATTGACCAGATGAGGTCGGTGGGATTGCGACTCTCCGATTGCATTCAGGACGTAGTTGTCCCCTCCTGCGGCCTCGTGGGAATTGACCAGATGAGGTCGGTGGGATTGCGACCACGGCAAGGTGATATTGACCGGCAGATAGATCCGCGCGATGTCCTTCTTGTGCGAATTGACCAGATGAGGTCGGTGGGATTGCGACAGTACCAAGTACGCGTAGCAAGCTCCCGCCGTGTATATGGGGGTGGGAATTGACCAGATGAGGACGATGGGATTGCGACTCCAGAACACCCGGAATCTCGTCTACTGGTACATCGGAAAGAGTGACGGTGTGAATTGACCAGATGAGGACGGTGGGATTGCGACGAGTTACTCCTCCATGTAGACGATCCGCGGCTCCCAGAGGTCCAGTGGAGATTGACCAGATGAGGATGGTGGGATTGCAACTCCTGCGGCTTGTCATGAACCCGCTGGCCAGGCACGTAGAACGACTGTTGGAATTGACCAGATGAGGACGGTGGGATTGCGACTTATTGAAGGTGACCACGGTCCCCTCGAACTTGAAACGTGGGAATTGACCAGATGAGGACGGAGGGATTGCGACCGACGACGGCCACCTGTGGAATACTTCATATACAGCACTCCCGTGGGAATTGACCAGATGAGGTCGGTGGGATTGCGACAAATACCAGGAGCAAGCCGCCGGCGGTCCAGGCGAAGCGTTGTAACGTGGGAATTGACCAGATGAGGACGGTGGGGATTGCGACTTGTGGAGGATGAACCCCGTTGTTGAGGATGTTCGGGTGCAGTGAGAACTGGCCATACGAGGACGGTGGGATTGCGACCCGTCTACCAGATCCCAGTTGACGACGTTCTGCCCGTGAAGTGGAAATTGACCGATGAGGAATTGACCAGATGAGGACGGGGGGATTGCGACTTTTGGAACCATTGATAGGCGGCAACCCAGATTCCGATAAGCTGTAGGAATTGACCAGAAGAGGACGGTGGGATTGTGTCTTTCTGTTGTCGGTGACGGTCTGCAGGCCCAGATACGCGGTGAAGTGGGAATTGACCAGTGAGGACGGTGGGATTGCGACTCCATGCCGCCCTGGATAAACGCATTGGCGAGGTCATAGATGTCGTGGGAATTGACCTGATAGGGATGGTGGGATTGCGACCCGGTGGTCAGGATGCGGTGGGGTTCCCACTGGTTGGCCGTGGGAATTGACCAGATGAGGGCGGTGGGATTGCGACCGCCTCAGCAGGTCCACCTGGGCGTCATCCAGCGAAGGGAGTGGGAGTTGACCAGATGAGGACGATGGGATTGCGACGCGAAATATGTGCCTCCGCGAAGATCCGTGATGACGACATCGTGGGAATTGACCAGATGAGGCGGTGGGATTGCGACATCACCATGAACGAGTAGGTTGGGACGGTGTTGTACTGTCGTGGGAATTGACCAGATAAGGATGGTGGGATTGCGACCGCATGAGTTCTTGCAGGATGGCGTATCCTTCGCCGTCGTGGGAATTGACCAGATGAGGACGGTAGGATTGCGACTTCTCGGTCCTCCATGATAGTAGCTTCAGTGAAATAGGTAGCCGTGGGAATTGACCAGATGAGGACGGTGGGATTGCGACCCGTCGCTGCACATGCACATTTCAGTGCTACACACGACTGGCGTGGGAATTGACCAGATGAGGACGGTGGGATTGCGACATTAGCGCGATGGGGCGGGATCCTTCTCGAATGCCGTGTTGACGTGGGAATTGACCAGATGAAGACGGTGGGATTGCGACTTGACGGTCTTCCGGAGGGTGGTGTTGCCAGTCTCCAGGCCGAGTGGGATTGACAAGGATGAGGAGCACAGCTCCTGGCAGGCGGACGCCCTGAAGGGGCGGGATTTGATCAGCCTGGAGTTTCAACTCCAGGAATTGGATTGCCAATGAACCTGAGGAGTCCCGAAGGGCCGGCCTTGCCCCTCGAACCGATCTGTCGGCCCTTCGGGGCTCATGGATCTGTGGGTTCAGCGTACCCGGGGTTTACACCCGGGCTGATCAAATATCGTCCCTTCGGGACGAGGTTTAGGAGAATGACCGGATTGGCATGCCGCCCTCCGGGCTCGGTGATGACGAGGCTCGATCTCCTGGCCGCCACGATCACCCACCGGCAAGGTACAAGGTGGGAATTGACCAGATGAGGACGGTGAGATTGCGACTCTTCTGGGCTGCGGAGGACATTGAATCGGGAGACCATCTCGCTGTGGGAATTGACCAGATGAGGACGATGGGATTGCAACGACGAACTCCAAATGATGCGGCATAGGTAATCTCCTTCTTCGTGGGAATTGACCAGATGAGGACGGGGGGATTGCGACGATACCTTTCAGTCGTAGAGGTTGTTGCGCAGGGTGAAGACGGTGCCGTCGTGGGAATTAATCAGATGAGGACGGGGGGATTGCGACTCTGAACTTGCCACTCTCGTCTGCCCACCGTCGGATGGCAAGAATCAGTTTCGGAGGGCACTTACGGCAAGCTGTCACTTGGGGAGGCGGACGCCCTGAAGGGCGGGGTTTGATCAGCCTGGAGTTTCAACTCCAGGAATTGGATTGCCAATGAACCTGAGGAGTCCCGAAGGGCCGGCCTTGCCCCTCAAACCGATTTGTCGGCCCTTCGGGGCTCATGGATCTGTGGGTTCAGCGTACCCGGGGTTTACACCCCGGGCTGATCAAATGTCGTCCCTTCGGGACGAGGTTTAGGAGAATGGCCGGATTGCATGCCGCCCTCCGGGCTCGTCGATAACGAAGGCTCGATCTCTCGTGAGAATTCGGTCTGATGGATGACGCGACCTCTTCCACCGCCAGGCCGACCGCTTGGCTGCGGCGATCACCCGCGGCGAAGCCTATGAGAGCTTTCGGTTGCCATGCTGATCCTCGTCTCCTACGATATCCCCGACGACCGCCGCCGCACGCGGCTGGCCCACACCCACAAGGATTTCGGGGAGAGAGTCCAGTATTCGGTCTTCGAGTGCCGCCTGAAAGAAGAACAGCTCAGCTGGCTGCGTGCCCGCATAGCGGCTCTCATCGAACCGAAGGAAGACAGCGTGCGCATTTACCGCCTCTGCGCCGAATGCGCTGGACGGCTCGAGATCCACGGCCTTGGCCGGCCGACCGCAGATCCGGACGTCTACGTGCTCTGAGACGAGGAAAACTCCATGCCTGGAAAGGAGCATGCCAGCAGCAAGACGCCATTTTGGCTCGCTGGTAACGGCGGAGGACGTAAGTGACAGATCCTACATGGTTAATCGAAGTCGCGAGCCGAAGCCCGGCAAGTGAAAAGACGACGATAAGCCGCTCCCGCAAGAGGGTAACGGCGGAAGGAGGTGTAAACGCCTGCAAAATCATGGCTTACCAGTGCGACCGTAGGAATTGACCAGAGGAGGACGGTGGGATTGCGACTGTGCCTTCTTGAAGATGTACAGCGTGTACACTTCCTGGGTGGGAATTGACCAGATGAGGACGGTGGGATTGCGACTTTCTCCAGAACGTTGAGAGGCTTGGTACTCATCTGATTGCTCTCCTTGTGTGAATTGACCAGATGAGGACGGTGGGATTGCGACAGCAGGGCTAAGGCTACGATACAGGCGAAAGTCAAAATTCTGCGTGGGAATTGACCAGATGAGGACGGTGGGATTGCGACTTCTTTCGGAAAAGCTCTTCTTGCGGTGGAGCACGAAAGCATGTGGGAATTGACCAGATGAGGACGGTGGGATTGCGACCCCTCTAACGACGACGGGAGACTCGGGGCGTAGTGACTATCTTCGTGGGAATTGACCAGATGAGGACGGTGGGATTGCGACTTCGGTTAGGATTTAGAACAGGGATATGCCGTGAATTGTGTTTAGGTGGGAATTGACCAGATGAGGACGGTGGGATTGCGACTTCTTGGGGAGCTCCTGGAATCCGAACTTCGGGTTCGCATGAATCGTGGGAATTGACCAGATGAGGACGGTGGGATTGCGACAATGCTGTACTGCTCGTTGGGCCCAATTCTTGATACGGTGGGAATTGACCAGATGAGGACGGTGGGATTGCGACTACATTGAAGGTGGTGTTCGCACCGTCACTGATCCGCACGAGTGGAATTGACCAGATGAGGACGGTGGGATTGCGACTTCTGGGGCTGCGCGAGCGGTTCATCGGCCTGCGCGGCATTAGCGACGGTGGGAATTGAACAGATGAGAACGGTGGGATTCGCTGGTGGAAACCTCCGGCGCGAGGAAGGTAGAATCGCGAATCGGAGGCGAACTGCGGGCGTCAAAGCCGAAAATCCCGCCACGAGCCTGGATCAGGACGTTTTCCTGTTGGATCGCCGAGGACATCCTCACCGTGAAAGCGGACAAGCCTTCAGGAAAACCGGCGGGCTCCGTCAAAACAGGAGTGCATCGTTGAAAAAGGCGGCTCGATTCCGTAAGGACAGGACACGAGCTACTGGACCGTGGCCTTCGATTCAGTAAGATTAGGACACAGTCTCGTAACAATCAGACATGACTTCGTAAGGCTGGGGTATGAGCTCTGCCTTCTTTGCGGCAATCTCGTAAGGTCAGGACTCAATCCAGTAGGGCTGGGACTCGCTCCAG
Organism: Thermoanaerobaculia bacterium; assembly: GCA_044868005.1. Classification (GTDB taxonomy): domain Bacteria; phylum Acidobacteriota; class Thermoanaerobaculia; order Multivoradales; family UBA5704; genus DATARR01. Next base: position 4,573 of record JBIOVX010000048.1, on the reverse strand, counting down.
TAAGACCAGGACCGAACCTCGTAGGGCTCGGACACGATCCACCGGGTTCAGCGGCGCGAGCGTTGGGTTCGCTTCGGTTCCTGGCCCTGCTGCTTCACTTCTTCCCGCACGGCGTCGCGGATCAGCTCCTTGAGCTGGTCGAGCGACAAGGACGCGGCCGTCGCCTGCGCCGTTTGGCTGGTTTTCTGGCCGATCCAGTCGCCAAGACGACGCTTGGCGCGCTTGATCGCGTCCGGACAGCCGAATTCGAGGAGGTCCGTAGGCGGAACTTCCAGGAGATCCGCCAGTTGCAGGAGGTGCCGCACGCGGAGGTCGAGCGTGCCGTCGAGGATGTGGTAGAGGTTGCCGTGCCCGATGCCGAGCCGGCGTTCCATCTCGCGGATCGGCATGCGGCAGGCGTACACCGCCTCGCGGATTACCTGGCGGAGCTGCTTGAGGTCCTGTTCAGACATTGGAGAGCGATTCTATCTCGCCGCGCCCTTGTTTCCCCCTCTCCCGGTGAGGGGGAAGGGAGGGGACGGGAGAGGGGGGTCAGGGGGTGAGGGCTTGCCGGTCCGCCTCGATCGAGATGCTCACCTTCACGTCGTCGCCGAGCAGGCTGCCGCCGGCGTCGAAGACGCGGTTCCAGGTGATGCCGTACTCCTTGCGGTTGAGGGAGAAGCCCGCCTCGAAGCCGGCCTTCTCGCCCCTTGGACCCTGCATGGTGCCGAGGATCTCCACCGGAATCGTGACCGTCCGGGTCACGCCGTGCAGGGTCAGATCGCCGGTTACATCCAGGGTGTTCGCGTCCCGGGGGGCCACCTTGGTGCTGGTGAAGGTGAGCGTGGGGAACTTCTGCACGTCGAAGAAGTCGGCGGAGCGCAGGTGGTTGTCGCGGTCGTCGTTGTCCGTGTCGATCGACGCCGCCTGCACCGTAAATTCGACGCTGCTCGCCGCCGGGTTCTGCCGGTCGTACTTGACGATGCCTTGGAAGTCCCGGAACCGGCCGGGGACGTTGGAGACGAAATGGCGGATGGTGAAGCCGACGCTGCTGTGGTTGGGGTCCACCTTGTAGACGGCGGGCTGGGCGGCGGCGAGGGTGGGCAGGAGGAGGGAAAGAGAGAGAACCTGCAGGAACGGCTTGGTCTTCAAGATCGTTGCCTCCAGAGGCTGAACAGACTTTACTACAGGGCGGCCACATAGGGCCGCCCCTACAGATCGTTCTGTGGCGGATCTGGGTTCTTGCGCGATGGGCAGGAGGTCGATTTACCTCGAAGTGGTCTGTAGGGGCGGCCCTATGTGGCCGCCCTGGGTGGCCGGGGCCCGCCTCAGCTCACCACCGGATCCACCTTCTCCGGATCCACGCCCAGCTCTTCGATCGCCTTCCTTGGCAGGCCGTGGTCGATGCGGCAGCGGCGGGAGAGCTGGTCGAGGGCAGCGATGGTCACGCACTCGGCGTCGATCTCGAAGAAGCGGCGCAGGGCTTCGCGGGTATCGCTGCGGCCGAAGCCGTCCGTGCCCAGGGTGTAGAGCCGGCCGGGGAGCCAGCGGGCGATCTGGTCCGGCACCAGCTTCAGGTAATCCGAGACGGCGATGATGGGCGCGTCGTCTCCCTCGAAGAGGCTCGTCACGTACGGCTTGCGCGGCTCCTGGTCGGGATGGAGCAGGTTCCAGCGGTCCGCCTCCAGGGCGTCGCGGCGCAGCTCCTTGTAGCTGGTGGCGCTCCAGACGTCGGCGGCGATGCCGTAGCGCTGGGTGAGGATCTCCTGCGCCCTGATGGCCTCGCGCAGCAGCGAGCCGCTGCCCAGGAGGTGCACCCGCGCCCGGTCGTCCTCCGTCGGCGGAGCATCCTTGAGCTTGTAGAGGCCCTTGAGGATGCCCTCCTCGGCGCCTTCCGGCATGGGCGGCATCGGATAGTTCTCGTTGTAGAGGGTGATGTAGTAGAAGATGTCCTGCCGGTCCGTGAACATCCTCTTCAAGCCGTCGCGGATGATCACCGCGAGCTCGTAGGCGTACGCCGGATCGTAGGCGAGGAGGTTGGGGACGGTGCTCGCCAGGAGGAGGCTGTGGCCGTCCTCGTGCTGGAGGCCCTCGCCGTTGAGGGTCGTGCGGCCGGAGGTGGCGCCGAGCAGGAAGCCGCGCGTGCGCTGATCGGCGGCGGCCCAGATGAGGTCACCGATCCGCTGGAAGCCGAACATCGAGTAGAAGATGAAGAAGGGGATCATGTCGATCCCGTGGGTGGCGTAGGAGGTGCCGGCGGCGATGAACGAGGCCATCGAGCCGGCCTCGGTGATTCCCTCCTCCAGGATCTGGCCGTCGGTGGCCTCGCGGTAGTAGAGCAGCATGGCCTTGTCCACCGGCTCGTAGAGCTGGCCGACGTGGGAGTAGATGCCGAACTGGCGGAAGAGCGACTCCATGCCGAAGGTGCGCGCCTCGTCGGGCACGATGGGCACGATGTTGCGGCCGGCCTCCTTGTCCTTGAGGAGCTGGGTCAGCATCTGGACGAAGACCATGGTCGTCGAGACGTCGCGGTCCACCCCTTCGAAGAAGCGGCCCCAGACGTCGTTTCCCTGGGAGACGGCCGTCGGCTCACGACGCACGCGGCGCTCCGGCACGGGACCGCCGAGGGCCCGGCGGCGCTCCCGCAGGTATTGGATCTCCTCGCTGTCCTCCGGCGGCAGGTAGAAGGGCGCGTCGGGCAGGTCCTTGTCGGAGATCGGGATCTCGAAGCGGTCGCGGAAGAAGCGCAGTTCGTCCTCCGTCAGCTTCTTCTGCTGGTGGGTGACGTTCTTACCCTCGCCGGCCTCGCCCAGGCCATAGCCCTTCACCGTCTTCGCCAGGATCACCGTCGGCGAGCCCTCATGCTCGGCGGCGGCCTTGAACGCGGCGTAGACCTTGGCCGGATCGTGGCCGCCGCGCCGCAAGTCGTGGAGCTGCTCGTCCGAGTAGTTCTTCACCAGCTCCAGCAGCTCCGGGTACTTGCCGAAGAACTCCTTGCGCACGTAGGAGCCGGGCTCCACGACGTACTTCTGGTATTCGCCGTCGAGCGTCTCGTTCATGCGCTGGATCAGCAGGCCGGTGTTGTCCGCCTCGATGAGCGGGTCCCAGTCGCCTCCCCAGATGACCTTGATGACGTTCCAGCCGGCGCCGCGGAAGGCCGTCTCCAGTTCCTGGATGATCTTGCCGTTGCCGCGCACCGGGCCGTCGAGCCGCTGCAGGTTGCAGTTGACGACGTAGATCAGGTTGTCGAGCTTCTCGCGGGCAGCCAGTGTGATAGCTCCCAGCGCCTCGGGCTCGTCGGTCTCGCCGTCGCCGAGGAAGGCCCAGACCTTGCGCTGCTGGGAATCGCGCAGGCCGCGGTTGCGCAGGTAGCGGTTGAACTTCGCCTGGTAGATGGCGGAGATGGGCGCGAGGCCCATGGAGACCGTGGGGAACTCCCAGAAGTCAGGCATCAGCCAGGGATGGGGATAGGACGAGAGCCCTTTGCCCCGCTCCACCTCGCGGCGGAAGGCCTCCATCTGCTCGCGACTGATCCGCCCCTCGAGGAAGGCGTGGGCGTAGATGCCGGGCGAGCCGTGACCCTGGAAGTAGATGATGTCGCCGTCGAAGCCGCCTTCGCCGCGGCCGCGGAAGAAGTGGTGGAAGCCCACCTGGTAGAGGGTGGCGGACGAGGCGAAGGTCGAGATGTGCCCGCCGAGGCCCGCGTACTTCTTGTTGGCGCGCACCACGAGGGCCATGGCGTTCCAGCGCACGATGCTCTTGATGCGCCGCTCGAGGGCGCGATCCCCGGCGTAGGGCGGCTCCTCGCTCTTCGAGATGGTGTTGATGTAGGGCGTGTTGCCGGTGAAGGGGAGGACGACGTCCTTCTCGTAGCCCTTCTCCAGCAGCTTCTGGAGGAGGAAGCAGGCGCGGTTTCGCCCCTCCCGCTCGACGACCTGCTCGAAGGCGGTCAGCCACTCCTCGGTCTCGTCGACGTCGGTATCGGTACCTCCACCCGGCCAGTTGAGCGGAGCCTGGTACTTGCTCATCCCGGTGTCTCCTTCCTCGCCGGCGGGAGGTCGTGCCCCCGCCCACCGGTCTGGAAGGTTCTCATGCCGGGTGGGGGGAGGGCAACCTGGGTGGAAGGCAGACCCTCCTGATAAGGTCCCCCCATGTCCTGGACCCTCCTGATGGCCGACGACGAGGGCAATCCGCTGGAGGAGTCCACCGCGGTGCTCGACGACGAGCTGGCCGAGTACCTGCGGGGAATCGAGGGCTTCCCGTACCTCCGCGGCTTGCAGGGCATGAGCCGATCCGAGGAGACCTGGATCGACGAGGAGGCGCGCGAAGCGCTGGCGCGGGAGACGGCGGAGCTGGCGGCGAGGGTCCGGCGGCGCGAAGTGCCGCAGCCACCGGAGTGGGTCGGGCTCGAGGGACTGGGAGATCTCCGCTTCGGCGAGGAGCTCGGCTGGCGGGGTCTTCTCGATTTCCTCCAACGGCTGGAGCACCTGCTCCACTTGGCGCGCCAGATGGAATTGGAGCTTTGGGCCGTGCCGGAGGAGTGATGTAGGGGCGGCCCTATGTGGCCGCCCTGCCTGATGAGGTGGTAACGTAC
>JBIOVX010000047.1:0-2169 GCA_044868005.1 Thermoanaerobaculia bacterium | reverse complement strand
CTCCCACCGCCACGTCCGGCCCCACGCCCAGCCCGCGCAGCCTCCAGGCCAGCCGCCGCGCCGCCGCCAGCAGCTCGGCGTAGGTCAGCACCTCGCCGTCATAGGAGACCGCGGGCTCGTCCGGCGTGCGCGCCACCTGGGCGGCGATGAGGCCATGCAGGGTGCCCGCCGCGAGCCAGCCGGCTACCGCGGCGTCGTTCCACTCGGCCAGGAGCTGGTGCGCCTCGGCGCCGCTCAGCAGCGGCAGCGCCGAAAGCGCCCGGTCCGGCTCCGCCGCCACCACCGCCAGCAGCGCTTCGAAATGAGCGCCCAGCCGCCGCATCGTCGCCGGGTCGAAGAGGTCCGTGTTGTACAGCCAGACCAGCTCCAGGCCGTCGCGCCTGGCGTGCGCCCGCAGCGTCAGGTCGAGCTTGGCGGTGGTCTCCTCCAGGGTGGCTCCCGAGAGCGTCATGCCCGGCAGGCGCGGCGCCACGCGGTCCGCCTCGATGAGCACGAGCTGCACCTGGAACAGCGGCGTGTGGCTGAGGTCGCGCTCGGGCGAGAGCTCCGCCACCAGCTTGGCGAACGGCAGCTCCTGGTGGGAGAAGGCGTCGAGGGTCAGGCTACGCACCTGCGCCAGCAGCTCGCGGAACGAGGGATCGCCCTCCAGCCGCAGGCGCAGGACGAGGGTGTTGAGGAAGAGACCGATGAGACCTTCCAGCTCGGCGCGGGTGCGCCCGGCGACCGGCGTGCCCACCGTCAGGTCCTCCGCGCCCGACTCGCGGGCGAGCAGGGCGAAGAAGGCCGCCAGGAGGCCCATGAAGAGGGTCGTTCCCTCGTCCTTGAAGCGCGCGGCGAGCGCCGCGGCCAGGCCGGCGGGCAGCTCCTGCCGCAGGCTGCCGCCGTGGAAATGCTGCACCGCCGGCCGCGGCCGGTCGATGGGGAGCTGCGACACTGAAGGGGCGCCGCCGAGCCGGCCGCGCCAGAAGGCGAGCTCGGCCGCGAGGGTCTCGCCCTGCAGCCAGTCCCGCTGCCAGACGGCGAAATCCCGGTACTGGATCGGCGGCTCCGGCAGCGGCGAGGGCAGGCCGCGCGTGAAGGCCGGGTAGAGCGCCGCGATCTCCCCGATCAGCACCTCGATCGACCAGGCGTCGCCGGCGATGTGGTGCAGGTTGAACAGCGCGCTCCATTCGCCGTCGGCCAGGCGCAGCAGCACCATGCGCAGCAGCGGTCCGCGCTCCAGATCGAAGGGCCGCCGCGCCTCGACGGCGCTCCACGACGCCGCCTCCGCCTCGCGCGCGGCCGCCGGCAGAGCGCGCAGGTCGATCACGGGCAGCTCCAGCCGCAGCTCCGGCGCCACCACCTGCACCGGGCCCGCGCCGCTCTCCGTGAAGGCGGTGCGCAGCACCTCGTGGCGGCGCACCACCTCGCCCAGGACGCCGCGCAGCGCGCCGACGTCGAGATCCCCCGCCAGGCGCAGGTGGGCGGGGATGTTGTAGGTCGAGCTTCCCGGATCGAGACGGTCGAGGAACCACAGCCGCTCCTGGGCGAAGGAGAGCGACACCGGAGCGTCCGTCGCCAGGCGCGGGATCGGCGCGATGCCGAGCCCCCGCTCCACCGCCAGGGCATACTCGTCGGCCAGGTAGGCGGCGAGCTGGGCGACCGTCGGACGGTCGAAGATCACCGCCACGTGGAGGATCTCGCCGAGCTCCCGCTGCAGCCGGTTGATCAGCACGGCGCCCGAGATCGAGGTGCCGCCGAGGGCGAAGAAGTCGTCGTGGACACCGACGCTGCCGACTCCCAGGACCTCCTGCCACAGGCCGGCGAGGTGGCTCTCCAACTGCGTGCGGGGCGCCACCGGCGCCGCGGCGGCCTCCTGCTGCGCCTCGGGGGCGGGCAGGGCCTTGCGGTCCACCTTGCCGCTCGGCGTCAGCGGGAAAGACTCCAGCGCCACCACCGCCGAAGGCACCATGTACTCCGGCAGCGACTGGCCCAAGGCGGCACGGATTTCCGCCAGCGAAGGCGCCGGCTCTCCCACCACGTAGGCCACCAGCCGCGCCTCGCCGCCGCCGTCGGCGCGCGCCATCACCACCGCCGAGCGCACTCCCGGCAGCGCCGCGAGCGCCGACTCGATCTCTCCCAACTCGATGCGCAGACCCCGCAGCTTCACCTGGTGGTCGATGCGGCCCA
>JBIOVX010000046.1:0-4023 GCA_044868005.1 Thermoanaerobaculia bacterium | reverse complement strand
CTGACGCGCGACTTCCCATCCTGGCCCGGAGCTCGCTAAGCTCCCCAAAGAGGCCGGAGATACGACTGCAGGCCTTACCCAAACCGCCCCGGATCCATCGCCCAACCGTGCGGAGAGAAGGAGTTGGCTCAAAACGACCCCCTTAGACCCCTTGACGGGAGGAGTCCAGATAAGGGGGACAGGGGGTGAGGCCTCTCCGGGCACGCCGCTCCGATCCGGCAATCTACACACGCCGCATCTCCAGCAAAGCCGCCACATACGGGTCCGCCGGCCTCTCGGCCAGCTCGGCGGGGGCGCCGAGTTGGAGGAGGCGGCCGGCGCGCATGACGCCGATGCGGTCGGCGAGACGGAAGGCTTCGGCGAGATCGTGCGTCACCAGCAGTGTCGTTTTCCCCAGAGCCTTCTTGAGATCGAGGAACTGGCGGTGGAGCTCCAGGCGGGTGAGGGCGTCGAGGGCGCCGAAGGGCTCGTCGAGGAGGATCACCGGCGGATCGGCGGCGAGGGCGCGGGCGAAGGCGACGCGCTGGCGCTGGCCTCCCGAGAGCTCGGCGGGGTAGCGGCCGGCGTGCGCTTCGGGGCGGAGTCCGACCAGCTCCAGCATCTCTCGCATCCGCGCCTGCCGGCGGTCGCGGTCCCAGCCGAGGAGACGGGGCACCAGCTCGACGTTGCGCTCGATGCGCCAATGCGGGATCAGGCCGCCGTCCTGCGGCACGTAGCCGATGCGGCGCCGCAGGGCGATGGGATCGAGCTCGGCGGCCGGCTGGCCTTCGATGCGCACCGCGCCGGCCGAAGGCTCGACCATGCGGTTGAAGGTGCGCAGCAGCGTCGTCTTGCCGCTGCCGCTCTCGCCGACGAGCGCCACGGTCTCGCCCTTCTGTACCGCGAGATCGACGCCCGCGAGAGCGGCCGTGCCGTCGCCGTAGGTCTTGGCGACGCCGGTCGCCTCCAGGATGGGCTCGGCAGGCACGGCGGGTAGTCTATGATTTTCGAATGAAGAGCGAACATCTGAAGTTCCCCGGCGCGCAGGGGCAGGATCTGGCGGCGCGCCTCGACAGCCCGGTGACGACGCCCGCGGCGTACGCCCTCTTCGCCCATTGCTTCACCTGCTCGAAGGACCTGAAGGCCGCGGGCTGGATCAGCCGCGCCCTCGTCGAGCGGGGCATCGCCGTGCTGCGCTTCGACTTCACCGGCATCGGCGAGAGCGCGGGAGAGTTCGCCGCCACCGACTTCCACACTAATCTCGACGACCTCGTGGCGGCCGCGGACTTCCTGCGCCGCGAGCGCGAGGCGCCGCGCCTGCTGGTGGGCCACAGCCTGGGCGGCTGCGCGGCGATCGCGGCGGCGGAGCGCATCCCGGAGGCCCGCGCCGTGGCGACCCTCGGCTCGCCCAGCGACACCGAGCACCTGCGGGACACTTTGTTTCATCTGGCGCCGGAGCTCGAAGCGCGCGGCGAGGCCGAGGTGCGCCTCGGCGGCCGCGTCTTCCGCATCAGCCGCCAGTTCGTCGACGATCTGGAGGAGGATCACCTGCGCGGCGTGCTGGAGCGGCTGCACAAGGCGCTCCTCATCTTCCATTCGCCGATCGACAACATCGTCGGCATCGACCACGCCCGCCGCCTCTTCGACATGGCAAAGCACCCGAAGAGCTTCGTCTCGCTGGACACGGCCGACCACCTGCTCACCGACGAGCGCGATGCCCGCTACGCCGGCGACGTGCTGGCCGCCTGGTCGAGCCGCTACCTCGAAGGCGTGCAGCCGGAGGTGAAGACGGACTTCGAGATCGGCAAGCCGGGCGAGGTGACGGTCACGGCCGGCGCCACCGGCCTGGTGCAGGAGATCGTGGCGCACCGCCACCGCCTCACCGCCGACGAGCCGGTCGAGGTGGGCGGCACCGATACGGGTCCCACCCCTTACGACCTGCTGCTCGCCGCGCTCGGCGCCTGCACGTCGATGACGCTGCGCATCTACGCCAACCACAAGAAGCTGCCCCTCGAAGGCATCCGCGTGCGGCTCCGCCACGGCAAGATCTACGCCGTGGACTGCGCCAGTTGCGAGACCAAGGCGGGGAAGCTCGATCACATCGACCGCGAGATCGAAGTGCTCGGCGAGCTGACGGAAGAGCAGCGCCTGCGCCTGCTCGAGATCGCCGACAAGTGCCCGGTGCATCGGACGTTGACTTCGGAGATCGAGATCGTGAGCCGGTTGGTGTAGGGCGTGGACACCCTCGTCCGCAGCAGATGACAGCCGTCCGTTCCGCCGCACGCGCCTCCTTCACGCGCTTGCTCTCAAATCGCTGAAAACAAACGATCGGCTGCCCGCCGATTCCCCTGGCACGCTTCGTGGAATCTAGAGGATTGCAACGGAGAAGAAGGTAACTCTCCTCTCCCTCCGGTGCCGGGGCGGGTTTAAAGCCCTCCGCCCGTCCCGGCCCACTTTTTTTTCTCCCACCTTGCGCCGCAACCCTTAGCCTCTATAGAGTCGGGTCAACGCCTGCGAGAGGTGCTCTAAGCTCCTTTCGTCTCAGCATATAGCTGTTCTTCGATGATTCTACAGGCTGCTTATAATCGTCCGGTGAGCGCGATCCCCGAGGGAATGCCCCGCGTCCTGCAGCGCTCCGAGCATCCGATCTCTCGGAAGACCATCGACAAGAACGCTCTCAAGGTCCTCTACCGGCTGCACAACGCCGGCTACAAGGCCTATCTGGTGGGCGGCAGCGTGCGCGACCTGATGATGGGCCGCACGCCGAAGGACTTCGACGTCGGCACCAACGCCCGGCCGAACGAGGTGCGGCGCCTGTTCTCGAACTCGCGCATCATCGGCCGGCGGTTCCGGCTGGTGCACGTCTTCTTTCACGACGGCGGTGTCGTCGAGGTCTCCACCTTCCGCCGCGATCCGGACCCCGAGGAGCAGCGCGGCGAGCCGGGCGAGCTGCTGATCACCAGCGACAACACCTACGGCACGCCCCGCCAGGACGCCTTCCGCCGCGACTTCACGATCAACGCGCTGTTCTACAGCATCGGCGACTTCACGGTGCGGGACCACGTGGGCGGCATCGAGGACCTGGAGCGCAAGCTGATCCGCACGATCGGCGATCCGGACGTGCGCTTCCGGGAGGATCCCGTACGCATGCTGCGCGCCTGCGAGTTCGCGGGCCGGCTGGGCTTCGGCATCGAGGCGCGGACGCAGGAGTCGATCCATCGCCACAGCAAGGAGCTGGACAAGGCCTCGCCGGCGCGGGTGACGGAGGAGATCGTGCAGCTCCTGCGCTGCGGCCGGGCCGGCGCCGCCATGCAGTGGATGCTGGAGCTGGGGTTGCTGGAGGTGCTGCTGCCGGAAGCCTACGCCATGCTGACCGCCGGCACGCGCGGGCTGGGGGACTTCGGCCAGATCCTGCCGGTGATCGACCGCATGGTGGCCGGGGAAAGGCCGGTCTCGGACAACACGCTGCTCGCGGCGCTGCTGCTGCCCAAGATCATGCTGCGGCGCATCGACATCGAAGCGATGGACGGCCGGCCGATGACCCGGGCGGCCCTCGAAACCATGATCCAGGAGGAGGTCGCGCCCTTCTTCGCCCGCCTGACGCTGTCGAATCTCCGTGCCCAGCAGGTGCTCCATGCGCTCGTCGGCTTCCAGCGCCTGTGCGAGCCCCGCTGGTCGGCGCACGAGCGCGTTCGCTTCGCCCGCAAGCCCTACTTCGACGACGCGCTGCTCCTCTTCGAGATCCTCGTGCAGGCGACGGGCGAAGGGCACGAGGCGCTGGCCGAGTGGCAGACCGCGGCGCGCCGCCGGCCGCCGCTCAAAGCGCCCGCCGAGAGCGCGGCGCGTCCGCGGCCGAGGCGGAGGCGGCGGCGGCGCGGGCCGGCGTAGAGGCCCCTCACCTCCCCGACCCTTCTCTCCCGCCCCCTCCCTCCCGCCCACACCGGGAGAGGAGGGAGAAAGACGAAAAGAAGGGATCCTGTCTTGCCTCTTTTCCCCTTTCCGCCGCAGCAGGTTTTCGTAGGGGCGGGGCTTGTCCCCGCCCAG
>JBIOVX010000045.1:0-5241 GCA_044868005.1 Thermoanaerobaculia bacterium | reverse complement strand
CGGACTGGGCCGGCGGCGGCGTGGTCGAGATCGATTCCAGCGGGCTTCTCTTCGTTGCGGCCGGCGCGTTCGAGGGTCTCTACGACTCGGTCTACGACCGCGTCACGGTGGGCACCGACCGCGGCGCGCTCCAGCCGGTGACGGTGGTCGACGGCGGGCGGGTGCGTGAGGAGACGCCGTTCAAGCTGCGCGACTGGCTGCGCGCCGAGGACCTCTTCGACTACGGCATGAGCCCGCAGTTCCTCTCCCGCTTCGACGCCGTCGTGCTGCTGCAGGACCTCGGGCAGGACGAGCTGGTGCGTATCTTCCTCGAGACGCCGGAGTCCGCCTTCCACCAGAGCCGCGCCTACTTCGAGAGCCGCGGCATCCATCTCGCGATCTCCCCCGCCGCCGTGCGCCGCATCGCCGCCGAGGCCGGCCGCCAGCCGCGCCTGGGGGCGCGCGCCCTCAAAGAGACCTTCCGCCGGGTGATCCGCGACTACGAGTTCGAGCCGGCGAAGTTCGTCAGCGGCGGCGCGCTGCTGATCGACGTGCCGGAGGTCGAGGCGGCGCTGGGCAACGCCTGAGCGACCTCACCCCCTGGGGTGAGGTCGATTTTTCCGCATCTCCTTGACCCGGCGATACCGTTCGCGCCGTTTGCGCGCCATCCAGATCTGCGGGATGAAGGTGAGGAGGAGCATCAGCAGCGAGGCGATGGCGAACTGGACGATGATGCCGGACCGGTTGCCGCTCGCCGCCTTGGTGAGCAGAGAGGCGAAGTAGGTGAAGATGGCGACGCCCGGAATGAGCCCGATCGCCGTGGTGAGGAGGAACAACGCCGGCCGGATCCCCGCCAGGGCCATAGAGTAGTTGAGCAGCGGAAAGGGGACGGGGAGAAAGCGCGCTCCCACCATGCTCCAGAATCCGCGGCGGGCGATGTAGCGCTCCACCCGCTTCAAGCGGTTGCCCAGCAAGTGGAGCACGAAGTCGTGGCCCAGCCCCCGGCCCAGGTAGTAGGTGACGGTGCCGCCGAGGAAGGTGCCGACGATGTTGTACACCGAGCCGAGGACCGGGCCGAAGACCATGCCGCCGGCCACCATCATCGGCGTTGCCGGGATGAGGGGGCAGAGGACCACATAGGAGGCAATCAGCGCGACGGGAGCCCACCAGGCGTTCCGCAGCCGCTCCAGGACGGCCGAGACGTTCTCCACCGTGAAGTAGCCGGCGAGCGGCGTCCAGCGCAGGACGGCGAAGCCGATCCCCACGATCGCCACCAGTGCGGCGAAGCGGAGGAGGAGATGGCGGGGAACGCGCACGGCCGCGCCCTACCCGGGCTCCGGCGTGGCTCCCTCGCCGGCGCCCGGAAACAGGAACTCCCGCATGTGGCGGTTGAGGGTCTCCTGAGAGGCGGGGTCCATGAAGTTCAGCCGCAGCTCGTTGATCACCATCACTTCGACCTTCTGCCATTCCGCCCAGCAGTCGGCGCAGGCCCGCTGCTGGATCTCGGCGCCGAGCTTGCCGGGGAGCGGGGGCCGGATGAGAGCCGGTGCGTCGGAGCGGCCGCAGCGGGCACAGTGGACCGTGGCCATCAGCGCACCTCGCCGGGAAGCACGATGAGGCTCTCGGAGCGCTCCTGCACCTCCTTCGGCACCCGCACCAGGAGCAGCAGGTCGCGGTCTTCCCGGCTTCCCCGGAGACTCTTCACCACCTCGTCGGGCACGGCGAGGGTGATGTAGGCCGGGCGCTTCGGGTTCTGGCGGGCGCTGTCGGTGACGAGCTCCTCGATGGGCACCATCTCCACCCGCTCCGGATACTTCTCGAGCGCGTAGCTCAACGCTTTCAGAGGATTTTGCATGGGTGGATTCTATACGTGCAGCGCGCCCTGCTCGGCGAGCACCGACCGGAAGTAGGCGATGGTGCTCTCGAGGCCTTCCTCCAGCGAGACCCGCGGCTCCCAGCCGAGGCGTTGGCGGGCGAGGGTGATGTCGGGCTGCCGCGTCTGCGGATCGTCCACCGGCAGCGGCTTGAAGACGATCGGGCTCGCGCTGCCGACGGCGGCGCGGATCGTCTCGGCGAACTCCAGGATCGTCATCTCGTGCGGATTGCCGATGTTGCAGGGCTCGACGAGATCGCTCATCAGCAGCCGCCAGATCCCCTCGACCAGATCGTCCACGTAGCAGAACGAACGGGTCTGCCGGCCCTCGCCGAAGACGGTCAGCGGCTCGCCCAGCAGGGCCTGCTGGATGAAGGCCGGCACCACGCGGCCGTCGCGCGCCCGCATGCGCGGCCCGTAGGTGTTGAAGATGCGCACGATGCGTACGTCGAGCCCATGGTAGCGGTGATAGGCCATGGTCATCGCCTCGGCGAAGCGCTTGGCCTCGTCGTAGACGCCGCGCGGACCCACCGGGTTGACATTCCCCCAGTAAGTCTCCTTCTGCGGATGCTCCTTGGGGTCGCCGTAGACCTCGGACGTCGAGGCGAGCAGCAAGCGGGCGCCCTTGGCGCGCGCGAGGCCGAGGCTGTTGTGGGTGCCGAGGGAGCCCACCTTCAAGGTCTGGATGGGCAGCTCCAGGTAATCGATGGGCGAGGCCGGCGAGGCGAAGTGGAGGATGAAGTCCACCGGCCCTTCGACCGTGTAGGGCTTCGAGACGTCGTGCTCGAGGAACTCGAAGCCCGGCCGCTGCCGCAGGTGCGCCACGTTCTCCATGCGGCCGGTGATCAGGTTGTCGACGCAGACCACCTCGTGCCCCTCGGCGAGCAGGCGTTCGCAGAGGTGCGAGCCGAGGAAGCCGGCGCCGCCGGTGATGACCGCGCGGCTCACGGACGCGCCCCCGCGGAGCGCGGCTTGGCCACTGCCTGAGGCCGCGTTTCCGGCACGCCGTCCGGCCGGCCGATGGAGATGTAGCGGAAGCCGGCGGCCGCCATCTTCTCCGGCTCGTAGAGGTTGCGCAGGTCGACGACCAGGGGCCGGCGGAGGAGCTCGTGCAGGCGGTCGAGCTCCAGCTTGCGGAACTGGTTCCACTCGGTGAGGATGACGAGAGCGTCGGCACCCTCGGCGGCCTCGTAGGCGTTGTCGCAGAAGACCACCGCGGGGAACAAGGGCCGGCAGCCTTCCATGGCCTCGGGATCGAAGGCGCGCACCGTCGCTCCGCGGTCGAGCAGGCCCTGGACGATCGGCAGCGCGGGGGATTCGCGGATGTCGTCCGTGTTGGGCTTGAAGGAGAGCCCGAGCACCGCGACCGTCTTGCCGGCGGTGGAGCCCATCGCCTGCTCGATCTTGTCGATCATCCGTTTCTGGGTGACCTCGTTGACCTCCAGGACGGCCTCGATGATGCGGAAACGCAAGCCCTGATCGCGGGCGATCTGCGCCGCCGCGCGGGTATCCTTGGGAAAGCAGGAGCCGCCGAAGCCGGGACCGGTGGAGAGGAACTTCGGGCCGATGCGGTTGTCGAGCCCCATGCCTTTCGCCACCACTTCGACGTTGGCGCCCCAGGCTTCGCAGATCTGCGCTACCTCGTTGATGAAGGAGATCTTGGTGGCGAGGAACCCGTTGGAGGCGTACTTGATGAGCTCGGCCGTCTCGACGTCGGTAATGATGAAGGGTACGCCGGCGGCCGCCAACGGCGAATAGACGTCCTGCATCAGCTCGGCCGCCTGCGGGTCGCGGGTGCCGATGACCACCCGGTCGGGATACATGAAATCCTCGATGGCCGAGCCCTCGCGCAGGAACTCGGGATTGCTCACCACCGCGAACCGGTGCCTGCTGCCGGCGCCCTCCCGCACGGTCGCCTCGATCATCTGGCCGGTGCCGATGGGCACGGTGCTCTTGGTGACGATGACCTTGTAGCCGTTCAGGTGCTGGGCGATCGAGGAGGCGACCTCGCGAATGAAGGTGAGATCCGCCGAGCCGTCGGCCTTCGGCGGCGTGCCGACGGCGATGAAGATGACCTGCGCTTCCTCGATGGCAGGCCCCAGCTCGGTCGAGAACCGCAGCCGCCCCTCCTCCATGTTCTTGCGCACCAGGGTCCCGAGCCCGGGCTCGTAGATCGGCACTTTGCCGCGCGAGAGGGCCTCCACCTTGGCGCTGTCCTTGTCCACCCCCACCACGTGCATGCCGAAGTCCGCCAGGCAGGCGCCGGTGACCAAGCCGACATAACCGCTTCCGAGGACGCAGATGTTCATGTTTGACCAGGCTCGCTGGGAAAGATTTTAAGCTCGGCGCGCTCGCGATACCAGGAGACGAATCGGCGCAGGCCTTCGCGGATCGGGACCTTCGGCGAGTAACCCAGAAGCCGCGCCGCCTTGGACACGTCGGCGTAGGTGATGGGGACGTCTCCGGGTTGCGCCGGAAGATATTCGATCCGCGGCTCCACGGCAAGCTCCCCGGCGATCCAGCGGACGAGGTCGGAGAGCGACGTGGTGTCGGCGCCGCCGAGGTTCAGGATCTCGAAGCCGGGGGCGAGATCCAGGGTCGCCACCAGGCCGTCGACGATGTCGTCCACGTAGGTGTAATCGCGCCGGCTGCTGCCGTCGCCGTACATGGGCACGGTTTCGCCGCGCCACAGCAGATCGGTGAACTTGTGGATCGCCATCTCCGGGCGCTGCGCCGGGCCGTAGACGGTGAAGAAGCGCAGGCAGGCGGTCTTCAGGCCGTAGAGATGATGGTAGTTGTAGCAGAGCAGCTCGCCCGCGCGCTTGGTGGTGGCGTAAGGGCTGATCGGCTGGTTGACCTCGTCGGCCTCGGCGAAGGGGACCTTCTCGTTGATGCCGTAGACGGAGGACGACGAGCCGAAGAGGAAGATCTGCGGACCGTGCCGGCGCGCGGCCTCCAGGAGCCGCAGGGTACCGATGCAGTTGACGTCCTCGTAGAGGATCGGCTCCCTCAGGCTGGGACGCACGCCGGCCCGCGCCGCGAGGTGCACCACGGCGTCGAAGCGGCCCGCGGCGAACAGGCCGTCCACCAGTGCCTCGTCGCGGATGTCCCCCTCGACCAGGCGGTAGGCGGCGTCGCCGAGGAAAGCCGCGGCGTTCTCGCGCTTGCGCGCCGGATCGTAGAAGTCGTTGAAGTCGTCGAGCACCGTCACCCGGTCGCCGCGGGCGAGCAGGCGCCGCGTCAGATGCGAGCCGATGAAGCCGGCGCCGCCGGTGATCAGGACGTGGGAGGGCATGCCTACTCCGCTCCTACGACAGCGCCCCGGCAGGGTTCGTAGGGGCGGGGCTTGTCCCCGCCCAACAACGTTGCGGCCTCCATCTCAGGGCGGG
>JBIOVX010000044.1:0-107006 GCA_044868005.1 Thermoanaerobaculia bacterium | reverse complement strand
ATTGGGCGGGGACAAGCCCCGCCCCTACTCACCCCAACCGCACCGGCTCCCGCGGCGCCTTCTCCTTCCGCAGCGCCGCCTCCTTCCGGACCCCCCGCGCCAGAGTGGCTTTGAGCGCCGGCGGCGTGATGAGCGTCGTCACGATCACCATCACCACCACCGCCGCATAGATCGGCGGCGAGATCACCCGCTCGCCGTGCAGCAGGAGCTGCGCGCCGATGCCGGCGAAGATCAGGCCGACCTCGCCCCGCGGCACCATGCCGACCGCCACGGAGAGGCGGTCGAGCCGCCGCTCCAGCACGCCGGCGGCGCAGATCATCTTGCCCAGGATGGCGGCGAGGCAGAGCAGCGCCGCGAATCCCAGCACCTCCCCCCGGCCGAAGCTCGCGAGTTCCACCCGCACGCCCATGAGCACGAAGAAGACCGGCACCAGGAAGCCCGCGATGGGCTTGATGAGCTCCTCGATCGAATGCTTGGTGCGGTCGCCCAGATCCTGGTAGATCACGCCGTCGAGGATCAGCCCGGCGGCGAAAGCACCGACGATGGTGGCGAGGCCGATACGGTCCGCCAGATAGGCGAGGAGAAAGCAGGCGGCGAGAGACAGCGCGAGAAGCATCCCCTGGATCCTGAAGACGCCCGCCAGCCGGAATACCTTCCGGGAGAGCCAGCCGCCGGCGAGGATGGCGCCGACGAGGAACGCCAGCGCCTTGCCGACGATGACCAGCGTGGCCAGAAGGTCGAGGCTGCCACCCGTATTGGCGGCGCTGATGGTGCCCACCACCACCGAGAGGATGACCAGGCCGAGGACGTCGTCGATAACGGCCGCGCCGAGGACGATCTTCGACTCCCGGGCGGCGAGCTTGCCGAGGTCCGCCAGCACGCGCGCCGTGATGCCGACGCTGGTGGCGCAGAGGGTGGCGCCGATGAACACGTGCACCAGGGTGTCTTCCCGCGGCAGCATCCACGCCGAGACGCCCCAGCCGAGGAAGAACGGAGCGACGACCCCGAGCACCGCCACCAGCAGGCTCGACCACCCCACCGAGAGCATGTCCTTGACGTTCGACTCCAGGCCGACCTGGAACAGCAGCAGGATCACGCCAAGCTGGGCGAGGATCTCGAGGCCCACCGACGAGCGCAGATCCAGCCCGGCGAAGCCGAGGAGCGCCAGGTTGCCGATCGCCATGCCGAAGATCAGCTCGCCCAGCACGGACGGCTGGTGGATGCGTTCGAAGAGCTCGCCGCCGAGCTTGGCGGCGAGCAGGATGATCACCAGTCCGAGCAGGACCGGCACCACGGGCCCGCCATGGCCGGCATCCTGCTGCGCGGCGGCGGCGGGGCCGGCGAGGAGCAGGAATCCGAGAAGGGCGAGGACGATCGCGGGTCGGCGCATGAACATGAAGGGGATGGTATCCAAGATTCAAGATTTACGTGGTGATACAGCGGGTTTGCCCTCCGAAGCCTCACCCCCTGTCCCCCTCTCCCTGACGGGCGAGGGGGAACGACGGCGAAGGGTTCTGCCGAAAAAGGCGGTCTCCTATTGGCAAGACTGCCTGTGAATCGTCCCCCCTCGCCCGTCAGGGAGAGGGGGACAGGGGGTGAGGCTTCGGAGGGCAAACCGCGTCCTATTTCGAGGACATTTTGGATGTCGCCACCGGGCTTTCCCTCCTACGCCACCATGGCATAGCTCTTGCCCTATAAGCCCGTGAAGGGAGGGAATCCCTCTCTTCGAGAACGCGGAAACAGGAAGGAGACACACCATGCAGATCAAACCGCGAGCTCGAGCTCTGGCGATTCCCCCGGCCGCGGTGGCCGTTCTGATCTTCCTCGCGAGCTGCGCCAGCACGGGCATCAGCGAGGGCGGGTTCAACCTCATCTCGGCCGACCAGGAGTGGGCCACGCGCGAGGAGATGCACGCGCAGGTGCAGCGCGAGATGCGCCTCGTCAACGACCGGTCGGCGCTCGACTATCTGAACACCGTGGGCCGCCGCATCGCCGGGCAGACGCCGCTGGGCAACCGGCGGTGGGACTTCTTCATCGTCAACGACAGCTCGGTGAACGCCTTCAACCTGCCGGGCGGCCTCGTCTACGTCAACTCCGGCCTGATCGCCGAGGCGGACAGCCTCGACGAGCTCGCCGGCGTGCTCGCCCACGAGATCGGCCACGGCGCGGCGCGCCACGGCACGCAGCTCATGACGCGGGCCTACGGCTACAACCTGCTGGCGAGCCTGGCGCTGGGGCGCAACCCGAGCCAGACGCAGCAGATCCTGGCGCAGTTGGTGGGGACCGGCGTGCTCACCAACTACAGCCGCGGCGCCGAGCGTGACGCGGACCACCTGGGGGTGAACTACGCCTACCGGGCCGGCTACGATCCGCGCGGGCTGGGGAGCTTCCTGGAGGAGCTCCAGAGCCTGCGCCGCAGCCGCCCGTCGAAGGTGCAGCAGTTCTTTTCGAGCCACCCGTTGACGGAGGAGCGCATTCAGAACGTGAACGCGGAGGTCGCCGGCTTGCCGCGGCGCGCCTCGCTCACGCACGACACCCGCAACTATCAGCAGTTCCGGTCGCGACTCCGCTAAAACGCTGATCTAAGCGGGCGAAAAGAAAGCGCCCCGCCGGAAGGGGAACCGGCAGGGCGCGTCTATCGCTGCGGGAAGCGGCTCAGGAGATTTTGACGACGTTTTTGGCCTGGAGCCCCTTGGGCCCCTCGACCACGTCGAAGCTGACGCGGTCGCCCTCGCTGAGGGTGCGGAACCCTTCAGCGATGATCGAGGCATGATGGACGAACACGTCCGCACCGCGCTCGCGCACGATGAAGCCGTACCCCTTGGCGTCGTTGAACCACTTCACGGTACCTTGCTCAGGCATCTCTTGCTCCTTGCAACAAAGAAACAGGTTGTTAATTCGCCGCGCCAAGGCGCGGCCCTCCTCCAGCCCTTACGGGCCAATCCATCGCATTGAGTCCGCTCCGTTCAGCTCCCTCCTCCTGCCGGGGTCAGAAACCTGACCCTCTCATCGCAAGGAGTCGTTGCCTGCACGTTCCGTCGATCTCGGATTCCTAGGCTCTCTCGCGTCTCCCTCTTTGCCTGGCGATCCTTTGGTTATCTCGAACGGTGTGCAAGTCTGAACCGGTTGCTACAGGGGGGAACGTCGGTGGGGGAATTACGCGGCGAATTTCAGCCTATATGCGTCAAGTCGGAACTTGCGCGGGACTATGGCAGCTTCCGGGAAGGAAATCAAGGGGTGGGCGAGCCGATCCTCCGCAGGACCGCGGAGACGACGCGGTCGCATCGGGAGAGGTGGAACGGGAAGGCTTCGGCCAGCGCGCCGCGGGCGCGGCCGGCGAGGTCGCGGCGCAGCAGCGCGCGGCCGCGGTGCAGGCGGACCTTGACCAGCGGCTCGGAGAGGCCCAGGCAGTCGGCGGTCTCGGCGGTAGTGAGGTCCTCGACGTCCCGCAGCACGACGACGGGCCGGTAGAGATCGGGCAGGGCGCGGACGGCCTCCTCCAGCACCGCCCGCAGGTCGCGCTCGATCGCCCTCGCCTCCGGGCTGCGGTCGGCCGACTTCGTGAGGTTCTCTTTGGCAGGGTCCGACATGGCATCGATCTCCACCACCCGGCGACGCCGTCGCGCCCGCGCCAGGGCCTCATAGACGGCGATGCGGGTGAGCCAGGTCGAGAAGCGCGCGGCGCCGGCGAACTGGGCGAGATGCGCGTAAGCTCGCACGTAGGCGTCCTGCATCACGTCCTCCGCCTCGCCGTCGTCGCCCAGGATGGCGAAGGCCACCCGGTAGAGGCGCTGGTTGTGGCGGCGCATGAGGATCTCGAACAGCGCCTTCTCGCCGCCGAGCACCCGCGCGACGATCTCCTCGTCTTCCAGGGCGGCGCCGGGCGCCGGTCTCTCGATCGTGGTCTCCAATTCCATACCGTCTCTTGTCCCTCATGGAGTCGCGGGACGGCAAAAGGTTACACCTTCTCCAGTAAGATTCTCAGGATGTCGACGCGCATCCCCAGGCAGCTCGACGCGGCGGAGATCCGGGTGCTCGGCTCGCTGCTCGAAAAGGAGCAGACGAACCCCGAGGCCGTGCCGATGACGGTGAACGCCCTGATCGCGGCGTGCAACCAGAAGACCAACCGCGAGCCGGTGATGCAGCTCTCCGAGACCGCTGTGGTCGAAGCCCTCGACCGGCTGCGGCAGGACGTGCTCGTCTGGCGCACGGAGGGAGCGCGCACGGAGCGCTGGCAGCAGAGCGTGGTGCGTCGCTGGGGGCTCGACCGCGCCGGCAAGGCGCTGATGACCTTGCTGCTGCTGCGCGGCCCGCAGACGCCCGGCGAGCTGCGCACGCGCAGCGAGCGGATGCATGCCTTCGCCTCGCTGGAGGAGGTCGAGGAGGCTCTCCGCCGCCTCGCCGGCATCGACGAGCCGCTCGTCCGCGAGCTGCCCCGCAGGCCTGGCCAGAAGGAGACCCGCTGGACGCACCTCGTTGGAGAGTCGGCACCGGAGCCCGAGGAGCCGCCCTTCGAAGCCGCGGAGCCCTCCGGACGCCCGTCGCTCAGCTCGCGTGTAGAGCGATTGGAAGAAGAGGTGGCGCGGCTGGCGGGGGAGCTGGAGGAGTTGAAAGCAAAGCTCGGAGAGTAGGAACCGGTTTCCCTACACCACCTCAATCCCCGCCGGCCCCTCCAGCACCTCTCCAACCTCCGCCGCCTGGTGGCCGCTGGCGAGGAGCGCGTCGAGGAGAGCGGGCGCGTTCTCCGGCGGCACGGCGAGCAGGAGGCCGCCCGAGGTCTGAGGATCGAACAGGAGCTCGCGCTGCTGCCGGTCGAGGCCGGCGCGGTCTGCGAAGACGCCGCGGACGTTCACCTCGTTGTCCACCGTGCAGCCGGTGGTGATCCCCGCCTTGGCCAGCCGGTAGAAGCCCTCGTGGACCGGCAGGCGTGCGAAGACGATACGCAGCCCGACCCCCGAGGCGCGCGCCATGCCGAAAGCGTGGCCGGCGAGGGCGAAACCGGTGACGTCCGTGGCCGCATGCGCGCCGTGCTCCAGGGCGAGGCGGCTGGCGACGTCGTTCAGCCGCTCCATCTCGCGCAGCGCCGGCTCGAGGCCGGCCTCATCCAGCTTGTCGGCCTTGAAGGCGTTGATGAGCACGCCGGTGCCGAGCGGCTTGGTGAGCAGCAGGCGATCGCCCGCGCGCGCTCCGGCGTTGGTGAGCAGGCGGTGGGGGTCGGCCTTGCCGACGACGGCGAGGCCGAACTTGAGCTCCGCGTCGCGCACCGAGTGGCCGCCGAGGAGCACCGCGCCCGCATCGACGAGCGCCCCGGCGGCGCCTTGCAGGATGGCTTGGAGCGCCTCGGCGCCTTCGCCGTCCAGCTCCGGAAAGCAGCACAGGTTCAGCGCGAAGAGCGGCCGCCCGCCCATGGCGTAGACGTCCGACAGGGCGTTGGCGGCGGCCACCCGGCCGAAACGGTAAGGATCGTCGCAGACCGGCGTGATGAAGTCGGCGGTGGCCACCAGGGCGTGGCTGTCGAGCAGGTAGACCCCGGCGTCGTCGGCCGTCTCCGGACCGACGAGGATCCTCTCATCCCGTCCGGCGAGGCGGACGAGCGGACCAATCATCGCGGCGAGGTCCCCCGGACCTACCTTGGCCGCTCAGCCGCCGGTCGTCGCGCAGGCGGTGAGGCGGAACTTGCGCCGGAACAGTGCCATGGCGCAGGATTCTACTCGACGGCCGAAGGCTGAAACTCGCGGTGGTCCGGCGCGTAGAAAAGCCGAGCTTCGACAGGAGTCTTGAATGATGCACCTCCGTATTACCACCGCGATCGCCTTCGCGGCCCTGGTTCTTTCCCTCCCGGCCGCAGCAGCACCCAATGCTTCCTCACGACTGGCGCAGCTCCATCCTTGCGAGGGCGGCTCCGAGATAGGCGCTCTCTGCGGCACTTACCAGGTCTGGGAGAATCGGGCTGCGAAGTCGGGGCGCAAGATCAGCCTCAAGGTCGTCGTCCTGCCGGCCCTCTCCAAGCACCCCAAGCCCGACCCGCTTTTCTTCCTCGCCGGGGGACCCGGTCAGGCGGCTACGGACCTCGCGGGCTCCGGGGCTGGAAATCCGCTGCGCCAGAACCGCGATCTCGTCTACGTGGACCAGCGCGGCACGGGACAGCCTGATCGCCTGACGTGCGAGCTCGGCGGCCACGCGGACGATCTCCAGAGCTACCTGGGAGAGCAGTTTCCGGTGGACGCCGTGAGCCAGTGCCGCGAGGAGCTGGAGCAGGCGTACGACCTGACGCTCTATACGACGGACCTCGCGATGGACGATTTCGACGAGGTGCGCACCTGGCTGGGCTACGGCAGGATCAACCTCCTCGGCGGCTCCTACGGCACGCGCGCCGCCCAGGTCTTTCTGCGCCGGCACCCGCAGGCGGTGCGCGCGATGGTGCTCACCGGCGTCGTGCCGATGGACGAAGCGCTGCCGATCTCCCACGCCGCGGGCGGCCAGCGCTCGCTCGACCTGCTGCTCGGTTGGTGCGCGCAGGACGCCGCTTGCCACGCCAGGTTTCCCAACACCAGCCAGGAGCTGGCGACGGTGCTCGACCGGCTGGCGCAGAGCCCCGTCACGGTGGGGGTCCGGCATCCCGGGACGGGTAACCCGGTCCAGGTGCGGCTGTCGCGGGATCTCGTGGCGGACGGCGTCCGCTGGCTGCTCTACAACGCCGCGGACAGCGCACGGCTGCCCTTGCTGGTCCACCAGGCGGCGGCCGGCGACTTCTCGGCGCTCGGCCAGGCCAGCGTCTCCGCCCGCTTCGGCATCGTCCAGGCGTTGGCGCACGGGATGTTCTTCTCCGTCACCTGCGCGGAGGACATCCCGTTCATCGATCCAGCCAGCATTCCGGAGCGCACGGCCGGCAGCTTCCTGGGCGACTACCGTGTGCGCCAGCAGATGGCGGCGTGCGAGGTCTGGCCGCGTGCCCACGTCGAGCCGGAGCACCGCCAGGCGGTGCGGTCCAATGTGCCGGTGCTGCTCATCAGCGGCGAGCGCGACCCGGTGACGCCGCCGGCTTTCGCCGCGCGGGCGGCCAGCAAGCTCACCCGTGCCGTCCAGGTGGTCGTCCCCTTCGCCGGCCATGGCAGCAACGAATCCTGCGTCCAGGAGATCGGCAGGAAGTTCATCGAGAAAGGCTCCGGTGCGGGGCTCAACACCTCGTGCCTGAAAACGATCCGCATGAAGCCGTTCGTGCTGGAGTAGCCGCAGGGAGAGAGGGCGGCGGATCGATCCGTATCGGATATACAATCGCGCTATGGCAGCGCGGCAGGCGGCGCTCATCACCGGCGCGTCGGGCGGCATCGGGTGGGAGCTGGCCCGCGCCTTCGCGGCCGGCGGCTACGACCTGGTGCTGGTGGCGCGGAGCGGCGGCAAGCTCGAAGAGCTGGCCGGCGAGCTGCGGGACCGGCACGGCGCCGCCGTGCGCGTCCTCGCCAAGGACCTCACCGCGGCCGGCGCGCCGGATGAGATCTTCCAGGAGCTGGAGAGCGCCGGAGTGGCCGTCGACGCGCTGGTCAACAACGCCGGCTTCGCCACCTTCGGGCCCTTCGCCGAGACGGACCTCGAGAGCGAGATCGAGGAGATCCGGCTCAACGTCGAAACGCCCACCCACCTGACGAAGAGATTCCTTCCCGGAATGCTCGCCCGCCGGCGGGGCGGCGTCCTCAACGTCGCCTCGACGGCCGCCTTTCAGCCCGGGCCGCTGATGGCCGTCTACTACGCCACCAAAGCCTACGTTCTCTCGTTCTCGGAAGCGCTCGCCGAGGAGCTGCGCGGCAGCGGCGTCACCGTCACCGCGCTCTGCCCGGGCCCCACGGCCACCGGCTTCCAGGCGCGGGCCGAGATGCAGGACTCCGGGCTCTTCACCGGCCCGTTGAAGGTGATGGACGCCGCGGCCGTCGCGCGCGCCGGCTACGAGGGCTTCCGCGCCGGCAAGCGGATCGTCATCCCGGGACTGATCAACAAGCTCGGCGTGCAGTCTGTCCGCGTGTCGCCCCGTGCGCTGGTCGCCCGCCTCGTCGGCGCCATGCAAGCGAAGCGCAATCATCCCGCATGAAACAAGGGAGGATCGTCATGGACCGCAAGACCTTCATCGCCCTCTCGGCCGTCCTGCTGCTGGCCGCCGCCTGCCGCGCGCGCGAGGAGCCGGCCTCCTCGACCGCAACGACATCGGCGAGCCCCGAGGCCGCGGCTCCGGCCACGGAGCCGGCGGCTCCGGCAACCGCGCCCGCGGAATCGGCGAGCACCGGCACCGCGCCGGCAGGAGCTCCGGCCGCGGCGGCGCTGGCGAGCCAGGAGACCAACTGGACGGGGATCAGCGCCGACGTCACCGAGTTCCGGCGCAAAGGGAACACGCTGACGGCGAAAGTCGTACTGCGCAACCATGGCACCGAGGAGACCCAGACGGAGATCAACTACAAAGAGGTCTATCTGATGGACCTCGGCGCCGGCAAGAAGTACGAGGTGCTCAAGGATGAGAAGGGCTCGTATATCGCGGCCCTGCGCTCGAACTGGAACGACCGCTGGTACGACACCCTCAAGCCGGGACAGGCTTTCACGCTGTGGATGAAGTTCCCGGCGCCGCCGGCCGAGGTCAAATCGGTGACGCTTCAGGTGCCCGGCATGGCGCCGTTCGAGGACCTCGCGATCCAGGACGTCTGAGATGCGCCTCACCGGTCTCGCGCGATTCCTGATTCCGGCGGCGCTGGCCATGCCGGCGTTCGCCGCGGAGCCGCCCTACGCGGATCCGTGGGCACCGGCCACCGAGGCGGCCGCCGAAGCGGCGGTCGCGCGGCTGGGCGCCAAGCGGGCGCTCGATCTTGTGCCGGTGATCCTGCAGATTCAGGGCCTCGAAGGCGGCATCGCCGGGCAGGGGAGCGGCATCGTCGCCACGGTGCAGGAGGTGCGGCAGGCCATGCGGTCGCTCGGCGCGCAGGAGACGAATCTGGAGGTCCGCGTCGCGCTGCCGGCCGATGTGCTCTTCGACTTCGACAAGGCGGACATCCGGAGCGACGCCGCTTCGGCCCTGGCGCAGCTCGCCACCGTGATCCGTGCCTATCCGTCCGGCCGGGTGGAGCTCGAAGGCCACACGGATTCGAAGGGGGACGACGCCTACAACCAGAAGCTCTCCCTGCGGCGGGCCGAGTCGGTGAAGCGTTGGCTCGCCGAGCGCGAGGGGATCGCGGCGGAGCGCTTCGCTACCCGCGGCACCGGCGAGGGCCGGCCGGTGGCGAGCAACGACGACGACGCGGGCCGGCAGAAGAACCGCCGCGTCGAGGTCGTGATTCACAAGCAGTGACGGCCCGCGCGGCCGTCGATGTCTTTCGCTTCTAAAGGAGGAGGGTCATGTACCACAAGCTTTCGACATCGCTGCTCGCGGAGTTCATCGGCACCTTCGCGCTGATCTTCATCGGCGCCGGCGCCGGCGCGCTGGGCATCGGCGGACTCGTGGGGGTCGCCTTCGCGCACGGTCTCGTCGTCCTCGGCTTCGCCTACGCCTACGGCCACATCTCGGGCACGCACATCAATCCGGCGGTGACCCTCGGCGTGTGGGCGGCCGGCAAGATCGACTCCGCTCGCGCCGGCTCCTACATCGTCTTCCAGATCCTCGGCGGCGTCCTCGGTGCGCTCGCCCTGCGCTGGGTGCTGGGCGGCACGGAGACCGGCCTCGGCGTGACGGCGCTCGCCCGCGACCTCCAAGTGGGCAACGCGACGATCACCATCACGCCGGTCATCGGCGTCGTGCTGGAGGCGATCCTGACCTTCTTCCTGGTCAACGCCGTGATGAACGCGGGGATCAGCGGCAAGGCCACGATTCCCGGCGGCCTCGCGATCGGCCTCACACTGACCTTCTGCATCCTGATGGGCGGTCCGCTGACCGGCGCCAGCCTCAACCCGGCCCGCAGCATCGGCCCAGCCGTGGCGACCGGCAACTTCGTCGACCTCTGGGTCTACCTCGTCGGTCCGATCCTCGGCGGCGCCCTCGCCGGCCTGCTCTACAAGACGATCTTCGAGGAGCGGGATCACCCGCATCCGCGGAAGAAGTAGCCTTGCAGTGTGTCGAGGGGTCGCCTGCGGCGGCCCCGCGAGGCCTTCAGCTATAATGTCCTGGGAGCTTTTATGAGTGTAGCTTTCGCGACCGAGACCGTCCCTCTGCGGAGGGATAAACATGGAACCCTCAGGGTTGGGAGTACCCGTGTCACTCTGGATAGCGTTGTTTACGCGTTCCGGAACGGGGAAGGCGCCGAACAGATCGCCCTGAGCTTTCCGACCCTAAGCCTAACAGATGTCTACTTGGTGATCGGCTATTACCTGCGTCACCAGGCCGAAGTTGACGCCTACCTCGAGCAGCAGGAGCGAGAAGCGGAGGAAATCCGCCGGGAGATCGAAGCGCGGCAAGACACCCGAGGGATTCGCGAGAGATTACTCGCTCGCCGGAATGAGAAGTGAGTCGAACGGGATGTACCACTTTCGTGGCGTGAAAGCAATACATCTTTGTTGCGCCAACCTAAATGGTGCTAGCTTGCCTCCATGCTCAAGCTAGCGGCCGACGAAAACTTCGACAACCGAATCGTTCATGGCCTCCAGCGCCGAAGTTCGGCCGTGGACGTCGTGCGGGTCCAAGACGCCGGTTTGACAAGCGCCGATGATCCGACCGTCCTGGCCTGGGCCGCACGCGAAGGGCGGATTCTGATGACGCACGACGTGAAAACCATCCCTCGTTTCTGCTTCGCACGTGTCGTTGCTGGTGAATCCATGCCGGGCGTTTTTGAGGTTCCCAAATCAATGCCTCTTGGGCAGGCGATCGAGGAGTTGCTTCTCTTGGTGGATGGTAGTTTGGAGGGAGAGTACGAGGGGAAAGTCTTCTACCTACCCTTATAAGCGTCACCGTCCCGGCAGCACATCCGGCCACCATCCATCCGGCTGATTCATCGGCCACGGGCAGGTCTGCTGAATCTTCAGCTCGCGCATCATCGGGTGGTCGTAGCGCAAGGGAAAGACGAAATCGCGCCGCTTCATCGGACCGCCGCAGCGATACTGGGGATTGCCGAAGGCCATGGCGAGGAGCAGCACGATCTCCAGGGCAGTGTAGACCCAGACCGCTTTCAGGACGCGCGGCGCGATGCGCGTCCGTCCTAGGCTGCCCACCCACAGAAGGACCGGCAGGATGGCGGCGTGGAGGACGATCAGCCCCTGCCACATCATCGCCGTCGTCGGCGACAAGGCGAAGACGATGGCGGCCGCGACGAACGAGACGCGCGCGTAGCCTTTGAGCCAGTCGCGATCCGTCGTGCCGGGCGCCAACCTTTCCCGCCACAGCCGCCGCGCTCCGCGCCACAGGCGGGCGTTCGCCAGCAACGGGATCGCCAGCGTGAGGGACAGCACGGTGCGGGCGCCTTTGTTGAGGAACGTGCCCAGCCCCGGATCGGAGCCGAGGAGGCTGGAGAAGTCGAAGTCGGACATGCGGTCGGAGAGGGCGAGCGAGGCGTAGCGCAGCCAATACATCAGCCCGCGCACGAGCGGGAAGACGAGGATCAGGCCGCGCCCGAGGAAGCCCTTGTCGGCTCCGGTGAGGATGGCCGGCTGAGACGCCACGTCCATCGCCCAGGGAATCAGCGGCAGCGAAGCCAGGACCCCTCCCGCGATCGCGCCGCCCCAGTGAATCCGGAAGTACCGGCGCAGCCACAGCAGGAAGGAGGCCACGGCCAGCAGCAGGAACGACGCATGGATCTGGAATGACAGCGCCAGCCCGGCAACGTGCAGGAAGGAGGGCCAGAAGCGACCGCGCTCGCGTTGCGCGAGAGCGCTCCACAGGTGGACGGCACCGAAGAAAAACAGGTAGTTCGGGTTCCAGAGGAACGCCGCGAAGTAGAGCTGCCAGGGATTGAGCCAGTAGAGCACCGCGAGCAGCACCCGCTCGAAGGGAGAGAGGATGCGCTTGAGCGTGCCGTCGAGGAGCCAGTAGGCGGCGACGTGGAAGAGGAGGATGAGGAGGCTCGGCGCGCGGTGGTCCTTCCACAGCATCAGCGGCAGGCCGACCAGCAGGCTGGTGATGCCGCCCGGCGCCTTGCCGCCGGTGGACATGGGATTGCCGTAGGAGATCCATTTCTCCTCGGCGGCCAGCAGCCAGCCGCGGGCCAGCAGGTTGAGCTGATCGCCGCCGACCTGGCTGCGGACGAGCATGAGGATCGCGATGCCGAGACCGGCGGCGAAGAGGATCCAGACCGCTCGGGCCGCCGCGGGCGGAGAGAGCCGGCATGGGTTTGGGGAGGACATCGGAGCAGGGGCTTGGCGAGGGCCGAACTATATACTCTGCGGCTCGTGCAGCCGAAAGCGACGGAGGTTCCGCAGCACCCGCGATGGCCGCGCGTCCTGCAATGGACGGCGGTGGCCGGCCTGTATACGGCGCTGACCCTCATCTACTTCTGGCCCCTGCCGCGGCTGTGGAGCGATCACCTCGGCCCGGACCTCGGGGATCCGCTGTTCAACCTCTACGTCCTGAAGTGGGGCGCTCATCAGATCCAGCTCGGCCTGCCCGACGTCTGGAACGCCAATATGTTCTATCCCACCAAGGGCGCCCTCGCTTTCTCCGACCACCTGCTGGGACCGGCGGCGCAGCTCGCTCTGTTCCTGCTGGTGATCCCCAACGCCATCGCCGGCTACAACTTCCTGCTCCTCACCTCCTTCATCGGCAGCGCCCTCGCGGTGTGCTGGGTGCTCCGCCGGGCCGGGCTCTCGTGGGCGGCGGCCGTGCTGGGCGGAATGATGTACGCGTTCTCCTCCTTCCGGCTCTCGCAGACGACCCATCTGCAAGTCGTGATCGCGCAATGGATCCCCCTCACCCTGTGGTTCTGGGATCGGCTCCTGGCCGAGCGGACGGCGAAGAACGCCGTGCTCTTCCTCGTCTTCTATCTGTTGAATCTTTCCGGCGGCTGCTATCTCGCGTACATGATCCATTTCCCGCTGCTGGCGATCCTCATCAGCCGCGCGCTCGCGGAGAGGAGAGAGCTGGTTTCTCCGCGCTCCTTGCGGGTGCTAGTGCCTGTGGCTGCAGTGGCGGCCGTGGCCGTCGCCGTGCTCTTCCTGCCCTACGTGCGGATCTCGCGCACGCAGGGCCTCACCCGCTCCGCGGCGGAGATCCAGGAGTTCGGCGCCACCTGGGTCAGCTACTTCAGCCCCGCGCGTGAAAACCTTTACTTTGGCCCGCGGACGGAGCGGTTCCTGCACCGGATCTGGGGCGAGTCGGCGGATCGGCTCTATCGTCCCGAGAATTCCCTGTTCGCCGGCTTCCTGCCGACGATCCTCTTCTTCGTGGGAGCCGTCGCCGCCTGGCGCCGGCGCAGGGAGGGCCCGCCCGACGTCTGGGCCCGCGGGCTCTTGCTCGCGGGTCTCCTCTGCTTCGCCCTCTCCCTGGTGCGGGTCTACCTGCCGCTGATGCGGATCGTTCCCGGACTCGCCGGAATGCGCGTTCCCGCCCGCTTCTATGCCTTCACGTCGCTGACCGTCGTTTATTTTGCCGCTCTGGGAGTGGACGTTCTGCTGCGCCGCGTCCGCGGATCGTGGGGCCGGATCGCCGCCGCCTCCGTCCTCGCCGTCGTCCTCGCCGTCGAGCTGGCTCCGCGCGAGCTTCATTGGGAGCGCCTGCCCCGCGAGGAGGAGCTGCCGGAAGTCTACCGCTGGATCCGCGATCGGCCGGAGGTCAAGGCCCTGCTCGAGATCCCCATCGCCGGAGACAGCCGGGAGACCGATTACCTCTACGCCTCGACCGTCCACTGGAAGCCGATCGCCAACGGCTACGGCGGCTACATGCCGGTGAGCCACCAGATGCTGACGGACCGCTTCCGCTACCTTCCCAATCCGGCCGCCTTCGACCTGCTGCGCGACTGGTGGATCACCCACATCGTGGTCCATGCGCGCAGGCCGGACAGGGTGAGAGCCCTGCGGCGATGGGAGGGCCGGTTCTTGACCGGACCGCGGCGCCAGTTGGAAAAGGTGTACCAGTCGGACGGGATCTACGTCTACCGGCTGCTCGACGCGCCAGGCCCCGCGCGAGCGCCGAGAGCGCGATGAAGCTCCCGCCGCGAACCGCGCGCGCTCTGGCCTGGACGGCCGTGGCCTGCCTCTATGCGGCGATGACTCTCCTCTATCTGCGCCCCATCTGGCGCGTGGGCGGAGACCGCCTGGCGCCGAGCCTGGACGATCCGCTGTTCAATTTCTATGTCCTGAATTGGAGCGCCCACCAGATCCGGATGGGGCTGCCCGATCTGTGGAACGCCAACCTTTTCTTCCCCACGCGCGGCGCGCTCGCGCTCTCCGATCATCTGCTCGGTCCGGCAGCGCAGCTCGCGCTGTTTTCCAACCCCGTCGCCGGATACAACTTCCTCCTTTTCACCTCGTTCGTGGCGAGCGCTCTCGCCGTCTGTTGGGTCTGCCGCCGCGCCGGCCTTTCCTGGGCCGCCGCGGTGCTCGCCGGCTGGATGTACGCCTTCTCCTCCTTCCGCGTGGCGCAGATGGCACATCTCCAGGTTCTCATCGCGCAGTGGATTCCGCTGACGCTCTGGTTCTGGGACCGCCTGTTGGCCGAGCGGACGTGGAAGAACGCCGCGCTGTTCCTCCTCTTCTACCTTCTGCACGTGACGGGCGGGTGCTATCTCGCCTACATGATCCACTTCCCCATGCTGGCGTTGCTGATCAACCGGCTGGCGACCGAGAAGCGGGAGCTGTTTTCGCTTCGCTCGCTGCGGCTCCTCGTCCCGGTGGGTCTGATCGCGGGGACGGCTCTCCTCCTCCTCTTCCTGCCGTACGTCCGGACGTCGAAGTCGCTGGGGCTCGTTCGCACGGACGAGGAGATCTGGAAGTTCGGAGCGACGCCGGCGAGCTATGTCACGCCCGCGAAAAACAGTCTCCACCTGAGCCCTCAGGTGAAGTGGTTCGTCCGCCGGAAGCTCGGCATACCGGCGCGGTTCGAATTCGAGCCGGAGCGCGTGCTCTTCGCGGGAGCGCTGCCCACGGCGCTCTTCTTCGTGGGAGCGGTCAGCCGCTGGCGGCGCCGCCGCGAAGAGCCGGCGGACCCGTGGGAGAGAGGGCTCGCGCTCGCCGGCCTGCTCTGCTTTGCTCTGACGTTCCCGGTGGTCTACGCGCCGCTGATGCGGGTCATTCCCGGCTTGAGCGGCATGCGGGTGCCGGCCCGCTTCTACGTCTTCGTGTCGTTGGCCTTGGTGTGCTTCGCGGGGCGCGGCGTCGACTTTCTGCGCGGGAAGCTGGCCAGGCCGTGGACGCGCGCGGCGCTGGCCGCTCTGCTGGGGATCGTCCTCGCCGTCGAGCTGATGCCCCGGCCGCTGCGCTGGCAGCCGCTGCCCCGCGAAGAGGGATTCCCGGAGGTCTATCGCTGGATCGCCCGCGAGCCCTCCGTCAAGGCCATCGTCGAGCTGCCCATCTACGACGACGCGCGGGAGAACCGTTACCTCTATTACTCCACGCTGCATTGGAAGCCGCTCGCCAACGGCTTCAGCGGCTATGCGCCGGAGAGCCATCAACGGCTGGCCGAGACGATCCGTTTCCTGCCGGACCGGAACGGCTTCGGCCTGCTCCGGCAGTACAGGATCTCCCATCTCGTGATCCACGCGCGCAGCCCCGGACGGCAGCAGGCGCTGCGGGCCTGGGAGGCGAGGACCGCGGGCCGCCAGGTCGAGCGGGTCTACAGCTCCGGCCGCATCGCGGTCTACCGGCTGCTCGCCGCCAGCTCGAGGAACCCGAAGCGCGACGGGCGGTGAAAATCCGCCGGCCGGGTGAGGGTGGGCGACCAGCAACTGAATTCGGGCTCGCCGCCGCGCGGCCGCTCGATGCGGTAGAAGTTGGCCCGCCAGATCCGCGGCGGATCACGCATCGAACCGAGTCCCTGCCAGGGAATCGCGAGGACGGCCCACCAGTCCTGCCGTGCCGCTCCGCGTCCCACGGCCCAGCGCAGGCCCGGGCAGTCCCACGCCGGATCGGCCGTCATGTCGGCGCGCAGCGAGGTGGGATTGTGGACGCGGGCATCGAAGAGGACGCCCAGCGGGCTCACCTCGAATTCGAAGTACCGCGCGGGGTCCTCCTCGCCCGGAGCCAGGAAGACCTCGACGGCCTCCTCCTCATAGATCGGATCGTCGCGCCGTCCATAGGTGCCCCAGGCGTCGCGGTCCTCGCAATCGAAGCGCACATGGAGCATCGCTTCATCGCAGCAGAGCCGCACCCGCGTCTGCTGGAGGGCCGGACCGCTGCCATCGGCGAGCGTGAACGGCGCGAGGTCCGGGACGCCATCCCAGGTTTTAGAGGAGAGCTCGGCGTTGGGGTTCCAGGAGGAAGGAGCAGGAGGGACGCGCCAGCGGGGGAGGTCCACGGCGGAGAATTGTAGCCGCGATGAAGGACCCCAAGGACTGCAAGGACTACAAGGACAGTTGCCGTTCGAGCAAGCCTTCTTTGTCCTTGCCGTCCTTGCTGTCCCTGTCGTCCCTTGCCGGGAGAGGAGGGCCCGGCCCTGCGATAGACTCGCCGCCGGTTCCGCCATGGCCAAACCCTTTCTCACCGAAGAGTCGAAGGCGGCGCTCTCCGAGGCGGTGCGCGCCGTCGAGTCGTGCAGCAGCGCCGAGCTGGTGGTGGCGGTGCGTCCGCGATCGGGCTCGTATCTTCATGCGGACCTCACCGCCGGAATCCTCGCGGGATTGGCGGCGCTCGCCGTGCTGCTCTACTCGCGGTGGACCTTCGGGCTGATCTGGTTTCTCATCGATCCGGTCATCGTGGGCGCGCTGGTAGGCCTCGCCGCCTCCCGCAGCGAGCTCGTGCGGCGGGGGCTTACGCGGCGAACAGCGCGCCGGCGGCGGGTGGAGACCGCGGCGCGCGCCACCTTCGTCGAGCGTCGCATCCACGGCACCAGCGGACGGACGGGCATCCTCCTCTACATCTCCGTTCTGGAGCGGGAGGCGGTGATGGTGGTCGACGTCGGCGTCGAGGCGCTCGCCGCCACGGACGCCTGGCGGAAGGCCGCCGGTGAGATCGAGGGCGCGGTGCGGGCCGGCGCCGACGGCATCGCCGTGGCGGAGCGCATCCGGGGTCTCGCGGCGATCCTGAGCCCCGCCCTCGCGCGCAGCGCCGCCGACGTCGACGAGCTGGCGAACGAGGTGTGCTAGCGGTGAAGCTGCGTCATGCGAGAGCCGTCCCCTTCGTCCTCGGCGCGCTCGCCGTGGCGCTTCTGCTGCTCGTGCCGGCGGCCGTCCTGGCCCGGCCGGGCGGCGGCCAGGGCTACTCCGGCGGTGGCGGCGGCGATGGCGGAGGTGGTGGCGGCGGCGATGGCGGCTTCGTCTTCCTGCTGATCCGCCTGTGGATCCAGTTCGTCTTCGCCTATCCGCAGATCGGCGTGCCGGCGACGATTGCGATCATCGTCTTCGTCGTCCTCCGCCGGCGGCGCAAGGCCAAGGCCGGGCCGCAGAGCTGGGACTCGGCGCCCCCCAAGGCACCGCCCGGCAGCCGCGCCGTGCGCGACCTCGACGCCATCCGCGATCAGGACCCGGAATTCTCGGTGGTCCTCTTCGAGGACTTCGCCTACGCGCTGTTCGCCCGCGCTCACCAGGCCCGCTCCAGCCAGCGCGATCTCGAGTCGCTCTCGCCCTATCTGGGCCCGGCGGCGCGGAGCCACCTCGCCCAGCGCCGTCCGGTGGGCGCGCCGGTCTCGGGCGTCGTGATCGGCGCCATGCGCGTCGTCGACCTATCCATCCCCACGGCCTCCGCCGCCTCGCCGGGTGAGATTCCGCAGGTGCTGGTCGGCCTCGAATTCAAGGCCAACATGACGGTCGGCATGGCCGGCGCCGAGCATGCGCATTACGTGCAGGAGCGCTGGCGGTTGGTGCGCAACATCGGCGTGCGCAGCAAGCCGCCCGCGCAGGTGCGCTCGTTTCAATGCCCCAACTGCGGCGCGCCTTTCGGTCCGGAGGGAGGCGACCGCTGCGAGTACTGCGGCGAGGTGGTCTCCGGCGGCCGCTTCGACTGGAGCGTGGAAGCGATCGAGCTGATCCGCATCGAGGAGCGCCCGCCCGCCCTCACCGCCGACGTGCAGGAGGTGGGGAGCGACTGGCCGACGATCTCCCATCCCGCGCTCAACGCCCGCTGGGTGGAGCTGGCGCGCGAGGATCCGGCCGTCACCCAAGCAGCGCTCGACGCGCGGCTGCGCCTGATCTACGGCGAGCTCAACGCAGCCTGGTCCCGCCGCGATCTCGGCGGCGCGCGTCCCTACGTCTCGGACGGTCTCTTCGACTACCTCCAGTACTGGGTCTCCGCCTACGAGCGGCAGGGGCTGCGCAACGTCCTGGAAGGGATGCGGATCGTCGAGTGGAAGACGGTGAAGGTGCTGCGCGACCGCCATTTCGACTCGCTCACCGTCCGCCTCTGGGGCTCGGGCCGGGACTACACCGTCCGCCAGGCGACGGGCGACGTCGTCTCCGGCGATCCCAGGCACGACCGCGTCTACTCCGAGTACTGGACGCTGATCCGCGGCGCGGGCGTCCGCGGCGCGCCGCGCGGCGACAAGAGCTGTCCCAATTGCGGCGCGCCGCTCGACGTCAACATGGCGGGCCAGTGTGAGCACTGCGGCGCCAAGATCACCAGCGGCGAGTTCGACTGGGTCCTGTCGAAGATCGAGCAGGACGATTCGTATACGGGGTAACCCCTACCCTTCCTTGCACGCCCCGTCGTGGTCCTTCTGCTCGCCGGCGGCGCGCCGCTCGCAATCGTTGCCGTAGGTCTTGCCGTTGCAGCCGCAGACCGGCTTGTACTCCTTCGTGCACACCTCCGGCTTGACGACGCAGACGCCCTGGAAGTCGGCGCCCTGGCAGTGGCCAGCGGGCAGGTCGCAGAACTGCCCATCCGGGCACTTAATTCCTTGAATGCCGCCGCAGACCTGCCCCTTGCTCCCTCCTCCGTTGGCGCCCGTGTTGGCGGCGCACGCCACGCCCGCGAGCGCCAGAACCAGGACGAGATACAGAAGCTTTCGCATGGGTCCCTCCTTTCAATGTAGCTATGAAGTATAGTCTGCGAGCAGCTCCGTCCGTTCCTCCGGAG
This sequence comes from Thermoanaerobaculia bacterium, assembly GCA_044868005.1. GTDB lineage: Bacteria > Acidobacteriota > Thermoanaerobaculia > Multivoradales > UBA5704 > DATARR01. The sequence goes on along the minus strand of JBIOVX010000044.1, from coordinate 87,890 downwards.
TGAGGAACGCGGCCGCCACCGCGTTTTCCTGCAGGCGGCGCAATTCGGCCGCGGAGAGGCCCAGCTCTTCGGCCGCGACGCGGTACTCGTGCGCGAGATCGATGCCGCTGATGCCCGGGTCGTCGGTATTGAGAGTGACGGCGAGGCCGCGCCGCAGGAGCGCCGGCAGGGGATGGGACTGGTAGCTCGCCACGGTGCTCGTCTGCAGATTGCTCGTGGGGCAGACCTCGAGGGCGACGCGGCGCTCGGCCAGCAGATCGAGGACGGCGGCATCCTCGACGGCGCGGACGCCGTGGCCGATCCGCTCGGCGCCCAGCCCCAGCACCGCCTGGCGCACGCTCGCAGCACCGGCCGCCTCACCGGCGTGGACGGTGACGCGCAGGCCGGCCTCCCGCGCTTCCTCGAAGTGACGCACGAACAGCTCGCCCGGGAAGTTGGCCTCGTCGCCGGCGAGATCGAGCGCCACCACGCCGCGGTCCCTGTAGCGGACTGCCGCCGCCAGCTCGATGCGGCCGATTTCCGGCCCGTAGTGGCGGGAGATGATGCCGATGAGCTTCGCCTTGACCGGAATCGTGCCGCGCGCCTCCTCCAGGGCGTCGCACGCGGCCTCCACGACTCCGTTGGTGTCGAGCCCGTGCTCCTCGCCCATGAAGTATGGGCTGAAGCGCAGCTCGATGTAGTCGATGCCCTCGCGCACGGCGTCCTCCAGGTTCTCCCGCACGACGCGCCGCACGGCGTCGTAGTTTGCCATCACCCGTTTCAGCAAGGCGAACTTGGCGATGAACGCCATCAGGCTGGGCTCGCGCTCGGTGATCTGGACGTGCGGCCGCAACCCTTCCACCGTCCAGGCCGGCAGCTCCAGGCCGTGTTGCCGCGCCAGGTCCAGCACGGTCTCGATGCGGACGTTGCCGTCCAGGTGGCGGTGCAGCTCGACCAGCGGGTAGCCGTTGCGCATGCGGAATCTTAATCAGAGAATCGTCCTCGCGTCCGTCTACCTCTGCGAATCCTCGCCGGGAGCCTTCTTTCTGAAACGGAGAGCCGCTCACCCACGCCGCTGGCATCGGCGGTCGTCCTTCTGGACCCATCTCCAGCGGCTGCTGAGAGCGAGCCGGCGATGGATGAAGATCGGTCTGGCGCTAGCGGCAGGACTTGCCGGAGCAGGTGCGGAGCCGCGCCAGGCGGCGGGCGAGATCACCACGCACGGCCGCCACACCCGGCGCCGCGTGCCGGCTGCGCAGCTCGAAGGGGTCCTTCTCGAGATCGTAAAGCTCCCGGCCGCCGTTCGAGTACTCGGCGTAGAGCCAGCGCGGATCGCGGACCGCCCGATAGGTGATCTTGCCGGGCGACAGGCCCTCGATCAGTAGCGTCCGGTTCTTCTCCTGCGCCGGATCGAGCGCCAGTGGCAACAACGACTGGCCGTCCATCACGCGGCGGGCCCTGGCGCCCGTCAGCGCGACGATCGTCGGCGCGAGATCGATGTTGGAGACCGGCTGCGCTGCCGTGGCTCCCGCCGGAAAGCCGCCGCCGCGGATGATGAGCGGCACGCGGATGGATTCCTCGTACGGGTAGTACTTCTGATCGACGATCCGGTGCTCGCCGAGGAGGTAGCCGTTGTCGGAAGTGAAGACGATCACCGTCCGCTCGAGCTGGCCGGTGTCCGCGAGAGCGTCCACCAGACGCTCGACGAGATCGTCGACGGCGAGGAGCGAAGCGAGGCGAGCGCGGTAGACGTCGGTTTCGTGGGCCTCCTTGGAAGGCGCGAGCGCCGGCAGCTTCCGGATGTGGGCGGGCTTGTCGTTCACGTCGGGCTCGCTGAAGGAAGGCCTGCCAGGCAGGGGCTCGTTGGCGAACCGTCCTTCGTAGCGTGGCGCGGCGCGGGGCGCCACCTGCTTGCCGCCGAGCTTCTCCAGGTGAGGCGCGACCGGCGCGACGGTGACGAAGAACGGCTGGCTCTCGCCGGCGCGCGAACGCAGGATCCTCTCGGCCTCCTCGGCCAGCACGTCAGTCTGGTAGTCCGCGTCGTCGTGGCCATAGGCCACCGGCACGCCGTCGTCGCTCACCGTGTAGTCATAGAGCTTGTACGTCGTGGGATCGATGAGCCCGAACCAGCGCGACCAGCCGGCGGGCGGCGCCGGCGAATCCACGCCGTAGTTGTTCAGGTACTTGCCGAGATGGGCGGTGAAATAGCCGGCCTCCTGCAGCCAGACCGGCAGGGTGTTCGCATGGTCCAGCCGCTGATAACCGCCGGTCGGCCCGCCGTTGCCGAGGACGCCGTGATTGTGCGCATACTGGCCGGTCAGGAACGTCGAGCGCGAGGGGCAGCAGAGCGGGTAGGCGACGAAGCTGTTGGCGAACGACGTGCCCTTCGCCGCCAGCAGCGCCCGCGTCCTGGGCAGCACGCGCATGTCCTCGACGGTCTGGTCGTCCGTCATGATGACGAGGACGTTGGGACGGCCCTCGGAGACCGGAGCCGGCGCTGGAGTCCGCACCGACGGCGAGAGAAACAGAACCGCCGTAGCGGCGAGGACGATGCCGATCAAGCTCTTCATACCGGGCATTGTAGCTCCCGCCTGCTAGAGTAGTCGTCGATGAAGGATTTCGAGCCCTCGCGGGACGACCTCGAAAAGCAGCGGCGCAAGGCGGAAAAGCACGGCGTGCCGGAGATCGACCGCCACATCTTTCTCTGTTGCGATCCCACGAAGCCCAAGTGCAGCCCGCGCAAGCGCTCTTACGAGGCCTGGCGGTATCTGCGGAAGAGGCTCAAGCAGCTCGGCCTCACCAGGCACGGCGGCGTCTACGCCAGCCGCGCCAACTGCCTGGACATCTGTACGGGCGGACCGATTGCCGTCGTCTATCCGGACGGCACCTGGTACGGCCACTGCGATCCGCCGGTGCTGGAGCGCATCCTCCAGGAGCACCTCATCGGCGGGCGCATCGTGTGGGAGTTCCTGATCATGCATCGGCCGTTGGGGCCGTCCGGAAGATCGCAATGAGCCGGCGTTTCCTACGCTGGCTGCTCCCCTGTCTCCTGCTCCTCCTCCACGCCGCCTGTGGCTCGCCGCTGCCGGCCGACGGCAAAAGCGCCGCTCCCGCTGCCAAGCGCCAGCCCTCGAACGTAATGAGCTTCGAGGGCGCCGCCTGGCTGGAGCGGGAGGGCCGCGCCGAGTTGGAGAAGCCGGAGCTGACGCTCGCGGCGATGAAGTTGCGCGAGGGGATGTCCATAGCCGAGATCGGCGCCGGCACCGGGTTCTACAGCCGCCGGCTCGCCAAGGCCGTCGGTCCCGCGGGCAAGGTCTACGCGGTGGACATCCAGCCCGAGATGCTGGACCTGCTCAGGACCTACGTCGCCAAGGAAGGGATCACCAACATCGTGCCGGTCCTGGGCACCGAGACCGATCCCAAGCTCCCGGCGCACGGCATGGACCGCATCCTGCTCGTCGACGTCTACCACGAATTCCAGAAGCCGGAGCCGATGCTCGCCCGCATCCGCGAGAGCCTCGTTCCCGGCGGCACCGTGGCCCTCGTCGAGTACCGCCTCGAAGGCGACTCCGCGTCCCACATCAACATCCGGCACCGGATGTCCGTCGAGCAGGTGCTCGCGGAGTGGAGCGCGGCCGGGTTCGTGCTGGTGAAACGGATCGAGACGCTCCCCTCGCAACACCTGTTCCTCTTTTCCGCACGACGCGGCGCCCGGGGGACGCCATGAAAAAGCTCCCCTTCGGCATCTTCAACGGCGAGCGCCGGCACGCCCTCGCCGTGCGGGGATTTTCGCTGGCGGAGATCGCCGACCCCAAAGAGAAGATGTTCGGCAGGCACTCGCACTCGCACGCTCACTTCTGCTTCATCCTGAGGGGCGGATACATCACGGGCGCGCGCGGCGCCGGAGGGACCTGCGGGCCGGCGACGATGCTTTTCCATCCCGCCGGGACCACGCATTGCGACCGGTTTCATCCTGATTCGCGGGGCGGGAGCTTCCTCACTCTCTCGATCGAGACGGAGACCCTGGCGCTGGTTGGCGGCCACGGCGGCCTGATCGATCATGAGGTGGGGTTCACGACGGGAGAGCTGCCCTTCCTCGGCACCAGGCTGTACCGTGAGCTGCGCTCGGGCGACGAGGTGTCGCCGCTCGTCGTCGAGGGCCTCGCGCTCGAGCTCCTCGCTCTCACCGCGCGCGAAATCGATCGCGCCGGCAGGAATCCACAGGCCTGGCTCGGCGGCGCCCGCGACTTGATCCAGGACTGCTTCCAGAGCCGGCTCACCGTCCGGCAGCTCGCCGAGACTCTGGGCGTCGATCCGCTGCATCTCAGCCGCTGCTTCCGGCGGCGGTTCGGCTGCTCTCCCGGCGACTTCCTGCGCCAGTGCCGGGTGCGTCACGCCTCGGAGCTGCTGCGGAGCCGGAACCGCAGCCTGGCCGAAGTGGCGCTGGAGAGCGGCTTCGCCGACCAGGCCCAGCTCACCAAGGCCTTCAAGCGCCTCACCGGCATGACGCCCGGCCAGTACCGCAAGCTGATCGCTTCCTGACAAAAACGCTCGAAACGACAAGACTCTTCCTGCGGCGCACAGGTAGATTCGCCTTCTGGAGGTGAAGCCTTGTTCACATCGCGTCGCGCTCGTTACCGTCGTCAAAGCATTGCCTGCTTCGTGGTCCTGTTGTCCTGCGCTGGAGCGTCGGCTCAGCCGGTCAAGCGGCCGATGACGGTGGACGACCAGTTCCGTCTCGCCGAACCCGGGGCTCCCCTCCTCTCGCCCGACGGGCAATGGGTGTTCTACACCGTCGAGCGCGCGGTCCTCGCCGAGAACGCGCGGCACTCCTCGACCTGGCTCGCGCCTACGGACGGCAGCCGCCCGCCGCGGGAGTTTCTGCGCGAGGGCGACGCGTCGCCGATGTGGGCACCTTCCTCGCGTTCGGTCTTCTTTCTGCGTGGGGTCGGCGAGGGAGAAGGGCGGAGCCGCGAGCTTTTCGAACAAGGTATAGAGGAGGCCGAGGCCGTTCAGCGCAGCCACCTCGGCCCCGGGCCGGACGGCACGTGGCAGCTCTCTCGCGACGGCAAGTTTTTCCTGGTGGTCCGCCCGGAGGCCTCGGCTTCCGGTCCCGGCGCCGAGTCCGACGCCGTCTTCGTCGACGAAGGCTCCAACGGGCAGACCCGCAACTACTGGCTGAACCTCTGGCGCTACGACCTCGCCGCGGCGGCGCTGACGCGCATCACCCACCGCGACTGGTCGATCAACAGCGCGGATCTCTCGCCGGACGGCCGCCGCGCCATCGTCGCGGCAAGGCCGGACAACCAAAGGAACACGCGCGCCAGAACCGAGCTGTTCGTGGTCGATCTGGCGACCGGAGAGAGCCGCCAGCTCACCCACAACGCGGCTCCGGAAGGCGATCCGTTCTGGTCGCCGGACGGCGAGTCCGTCGTCTTCACCGCGGTGCGCCTCGACCGCTGGGAGTTCGGCAACGGCGATCTCTGGCGCCTGGACGTGGCGACCGGCGAGACACGGAACCTCACCCCGCGCCACATCGGGAGATTCACTCAGGCGGTCTTCTCGCCGGATGGGAAATCCCTTTTCGTCTCCAGCGGCTACGGCACCGCGCGCTTCCCCGTCCGCATCGACGTGGCCTCGGGGCGGATCACACCGCTCGTGCGGACGGAAGGAAACGTCCGCGTCGCGTCATGGTCCGCCGATCGCCGGACCTTCGCCTATGTCTACCACGACTTCACGACACCTCCCGACGTCTACATCGGCGATGCCGCCATACCCGCCGACCGCCAGCGCCGCATCACCGACCTGAATCCCTGGGTGAGAGAGGAAATCGCCTTGGGATCGGCGCAGCGGGTGCAGTGGAAGAGCTTCGACGGCAAGCCGATCGAGGGTCTGCTCTATCTGCCGCCCGGCGACACGGCCCCGCAGAAGCCCCTGCCGATGATCGTGCACGTCGCCTGCGGGCCGGGATGCGCCTGGCTGAACAGCTTCTCCTGCAAGCACCAGGTCTACGCGGGCCTCGGCTACGCGCAGCTTTTACCCAACGTCCGCGGCACGAGCAACTACGACGACGAGCTCATGCAGGGCAACAAGTTCGACATCGGCGGCGGCGACCGGCGCGACCTCATGGCCGGCGTCGATGCCATGGTCGCGCGCAAGATCGCGGATGCGGACCGTCTGGCGATCGACGGCTGGTCCTACGGCGCGATCCTCGCCGGCTACACCCTGACCACGACCACGCGGTTCAAGGCTGCGAGCCTCGGCGCCATGGTGAGCGACTGGGTGAGCGAGTACGGAGCAGGCGCCCACTACGACCTGGAGCTCTGGTTCCTCGGCGGCAACCCCTGGACGAAGCCGGAGCACTGGCGCGAGCGCAGCAACCTGACGCACGCCGACCGGGTGCGCACGCCCACCCTGCTGCACCACGGCGACGAGGACGAGACCGATGCGCCGTTCCACAGCATGAACTACTTCGCCGCGCTGCGAACGTTCGGCACGCCCGCGCGGCTCATCCGCTATCCGGGCGAGCCGCACGACCTCCGGCAACCGCTGCATCTGCGCATCCGGGACACCCAGGACGTCGCCTGGATGCAGTGGTTCGCCCGCGGCATCAAGAGTCCCGAGACTCCTGATGCCGCAGGTCCCGGACTGGACCGCTGATCCAGTCCGGGGATAAATCCCTGCCTAGGGGCAATTGTACGGATAGCAGGCGTAGATCGGCCCGGTGCAATGCTGCTCGCCGTCGTCATCGTGGCAGGTCTCCGGCTCACACAACGTGCACCCCTTCTGCTGCGTACGGCCGTCCGGCGACCAGCCCGGCCAGAAGTTCGTGCTGCCGAACAGCAGCGTCTCGGGCTTCAGATCGCCGTCCGTATCCACGAGGATGGAACCGCCTAGCCGCTTGGTCTGCGCACCTCCTGTCAGGCTCCAGGGAAGGGGAGCCGCGGGAAAGTCGAAGCTGCCTTTGAGCTCCAGCTTGCGCGCGGCCTTTCCCCGGGGTTGCTTCACCGGGATGAAGCTCAGGCGGACGTCGACCGCCAGCGGCGCGACGAAGTGGCCGCCGCCCTTCTCGGTCTGGTAGATGCGCATCGTCGTCTCACGCTGCTGGCCGGCCAGGGATGCGTAGACGTGGAAGGCGCCGCATCCGGTCTTGACGGGGGCAATGCTCACCAGCGACAGAGCCCGGAACCGGATGCGCGTTACGGCGGTGCCATTGGCGTCGAAGGCGGCGTCGTCGAGCCGCTCGATGACCGTATCCGCCCCATGGAGCTGCCCGGGTGATCCGGTCTCGAGAGGCAGGCCCCTGAAGGCTACGCGGCCGGTGAAAGGCGCGGAGCCCTTGCAGAAGAAGCCCGCGGGGATGGGGCTTGCGGCGAAGTCATAGAAGGTCGTGCCGTTGGCGGTGGTGGTGAAGGTGTCGACGCCGCGCCGGATCACGACATCGGCGGCCAGGGGTGAAACACCGACCAGGAGTACGACCGCGAGCGCTGCCAACAAGATGCCTCTTTTCATGTGTCTCTCCTTGTCTTGAACGACGGGTTTGTACTGAGCGCGGCCTCCTCAACTTCCTACTCTTAGAAGGTGCACACCAGCTGCTTGGGCGAGCCTGCGGCGGCACCGGCTCGCAACCGAAATCGAATTGCACCATACTTTCCGGAAAGGTATGGATCGCCACGGCGTCTGGGTCGAGCGGCTTCGGCAGTCCGTCTTCACCGGAAGGGGGACGACAGACGCCGCGCTGCGCCAGGCCGTCGAAGCGCGGGCCGCCGTGGCCGGCGGCCGCCAAGGGGAAGCGGCCGGCTCCGTCCCGCCGGAGCTTGCGGACTTCGTCGACAAGGTGATCCGCCAAGCCTGGCAGGTGACCGACGAGGATATCGAGCGGCTCCAGCGCGCCGGCTATTCCGAGGACGCGATCTTCGAGCTGACGCTCGCCGCCGCCCTGGGCGCCGGGGTCGGCCGGCTCGAACGCGGGCTCGCCGCCCTGGCGGGAGATGCCTGATGCGCCTCAAGAGGGTTCAATCCAGGCGCCCGCTGCGCTACCACTTCCTGGTCGCCTGGCTGACCTTGAAGCACCGGGTGCGGGTGCCCGACGTGATCCGTACGATCTGTTATCGCCGGGAGTTCTTCGGCGCGTCCTACGACCGCTGGGTCCAGTCCATCCTGCGCGGGCCTTCGCCGTGGAGCGTCTGGGAGCGCGAGCTGATGGCGGCGTTCGTCTCGCGGCTCAACCAGTGCCTGTTCTGAAAGGTCGCGCACGGCGCGGTCGCGTCGCGGGCATCGGGTAAAGCGGATCTGGTCGAGGCAACGCTGGCGGATTATCGGACGGCCCCCATCTCGGAACCGCTCCGGGCGGCGCTGGCGTTTCTCGAGAAGCTCACCCTGACGCCTCAGGAGGTGGGACCGGCGGACGTGGCGCCGTTGCGGGCGGCCGGCCTCTCCGACGAGGCAATCGCCGACGCCGTCCACGTCTGCGCCAACTTCAATCTCGTCAACCGCGTGGCCGACGCGCTGGGCTTCGAGCTCGCCGGGCCCGCGTCGGCCTCGCGCTACGCCGGGTTCCTGCTGCAGCGCGGGTATCTGCCGCCGTTCTAAGCTCAGCCGAGCTTAGCTGCCGGGGAACAGCCGCACCGAGGGGACGACCTGGCGCGGCATGCCCGGGCGGCTCCACAGCAGCCGCACCAGCGCGTTGCCCGCCAGCGCGCGGTACTCGAGCCGCAGCCGGTAGCGGTGGCCGCCGACGAGCGCGATGGTGCCGTGGGCATTGCGGGCCGGGTGGGGGCCCCAGTCGTCGATCACCAGCCGATCGTCGACCCACAGCCGGACGCCGTCGTCGCTGCGCACGTGGAAGGTGTAGGTGGCGGTCGCCGGTGTCTCCACCTCGCCGGTCCAGCGGACGGAGAAGTCATCCGCGGGCAGGTTGGCGGCCGGTGAGCCGGTGCCCCAGTTGAAATCGACCTGCGGGTCGGTGCGTTGCAGGCGAGCGGCGCCGAGCGTCGGGTCGCCGAAGTAGGTGCCGAGCAGGCCGTGCGCCACCGCCACGGTGAGCGTGGCGGGAACCGAGGTGACGCTGCCGAAGGCGTTGCTCACCGTCACCGCGAGCTGGGCCCCGTGGTCGGCCTGCGTCACTGCCGCCAGCGTATAGGTCGCCCCCGTGGCGCCGGCGATGGGAGCGCCGTTGCGGAGCCACTGGTAGCTCAGCGGTGCGCTGCCCTCGGCGGCAACCGTGAAGCTAACGGCGGCGCCGGGCTGGATTTGTTGGCTCGCCGGCGGCGTGACGATGCGCGGGGCGGAGCCGATCTTCACCGCCCACAGCTCGCTGTCGTGCTGCCCGTCGTCGGCAGGGAAGAAGACGTGCTCTCCGGCCAGCACGTAGCCTTCCAGGTCGCCGCCGCGCACGAAGCCCGGCGAGGAGGATTCCGGCCCCGGCTTGAGATCGGCCAGCAGGCCGGTCCCGGCCGGCGTCCCATCGGTGAACCAGGGCTCGCTGCCGGTCGTCGATTCCCGGCTGGTGAAGAAGGCGAAATCCCCCCCGGGCTGCGCTGGGGTCTCGATCGAGCCGGCGTGCAGGAGCGTGAGGTGGCCCGCGCGGTCGAGCGCGAACAGCCCCGCCTGGCTCTCGCCGGTGCCGCTCACCAGCAGGAGGTCGCGAAAGGGGACGACCCAGGTCACGTGGAGCATCCCGGCGACCGGCACTGTCCCGCCCGCGGCGCCGTCGGTGATCCACAGCTTGTGGCCGACGACGACGGCGGCGCGATCGCCGCCCCAGGTGGCCACGGAGTCGGGGTCGCTGCCGCTATTGAAGTCCTGGACGAGACGCGGCGTCGCCTCGGGACCGTCGAGCGCGTAGAGCGAGCGACCGGGCGGACCGCCCGGGCAGGTGCCGGCGAACAATAGGCGGTCACCCAACGGGGTCAGGTGGCTCTTCGCCTCGCAGGCGGCGAGCACCTCCACCGGGGACGCCTCCGCCGAGGACAGGCGGTAGAGGCGGCCGGGCTCGTCGGCGTAGTTGGTCAGGTAGTAGAGCTGCCCCTTCCAGACCACCATCTCGCGGACGTTGCGCGAACAGCTAATGCCGCCGGGGCAGAGATCGGCGGCGAGGTGGCCGCCCGCCGGGGTGCCGTCGGTGCGATAGAGGAAGGAATGATTCTGCCTCCTGCTGTAGGCGGCGAGGAAGAGCTGGCCTTCGAGCTCGGCGGTCACGAGGGTCTGGTCGCCACATTCCGGCGAGCACGGCAGGCTCAGCTCGGTCGTGCCGGCCGGCGTGCCGTCGGTGGCGAACAGAGTTCTGTAGTATCCGCCTCCTATCTCGTCCGCCCAGAACAGGACCCGGCTGCCCAGCTTGCCGATGAAGTGCGGAGTCGAGTCGTAGTAAAAGGGCCACAGGTCGGCCAGCAGGAAGGTGCCGGCCTCGGTGCCGTCGCTGACCCACGGCTCCAGACCGTGAGCGCCCTCGAAGGCCATGAAGAAAACGCGATTGCCGAGGGGCGTGAGGTCGGTGGGCAGCGAGCCGCGGTAGGCCGGGCTCGGCGGACAGAGGAGGTTGCACTCCGGGAACCAGGCTTGTTCCGTGGGATTGATGTCTCGCACCAGGTAGGGCGCCGGGGGGCCGGCGGCGAAGGCGGGAGCGGCCGCCAAGGCTGCCATCAAAAAGAGGAGCCAGCGGCGCACCCGGGTAGGAACCGTTGCCGCGCAGGGGCGAGAGACTGCTGTATGGAACATGGTGTCCACCTCCCGGGTACGTCGCTGGCCGATACTTTGCTTTTATGACATACGGCGTTGCGGCTGTCAAGCCGGCCCCCGGGAATGCTGTTTTGCTATAAGCTCCCACGGTCGGTGCTATTTCAGGCTGTCGCTTCTCGGGAGTGGAAGAGGAATCTCCGGCGAGCCCCCGGCGGGTCGCCCATCGTCTCCCCGGCAAGAAAACCTGCTTAGAAGGAGGTCTCCTGATGCGATCGATCGAGGACGAGACGGTAGGGGAAGATTCGCCCGGGCTGAGCCGGCGCAATTTCCTCGGCGGCCTGGGCGCCGCCGCGGCCATGGCCACGAGCGCCGCAGGTCTGGCGCCGCTGAAGGCCGAGGCGGCCCAGGTGGCCTTACCGGACGCCCTGGGAGCCGCTCCGGCGGGCATCCTGCGGCGCAACCGCGCCTTCCAGATGCGCATGGACGCCGCGACGTACCACAAGAGCCAGCCCATGGCGCGGCACCTCACCAACGGCGACGAGAGCCGGTATCCGAACCGCATCGGCAACTACACGAAGGGACTGCCGCACGACAGCTTCGGCGAGGTGGAGCCGGCGGCTTACGACAGCCTCCTGCGCGCCATCACGTCGAATCGTCCGGAGGATTTCGACGCCGTCATCCTCGGCGGCACGAACAAGCTGACCTCCCCGCAGGGCGGTCTGGCCTTCGATCTCGAGGGGGCGGACTCGCACGAGATCGCGGTGCCGGCGCCGCCGGCCCTCGCCAGCGCCGAGGAAGCCGGCGAAGGTGTCGAGCTCTACTGGATGGCGCTGTTGCGCGACGTCAACTTCCTCGACTACGCGGGAAACGCGGGCGTGGCCGCGGCCTGCGCCGATCTCAACCGCTTCGGCGGCGACTTCAAGGGCCTCAAGGCCAACGGCAAGGTGACGCCGCAGACCCTCTTCCGGGACGTCCTTTCCGGCACCCGGGTCGGGCCCTACATCTCCCAGTTCATGTGGCTCAACACGCCGTTCGGCGTCGAGTACATCGAGCGCAAGATGCGCACCCTGCTGCCCGGCACCGATCATCTGACGGACTATGACAACTGGCTGGCGGTGCAGAACGGGGATTTCCCCGAATCGGCGGCGGCCGACTTCGATCCCGTCCGCCGCTACATCCGTAACGGCCGCGATCTTTCGCAGTGGGTGCACATCGACGTCCTCTTCCAGGCCTACTTCAACGCCTGCCTGATCCTGATGACGCCGCCGAGCTCCGATCCTCTCTCGGGCGGCATCGGCTGCCCGTTCAACAAGGGCAACCCCTACATCGGCAATCCGACCCAGATCGGCTTCACCACCTTCGGCCCGCCTCACATGAAGGCGCTGATGTGCGAGGTGGCCTCGCGCGCTCTCAAGGTGACCTGGCACAAGAAGTGGCAGGTCAACCGCCGGCTGCGGCCCGAAGCCTGGGGCGGCCTGGTGCACAACCAGATCGTGCACGACCGCTACCCCGGCGTCATCTATGCGAAGCAGCTCGACTCGCCCGTCCTGGACCGCGTGCACGGCGAGAACGGCAGCTATCTCCTGCCCCTGGCCTTCCCGGAAGGTGCTCCGACCCATCCTTCCTACACCGCGGGCCATGCCACGGTGGCGGGAGCCTGCGTGACGATCCTGAAGGCGCTGTTCGACGAGAACTTTGTCATCCCGAACCCGGTGGTGCCGACCGCGGACGGCCTCGCGCTCGAGCCCTACACCGGTCCGGAGCTGACGGTGCGCGGCGAGCTGAACAAGCTGGCCTCCAACGTCGCCACCGGCCGCAACATCGCCGGAGTGCATTGGCGCTCGGACGCGCTCGAATCGCTGCGCGCCGGCGAGGCGCTCGCCATCAGCATCCTGCGCGACCAGCGGGCCTGCTACAACGAGAAGTTCGACGGCTTCACGTTCACCAAGTTCGACGGGACGATGGTGACGGTGTAGGAGCGCCGAGCTCAGCTCCGCAGAAGGACAGCTCCCCCCGTTGACGAACCCACCCTACTGCGCTATGTAGCGTCGCGGTAGTCGTCTTTGCCATCATCCGAGGGGGAAATCCATGATCCGAATCCTGAGATTCGCAGCGCTCGCGCTTCTTTTCCTGCCTGGAACGGCTCTCGCGGCGGGCTCCGTGGATCCGGACCTGCTCGCCGGCCTCAAGGCCCGGTCGATCGGCCCGGCGGCGATGAGCGGCCGCGTGGCCGCCGTCGATGTCGTGGCCTCGAATCCCGACGTCATCTATGTCGGAGCGGCCGCCGGCGGCGTCTGGAAATCGGTCAACGGCGGGCTCACCTGGACGCCGGTGTTCGACGACCAGCCGGTGGCTTCGATCGGCGCCATCGCCGTCAACCAGTCCAATCCCGACGTCGTCTGGGTGGGCACGGGCGAGGGCAATCCGCGCAACAGCGTGTCGATCGGCAACGGTATCTACCGCTCGCTCGACGGCGGCAAGACGTGGACGCACCTGGGGCTCGAGGCCACGGAGCGCATCCACCGCATCGTGCTTCACCCCGCCGATCCGAACGTCGCCTGGGTGGCGGCGATGGGCCAGGTCTGGGGCGAGAACGCCGACCGCGGCGTGTTCAAAACGACCGACGGCGGCAAGACCTGGCGCAAGGTCCTCTACGTGGACCCGCGCACCGGCGCGGCGGACCTGATCGGCGATCCGAGCAATCCGAACAAGCTCTTCGCCGCCCTGTGGGACTACCGGCGCTGGCCCTGGTTCTTCCGCTCCGGCGGCCCGGGCTCGGGCCTCTACGTCACCCACGACGGGGGTGAGACCTGGAAGCGCTACACGGAGGAGGACGGCCTGCCGAAAGGCGACCTCGGGCGGATCGGTCTCGCCATCTCACGCTCGAGCCCGAACGTCGTCTATGCCCTGGTGGAGGCCGAGAAGAGCGCGCTCCTCCGCTCGACCGACGGCGGCAAGACCTGGGAGAAGGTCAACGAGGACCAGCGGACGGCGGAGCGGCCGTTCTACTACGCCGATATCGAAGTGGATCCGGCGTGGCCGAACCGCCTCTACAGCCTGACCGCCCGTCTCCGCTTCTCGGAGGACAGCGGCAAGACGTTCAACACGCTCGGCCGCTCGCGCGAGGTCCACGGCGACTATCACGCCATCTGGATCGACCCGCAGGACCCCAATCACATCGTCACCGGCAGCGACGGAGGCGTCGCCATCAGCCACGACCGGGGAGAGACCTGGCAATTCGTGGGCACTCTGCCGCTGGGGCAGTACTACCACGTAGCGGTTGACATGGAGACGCCGTACAACATCTACGGCGGCCTGCAGGACAACGGCTCGTGGCGGGGCCCGAGCTCGGCCTGGGAGCAGGGAGGGATCCGGAGCTCCAAGTGGGAGCCGGTGGGCGGGGGCGACGGCTTCGACACGCGGCCCGATCCGCAGGACTCGCTGGCGGGCTACTCGATGTCCCAGGGCGGCGAGCTGGTCCGCTGGGATCTGCGCGGGCTGGAATTCAACCCCATCCAGCCTCCCGAGCCGAAGCCGGAGAGCGGCCTCGAGAAGCTCCGCTTCAACTGGAACGCCGGCCTGGGCGTCGATCCTTTCGAGCCAGGGACGATCTACTACGGCAGCCAGTACGTCCACAAGTCGGCGGACCGCGGCGCCAGTTGGACGATCATCAGCCCGGACCTGACGACCGACAATTCCGAGTGGCAGCAGCAGTCGAAGACCGGCGGCCTGACCCCGGACGTCACCGCGGCCGAGAACTTCACCACCATCATCGCCATCGCGCCGAGCCCGCTGCAGAAGGGTGTGATCTGGGTGGGAACCGACGACGGCCGGCTGCACGTGACGCGCGACGGCGGCGCCACCTGGACGAGCGTCGAGAAGAACGTCCACGGCGTGCCGGCCAACACCTGGATCCCGCACATCCTGCCGTCGAAGTTCGACGCCGGCTCGGCCTTCGTGGTGTTCGACAATCACCGCCGCGAGAACTTCAAGCCCTACGTCTACCGTACGGACGACTGGGGGAAGACCTGGAATAGCCTGGCGACCAAGGACCTGCGAGGCTACGCGCTGTCGGTGGAGCAGGATCCGGTGAAGAAGGACTTGCTCTTCCTCGGCACGGAATTCGGCTTGTGGGTTTCCTTCGACGGCGGCGGCAAGTGGCTGCCCTGGCGCCACGGCATACCGACGGCCTCGGTGATGGACCTGGTGATCCATCCGCGCGACCTGGATCTCGTCATCGGCACCCACGGCCGCGCCCTTTACGTGCTCGACGACATCACGCCCTTGCGCGAGGTTTCGGCGGAGGCTCTCGCCGAGCCGGTGCATCTCTTCCCGAGCGCGCCGGCGATGCTGCACCGCAACCGGCCGGGCGGGGGCGTGCGGGGCGGCGGCGCCGGCGAGTACCAGGGCGAGAACCGCGCCTATGGAGCGCTCATCACCTATTCGCTGAACGCTTCCGGCCTGCCTCTGCCGGACACCGAGAAGGAGCGGGCGCGCAAGGAAGCCGAGCGCGCCGCGGCGCGGGCCAAGGCCCAGCCGCCGGCGGAAACGCCGGGCGGCCCGGTCAAGGAGGATCAGCCGACGAAGGAGGAAGTCCGCGGCCGGCCATCGGCCGAGGAAGGCGGAGCGGATGGAAAGGACAAGGAGCCGAAGGTCGAGATCCGCATCGCCGACGCCGCGGGCAAGCTCGTCCGCAAGATAGAGGGGCCGGCCAAGCTCGGCCTCAACCGTGCCGCCTGGGACTTCGGCCGCGACTCCTTCCGCCGGCCGCCGCTGGGCGAACGCGGCGGGTTCTTCCAGCGCGACAGCGGCCCGGTGGTGGCGCCCGGCACCTACACCGTGACCGTGAAGTTCCGCGACAAGGAGGCGAAGCAGACGCTGCAGGTGGTCGCCGATCCGGCGCTCGCCAATACCGATGCGGACTGGCAGGCGCGGGAGGCCGCGGTGGTGCGTGCCGGCGCGCTGCAGAACGCGGTGGCGGACGCCATCTCGCGCCTCGCCGCGGCCAAGGACGACGTCAAGGTCGTGCTCGCCAAGCTGGAGGCGCGCAAGAAGGAGCGCGAGAAGACGGACGCCGGCGCGGCGAAGGACGGCGAAGATCCGGACAAACCGCTGGCCCAAGCGGCGCGGGACCTGCAGAAGAAGCTCTCGGCGATGGAGCGCCGGCTCTACGTGCCGCCGGACACCAAGGGCATCGTCGAGGACGAGACTCCGTGGAACAAAGCCTCGGACGTCGGCCGCGCCTTCGAGTCCACCTGGAGCAAGCCGTCGCCCACCACCTTGGACGATCTGGAAGAAGCCGAGACCACGGTGAAGACCGTGCTCGCCGACTTCAACAAGCTCTTCGCCGAGGACGTGGCGGCGTTCCGCCAGAAGGTAGCGGAGGCCGGGATCGGATTACTGAGCGAGCAGGGGGCGATCGAGGTGAAGTAGGTTCGGAAACGAACGTAGGGGCGGGGCTTGTCCCCGCCCCTACGAAGAATTTTATCCCTCAGATCCTCACCACGATCTTCCCAAAGTGGTCCCCCGCCGCCATGTGGTCGAAGGCGGCGCGGAACTCTTCGAACGGGAAGATCCGGTCGATCACCGGGCGGACGCCGTGGAGGGCCATGGCGCGGTTCATCGCCTCGAAGCCCTCGCGATGGCCGACGAGGATGCCGTTGACGCGGATCCTCTGCATGAAGATCTGGGTGAGCAACAGCTCGGTCTTGGTGCCCGCGAGGTTGCCGATCAGGCTGATCGTGCCGCCGAAGCGCACGGCGCGGAGCGACTGCTGAAGCGTGCCCGCGCCGCCGACTTCGACGACATGATCGACTCCCGCGCCGCCGGTCAGCTCCTTGGCGCGTACTCCCCACTCGGGCACCTCGCGATAGTTGATCGTTTCCGCGGCGCCCATCTCCCGCACCCTCGCCAGCTTCTCGTCGCGGCTGGAGGTGGCGATGACACACGCGCCGAGGAGCTTGCCGATCTGCAGCGCGAAGAGGGAGACGCCGCCCGTGCCCTGGACGAGCACGCTCTCTCCCGCGGTCACGCCGCCTTCCGTCACCAGCGCGCTCCAGGCGGTGACGGCGGCGCAGGGGAGGGTGGCGGCTTCCTCGTCTGAAAGATGCTCCGGGATCTTGACGAGCGCCTCCTGATCGAAGACGACCAGCTCGGCGAGCGTGCCGTCGAGCGGGCCGCCGAGGGTGGCGCGCAGCTTCTCGCGCGTCGGCGGGCCGGAGATCCAGCGCGGGGCGAAATTGGCGCAGACGCGGTCTCCCGGCGCGACGCGCGTCACGCCTTCGCCGACTTCCACCACCTCGCCGGCGCCGTCCGAGCAGGGAATGAGCGGCAGCTTCTGCTTCGGGTTGTACTTCCCTTCGACGGTCAGCAGGTCGCGATAGTTGAGCGAGGCGGCCTTGAGCCGCACCAGCGCCTGTCCCGGACCGGGCCGCGGATCGGGCCGCTCGACCAGGGCGAGGTTGTCGAGGCCGAAGGCGCCGCGGATCTCGACCGCACGCACGCCCTAAGCCTCCAGCTCGCGGCGGATCTTCTCCTGGAGCTCCTTGGCGGTCTCGGCGGAAAGCGTGCGGGCGGGCCAGCCGATGCCGAGTCCCTCGCTCCCAAACTTCGGGATGATGTGGAAGTGCACGTGCATCACCACCTGGTGCGCCTCCGTGCCGTTGTTCTGCAGGACGTTGTAGGCGGTGGCGCCTGTGGCGTTCATCACCGCCCGGCAGAGCCGCGGCAGCACGCGGCCCACCGCGGCGGCCGACTCGTCCGAGAGCTGGTGGAGCTGCGCCTTGCGCTCCTTGGGGATGACCAGCGTATGGCCCGCCGACAGCGGACCGATGTCGAGGAAGGCGAGGACGTGCTCATCCTCATAGACCTTCCAGCACGGGATCTCTCCCGCGAGGATCTTGTCGAAGATGGTGGGCTGGTGGTCGCTCATGGTCGGCTATTGTATCCGCCATGAACCACCCCCCCGCCTGGGACGAGACGGACAGCCGCCAGTTCCTCGCTCTCGGCCGCTTCTTCGTGCCGGAGCGCGAGGAGCAGATCGCCACCATCGCCGCGGTGATTCCGGAGCCCGGCGACGGCCTGCTCGTGGATCTCTCTTGCGGCGAGGGGCTCCTCTCGCTGGCGCTGCTGGAGCGTTTCCCGCGCGCCCGCGTCCTCGGCCTGGATCTTTCGCCGGCCATGCTGGAGCAAGCCCGCGGCACGTGCGCCGCGTTCGCGGATCGCTTCGAGGCCCGCTTGTTCGATCTCGCCGATGCCTCCTGGCGAGTTTTTTCTGAGCCCGTGCGCGCCTTCGTGAGCTCGCTCGCCATCCATCATCTCGACGGCGAAGGCAAGCGCCGGCTCTACCGTGATCTCGCCGCGGCGCTCGCGCCGGGAGGTGCCGTGGTCATCGCCGACCTCGTCCTGCCGGCGACGCCCGCTGCTCAGGCGTTGGCCGCCGCGGCATGGGACGAGTCGGTGCGCCGCCGCTCGCTCGCGCTGGCCGGAGACCTCGAGCCTTATCAGCGATTCGTGGACCTGCGCTGGAACCTCTGGGCCGAGACCGAGCCGGATCCGGTCGATCATCCCTCGCCGCTCTTCGATCAGCTCCGCTGGCTGGAAGAGGCGGGCCTCGCGGGCATCGATGTCTTCTGGATGAAAGCCGGTCACGCCATCTTCGGCGGCGTCCGTTGAAGGATCTATCAAAAACCTCTTGACAGCCGGCAGAACTCCGCTATCTTTAATTACGTGGAGATGAACGTTTCGCCCGACCAACCTCCGAGTAGCGTGGACAGCCCGCTGTCCACGACCTCTCGTCGCGGGCTGTCCGCCAACGGCATCTCCTTCGCAGCCTTCACGATCCCCCCACCGCCTATCCATGCTTCCGTAACCAGTTCCGGTTGCGGTGTCACCCCTTCAGGGTTGACGAACTAGCCGATCATGCTCACGGAGCCCCCCGGGGCTTTCCCGCCGGATGTTCGATCCGGGTGGGTCGTCGGCCTGGAAAGCCGTCGCTTTCCCCATCGCGGCTGCGTCCCTTCACCCCTTCTCAACGGAGGAGCATCGAGATGAAGCAGCAGGCCTTGACCTCGTTCACGGTCGAGACCAACCGGCGCGAGGACATCTGCGCGATCCTCGGCCAAGAGTACGACCCCGCTCACTGGAACGACTGGCGCTGGCAGATGCGCCACCGCTTCACGCGGCTCGAGCAGTTCGAAAGGCTGCTCGCCCTGACCGATTCCGAACGCCGCGGCCTGACGCTCGCGAGCGAGAAGTTTTCCGTCGCGGTCACGCCGCAGTTCGCGGCGTTGATCGATCCCGACGATCCCCGCTGTCCGATCCGCCTGCAGGTGGTGCCGCAGGAGAGCGAGCTCCTGGTGAGCCGCGGCGACATGACCGATCCCTGCGGCGAGGACGGCGCGAGCGTCACCGAAGGCCTGGTGCACCGCTATCCCGACCGCGTGCTCTTCCTCGTGCTCGACACCTGCGCCGCCTATTGCCGCTACTGCACGCGCAGCCGCCTGGTGAGCCAGGGCGAGCTCGAGCCGCTCAACCGGCGCGTCGAGGAGGCGCTCGCGTATCTCGAGGAGCACACCGAGGTGCGCGACGTGCTGCTCTCGGGAGGCGACCCGCTGTTGATGTCCGACGCTTCGCTCGACCGTCTGCTCGGCCGGCTGCGGGCGATTCCGCATATCGAGTTCCTGCGCATCGGCACGCGCATTCCGGGCTTCCTGCCGCAACGCATCACGCCGGAGCTGGTGCGGGTGCTGCGCCGGCATCGCGTCTGGCTCTCCCTCCACTTCTGCCACGTCAAGGAGCTGACGCCCGAAGTGGCCGAAGCCTGCGACCTGCTGGCGGACGGCGGCATTCCGCTCGGCTGCCAGACGGTGCTGCTCAAGGGCGTCAACGATTCGGCGCCGGCGCTTGGGCAACTCTTCCGCGGCCTGCTCAAGCTGCGCGTGCGGCCGTACTACCTCTATCAGTGCGATCCCGTGCTCGGCACCGGCCATCTGCGCACCTCGGTCGAGAAGGGTCTGGAGCTGATGGATCAGCTCCGCGGCCACGTCACCGGCTACGCGATGCCGACCTACGTCATCGACGCTCCGGGCGGCGGCGGCAAGGTGCCGGCGCAGCGGGAGACGATCGTGAGTTACGAGGATGGCGTGGCGCGCATCCGCAACTGGCAGGGGAAGAATTACTCCTACATCGACCCCGTCGAGCCCCAGTCATGAAGCCGCTGCGCATCGCCCTTTGCTACGACCTGAAGTCAGACTACCTCGCCGCGGGATTCGCGCCCGAGGAGGTCATGGAATTCGACGAGGAGGAGACGATCGGATTCCTCGCCGGCGCTCTCGGCGAGCTCGGGCATCGCCCCGAACGGATCGGGCGCGGCGTCGAGCTCACCCGCCGTCTCACCACCGGCGAGCGGTGGGACCTGGTGTTCAACGTCGCCGAGGGAGTGAGCGGCCGCTCGCGGGAAGCCCAGGTGCCGGCCGTCTGTGAGATGTTCGGCCAGCCGTACACGTTCTCGGATCCGCTGACCTGCGCGTTGACGCTGGACAAGGCGATGGCCAAGCGCGTGGTGCGCGATCACGGATTGCCGACGGCCCCGTTCGCCGTCGTGGAGCGGCAGGAGGACGCGGAGTCCGTGGATCTCGAGCCGCCCCTCTTCGTCAAGCCGCTGGCCGAAGGGAGCAGCAAGGGAGTGACCGCGCGCTCCCGCGTCGAAAATCGGGAAGAGCTGCGGGAAGCCTGCGCCGAGCTGCTCCGGACCTTCCACCAGCCGGTGCTCGTGGAGCGATTCCTGCCCGGGCGGGAAGTGACCATCGGCATCGCCGGCAACGGCGGCGACGCTCGCGTGGTCGGAGCCATGGAGATCTCCTTTCGCGAGGGCGCCGACCCCGCCTACACGGCGCTGAACAAAAAGGATTACGTCACCTGGATGGACTACTGGCTGCTCGACGGCGAGCCTTTCGCCGTCAGGGCGCGGCAGGTGGCGCTCGCCGCCTACAAGAGCCTCGGCTGCCGCGATCTGGCGCGCGTCGATCTGCGCTGCGACGCCTCCGGCGAGCCCAATTTCCTGGAGGTGAATCCGCTGCCCGGCCTGCACCCCACCTACTCGGACCTGCCGCTGCTGGCGGGCCGGGCCGGGATCTCCTACGAAGAGCTGCTCGGCCAGGTCGTCGAGGCTTCGGGCCGCCGGTGGGGGCTGTGGAGCTGACGGCGGTCTCGCGCGTCCTCATCCTTTTCAATCCGGTCGAGGAAGGAGACGATCCCTCGACGCTGGACATCGTGTCCGACGTAGAGTGGGTCGCTTCCGGGCTCGCGGCGCTGGGCATTCCCTACCGCTCGCTCCCCGTGCCGGCCTGGAAGCCGTGGCTCTACGTCGCCGCCGATCCGGGAACGGTCGCCTTCAACCTGTTCGAGTCGCCACCCGGGATGCCCTCCGCGCACTCCTCCGCCGCGGCGGCCATGGAGCTGATGAACCTTCCCTTCACCGGCTCGCCGACCGCCGCCCTCTGGCTCACCACCGACAAGCTGGCGACCCGCGCGTTGCTGGCGGCCGAGGGGCTGCCCGTCGCACCCGGCGGACGTCTCGATCCGGACCGTCCCGAGCTGCTCGACCGCGTTCCGGGTCCATGGATTCTGAAGCCGGCCTGCGAGGATGCCTCTCTCGGATTGGAGGGTGATCCGGTCTGCGCCACGCGTGAAGATGCGCTCGCTCGCGCCCGGGATCTGCAAACGCGCTTCCCCGGCGAGGCGATCCTCGCCGAACATTACCTCCCCGGCCGCGAGCTGAACGTCTCGCTGCTCGCCCGGGGAGGCGGCGTCGAGGTCCTGCCCGTGGCCGAGATCGTCTTCGAGGGCTATCCGGAAGGAATGGCGCGCGTGGTCACCTACGAGGCCAAATGGCTGCAGGGCTCCTTCGCCTACGCGCACACGCGGCGCCATTTTCCGGAGGATCCCGCCGACGCCGCGCTGCTCGAGCGGGTGCGGGAGATTTCCGCCGCCGCCTGGCGGATCTGCGGCCTGCGCGGCTATGCCCGCGTGGATCTGCGGCTGGACGAAAACGGCGAGCCGCACGTCCTGGAAGTGAACGCCAACCCCGCGCTCGCGGCCGACGCCGGCTTCGTAGCCGCGACGGTCAAGGCGGGCCTCTCCGCGCGGGAAGCCGTCGGACGCATTGTGGAAGATGCCGTTCGCGGGCGACCGCAGAATGGAAGACCGAAAACCGGCCCAAACTTAGCGTGCGGAGATCGTTCCGATCTCCGCATCCGCGGCGACCTCGTTCCTGCGGACCGGGCGGCGATCGAGACGTTGATTCGCGCCACGGAATTCTTTAATCCGGAGGAGCAGGAGGTTGCGCTGGAGCTGGTGGACGACCGGCTGAAAAATGGGAAGGCGAGCCATTACCGGTTTCTCATCGGAGAGTTGGACGGCCAGGTGGCGGGCTACGCCTGCTGGGGACCGATTCCCGGCACTGCCTCTTCGGCCGATCTCTACTGGCTCGTCGTCCATCCGCAGCTCCAGGGAAAACACATCGGCGCGGCGCTGCTGCAAGCCGCCGAAGCCTGCATGGCAAGCGCCGGCCGCACCCGCGTCTACGTCGAGACCTCGACGCGGCCGCAGTACTTGCCCACCCGCGCCTTCTACGCCGCCTGCGGCTACGAGCAGATCGCCGAGCTGGCGGACTTCTACGGGCCGGGTGACGGCAAGGCGGTGTTGCTGAAGGTTCTGGACGCGGAGGCCTGATCCTCGAGCCATGTACCTCGAGCATGCGATTCGACGGAGCGTCACGTTACACTGTCGCCCAGGAGGTTCAAGGATGCGATGGATACCACGTAGAGGACTGGCGTTCGCCGGCGGGGCACTGCTGATGCTGGTGGCGATTCCCGCGCTCGCCGCACCCCAGGAGACCCCGGCCGCTCCCACCCAGGACACGGCCCGCCGAATCTCGGTGGCCGAGGCCCGCCAGGCGCTCGCCAAGGGAGAGGCCGTGCTGGTGGACGTCCGCGCCAAGGAGGCGTACGACGCGAGCCACGCCCAGGGTGCGATCTCGCTTCCGCTCTCCGAGCTCGGCTCACGTGCCGGCGAGCTGCCCAAAGACAAGCTGGTCATCACCTACTGCACCTGACATGCCGAGCATACGAGCGCCCGTGCGGTGCTCGAGCTGCAGGCGAAAGGCTTTCCTCAGGTGGCATGTCTGCTCGGCGGGCTGAATGCCTGGACCCAGGGCGGAGGGACGCTCGCCAACGCGCAGCCGTAGCGCAATCGCGAGGTGCGGGTACCGAAGCTTACGGCGTGAATCCGAAGGATACGGTGGAAATCCGAAGCTTCGGCAGGGCTCCGAAGCTTACGACGGAAATCCGAAGCTTCGGTGCGTCTCCGAAGGAGACGATGAGAATCCGAAGCTTCGGTGTGACTCCGAAGCTTACGACGGAAATCCGAAGCTTACGATGAAAATCCGAAGGATACGGTGAGAATCCGAAGCTTCGGTGCGCCACCGAAGCTTACGACGCGGCTCCGAAGGATACGATGGAAATCCGAAGCTTCGGTACAGCTCCGATGCTTACAACGAGAATCCGGCGCTTACGACAGAAATCCGAAGCTTCGGTGCGGCTCCGAAGCTTACGGTGGCGCTCCGAAGCTTGCGGCGTGACATCGCTTGAAGGGAGAGAAAAAGGCAGGGGAGCGTAAACAGCACGCTCCCCTGGAGATGATTACAGCTTGGGGTCGTCAGGAGCCGTCGGCTCGGGCGATTCCGGCGTGGGCGGCTCCGTCGTGGGCGGACGGCGGCGGCCACGGAACGGCTGCAGGTTGAACGCCGCGAGCTTCTCCGACCGCGGCCCATAATGCTCGGCGAGGAGCTTCTGGATCGCGGTCGCCACTCGCGAGGCCGCGACGAGCAAGGCCTGCAACTCCTTGCTCGCCTCCTGCTTGCTGGCCCTCAGCTCCGCCTGCCGCCGAGCAACCGCTTGCGCATCGGTCACCAGCTTGTCGAGGCGGACGCGAGCTCCCTCGATATGCGGAAGCTCCGCGGCGTTGGCGGCCAGCGAGGCGTTCAGCCTCACCAGCTCGCCCAGGATTCCTGCGTACGTCGTCTCTCTAGGCATACTTCCTCCTTTTCTGGGGTGAGCCACTCTGGGCTCGATTCACGACGCCACCATGGCGCCGGTCCAACCTGACTCGACTCCGGGCTCGACCGCGAGCCCCTTCCCCTCCTTTCCGCGGAGGCGAGATCCCGACTTGACCCGATCCGCCACCGCATCTATCCCGCGGCAGCTAAGCTGCCGTTACCGCTATAATGTGGTAGTATAGGATGAATATTCCCGGTGTCAAGCCTGTCCTGTGACAGTGAGGCACGACGGGCCGCTCAAGCGTCCACGGGAAGACGTGAATGGCCTGCTTGTGACAAATGGAGCAAGCGGCTTGGCTCTTTGACAACTGAAACTTACGGGCGTCAGCCGGCCCGGGGGGCGGGGCCGGCTGACGCCGATCCGCGGTTGGGGCGGGGCTTACCGCTGCGTCTCGGGCGGCGTGCCGGCCGGCGGGCTCGCCTCTGCGGCCTGCTTGCCGAGGCTGCTCGCGAGATCGCCGAAGACGCGGCCGAGAGCCTCGCGGAGCAAGCGCTCGGCGTCGGCCTCCGTCACGGCGCTCCTCGGCTCCGGGGCCGGCACGGCCGGCGCCGGCTTCGGACCGAAGCCCGGTGCTATGGGAGGCGCGCCTCCCACCCGCCGCCAGAGCTTGTAGGCGGCGGGGCTGATGGGGTCCCTCGGCGTCGGGTAGATGAAGGCCATGAGCTCCTCGGGAGCCATCTGCAGGGCCTTGGCGATCTGGAGGACGTGCGCGATCTTCAGCTCGATGGCGCCGAGGAAGACGCGGCTCAGGTAGCCGTCGCTGACCCTCAGGAGCCTCTCGATGTCGCGCATCGAGTACCCCAAGGCCTGGATGGCGAGCTTCAGCCGGCCCAGGACGTGGGCGAGATCGGGCGGAAGTTCACGCCTTCGGCGAGCCATAGGCCTAAGATACCGCAAGGCGGGCGTAAATGCCAGGCCGAGGCCGAATCAGCGATCTTGCGGTCACAGTGGGTGGCCAAGGTGACTGAGCCGGCGAACCTCCGCAACCCCCTGAAAGGCCGACCGATACAGCATCTCTCCGGAAGTCCGGCGAGGAGTGCTTCTCGTCCTCGCACTGGCTGGATAAGCGCGCCATCGATCGAGGATGCCGACCAGGATAAGGCCCAGCGGGAGAGAGCGACCTCAGCTAAACCCCACCCTTTCAAGGGGATCGGCTATCGAGTCCTCCAAACAGGAAAGCTGCCGAGGTGCTCGGCGGCTCGAGAGGCTTATGCGGCGGAATCCCCCTTAGTTTGACTTAGTGCCAAGGACGGTGTAGAATTGAATGACTAATGGAATGAATGATATAGGCCATTTTTCGAGAGCAGAAAGACTTCGGGACGCTAAGCCCGAAGAGTTCACGCTTCACCAGTTGTACCACTTGACTCATAGGAACCTAGCACTCGCAGATTCTTCCGTGATTCTCGCCCACCCCTTACACGGGGGGTACGCGTGAAAGACCTCGTCGTTCTGATTCCCGGCATCCTGGGGAGTGTCCTCCGTCGCGAAGGCCGCCTCGTCTGGGGTTACTCGGCAAAGTCGATCGGCCGCGCGCTGCTGACCGGAGCAGCCTCCGTCCGGGAAGATCTCATGCTCGACGGCGACGATCCCACGCGGGACCACCTCGACGACGGGATGACGGCCGACGGGCTGATGCCCGACCTCCACCTCGTCCCCGGATTCTGGAAGATCGACGGCTACAGCGCAGCGAGGAACGGGCTCTGCGCGAGCTTCGACCTGATCCCAGGTCGCAACTACTTCGAGTTCGCGTACGACTGGCGCCGTGACAATCGCGTGAACGCACGGCAACTCGCGAAGGCCGCGCATGAATGGTTGGCCTCCTGGCGGACGTCCGGCGCATCCGATGCAAAGATAGTGTTCGTCGCGCATTCGATGGGAGGCCTCGTGGCGCGGTATTACCTCGAGGTGCTCGGCGGATGGAGCACGGGATCGACGCGAGCGCTGATTACCATCGGCACGCCCTATCGCGGATCGCTGAACTCGCTGGAAACACTGGCGAACGGCGTCAGCGCGGGGCCGCTACCGCTGTCGGCCATGACCGACATCTGCCGCTCGTGCACCTCAACGTACCAGCTGCTGCCGATCTTTCCCTGCTACGACCCCGGAGACGGCCACCTGGTGCGCGTTGCGGAGGCCACGGGTATTCCGAACCTCGAGCCCGGACGCGCCCGCGCTGGGCTGGCGTTCCACCACGAGATCCGCGATGCCGTGACCCAGAATCGTCGCGATCCCAAGTGGGAAGAGAACAGTTATGAGGTCTATCCAATCGTCGGGCGCTCACAGCCGACCAACTACGTCGGCCGTCTGAGCGGCTCGTCGATCACGATGTCCGAGGAGCACGACGGGCGCGCACTCGGCGGCGACGGCACCGTCCCGCGCGTCTCGGCGATTCCGCTCGAGTTCGAGGACCTCGGCCGTCGTGGCGACATGTACGCGACGCCGAAACACGGTTCGCTACAGAACTCCCAGGCCGTGCTCGCTCATCTCACCGGCAGGATCAACGATTTCTACACCGCGTTTGGCGGATTTCGGGGTGCCACCCCGGCCGGCGACGAAATCGGGATCACAACGCCGGACCTAGTCACCACTGGCGACCCGATCACAGTCCGCGTCCGTCCTCGCACGCCCCGGCCGGTGACCGTCTCCCTCTATGCGTCGCGCAACGAGCCGCCGATTCGCGTGGCAACGCTCCCGGCGCAGGAGGATCCGTGGACGACCTGCCGGTTCGACCTGTTGCCAGAGGGCGTCTACCGGGTAGTCGTCACTGCAGACGCGAGCCTGCCGACCGAGGAGGCCTTTGCCGTGGTCGACACTAATCGCACCGCCGCGCACGCCGACGCCGAACGATGACCGACGACGAGATTCACGGTCTGTGGCAGGATGCGGACGCTGCCCTCCGCGCGAACTGCCTGGAGGATGCAGAACGGTCAGCGACGGCGCTGGTCGCAGCATTGGAGCGCGCCGAGCCAACTCTCGAGTTGCCGACACCGCTCAGCTATGGGCTCGCGCTCGGCGTCCTTGCCAACGTGCGGCTGAATCGCAGCGGCGCTCAGGCGGCCGTCGATGTGTTCGAGAACGCGCTCAAGCGCATTGAGCAAGATCCGCCAGGGCTCCGGCGCGGCTTGGTGTGGATCAACTTTGCAAGGTTGCTCGAATACTTGCGCAGCGCCGATGCGGCCGGCGCGGCCGTCACGGCGATTCGCGAGATCGACAGTCAGGCGCGCGCTCTCGACGCCGAAGCGCTCGGCGTCCTGTTCGAATCGGTCGACATGCTGCAGGAGCTCCAGGCCAGCAGCGAAATCGTCCTGACGTCGCTACGTGGGGTGCTCGAGGCGGCCGAGGGGGCAACGCCCAAGGCCACCACGGTCCTCGTCAGGGCGCATCAGCACCTGAAGCGGATCCTGTTCGCCTTGGGGCGATATCCCGAGGCATTGCCGCACGCCGAGTTCATGGTCGGAGTGCAGATCGCCCGCTTCGGCGACAACAGCGCCGAAGCGGCGGACGC
The DNA here is from genome assembly GCA_044868005.1 of Thermoanaerobaculia bacterium. GTDB lineage: Bacteria > Acidobacteriota > Thermoanaerobaculia > Multivoradales > UBA5704 > DATARR01. The sequence goes on along the minus strand of JBIOVX010000044.1, from coordinate 60,608 downwards.
GCGGGTGGACTATGGGCTCACTCTCGATCAGGCAGGGAACTACACGGAGGCCGAGCTCCGCTACCGTCGAGCGCTCCCGGATCTTCGCCGACATCGTGGCGAAGACGACGACTCGGTGACGCTAGTCCGACAGAATCTCGCCGAGCTTGCTCGCATCCGCGGCGATTTGGACGAGGCGGAACGCCAGTTCCGAACCCTCGAGGCGGAGGATCGAGCGCGCCACCCCGACATGAGGGATCGGAACTCGCAGTTGCTGATCAACTTTGGAAAAACGTTGCTATCTCTGACGCGATACGACGAAGCGGCCGAAAAGCTGAACGGCGCGCTGGAAATCCGTGCTGCGCATAACGGCACCGATTCGCCCCGCTATGCGCGAGTGCTCCTCGCGCTGGGACAGCTGGCGCGACAGCGCGGCAGGTACGATGAGGCCGCGACGACGCTGGAGCAAACGGCGAAGATCTACAGCAATGTCGGCGACGCCGCGTCGGCGGACTACGCGCTCTTCGAAGCGGGACTTGCGGCGATTCATCTGGCGGAACCCACCGAAGCCGGCCGTCGTGCGCGCGAGATGATCGCCAAGGCGCAGACCCGTCTCGGCGAGTATCATCCCGAAGCAGTCGCTATGCTCAGCGAACTCGTGCTGAACGAGGCTCAGGCGCTCGCCAAGGTCGGCTGGAAAGGACCGCTTCGCGACCAGGTTCGCCGCGACGTGGAGGAGCTGGATGACCTGGGCCGCTTCCTCCTTGTCGACATGCTGTCATCGCTCGGCGAGCGGCCGCTACGAGCCGCCTTGGATCAGCGCCGGCAGTGGCAGCTGCTCCATCTCTCGCTCGTCATGTCGGCGGAAGAGCGGAGCCAGGCAGCCGTCGATCGAGCGTGGCGATTCGTCACCCGCTTTCGCGGCGCAGAAACGACCGCGCTGAGGCTCCGCGCACGGCGCTACATCCAGTATGATCCGTCGGGGAAGCGAGCCCGCATCGCTCAGATCAAAGCTCGACTCGTCGAAGTCGATCTCGATCTCGCGCGGAACAAGGACGATCAGCGGCTCCGCTCCGATCGCGGGCGACTCGTCGACGAGCTTGCCGATCTTGAGTTCCTCCTCGCCGCGGGCACAAGCCAGCGGCGGTTGAACTACGAGTTTATCGGCCAGGAAGCGCCGCGCCTCAACCTGGAGGGTGACTCCGCCTTGCTGGCCGTGTCGAACTATCTCCGTCTCCCCGATGGAGCCGAATCGTACGCAGTGTTCGTCGCCAAGGGTGACGACCCCGTCCGCCTCGTCGATCTCGGGGCCGCGACGCCGATCGACGACGCGATCACGCGCTATCGGCAAGCGGTCGCCGTCGAGGGGCGGCGTGCCTCCCCGAATGAAAATGCTTGGCGCGATCCTGGACTGTGGCTCGCCAGCCACGTCCTCGATGTGCTTCGACCTTACCTGGACGGCGTTCGGCAGCTGCGTGTGCTCGCCGACGGAGCGCTGGCGCTGATACCGCTGTCAACACTGCCGAAGCCCGGCGGAGGGTTCGTTCTCGACGACTTCGATATCACCTACGACGTGTCGCTTCCGGGGATGCCCGGGGTCATGTACGAAGAGGACTTCGGCATCGACGCACCGCCGTTCGTGATCGGAGCGCCTAAGTACACGACCGGCCAGTCGGGGCAGCGGGACCCCGAGGAGGAGACCGATTTCCTTGCACAGTTCCGCTCAGGGGCGAGGTTCGACCCGCTGCCCCACGCCGAGGAGGAATGCCGGGCGATCTCACAGTTGCTACAGGTCTCCCCGCTGCTCGGTAGCGAAGCGACAGAAGCTGCGCTCACCTCGCTCAGCAGCCCCGAAGTGCTGCACGTGTGCACGCACGGATTTTATTTAAGTGGCCGAGAGACCGAACAGATCGACGGCGAGGGTCTCGGTTTGGGGGCAAGGAGCAGCCTCGCGGATTCCCTCGATCGTACTGGGCTCGCGCTCACGGGCGCGAACGACTACCTGGACGGCTGTTCGTCTCCACCCGGCGTGGCCGACGGCATTCTGTACGGCGCTGAGATCGCGGACTGCGATTTCATGCGGACGGATCTAGTCACTCTCTCCGCATGCCAGACCGGCCTGGGCGACGTGGCGCGAGGTGACGGCGTACACGGGTTGCAACGGGCGTTCCTGAGCGCCGGCGCGAAGACCGTCGTCTGCTCGCTCTGGGAAGTGCCGGATGCGCCGACTCGCCAGATGTTCACCAGCTTCTACACTCGCGTGCTGGCCGGCGAGCCGCGCGGAAACGCGTTTCATCAAACGGTCCGCGAACTCGCCGCGCGCCATCCCCATCATCCGGTAGCGTGGGGCGGTTTCATCTTGGTTGGTCGCACGGATCCGCTGGCACGGTTTACCGGCCGCCAGCTGTCCATTCGGTCGTTCCAATGGCCGACGAGCGATGACGCTGACGAGCCTTTTCCCGCACGCAAAGCCGAAAAGCTCATCGCTCGCGCTCAACAGCAGGCCGATGCGGGAGACGTCGACGGCAGCCTGGCGACTCTCGAGGCCGGGCTCGCGAGCGAAGGAGTTCCTTCGGCGCTGATCGCCCAGATGATGTACACGGCGGCGGGCGTTCAGCGGAAGGCCGGCCGCTACGACGACGCCGCGCGCGCGTACGCGGAGTTAGAGCAGCGACCCGATCTTCCTCGTAGGTTGCGGCTGTCAACCGTGTTCGATGCGGGAACCAATTATCTGTTGATGGGTGACGGGCTGCGAGCCGTCGAGCGTTACTCGTTGTTCCTGACGCTGAAACCCTCACTCGATGAGACCGCCATGGCTCTAGTAAACCGCGCCGGCGCGTACTTCGAGATGGATGATGCTGACCACGGCCTTGCCGACCTCACCGTCGTCATCGATGGCGCGACGATGCCGCCTGATCAACGAGCGATAGCGCTCATCTCACGCGCGAGGTACCGTTTGCACCAGGGCGACGTAGCCAGCGCTCTCGCCGACGCGGATCGCGTGCTCGACCGCAGCGGTGCCGCTCCTGACCAGGTGGCGAGCGCCTACGTGATCAAGGGCCTCGTTGCGCAATCCGAAGGTCGATCTGCAGAAGCGCTCAACTACTTCAAAAGCGCTCGCGAGGTGCCGGAGGTCACGCCCAGCATGGCACAGCAGCTGTCGCAGCTCGAGGGCGTGTAAATGGTCTATTACTTCCAAGAAAGAGGGTAGAGTCGAGGACGGGCGCGGTGCGCTCGCGCGTCGCTCGGCATGAGCGTTGCGGCCTCTTTCCGTTTTTCTTCGCCGACGGGCCTGATCACGGCTTCGGCCGCGGCTTCTCGATTCCCATCCACGCCGCCACCCGGCCGGCCACTTCGAGGTTGCGCACGATGCCGGCGCTTCCCTTGCTGACTCCCGCCCCGACGGCCATATAGATGCCTTGAACTTCCGGATGGACGTTGTAGTAGCCGTGCATGCCGAGGACGTCGGCGGGCGCCGAAGCGCGGCCTTCCTTCAACAAGCCGCCGCGGGCGCTGTAGCCCTGCCGGAAAAAGAGGATCAGGTCGCCGCTGTTGGCGTGGCCGAGACCGGCGTCCATCGCGTCGTAACGGTTGAAGATGAGCTCGACCGGCCGCTCGCCGTCCACCTTCCAGTCGGCGAAGAGGCCGCGCAGCTTGAGGAGGAGATCAACCCGATCGGGAGCGTTGGGAGCAGCGTTGGGAGCGATGTAGACCTGGCTGAACCCGCCGGAGCCGACGGCATAGGCGGAGGTCCCGGCCTCCAGGACCTTGCCTTCGGCATCCGCGGCGAGGAATCCCTGCTCCCGCAGCAGGACGTTGGGGTCGAGCAGCGTGTGGACGGGCGCCATGCCGTGGTCGCTCACGATGGCGACGACCGTCGTCCGCAGATCGATGGCCGCGAGCAGCCGGGCCAGCTCGCGATCCACCGCCTCCCAGACGCGCTGCCGCGCCGCCGCGATCTCTTCGGCGCGCTGCGGTGAGAAGCCGGGCTGGCGCGGATCGGTCAACGTGAGCTGATGCCCGGCCTCGTCGATCACCGGCATGTAGCCCATCACCAGATCCCAGCCGGGGTGCTGGACGGCGGCGAGCAGGCTGTCGCCGAAGAAGCGGGTGAAGCGCACGCCCTGCTCGACCCAGGTCTCGAGGTCGATGCCCGGTCTGCCGGCCCACGTCTCGGTCAGGCGGCGGTCGTCCGGCGGCCCCGGCCAGACGAGGCCCTGCCCGGCGAGCGCGGCGGCGAAGTCGGGAGGGTAGGCCCGAAAGGTATACAGGCTGGCGAAGTAGAGGCGGGCCGTCGCGAGATCGGCCCCGAGCTCCAGGAGCTTCACGGCGCAGACGGTGTCGCGCGGCGGGGACGCGGTGGGGCTGACTCGGCAGGGAACGTCCTGCCAGGCGCCGACGGAAACCGGCGAGCCCTCGGCGCCGACCACGACTCCGTCATAGTTCATCTTGCCGTCGTCCGTGCGATCCACGGCGAACAGGTCGAACGTCTGCGCGTTGGGACCTTCACCGACGGTCACGCGATGTTCACGAACAGGAGAGCTGCTTTTGATCTTCAGCGACGCCCCGGGCTTCCAGCTCCGGCTCTCCAGCATCACCAGCTCCGCCTCGCGGTCCGGATCGTTGACGTAGGCCATGCCCCAGTCCGCCCGCCGGCGCTCGTCCGTGTCGTCGGCTCCCGGCCAGTTGACGGCTCCCACCTGCTTGCCCTGCCGCCGCGCCGCCTCCCAGAGCGTCTCCGTCTCGATGGGCGCCGCGAAGCCGCTCACGGTTTCGAGGAAGGGGGTATTCGGCCGATGAAAGTTGTTGCCGACGATCCCCGTCTGCTCGGGCGGATAGCCGGTCGCCAGGCTGATGTGGTTCGGCGCCGTGAGCGTGGGGTTCACCGGCACGAGCCAGTCCGCGACTTGGCCTTCTTCGAAGAAGCGCGCGAAACCGCCGGCGGTGAGCGCTCCTTGCCGGTGCAGCCGATGGAGCTCGTCCGCACTGGCGCCGTCCAGGCTCAGGAGAACGACGCGGCGAGGTACGGCGGGAGGCGGTGCTGGAGCTGGTGGCGGAGCGGTGCGGCAGGCAGGGACGAAAAGGACGGCAAGGACGAAAAGGACTGTGAAGGCCCGGCGGCGGAGAGCGCTCAACGTCCCGCCGCCACGATGCCGCCCACGCCGCCGCTCTCCGCTGGAGGTTCCGGTGAGAAGCCCAGAAGGCCGAAGATCTTCTCGACGTACGCTTGAGTCTCGCGGTACGGCGGGATGCCGCCGAAGCGCTCTACGGCGCCTTCGCCGGCGTTGTAGGCGGCGAGGATCTTCTCGACGTCGCCGCCGAAGCGCTCGGTGAGCCACTTGAGATAGCGCACGCCCGCCTGCAGGTTCTTCTGCGGATCGAAGAGGTCCTTCTTCTTGCGCAGCCCGAAGCGCCGGGCGGTAGAGGGCAGGAGCTGCATGAGGCCGCAAGCTCCCTTGCGCGAGACGGCGCGCGGGTTGAAGGCCGACTCGACGCGGATCATGGCGGCGACCAGGTGCGGATTGATCGAATGGTGGAGGGCGACGTCGTAGATGAGCTGGCCGTACGGGGAGCGGGGGACGCCGAACGCCGAATCGACCTCGATCAGCAGGTCGGCGGTGCGGCGGAGGGCTTCGCGGTTGTCGACGAGCCCCCTGGGAGCGCCGGCGTCTCGCCGGCTGTCTGGCTCTTGCAACGGGATGGCCAGAGCCGGCGGGACGCCGGCGCTCCCAGGAAAGACTTCTTGGGACTCCGGCTTCGCGGCTTCCGTGGCCGCCGCCAGCAGCGGGGGCTGCACCGGTTGAGGCGGCGGAGCCGTCAGGTGGGCCAGGCAGAGGGGCAGGGCGCCGAGACAGAGCGGGCGCGAGCTCCTGCACAGGCGCCGGAAAAGGACGACGATCGGGGTTACGACGGCGGTTGCTTCTCGCTTCCTTTCCAAACGTGCCTCCCGTCTGACGAGCTCACATCGATGGGACGAGCAGGCGACGCTGCTCCGAACCTTGGGTACTGCCGGCTGGGCGGGGGATTGATACACAACCCTCAATATCCCTGTCAACCCTTCGTCACCCGGCCGCCTCAGCATGGCCAGCCCGCGATGCGGCGCAGGCAAGCCCGCGTGTGTGCCGCCCGGTTGCGCCGCGACGGCCGCATGAGCGCGGCGAGGGCCCAGGCCAGCGGCTGCGGCTTGAGGAGGAAGTCCTCGGCGCGGCACTCCTCCAGGCCGAAGGCGAGATAGGGGACGCGCAGCAGCTCCTCGCCGTCCACCTCGTCGACGATCCACCGCACGCTCACCCCCGGCCTGCCGCCGCGCAGATGGACGACGATCATGCGCAACGGCTCGCGGTCTTCGACGGCGAGGCGCAGGTACCAGTTGAGGAGCTTCTCTTCCAATCGCGCCGGATCGCCGGCCTCCGCCTCGACCTGGACCAGGATCGTCTGCCACTCGCCGCGGCGGGTCAGCACCTCGGCCAGCAGACCGAGATCGCGCCGCTCCTCCTCGGGCCAATGAGCGAGCTCGCCGGGGCAGGAGAAGAGCACGCCCTCCACCCCGAGCCTCGCGATGAACCCCGGCTCGACGAGCTCCAGGAAATCGAAAAAGTGCGTCCGCAACATGTCCTCGAAGGCCTGCGTATAGCGGGTCAAGATTACCTCCGCGACTGGCCGCGTCCGGAATGGATTTCGCGCCAGCCTATAAAGACGTAAAAACTCGGGTTTATCGCTCACCTTTTTTCGGCGGGCCGGGCGTGTTAGGTTGCGCCAGGGGGAGGATGCGATGAGCTCGAGACGGCTACGGAGGTCCAGCTATCCACGGCGGCGGCGCGGCCGGGGGCTGTTCTGGTCGCTGCTCGGCCTGTTCATGCTCGGAGCGCTGGCGAGCGCTCTGGCGGGCCTGCGGCGGTGGACTCCGGAGGAGCTCAGACCCGAGCCGGAAGGACCCGAGCCGGAGCCGAAAGCTCCGGAGCCCGAGCCGCCCGCGGCGGCGCCGGGCGAGGCGCTCTGGATCGCCGGTCCCGCCGGCAACCTCTACGTAAGGGACGGCGGCGGCACCGAGCCCGCGGACGCGGTGCCGGTGCTCTTTCTCCACAGCCTGGCGGGCAACGGCGGCCAGTGGGCGCTCCAACTCGACCACCTGCGGCGGCACCGCCGCGCCGCGGCCGTCGATTTGCGCGGACACGGCGAGTCCGATCCGGCGGAGGACGGCGACTACTCGATCGCCGGCATGGCTGGCGACGTGGCGGCCGCCGCCGACCAGCTCGGCCTGCGCCGCTTCATCCTCGCCGGCCACAGCCTCGGCTCGGCGGTGGCCATCGAGTACGCGAGCCGCCATCCCGAGCGCGTCGCCGGCCTCCTGCTCGTCGATCCCAACGGCGACATGAGCCGCGTGCCCGAAGCGGAATTCCGCTCGTTCCTCGACGCCCTGCGCGCCGATCCCCTGGGCGAGCTCGAGTCCTACTTCCGCCAGCTCGTGGTCGGCGGCGATCCCGACGCCTGCCGCTGGGTGCTCGAGGACCTCCGGCTCACCCACGAAGGCGCGGTCGTGCCCGCCGTCGAAGGCTCCCTGCATTACGCGCCGCTGCCGGCGCTCGCGCGCTATCCGGGACCGCGGCTCTCCATCGTCAGCGACATGAACCGGCTGCCCTACAGCCTGCACAACCTCCTCCCCGCCCTACCCACACGCCTCATGCCGGGCACCGGCCACTGGGTGATGATGGACCGCCCGGAGGTGTTCAACCACATCCTGGACGAGTTCGTGGAGGCGGTGGAGGCGGATCGAAGCTGAGCGGCTGCTCTTCCTACCAGGTCCGCCGCAGCGGATGCGCCTCGGTGTTGAACACCACCCGCTTGAAATCCAGCGTGTCTTCGGGGGCGAACAGCAGGTACAGGTACTTGAGCGTCTCGGCCAGGAAGTAGCTGGGCATCAGATCGCCCTTCTCCTTGGTCGTGACGTCCTTCAAGACCGTGTAGCCGGCGCCGGTGCGGCAGTGGGTGACGAGCCCCTCGAAGAAGGTCTTCCCCATCTCCAGGTAGCGCGGATCTTTCGTGGCGCGGTAGAGAGTGTAGGCCGACTCCATGATCTCCGGCCGCAGTGGGTAGCCGGGAGAGGTGACCTTCATCGCGCGGTAGTCGAGGACCTCGGGCTCGATGCCGCTGAGGTTCCACATCTTGTAGGCCGAATCCTGCAGCCGGCGCGCGCGGCCGAGGTCGCCGCCGAGCGCGAGGACGGCCGGCAGGAAGGCGTGCAGGGCTCCGAACTCCCTGGCCGTGCGCTTTCCCGTGTTCATGTCCACCTGCCCGTACCACAACCCTGAGGGAGCCTCGTCGGCCAGCCGGCGGTCGAGCGCCCGGCGGCTCTCCCGCCACATGCGGCCGCAGTCCTCGTCGCCGAAGAGCAGCGAGCACTTGAGGAGGTATTCGTAGTAGGAGTCGATGCCGCCGCCCACGTGGCTCGCCGGGCTCACCCAGCGGCCGGTCTCGACGTCGATCTCCTCGCCCACGAGGCCGAGCTTCGAGCGGCGGTCGTAGAGCTGGACGAGGGCGTTCTTGGCCTTGTCGTAGAAGACGGGCTTGCCGGTGAGCCGCGCCAGGGTGCCGAATTCGAGGAGCAGCGTGCCGATCTCCGCCGGGTTGGAGCGGACGCCGGAGGTCTTGCCCGTCTTCAGGTTGACGTACATGTAGGGCATGCCGGTCGGCGAGCCGAAGGCGGGGAGGAGGCGCGTGCCGAGGTCCTCGGCGAGGCGCAAGAGGCGCGCGTCGCCGGTCATCTGGTAGCCCGAGAGCAGCCCGCCCAGCAGGCGGATGGTGATCTCGAAGTTCTTGACCTCGATTGTCCTTGTCGAAGGAGAGCTTGTCGACGATGAGCCCCTTGGTCTTCTCCGCCTCGTCCTTGAGTCCCATCAGGAGCAGCGTGTCCAGGGCGTCCACCGGCGTCATCAGCAAGGACTCGCCGTGCCAGTCGCGAGGCTGCTGGCTGAGGGGGCGGAGCTCGTCGTGGCCCCAGGCGTGTTTCTCGTAGGCCCGCCAGGCATGGAGCATCTCGTCGCGCACCCGCCCGGCCATTTCGGCGCGGTTCACGGGGGCGGACGCCGGCGATGGACCGGCGGCGGTCGCTGGTACGGCGATGAGGAGAAGCACGAGCAGGGCGGGGCTGGCTTGCATCGAGACGCCTCAATTTGTGGCCGCGGTGTATCGGACGCTAAAATTATATCCGGCGCGCATTCAAGCGGCCGGCGACGTATGGATCTCATCCCCGGAGCTCAGCAGCGGAAGGTCCGCCAGCAGGCGGCTGACCTGGAGGTCCGCTTTCGCGGTCTCTTCGAGTCGGCCCCCGATGCCATGGTGATCGTCAACCAGGACGGCTGCATCCTGCTCGTCAACGCGCAGACGGAACGCCTGTTCGGATACTCCCGCGGCGAGCTCCTCGGCCAACCGGTGGAGATCCTCGTGCCGCCGCGATTCCGCGGCAAGCATCCCGGTCACCGCGCGGGATATGCGGCCGATCCGCGCGTCCGCGGCATGGGCGCCGGCATGGAGCTCTCCGGCTTGCGGCAGGACGGCACGGAGTTTCCGGTCGAGATCAGCTTGAGCCCGCTGCAGACGGAGGAGGGCACGCTCGTCGTCAGCGCCATCCGCGACATCAGCGAGCAGCAGCGCCTGAAGGAGGAGCTCACCCGCCAGTACCAGACGCTCGTCGAAACGAGCCGGCGCGTCGAGGAGGCCAACCGCCTGAAGAGCGAGTTCCTGGCCAACATGTCGCACGAGCTGCGCACGCCGCTCAACGCCATCATCGGCTTCACCGAGCTGATCCACGACGGCAAGGTGGGGGCGATATCGGCCGAGCAGAAGGAATTCCTGGGCGACATCCTGAACAGCTCGCAGCACCTGCTGCAGCTCATCAACGACATCCTAGACCTCGCCAAGGTGGAGTCGGGGAAGCTCGATTTCTATCCGGAATCCCTGGACCTCGCGAAGGTGATCGGCGAGGTGCGCGACATCCTGCGCACCCTGGCCAGCCGCAAGCGCATCGCGATCGAGGTGGCGGTGGAGCCGACGGTGGCCGGCGTCGTCGCCGACGCGAGCAAGCTGAAACAGGTCCTCTACAACTACCTCTCGAACGCCTTGAAGTTCTCGCCGGACGGCGGGCTCGTCTCCGTGCGTGCGCTCGCGGAGGGGACGCGGGAGTTCCGGCTCGAGGTGGAGGATTCCGGGATCGGCATCAAGCCCGAGGATCTCGGCCGCCTCTTCGTCGAGTTCCAGCAGCTCGACGCGAGCACGGCGAAGAAGTTTGCCGGCACGGGGCTGGGCCTCGCGCTCACCCGGCGCATCGTCGAGGCGCAGGGGGGCCGGGTGGGCGTCGAGAGCACGTTCGGCGAGGGCAGCCTTTTTTTCGCCGTGCTGCCGCGCGACCTCACGGCTTCGCAACCCGCAGCGGATCGGGCGGTGCCCAGGCCGGGCAAGCGCGTGCTGGTGATCGACGAGGATGCCGAGGACCGCGAGTGGCTCGTGCGCATCCTCTCCGCCGCCGGCTATGGGGTCGAGGCTGCCGCCAGCGGCCAGGAGGGGCTCCGCCGCTGCCGCGAGCAGGTCTTCGACGCCATCACCCTCGACCTGCTGCTCTCCGACGTCTCGGGCGGCGACCTCCTGCGCGCCATCCGCGACAACGGCCACAACCGCGATACGCCCATCCTCATCGTCAGCGTCGTCGCCGACCTGGGAGTCGGGGCGGGCTGCCAGGTGCACGACATCCTGCAGAAGCCGGTGCGGCGAGGCGATCTGCTCACCGCCCTGGCCGCCGCCGCCGTGCCTCCCGACGGCCGCTCGGTGCTGGTGGTCGACGACGATACCGCCGCCCTCAAGCTGGCCGAGAAGATCCTCCGGCAGTCGGGTTACCGGCCGGTCTGCCACTCCAGCGCCGCCGATGCCCTGGAGGCAGCCGTCAAGGAGCCGCCGGCGGCGGTGGTGCTCGACCTCATGATGCCGGAGATGGACGGCTTCGAGTTCTTGCGGCGGTTCCGGGCCAGCGAGCGGGGCCGGCGGACGCCGGTCATCGTCTGGACCGTCAAGATGGACCTGAGCGCCGACGAGCGCGAGCAGCTCCGGACCTCGGCGCGGGCCATCCTCGCCAAGGGCGAGGGGACCGCCGCTTTGATCGAAGAGATCGCTTCCCACCTGCCGCTGGCCGGCGGTGAAGCCGCGGAGGGGACGTGACCATGGCCGGCGAAGCCATCCTGATCGTCGACGACAACCCGGTGAACCTCAAGCTCGTCAAGGTCCTGCTCTCCTCGCAGGGTTATGAGGTGCGCAGCGCCGGCGACGCCGAGGAAGCGCTGGCCGTGCTGCGGGAGCTCACGCCCCGGCTGATCCTGATGGACATCCAGCTCCCCGGCATGGACGGCCTCGCGCTGACGCGTCGGCTCCGCGCCGATCCCGCGATGCGCGGCGTCGTCATCCTCGGCCTCACCGCCTACGCCATGAAGGGCGACCAGGAGAGGGTGCTCGCCGCCGGCTGCGACGGCTACATCGCCAAGCCCATCGACACCCGCAAGTTTCCGCAGCTCGTCGCCGAGTACCTCGCGAAAGCGTCCCAATGAGTCTGTGAATCTTCGCCGGCATGCCCTCCGATGCCCTCACTCCCCTAACCCCTCTCTCCCGGGGGGAGAGAGGGGAACAAAACCAAGAGAGGAAACGTCTTAGCCGTAGTTCTCCCTCCTCTCCCTCTGGGAGAGGAGGGCCGGGGTGGTGAGGGCTTCGGAGGGCACACCGCCCCGATTCGGAGTACCCTGTAAGAAATCGCTGGGAGGTGCGTTTCCATGGGCGAAGGAGAAAGGAGGGCAGGAGGCGTGCAAGCTGCAGCCTACGACAGACCGCTCGACAATCCCCCGGACGCCCTGGAAGCATTGTTCCGGGAGCATCACGGGGCGGTTTACCGCGCGGCGTACCGGATCACCGGCGACGCCATGGACGCGGAGGACGTATTGCAGACCGTATTCACCCGACTCCTGCGGCGAGAGGAGCAGCCGGATCTCTCGGAGAGCGCGGGGAGCTACCTCCACCGGGCGGCGGTCAACGCCGCGCTGGACCTGATGCGGCGGCGCAAGCGCTCCCGCAGGGTCGACATGGAGGAAGTCGAAGAGACCCTCGAGGACCGGTCGGAACTGGGTCCCGAGCGCGCCCGCGGCAACCGCGAGCTGAAAAGCCGGTTGCGGCAGGCGATGGCGCGTCTCTCCCCTCGCCAGGCCGAGATCTTCACGCTCCGCTACCTCGAAGGGATGGGCAACCTGGAGATCGCCCGCCTGCTCGGCGCCTCCCAGACCTCCATCGCCGTACTACTGCATCGCGCGCGGCACCGGCTCCAGGCGGAGCTGGGGTCGCTTGAAGGAGAACCGTCATGAGCCTGTTCAAGAAGAACGAAGACCTCCTGGACGAAGCTGTCGCCCAAGTGGCGAACGAGCCGGTCGACCCGCAGCAGGTCGAGGCGGCTGCGGCCCGCGTCTGGGCGCGGCTGCAAGCCGCCGAAGCTCCGGCACCGGCGATGGCCGCGGCCGCTCCGGCCGCCGGCAGCCTGCACGGCTGCGAAGACTTCCAGTCCCTGATCCCCGCCTACCTGCGGGGTGAGCTGTCCCCGGCGCGCGCGCTGCTCGTCGAGGACCATACGCGGAGCTGCGTGCCCTGCCGCCGGGCCCTCCGCGAGGCCCGCGAGGGCCGCCAGGTGGCGGCGCCGCGGCCGGCGGCCTCGCAGCCGTGGGTCCGCGACCGCCGGGTGTGGCTGCCGCTCGCCGCCATGCTGGTGGTGGCGCTCGGCTTCGGCCTGGTGCTGATGATCCAGGAAATGATGGCCGGCGGCTCCCGCATGGCCAGCATCGAGTCCGTGGACGGCACCCTGTACCGGGTGGCGGACGACTCCAGCCGTCCGCTCACCGCCGGCGCCATGATCGACGAGGGCGAGGAGATCCGTACGGCCAAGGGCTCGACGGCGGTGGTGCGCATGGCCGACGGCTCGCGGATCGAGATGGGCGAGCGGGCCAGCTTCGCGCTCGACGCCAGCCGCAAGGGCAACACCATCGAGCTGGCGCGCGGCAGGGTCATCGTGCAGGCCGCCAAGCAGCGGAACCGGCACCTGTTCGTCGAGACCCGCGACGCGCTGGTCTCGGTGACCGGCACGATCTTCTCCGTCAACTCCGGCACCAAGGGCGCCCGCGTATCGGTGATCGAGGGCGAGGTGCGGGTCAAGCAGGCGCGCAGCGAGTCGGTGCTCCATCCGGGCGACCAGGTGACGACCCATGCCAGCGTCTCGCAGGTGCCGATCCGCGAGGAGATCGCCTGGAGCCGCAACGCCAAGCAGTACGACGAATTGCTGGCCGAGCTGACGGCTCTGGGCAAGGAGATCGACGCGCAGGTGGACCGGCCCGGGCTGCGCTACTCGACCCGGCTGCTGGACCTCGCTCCCGCGGGGACGACGGTGTGGATCGCGCTGCCGAACCTCTCCCGCAGCCTCGGCGAGACCCAGCGCATCCTCGACCAGAAGATCGCCGAGAGCCCGTCGCTCGCCCAGTGGTGGGGCGAGACGCTGCGCTCGACCGGCAACGAGGGGAAGTTCCACGACATGATCGAGAAGATCGGCGCCCTCGGCCGCTACCTGGGCGACGAGGTGGCGGTGGCGATGGCGGCCGGCAAGGACGACGACTGTGCGCCGGTGCTGCTCGCCGAGGTCACCAACGAGGCGTCCTTCCGCGCCACCCTCGAGCAGGAGATCGCGAGCCACGGCTCCGGCGAGGGCAAGCCGGTGCGGATCGTGGACGATCTCGCGGCCGCTCCCGAGAACGCCGGCATGCTGTTCTACATCCACGACGGCCTGCTCATCGCCTCACCCGACGTCGCCGAGCTGCGCGAGGCGGCGGCGCTCGCCGCCGGGGGTAACAACCCGTTCACCAACACGAGCTTCCACGGCCGCATCGCTCAGGATTACCGCGACGGCGCCGGCTGGCTGTTCGCGGCCGATCTGCACACGCTGGTGCGCAAGAGCCAGGAGAAGGAGCCCACGGACTCGCGGCAGATGGCCGAGAAGCTCGGCATCCTCGACCTCGACCAATTCATCGTCAACCGCCGCGAGATCGACGGCCGGGCCGAGACCCGCGCCGCCCTGACCTTCGATCAGCCGCGGCGGGGAGTCGCCTCGTGGATCGCCGCGCCGGCGCCGATGGGGAGCTTGAGCTTTTTCTCTCCTGACGCAAACCTTGCGGCGGCCTTCGTCGTAAAGAGTCCCGTGACGATTCTCGACGAGCTGCTCGCCGTCAACCCGGAGTTCGCCAGCGAGCTGGCGGAGGCGCAGAGCAAGCACGGCTTCGACCTGCGCAACGATCTCGCGGCGCCCCTGGGCGGCGAGATCGCCGTGGGTGTCGACGGGCCGGTGCTGCCGACGCCCTCGTGGAAGCTGGTCGCCGAGGTCTATGATCCGGCGCGCCTGCAGCAGACGCTCGAGCGGTCGGTGGCGCGTCTCAACGACGAGCTGCGGGCCGAGGGCAAGGCCGGCATCCAGCTCAACCGCGAGGAGAGCGGCGGCCACACGTTCTACGCCCTGCAGGGTACCGAGCCCAAGGTCGAGCTCCATTACGTGTTCGAGGACGGCTTCCTGCTCGCGGGTCCGAGCCGGGCGCTGCTCGAGCGGACGCTCCAGCAGCGGGAGTCGGGGGTGACTCTCGCCACCACGGCCAAGTTCCGCGACCTGCTGGGTCCGGACGGCCAGGTGAACGTCTCGGCTCTGGTCTACCAGAACGTGGCGCCGCTGGCGAAGTCGGCCTCCAAGGTGCTGCCCGGCGAGCCCGCCAAGGGCGGCCCGCAGGGAGGGCCGGCGGCGATCGGTAAGATCAGCAAGTGGCTGGCGGCGCAGGGGCCGACCCTCTACTACGCCTACGCGGAGGCGGACCGCATCGTCTTCGCCGGCAGCAACCAGAACCCCCTGGGCCTGAATCTCGGGACGCTGGCCGGTTTCGGCGGCATCTTCGGAGCGTCGGGTGCGGGGAACGCAGACGCGGGAGCGCAGTAGAAGCTTCACCCAGGTACCGGAGCAGCCATGTCCGACCCGATCACACCCATCGTCGAGCTCCAGGGCCTGGAGGTGCGGTTCGGGGGGCGTCCGATCCTCAAGGGATTGCACGCCTCTCTGACCGGCCGCTGCATCGGGCTCCTGGGTCCCAACGGCGCCGGCAAGACGACGCTGCTCCATACTCTCCTCGGTTTCCATCCTCCCGCCGCGGGGACCGCCCGCGTCTTCGGCCACGACATCCGGACGGAGACGCGGGCCATCCGCGGCCTCATGGGCTACATGCCCGAGAGCGACGCCTTCATCTCCGGCATGACCGCGGTGCGGTTCGTGCGGTTGATGGGGGAGCTCTCGGGCCTGCCTTCCGAGCGGGCTCTGGAACGGGCCCACGAAACCCTGTTCTACGTCGGCCTCGGCGAGGCCCGCTACCGCAAGGTCGAGACCTATTCGCTCGGCATGAAGCAGGTCGCCAAGCTCGCCCAGGCCCTGGTGCACGGGCCCCGGCTCCTCTTCCTCGACGAGCCGACCAACGGGCTCGATCCGGCCGCCCGCGAGCGCATGCTCAAGCTCATCCGCGACATCCGCGACACCGGCGAGGTCTACGTCATTCTCTCCTCTCATCTGCTGCGCGACGTCGAGGAGTGCTGCGACGAAGTGCTGGTCTTGAAGCAGGGCAGCATCGCCACCTACTGCAATCTCGAAGAGGAGCGGCGCGCCAACCGCAAGTTCCTGGAGCTGGAGGTGCGCGGCGGCGACGACGAGGCTTTCGCCGCGGCCGTCGAGGCCCTGGGGGTGGAGATGGCGGTCGGCGGCAAGCAGCGCATGAAGATCGTGCTGCCGGAGGGCGTCGAGATCCGCGATCTCTACCGCCTGGCCGCCGAGCGGCAGGTGCAGATCCGCCGGCTCGACTACAAGCGCGACTCCCTGCAGGACATCTTCCTCAAGGCGATGGACACGGAGGTCGCCGACCATGGCCGTGTATAGGAGCAACTACGGGCGCTACAAGGGCGCGCTGACGCCGGCGTGGTCGCGTTTCCTCATCCTGCCGCGCTACGCCTTTCGCGAGGTCTTCCAGAGCCGCGGCTTCATCGCCTTCTTCACCTTCTGTTTCGCCGTGCCGTTCGCCGGCCTGCTGATGATCTACCTGCATCACAATCTCGCGGCGCTCAAGTTCCTCAACCTGCCGCTCGAGCAACTGCAGCAGGCGCTGCCGATCAACGCCACGTTCTTCCGCTCGGGCCTCGAGTGGCAGGGCTGGCTCTGTTTTCTGCTGTCGCTCTTCGTGGGACCGGCCCTGATCGCGCCCGACCTGCGCAACAACGGCCTGCCGCTCTATCTCTCGCGGCCGTTCACCCGCAGCGAGTACGTGCTGGGCAAGATGACGGTGCTCGTCGTGCTGCTGTCGCTGATCAGTTGGATTCCGGGCCTGTTGCTCTTCCTCTTCCAGAGCTATCTCGAGGGCGCCGGCTGGCTCGGCCAGAACCTGAGGATCGCCGCGGCCATCTTCGTGGGAAGCTGGGTGTGGATCCTGGTGCTGTCGCTCGTCGCCCTCGCCGTCTCGGCGTGGGTGAAGTGGAAGCCGGTGGCGCGCATCTCGTTGCTCATCGTCTTCTTCGTCTTCTCCGGTTTTGCCCGCGCGCTCAACGAGGCGCTGGACACCTGGTGGGGCTGGATGTTCTCCCTGTGGGCGGCGGCGCAGAACGTCTGGTACTCCCTTTTCGGCCTGGAGATCGATTCGAAGCTGGCGGTGCCGCTGTGGGCGGCCTGGCTGACGCTCGCCGCCGGCTGCGGCCTCTGCCTCTGGCTGCTCTCCCGCCGCGTGCGGGCCTACGAGGTGGTGCGATGACCGCCGGCGAGACCGCGGACCGCCGCGTCGTCTTCGAGAACGTCTCGAAGTTCTACGGCGACGTGCTGGGGATCAACCGGGTGAACCTGTCGATCCCGCCCGGCATCACCGGCCTGGTGGGTCCGAACGGCTCGGGCAAGACGACGCTGATGAACCTGATGGTGGGGCTGATCCGTCCGACGCGCGGGCGGATCTCCGTGCTCGGCCTGCCGCCGGACGATGCCGAAAGGCTGTTCCGCCAGGTCGGCTACGCCTCGCAGTACGACGCCTTCCCCCCCGGCCTGACCGGCTACCAGTTCATCGAAGGCTACCTGCGCGTGCACGGCTTCGCCGCCAGGGAGGCCGAGACCCTCTCCTGGAAGGCGCTGGAGCGGGCCGGGCTCGTCGACGCCGCCGGGCGCAAGGTGGCCGGCTACAGCAAGGGCATGCGGCAGCGGGTGCGGCTCGCCCAGGCCATCGCCCACCAGCCCTCGGTGCTGGTGCTCGACGAGCCGCTCAACGGCCTCGATCCGATGGCGCGCGCCGAGGCCATCGCCCTGTTCCGCGAGCTGGCGGACGCCGGGCTGCACGTCATCGTCTCCAGCCACATCCTGCACGAGGTCGATCTGATCTCCGACCAGGTGGTGCTGATCAACGGCGGTTATGTGGTGGCCGAGGGCGAGATCGCCGAGGTGCGCGACGAGATGGAGGAGCAGCATCCGGTGCAGGTGCTCATCCGCTGCGACCGGCCGGCGCTGCTGGCGTCGCGGGTCTTCGAGCAGGACCACGTGGTGGAGGCCCGCATTCTCGAGGACGGTCACGGCCTGCTGGTGCGCACGCGCGACGCCGACCGCTTCCACCTGGTGCTCAACGAGATCGTGCTCAGCAGCGGCCTCGCCGTCGAGGCCGTGGCGCCGGCCGACGCCGACGTCCACGCCGTGTATCAATATCTGATCGGCTCGAATGGAGAAAAGTCGTGAGCGACATCGCGAGCGCGGCCGTGCCCGCCCCGAGCAGCCTTCCCTGGGGTCAATGGTGGCGCCAGGTGCGCGCCGTCCTGCGGCTGGAGCTGCGCAAGGGCTTTCGCCGGTCCTACGGCCTGTACCTGCTGGCTCTCGCTCCGCTCTTCATCCTGGTGCTGCGCAGCATCATTCCCGACGCCGTTCGCGATCCCGGCGAAGTGGCCGGAGCGACCGAGTTCTATGCCGGGCTCTACCAGGCCTTCATCCTGCGCATCGTCATCTTCCTCGCCTGCGTCGCCGTGTTCGGCAACCTGATCCGCCGCGAGACGCTCGACCGCAGCCTCCACTACTACTTCCTCTCGCCCATGCGGCGCGAGCTGCTGGTGGTCGCCAAGTATCTGACGGGACTGCTGGTGTCGTTCTTTCTCTTCGGCGCCACGACGGCCGCCGGTTTCTTCCTCGCCTATCTGCCGCACGAGTCCACGGCGGTCCGGCAGTTTCTGCTCGGCGGACCGGGCTTGAGCCATCTGGCCTCCTACCTGCTGGTGACGTTCATGGCCTGCGTGGGCTACGGCGCCGTCTTCCTCTTCTTCGGCTTCTTCTTCAAGAGCCCGGCGCTGCCCGCCCTCGCCGTCTTCGGCTGGGAGGCGATCCACTTCCTGCTGCCGCCGCTGCTCAAGAAGGTGAGCGTCATCCATTACCTGCAGGGGCTCTGCCCGGTGCCGGTCCCCCAGGGTCCGCTGGCCCTGCTGGCGGACGCGCCGTCGCCCTGGATCGCCATTCCCGGGCTGATCCTCCTGGCCGCCGTCCTCGTCGCCGTCTCGGCCTGGAAGATCCGGGGGATGGAGATCAGCTACGACGAGTCCTGAATACCCTAACATCTTTCCTTTCAGCAGCTTACAGCCCTTCAGCTCGAGAGGTGGTCACAATTTGTGACCACCTCTGTCCTCGAATCCCTCCAACCCCTTTCCTTTCAGCGGCTTACAGCGCCTTGGCTCCGCGCCGCGGATCGGCTTCGGGTGACCCTCAGCGCCGACAACTTCCGTTCAGCTCCCGCGTATACAGCAGACGGGTGACGCCCGGCTGTACATTCGGTATCCTGGCGCGGTTCAGCGCAACGACTTCAACCTGATCGAGGAGGAACCCTCATGATTCGCAAGACTTTTGCGTGGCTCCTGGTGGCGGGCCTGACCGGCGCCGCCGCTTGGGCCCAGACCGCCGACGAGATCGTCGAGAAGCACCTGCAGGCGATGGGAGGCAAGGAAAAGCTCCGGGCCGTGCAGACCGAGCGCATCAGCGGCAAGATGGTGGTAGGCCAGGGGATGGAGGCGCCCTTCACCATGGAGATGTCGCGTCCGAACAAGATGCGCATCGAATTCACCATCCAGGGGATGACCGGCATTCAGGCCTTCGACGGCAAGACCGGCTGGGCGGTGATGCCGTTCATGGGCAAGACCGAGCCGGAGGCCATGCCGGCCGAGGACGTGAAGAGGATGGAGGAACAGGCGGACATCGACGGCCTGCTGCTGGACTACAAGGAGAAGGGCCGCCAGGTCGAGTACGCCGGTAAGGAGGACCTCGAAGGCACGCCGGTGCACAAGCTCAAGGTGACCCAGAAGAACGGCGACGTAGTTTTCGTCTACATCGACGCCGAACAGTTCCTGCAGCTCAAGCAGGCCGGCAAGACCAAGATCCGCGGCCAGGAGGTCGAGAGCGAGACCATCTTCGGCGATTTCAAACCGGTCGAGGGCCTGGTCGTCCCGCACTCCATCGAGCAGAAGGCCGAGGGTGCGCCGGGAGGCATGGTGATGACCATCTCGAAGGTCGAGATCAACCCGGGCGTCGCCGACTCCCGCTTCGCCATGCCGGAGGCTGAGAAGAAGGAAGCCCCGGCGCCGAAGCCGCCGCAATAAGGGAACGTGTATGCAAAGAAAGCTCAAGACGATCCTCCGCTTCACGGCCGCCGGGCTGCTGCTGGCGGCCGGGGCGGCGCAGACCGCGGAGGTGGAGATCGACTCGAACACCTTCGGCGGGCTGGAGGCCCGTTCGATCGGTCCGGCCGCCATGAGCGGCCGCATCGCGGCGATCGACGCCGTGCCTCAGGATCCGCTCACCATCTACGTGGGGGCGGCGGGCGGCGGCGTCTGGAAGTCGAGCGACGGCGGAGTGGTCTGGAAGCCGATCTTCGACGACAACGTGCAGTCGATCGGCGCCATCGCCGTCGATCCCAAGAACCCCAAGACCGTCTGGGTCGGCACCGGCGAGTCCTGGACGCGCAACAGCACCTCGGTCGGCGACGGCCTCTACAAGTCGACCGACGGCGGCGACTCCTGGCAGCGGATGGGGCTCGAGAGCTCGGAGCGCATCGCGCGCGTCCAGGTGAGCCCGGCCGACGGCAACACGGTCTGGGTGTGCGCCACCGGCCACCTCTGGGACAGCCACGAGGAGCGCGGCGTCTACAAGACGACGGACGGCGGCAAGGGTTGGAAGCGGGTGCTCTTCGTCGACGCCGATACCGGCTGCTCCGATCTGACGGTAGACCCGCAGGACCCGTCGATCCTGTTCGCGGGCATGTGGCAGTTCCGGCGCAATCCCTGGTCGTTCAGCTCCGGCGGCAAGGGCAGCGGCCTCTACAAGTCGACGGACGGCGGCGAGACCTGGCGCCCGGTCAAGAGCGGATTGCCGGCCGGAGAAAAGGGAAGGATCGCCGTGGCCGTGGCGCCGTCGCGGCCGAGCGTGGTCTATGCCCTGGTCGAGGCGGAGAAGACAGCTCTCTACCGCTCGGACGACGTGGGCGAGGGCTGGCAGGAGGTCAACTCGTCGTTCAACCTCCAGGTGCGGCCCTTCTACTTCGCCCGTCTGGTCGTCGACCCCATGGACTTCAAGACCGTCTACAAGCCGGGCCTCACGCTGACGGTGAGCACGGACGGCGGCAAGACCTTCACCGCCGCCATCGGCATGGGAGGGCTCTCCGGCCCCCATGGCGACCACCATGCGCTGTGGATCAACCCGCAGAACTCCAACGAGCTGCTGCTCGGCACCGACGGCGGCGTCTACATGTCGTACAACAAGGGTTTGAAATGGCGTTTCTTGCGGGCGCTGCCGGTGGCGCAGTTCTACCACGTCAGCTACGACATGCGGCGGCCTTACCGGGTTTATGGCGGATTGCAGGACAACGGCTCCTGGTCCGGACCTTCGTCGGCGATCGGCGGCATCCAGAACCGCGACTGGTTCAACATCGGCGGCGGCGATGGCTTCTGGGCCTATAACGACCCCACGGACCCGGACCTCGTCTACGCCGAGTCCCAGGGGGGCGAGATCTCGCGCCGGCGGATCTCGACCGGCGAGGAGAAATCGATCAAGCCGCTGCCCAAGGCGGGCGAGCCCGACTACCGGTTCAACTGGAACACCCCGGTCGCCCTGAGCCCGAACGAGCCGGGAACGATCTACATGGGCGCCCAGTTCCTCTTCCGCTCGCGCGACAAGGGCGACTCCTGGGAGCGCATCTCTCCCGACCTCACCACCAACGACCCGAAGAAGCAGCAGCAGCTCAAGTCGGGAGGCCTGACGCGCGACAACTCGACGGCCGAGAACCACACCACCCTCTTCACCATCAGCGAGTCGCCGAAGAACGGCAAGGTGATCTGGGTGGGCACCGACGACGGCAATCTCCAACTCACGCGCGACGGCGGCGAGCACTGGACGAACGTCGCGCCGAACGTCGCCGGCCTGCCCAAGGGGACCTGGGTATCCTGCGTGGAGGCGGGCCGCTTCGACGAGGGCACCGCCTTCGCCACCTTCGACGGCCATCAGAGCGGCGACATGAAGACCCACGTCTACAAGACGGCCGACTTCGGCCAGACCTGGACGCCGCTCGGCAGCGACGCCCTCTCCGGCTACGCCCACGTGGTCCGGCAAGACCTGGAGAACCCGGACCTTCTCTTCCTGGGCACCGAGACGGGTCTCTTCGTCTCCGTGGACGGCGGCGCCCGCTGGGCCCGTTTCACCGGCAAGCTGCCCAAGGTCGCGGTGCGGGACCTCGCCATCCATCCCCGCGAGTCGGACCTGATCATCGCCACCCATGGGCGCGGCGTCTACATCGTGGATGACCTGACGCCGCTGCGCAAGCTGACCCGCGAGGCGCTGGAGGCGGACGTGACGATGCTGCCCTCGCGCGCGTCCGCGATGACCATCCCCGCCGGCATCCAGGAGTTCCTGGGCGACGACGAATTCTTCGCCTTCAATCCCGAGGAGGCCGCCACCATCACCTACTATCTGAAGAAGCGGCACCTCTTCGGCGACCTCAAGGTGGAGGTCTACGATGCCAAGGGTCAGCTCATCTCGACGCTCCCCGGCGGCAAGCGGCGCGGCATCAACCGCGTGAGCTGGCCCATGCGCCTGCCGCCGCCCAAGCTGCCGCCCGCCAACTCCCTGGTGACCGGATCGCAGTTCGCATTCTTCGGCCCGCGGGTGACTCCGGGCACCTATATGGTCAAGCTCGTCCAGGGCGACAAGACCTACACGAGCGAAGTGCGGCTCGTGCCGGATCCCCGCTCCACGCACTCGGACGAGGACCGCGCCCGGCAGCACGAGACGGCGATGGAGCTCTACGGGATGCTCGGGCGCCTCACCTACGTCGCCGACGCGGTGAAGGCGCTCGCCGACGCGGCGCAGCAGCGGGCCGCGGCTCTGCCCAAGGGCGACAGGCTGCGCCAGCAGCTCGGCTCGCTGGCCGGCGATCTCGAGAGCTTCCGCGCCACCCTGGTGGCCACCGGCCCGGGCGGCTGGCTCTCCGGCGAGGAGCAACTGCGGGAGAAGATGACCAAGGTCTACGGCGCGGTCAATGGCTACGACGGCCGCCCCACCCGGTCGCAGCTCGACCAGACCAAGCTGCTCGCGGACCAGCTCGCCGAGGCCGAAGCCAGGCTGGAGGCGTTGCAAGGCGGCGAGATGGCCGCCGTCAACCGCGAGCTCGTCAAGCGCAAGCTCGAACCGCTGACGGTGAAGAGCCGGGAGGACTGAAACCCCCAGAAAAGCGAAACGGGAGGAGGCCCGAAGGCTCCCTCCCGTCTTGCGGTGCCCGGGACTGGCTAGCTCAAGCCAGGCCCTGGCGGCGCTCTTCCGACAGTTTACGCAAGATCTTCTTGCGCGCCTGGACGGCCTTGCGCTTGCGCTTCACCGACGGCTTCTCGAAGTGCTGGCGCTTGCGCAGCTCGGTCAGAATCCCCGACTTCTCGACCTTACGCTTGAAGCGGCGCAACGCGTTCTCGAAGCTCTCTTCCTCGCGCACGTGCACTACCGGCATCCGTCTCTCACCTCTTTTCTTTTGCGGATGAAATCGCCCCCCGATCCGCGGGGGGCGTGACGAGCCAATTTGCCTCAAATCCGGCCGAAAGTCAAGTTGAGCTGCGCCGCGGAGCGGCCGGCGGCTCGTCCGGTGCGGTCGGCGAACGCGGCTGCAGGGCGTTGAAATCGAGGAGATAGACCGTATAGCGGTCACCCTCGTCGTGGAACCAGACGGCGGCGGCGGCGCCGCTCTCGTCTTTCGGGTAAAACCAGCCGACGACGTCGTGGTTCGGGTACGTGCGCATGTTGTGGAGGTTGGGCTGGCCGAGCAGATTGCGCACCTCGTCCTGGCCCATCCCCTCCTTGACCGCGGCGAAGACCTGCCGCGTCATGTAGCGCCGCGCCTGGGCGCGCGCGAGCTCCTCCCGCAGCCGCGGGTTGCCCGGGTCCACCGCCAGCGCTTCTTTGCAGATGTCGATGGCGCGCTGGTAGTCCCCCCCTTGGGCCACGAACTGCCGGGCGAGGCGGATATCCTCGTCGCTCTTCATGCGGATCGCCGCCTGCTGCATCGGGCTGAGAGGCTCGCCCTGGACCGGCGGATCGGCGTTGATGAACTCGGCGAGCCGGCGATTGAACTCGGCGGCGAGCGCGTCGCTCCGCCGCGCGAGGTCGGCGGAGGCCGCGCTCGCGGCGAGCTGCGCGCGCTGGCCGTCGAGCGTCCGTTTGGCCTGCTGCAGCCAGGCCCACTCGGCCGCGGCGGCCGGGCTGGGTCTTGCAGCCGGCCGCTCTTCGGCCGCCCGGCCGCAGGCGATGCCGGCGATCGATAGGAATCCCAACAGGAGTCCGCCGAGAAGAGCCGCCGCGCGCTGCCGGCGGCGAAATCGTTCGCGGTGAATCATTCGCCTACCATAGCCGCGGGGGGACCGATAAGGCAACTCATCGGGCTAAGCCCTTGTTGCAGAGGGATTTTCGCGCCACCGCAGCTTGACACTGCGCGCCGGGCTACAGAATAATCAAGCTACTTCATCATGGGGTTGAAGCCCGAGGACGGCCGCGGAGAGTAACGGATGTCCCTTTCGGAAAGAATCCAGGATCTGAACCGCGAGATCGGCGCCACGGTCGAGCGTGCGATCGCCGAGCTGCGTCAGGAGATTTCCCAACGGCTGCGCGCCAGCAACGAAGAAATCCAGCAGCAGTTGGACGGGCTGGCGCCGACACTGCCGCCCGCCTATCTTTCCCACGAGGAGTTCGCGCACAGCGAGCGGGAAGTGGATGCGCAGGCGCGCCGCGGCGCGCAGCGCGACCTGCGCGAGGGTTTCGCCGCCCTCGACCGCGCCCGTTCCCAGGCGGAGATCCTCGCCGCGCTGTTGCGCGAGTCGGCGCGGTACGCCTCGCGCGCGGCCCTGCTCCTGGTGCGCAGCGGCGAGTTGCGAGGCTGGGGAAGCGAGGGTTTCGGCGACGCCGAGGCCTCGGTGCGCCAGCTCGTCCTCGACGCTCAGGAGGATCCCTGGCAGCGGCTGATCCAGGGGCGCGGCGCCCTGCGCCTCTCGGCCGGCGAGTGCGCCGGACTGTGCAGCCGCGTCGAGAGCCCGCTGCCGCGCGACGGCTTCCTGGTGCCGCTCGTGCTGCGCGACCGCGTCGCCGCCGGCCTCTACGCCGACCGGCTGGACGGCGGTGATCTGGGCCTCGAGGCCCTGCAGATCCTCGCTCATGCGGCGGCGCAGGCGATCGAGACGCTGCCCTTCCGCGAGCGTGCCGCCACCGCGACCTTGACGCTCGCGGACGAGGAGGACGGCGGCGGCGCGACCGCGGTGGCACCCGTTGCGGAGCCGGAGCCGGCCGCGCCGGAGACGGCCCCTCCCGCCGAGCCGGAAGTCGAGGCTGCGCCCGAGGTCCCTGAGATCGAGGCCGAGGCCGAGCCCGAGCCGGCTGCACCTCCGGCGCCGGAGCCGCTGGAAGCGGCCGGCGTGCCTTGGACCGTGGAGGACGAGCTTTCGGCCGTGCCGGCCGAAGAGGATCGCGGCGATTGGGCGGAGCCGCCGGTGAGCTCCGGCGCGGAGACGGCCGCCATCGCCGCCGCTGCCGCAGTGGAGGCGGCGGAGGAGATCTCACCCGCGGCGCCGGACGGCGAAGCCATGGAAGAGGACGTGCCGCGCTATCCGCGCTCGGTGGAGCCGGAGCCTACCGCTCCGGTGCAGGTCGCGGAGGCCAACCCGCAGGCGACGGTCCTGCTGCCACGGCCGTCCGCGCCGCCGGCCGAGACCGCGGAAGCGCCGCAACCGTTCCGCCCGGTCGCCGTCCCCAGCGAACCGTCCGGCGTGAGCCCGGCCGAACGGCCGGCGCCCCTCGCCTCGGGCACGCCCGAGGTGCGCCCGCCGAGCGACGTCGATGGGCCCGGCTGGGCCTTCGCGACCACCCGCGTGCCCGTCGCTTCCCCCGGCAGCGAGGCCCAGCATGAGGAGGCCCGGCGCCTGGCCCGGCTGCTCGTCAGCGAAATCAAGCTGTACAATGAAGAGCAGGTCGAGGAAGGCAGGCGCAACCGCGACATCTACGAGCGCTTGAAGGACGACATCGATCGTTCCCGGCAGATGTATGACGAGCGCGTCGATCCGCAAATCCTGCGTTCCACCGACTACTTTTATCAGGAGCTGGTCAGGATCCTGGCCTCCGGCGATTCGAAAGCCCTGGGGATCTGAAGCGCCGGCTGGAGTAACCTTGAAGTGAGAAGTCGAAGGTCGATCCGTCACCGCGCCACGCTCCTCCTGCTGGTCCCTCTCCTGTTGGGCGCCGCCACCACCTCGCCGCCGCGCCGTGACCTCGCCGCTCCCCTGCCCGGCCATTCGGATCGGGCCTCCCTCGCCTATGCGGAGGCCGCCGCCGCCGTACGCCGTAAAGATTGCGGCGCCGCCTATAAGGCGCTCGCGCCGGTGCTCGCCGGCAAAAGCTCCGAGGCCACCTTCGCCCAACTCCTCCTCGGCTTCTACGCCCATTCCTGCGAGCAGACCGCCTACGCCGAGGAGCGCCTGTTCGCCGCCGCCGATCCCGACGGTCCGCTGGAGGACTGGCGGCTCTATCTGCTGAGCGACAGCGCCGCGGCGCGCGGGCACATCCTGCTCGCCCAGACCTCGCTCGCACGGCTGCTCGGCGACTACCCGGGCTCGGCGCTGCGCCCGCGCGCGTTGCTCAAGGCAGCGACCGTCGCCTGGCAGCGCGGCGACGCCCCGCGCGCCCTGGAGCTCATCGCGGCAGGGCGGAGCGAGGACCTGCGCGGCGCCGAAGCGGCGGAGCTCGAATCCCTCGCCTGGGAGATCGGCACCCAGCGGGCCGACCGCAACGTGCAGGTCGAAGCGGCGCGCCGCCTGCTGGTCAACTTCCCCTTCAAGGCCGCCGAGCTCAAGGTGATCGAGATCTTCCGCGATCCCGGCGGCGCCGTGAATTGGCCGGCCGTGCTCACCGGCGATCAGCTCAAGCGGCGCGCCCAGGCCCTGCTGGACCTGCGGCTGGACCCCAGCGCTCTGACCACGCTCGACGTCGTCACTCCGGAGGCTCGCGACCTGCGCTGGTATCTCCTGGAAGCCCAGGCCCTCACCCGTTCCCACCGCGGCAGCGACGCCCTGGCGCTGCTCGAGGGCCGGGAGGCCCAGGACGCCCGGCAGGCGGCGGCGCTCGCCTGGGCGCGGGCCCAGGCGGCGGACGACGCGGCCACCGCCCAGCGCGGCCGGGCCAACCTCGGCTCGGCGGAGCGCCAGCAACTGCGCCTGCTGGCGCGGCAACACCTGGAGAAGGCGGCCCAGGGCGCCGACGCGGAGCTGGCGGCCAAGGCCCTCAAGTCGCTCTACGCCGACTATCGCGAGGACGATCTCTTCGACCGCGCCATCGATGCGCTGCGCCGGTTGCGCCGGCTGGATGCGCGCGATACGACCGGCGCTTCCAACCTCTGGCAGGCCGGCTGGCAGGAGTACAGCCGCAGGAATCACACGGGAGCCATCGGCTACTGGACGGAGCTGTTCTCCCTCTATCCCGAGGATTCCAATGCCCGCCGGGGCCGCTACTGGACGGCGCGGGCCTTCGACGACCTGGGCGAGCGCGAGAGGGCGCAGCAGATCTACAGCGAGATCGCCCGCGCGGACACCACCGACTTCTACCGCCGCAACGCCCTCACCCGGCTGCTCGGCAAGCCGGCGGCCCTGGCGGCCGTGGCGGCGGGTGCGCAGGAGCCGTGGCCCGCCGATCCCGCGCTGGAGCGGGCGCGGCTGCTGACGGACCTCGGGCTCGACGACCTGGCCCTTTCCGAGACGGAGCTGGTGCGCGAAAAGGTGGAGCGGCAACCCGCGCTGAAGGCTCTGGAGGCGGTGATCCTGGCCCGCCGCGGCGAGCGCCGCAAGAGCGTGCAGGTGATTCGCGACGCCTTCCCCGCCCTGGGCGGCCCCTTCCAGGCCACCCTGCCGGAGGAGGCGCGCCGGCTCTACTACCCGATCGCTTATCAGGAGCCGATCCGCACCTGGGCCGCGACGAACCGCCTGCCGACCTACCTGGTGTTCGGGATCATCCGCCAGGAGAGCGCCTTCGACCCCACCGCCCGCAGTTGGGCCGGGGCCCGCGGCCTGATGCAGCTCATGCCGGCGACGGCGCGCGAGCTGGCGTTGAAGAACGGCCTTTCCTACTCGCACGACCTGCTCGCCGATCCGGCGTTCAACGTGCGGCTGGGCACCACCTACTTCCGGCAGGTGTACAGCATGTTCGACGAGAACCTGGAGCTGTCGCTCGCCGGCTACAACGGCGGTCCCTACCGCATCAAGCGGCTGTGGCGCGAGTCCAGCGGCACCGAGCTCGACCGTTTCCTCGAGGGCTTGGGGCTCGAGGAGCCGAAGACGTACGTCAAGCGGATCCTGGTTTTATCGGACAGTTACCGCCAGCTCTATCCCCAGGCCGGGTGAGATCCCTCGCCCCGCTTCTTCTCGTCCTCTTCGCCGGCTGCGGCGGGCCGGCGCCGCACGACGGGCCGATCGTCCTCATCACCTTCGACTCTCTGCGCGCCGACGTCGTCGGGCGGCTCGGCGGCGAGCCGGGCCTGACTCCCCACCTCGACGCGCTCCTCCGCCAGTCGGACTGGGCCGGCCGGGCCATCGCGCCGTCGAGCTGGAGCGTGCCGTCCATGGCTTCCCTGTTCACCGGCCTGCGGCCCTGGCAGCATCAGGTGCTGAGAGCGGAGAGCCGCCTCTCCCCGGGCCTCTTCACCCTGCCGGAGGCGTTGCGCGCGCAAGGGTTCGCCACCTGCGGTTACACGGCGGAGCCCGCGTACTCGAAACGCGCCGGCTACGAGCAGGGGTTCGATCGCTTGGGGAATCTCGGCAAGGGCACGGAGGCCGCCGCGGAGCTCGCGAAGCTCGACGGCAGCCGGCAGTTCGTCTGGGTCCACATCCCCGAGCCGCAGGCGCCTTACGTCCGGCGGCCGAAATTCGTGCAGCGGCTGAACACGGGCCGGCTCGGCCTGCCCGTCCGCATCCTGCCCAATCAACTGGCGGTTTTTTTCGATCCCGCGGTGCCGCTGCCGGCCGGCAAGCGGCGGCGGTTCTGGACGATGTACCGCTTCAACGTGGCCTGGGCCGACGAGCGGCTGGGCCGGCTGCTCAAGGCGTTGCGGGAGAGCGGCCAGTGGGACCGCACGCTGGTGCTGGTGGCCTCCACCCACGGCGAGGAGTTCGGCGAGAAGGGCCAGATCCTCAACGGCGGCAACCTGGGCCGGCAGCTCCTGGAGGTCCCTCTCGCCGTCAAGCTGCCGGCCGGCTTCGAGCGCCGGATCGCGGTGCCGCAGGGCCGGCGGGTGGCCGCGGCGCGGCTGTGGGCCACCCTGGTGGAGGCGGCGGGCGGCGAGGCGCCGCCGGCGGTGGCGCCCAGCCTCTTCCGGAATTCGCCGCCGTCCGTGCTCTCGGAGCTCTACTTAACCAACGGCACGAACCGGTTCTCTCTCGTCGACGGCAACGATCAGTTGCTCTGGGAGTCGAGCTTCGCGCCGCCGGAGCCCGAGTACTACCGGGCCCGCCTCGCCTTGAAGACGCGGGGCAACGCCCGCGCCGCGCGCGCCGAGCTCTCCGAGCCGCCGGGGGCGATCTTCGGCCGGCTGCGCGCCGGCTTCCTGGCGACGCCGCCGCTCAGCGGCCGGGGAGAGCCGCGGCTGAGCCTCGAGCGCTGGGGCGCCTGGGGCAGCCGGCCGGTCTCAGACCCCCGCCGGACGGCCGAGCTGGCGGCGCAACTCGCGCGTGCCTGGAACGAGTTCCTGCCCGCCGAGCTGCCGCCCGGAGAGGAAGCCCGCGAGTGGTATACTGCCGATTCGCCCTGAAGGGGGCTCTCCCCCGGGTCCATAGCTCAGCGGTGAGAGCGTCCGGCTCATAACCGGCAGGTCCCTGGTTCGAATCCAGGTGGACCCACTTCGGAAGCGCTCCGAATCATGAAGAGGATGCGGTCGCGCGCGGGCGGGAGAGTGCGATGACTTTCCTTTGAGAGGAGCGGACGTTTCTCCATGAACCAGAACCTCCAGAACACCCTGGAGCTGCAGGCCGCGCTCAGCCGCTTGCGGGAAGCCGAAGAGCGGCTGCAAGGGATCCCCGACTGGATGCGCGAGCTGCACGACGAGCACGAGACGCGCAAAGGAGAGATCCAGACCCTGGAAGAGACCGCCGAAGAGATGGCGCGGCAGCGGCGGACGGCGGAGTCGGCGGTCCAGGATGCGCAGGAAAAGCTCAAGAAATATCAGCAGCAGATCAACCGCGTGAGCACGCAGCGCGAGTATGGAGCGCTGCTGCAGGAGATCGATACCGTCAAGGGCCAGATCTCCAGCCAGGAAGAGGCAGCCTTCTCCTCGCTCGAGCACTACGAGCAGGCGCAGAAGGACCTCGCGGCGCTGCGCGAGAGATTTCGCGAGGTCGAAGAGCGCTATGCGGCGGAGATGGCCCGCTGGGACAGCGAGAAGCCGGAGATCGCCCGGCAGGCGGAAGACCTGCGCGGCAGGATCGCGGACCTCAAGCAGCGGCTGCCGCGCAACCTGGTCTCCCAGTTCGAGCGCATCCACGAGCGTTATCCCGCCGGCGCGGTGGCGCCGGTGCGCATCATCGAACGTCCGGGACGCGGGCAGCGCGAGTGGCACTGCGCCGCCTGCAACTACCGCGTGCGCCCCCAGGTGGTGGTCGAGATCCGCGACGGCAGCACCCTGGTGCAGTGCGACGCCTGCAAGCGCATCCTCTTCCTCCAAGAGCAGGCCTGAGGCCGTGAACGGCGTGGCCGAGCGACTGGCCCGCATCAACGCCCGCATCGAGGAGGCCTGCCGCCGCGCCGGCCGGCCCGCCGGCAGCGTGGTCCTCATCGGCGCCAGCAAGACGCAGCCCGCCGCCCGGCTCGCCGAGGCCCGGCAGGCCGGCCTCAAGACCTTCGGCGAGAACCGGGTTCAGGAGGCGCTCGCCAAGAGCCGCGAGCTGCCGCCGGACCTCGAGTGGCATCTCATCGGTCCCCTGCAATCCAACAAGGTCCGCCTCGCCCTCGACCTGTTCCGCACCATCCATTCCGTCGACCGCGTGAAGATCGCCGAGGCGCTGGACCGCGAGGCCGGCTCCCGGGGCCTCCAGATCTTCGGCTTCCTGGAGGTCAACCTGGGGAGCGAAGCTAGCAAGCACGGCTTCGCGCCGCAGCGGCTCGCCGAGGAGGCCCTGCCTCTCAGCCGGCTCCAGCACCTGCGGATCGCCGGCTTGATGGCCATCCCGCCTCCGGGCGAGTCGCCTGAAGACTCCCGCCCCTGGTTCCGCCGGCTGCGCGAGCTGCGCGACGATCTCGCGGCCCGGCCCGAGTGGCGTGGCTTCCCCGGCTGGCTGTCGATGGGAATGAGCGACGATTTCGAGGTGGCGATCGAAGAAGGGGCGACCCACGTGCGGGTGGGCACGGCGCTCTTCGGGCCGCGCGAAGCCTGATTCCCAATACTTATGCTAGGATAGCTATCCTTTTCGGAAGTTGATTCTCAGTCAGGACACGGCGCGAGCCGTCTGGAAGGAGATCTCATCCATGGCCCTCACACCACTCGAGATCCAGAAAATGCGCTTCTCGCAGAAGATGCGAGGGTATGACCCCACCGAGGTCGACGGCTTTCTCTCTCTCCTCGCCGAAGAGCTGGCCGGCCGCGTCGCCCAGATCGAGAAGATCGAGCGGGAGAACCGCTACTACCGGCAGCGGCTGGAGGAGACCGAGCATCGGGAGCACCAGCTCCAGCAGACCCTGCTGCGCGCGCAGAAGGTGTCGGACGACATCACCGCCAACGCCCGCCGCGAGGCCGAGCTGCTGGTCAAGGAAGCCGAGGTCGCCGCCGACAAGATCGTGGGGCAGGCCATCGAGCAGTCCACCCGTTTCGAATCGAAGATCGCCGAGCTGCGCACCGCCCGGCGCGAGCTGCAGCTCAAGTTCAAGAACACGCTCGACCTCTTCCAGCGCATCCTCGAGGCGGAGATGGAGGAGGAGCGCAGCACCGCCACCGTCCTGACCCTGCCGCGCAAGCGGCGGGACGCCGGAGCTTGAGCCTCCCCGCCGGAGCGCGGCGCCTCTTCTCCGGCTACGACGCGGCGGATCTCACCCTCGAGCGGGCCGGCTCCCTGTTGATCGCGCGCCTGTTGGAGGACGGCGACGCCGCGGATCTCGCCTGGCTCGTGAGAGCCGTCCCGGAGCCGGCGCTCGCCGAATGGTTCGCGCGCCACGGCGGCCGGCAGCTCTCGCGGCGGAGCCGCGCGTTCTGGCAGGTCGTGCTCGGCCGCCCGGCGGGTCCGGTCCATCCGGAAGCCGAGTCGCTATGGCCGCTCTGACCCTCTCGGCTCTCTCTTCCTCGGCCCAGGAGGTGCTGCCGCGTCTGGCGGCCCGGCCCTGGAGCGAGGAGTTCTACCTCGCCGGCTCGGCCGCCCTGGCGCTCCATACCGCGCATCGCCCGGTCTCGGACCTCGATCTGATGAGCAACGCCAACCGGCTCACCCCTCCCGAGCGGCGCGATCTCCTCGCCGAGCTGCTGGCCGTCGAGCCCGGCGCCGAGGTCGAGACGGCGCGCGACGGCTATCTCTTCGCCCGCCTTGGGGAGGTGGGGCTGCGGCTCTTCTACTACCCTTATCCGCTCGTGAAGCCCTTCGAGGATGCCGCCGGGCTCGCCGTCGCCTCGGCCGTGGACCTGGGATTGATGAAGCTGGGCGCCATCATCAGCCGCGGAACGCGGCGCGACTTCGTGGACCTCTACCTCCTCTGCCGCGAGCTGCCCCTGGCGACCCTCTTCGATTTCGCGGAAGACAAGTTCGGGCACGTGCGCGATTTCCCCATGCAGGCCCTCAAGGGCCTCGCCGACTTCTCGGAGATCGAGGGCGAGCCCATGCCGCGCCTCGCCGTTCCTCTGGAGTGGAGCGAGGTCGAAGGGTGGCTGCGGACGCAGGTGAGAGAGTTGGGAAGAGCGAGGGTGGGATTAGATCATTCGATTAGGTCGTAGCGACGGCCCTACGTGGCCGCCGTCTATCGTTGCGCGGAACAGAAAACGACGGGCACGTAGGCCCACCGCTACGACCCTCCGGCATTCCGCATCTGGGATAATCCCTTCATGCCTCGCGTCCTTGCTGTCCTTGCCGTCCTTTCAGTCCTCTCCCTCGCCTCCTGCTTCGAGCCGCCCGTGCGCGAAGCCCTGCTCCTGCGCTTCCTTCCCAACGGCGCCGTGGTGGCCACCAGCACGGTGGAGATCTCCGCCGATGCGGACAGCAAGAACCCGGCTCTCTCCCGGCGCCTCGCCGAGACCCGGCGGGAGATCCTCGAGGGATCGGACGCCTGGGGCGCACGCTTCGCCGCCGCCAAACCCGCCGCCGAGCGCTTCGGCTGGGAGAAACGGCTGGGCGATCTCAACGCCGCGACGCGCTCGGCGGTGATCGTGGAGCCCGAGGGGCTCGAGGCCGTCTTCGGCGACACCTCCGTCGCCGCCACCTACAGGATCGACGCGGCGAGCGGAAAGGCCGAGCTGGCGCTGGTGCCGGGACTCTCGACCCGCGCCTCGCGCAGGCAACGGGAGGAGATGAAAGAGACCCTCGAGGAGTGGAGCGCCGCGATCGCCGAATACCTGGAGGCTGCCGGCGACCTCTACGCCCACCTCGAACGCCAGCCGGAACGCGCCCGCTCCTGCTTCGGCAAGCTGTTCGACGATCTGATGGATGAGAAGGTGTTGGAGAGCCTCGACGAGCCGACGGACGAAGAGGTGGCCCTGCTCGAGCGCCTGGATGAAGCCATGCGGCAGGTGACGGACGTCCTCCTGGTTCCCGCCAGGGCCGAGTATTCGCCGGACGAGATCTCCCACCTCGTCTACGATCCCTTCCCCTCCCGGCTCACCGTGAAGCTGCCGGGTCCCACTCTGAACGTCGAAGGTTTTCAGACTGGCAACGAAGGTGCGCTGGAGGTGGCAGGCCTGGGCCTCTGGGAGGCGTTGCGCGCGCTCGCAGGACAGTGGCTCGCGCCGGACCCGGTCACCTTCTATGTCGCCACCGCCCGCCAGGGGAAAGACGCCAAAATAGACCTCGACGCCTTCGTCCAGAAGCCGCGTCAAGCGACTCCTCGCCCTCCTTCGGCCGCGGAGGTGAAGGAAGCCTTGGAGGAGCGGCTGAGGCCGGCGCCGGTCTACCGGGTGTCGTGGCAGGTGCGGCCGGACGACGAGACGCCGTTCCGCTGGGAGGCAGGGGAAGGTCTGCCTCTGTTACCATGAAATGTTCATGAAAAACACCCTCGCGAATCTCATCCTTGTCCTGTTGGCTCTCGCCGCCGCCGCCGTGCCCGCCGCCGCCGCCGTACCTCCGGACTACCGGGCGTGGGGCGAGCTGCTCGCCAAGTACTACGATCCCGCCAAGGGAATGAACTACAAGGCCCTCAAGGCGCAGGACAAGCAGACCCTCGACGAGCTGCGCCGCCGCATGGCCACGGCCGACGTCCAGACCCTCTCGCGGCAGGACCAGCTCGCCTACTGGATCAATCTGTACAACATCTCGGTGGTGGGCATCGTGGTGGACAACTATCCGGTCGAGTCGATCCGCGACCTGTCCACCGATCCGCTCGTGCGGCTGAACATCTTCAAGAAGCCCCTGGTGGATACCAAGCGCGGCAAGGTCTCGCTGAACGACATCGAGAACGAAAAGATCCGCGAGGGCTTCAAAGACCCGCGCATCCACTTCGCCATCAACTGCGCGGCGAAGAGCTGCCCGCCGATCCGCCCCGAGCCCTACGTGGGTTCCCGCCTCTCCGATCAGCTCGACGACCAGGCGCGGAAGTTCCTCAACGGGCCTAATGGCGTGAAGGTCGAGGCGAGGAGCGGGGGCGTCGTCGTCTACACCACCAAAGTGATGGACTGGTTCGCGGACGATTTCAGAGAGTGGGGCGGCGGCCAGGTCGGCTTCATCATCCGCTACGTGAATTCCGACAAGCGGAAGCCGATCGAGACGGCGGCCAACCAGGTGGACCTGAAGTTCCACGACTACGACTGGAAGCTGAACGACAACTCGGGATAGGACCCATGATCGGCCTTGGGTCTACGTCTGCAGCACGCCCGTCTTGAACTCCGGGACGTCGGGGTTCATCGCCGCGCAGGCGAGCGAGCGTCCGAGGATTTGCCGCGTCTCGGCGGGGTCGATGATCGCGTCCACCCATAGGCGGGCGGCGGCGTAGCGCGGGTCCATGGCGGCGGCGTAGCGCGCTTTGATCTCGTCGAGAAGCCGGTTCTTCTCCTCCTCGGTGACGTCCTCGCCGCGGTTCTTGAGCTGGATCGAGAGCAATGTCCGGCTCGCCTGGTCGCCGCCCATCACCGAGATCGAGGCCGACGGCCAGGCGTAGACGAAGCGCGGGCCGTAGGCCTTGCCGCACATCGCGTAGTTGCCGGCGCCGTAGGAGTTGCCGGCGAAGAGGGTGATCTTGGGGACCGTCGAGTTGGCGACGGCGTTCACCATCTTGGCGCCGTCCTTGATGATGCCGCCGCGCTCGGCGCGGCTGCCCACCATGAAGCCGGTGACGTCTTGGAGGAAGAGGAGCGGGATCTTCTTCTGGTTGCACAGCTCGACGAAGCGCGCTCCCTTGTCCGCCGAATCGGAGTAGATGACGCCGCCGATCTGCAGCTCGCGGTCCGCCAGGCCGGTGCCCGTCCTGCGCGGCACGATGGAGCGCTGGTTGGCCACGATCCCCACCGCCCAGCCTTCGATCCAGCCGGTGCCGCAGATGAGGGTCTGGCCGTAGGTGGCCTTGTACTCGTCGAGCTCGCTGCCGTCGAGGAGCCGGGCGAGCACCTCGTGGGTGTCGTAGGGACGGGCGCGGTCGATCGGGATTAGGCCGTAGAGGTCCTCACCCGGATAGAGCGGCGCGGCCGGAGCACGCCGGGCGAAAGGACCGCGCGGCGGCTCCGCGAGCTGAGCGAACTGGCTGCGGATCTTCGCCAGACACGAGGCGTCGTCCGGATGCCGGTGGTCCACCACTCCCGAGATATCGCATTGGACCAAGGCGCCGCCGAGCTCCTCGTTGTCGATCTTCTCGCCAATGGCGGCCTGCACGAGGTGGGAGCCGGCGAGGAAGATGGAGCCGGTGCCCTCGACGATATGGGCCTCGTCGCTCATGATCGGCAGGTAGGCGCCGCCCGCCACGCAAGAACCCATGATCGCGGCCATCTGGAACACGCCCTCGGCGGAGAGCCGGGCGTTGTTGTAGAAGGCGCGGCCGAAGTGCTCCTTGTCGGGAAAGATCTCGTCTTGGAGGGGAAGGAAGACACCGGCCGAGTCCACCAGGTAGACGATGGGCAGCCGGTTCTCGAGGGCGATCTCCTGCGCCCGCAGCACCTTTTTGCAGGTCAGGGGGAACCAAGCCCCGGCCTTCACCGTGGCGTCGTTGGCCACCACCACCACGTCGCGGCCGTGGACGGCGCCGATCCCCACCACGACCCCGGCCGCCGACGCGCCGCCGTACTCGTGGTAGAAGCCGTCGGCCGCCCAGAGGCCGAGCTCGAGGAAGGGAGATCCGGGATCGCAAAGCGCCGTGATCCGCTCGCGCGCCGTCATTTTTCCCCGCTCGCGCTGGCGCTCCTGCGCCTCCAGGCCGCCGCCCTCACGGATGCGCTCCTCCTGTTCGCGGAGCGCCTCCATCTGGCGCCGCCAGTGGTCGGACTGGCGCTCGAACGCCTCGTTGCGCTTGACCTCGGTCTCCAGGATCGCCACGAGCGGCATTATATGGAGAGAGCGTCCAAGTTTGCCGCGGATCGGCCCGGATCTTGCTACACCCTCAAGCAGTTAGTAGTGACGCGCGTGGCGCGATCAACGAAGACCAACCTACGAGAAGGAGTTCTGCCATGCACGATGACGTCTTTGAAGGACGCTGGAAGCAGATCAAGGGCGATGCCAAGCGGTTCTGGGGCAAGCTCACCGACGACGACCTCGACAAGGCCGAGGGCAACAAGGACAAGCTGGTCGGCGCCCTCCAGGAGCGCTACGGCTGGGAGAAGACCCGGGCCGAGTCCGACTTCGACCGGTTCCTCGAATCCGTCCGGACCCCCGCGGGGGCTGGATATAAGAATCCCTAACCTTCCGCTCAGCGGATAAAAGAGAAGGGGGCGGTCGCGAGGCCGCCCTCTTTTGTTGTTAGCATCCCCGGCTATGAAGATCCGCCTCCTCGCCTTCGCCAGCGCTGGAGACGCTCTCGGCGCTTCTGAAATGGAGCTGGAGCTGGCGGAGGGGAGTCGCGTTTCCGACCTGAGGACGCGCCTCGACAGCGATCACCCCAAGATCATTCCTCTCTGGACGCGGTTGGCGGTGGCGGTGGACGGCCGGATCGTCTCTCCCGAGGAGCCTCTGCGAGAGGGCGTCGAGGTGGCCCTACTACCGCCGGTCTCCGGAGGAAGCGGCGAGCCGTTCCAGGCGGAGCTGGTGGACGGACCGATCGATACGGAACGAGTCGTGGCCGCCGTCTCTGGACCAAGCCGCGGTGCCGTCGTGGTCTTCCTCGGCACCGTCCGCGATCATCACGCCGGCCGGCCGGTCGAGAAGCTCACCTACAGCGCCTACCGCATCATGGCCTTGGAGGGTCTCCGCCGGATCGTGGCCGACCTCGAAGCTAGCGGAAAGGATCTCCGCGTCGCCATCGTTCACCGCCTGGGTGAGGTTCCCGTAGGGGAGCCGAGCGTGGTGATCGCAGTAGCCTCGCCCCACCGTGCCGCCGCCTACGAAGCGAGCCGCACGGCCCTCGAACGCCTCAAGGCGGAGATCCCGATCTGGAAACGCGAGCACTACGCGGACGGCGGCGCGGCCTGGCGCGAGGAAGAGCCGCTGGTGCGGACGGAGCGCGCAGCGTCCTAGCCTCGCGATTTCCTTCGCCTCACCCCCCACTCGCCGCTGCGATGAACTCGGCGAGGTCCTTCTTCAACTGCTCGTGATCCGCCCGGCGGATGTACATCATGTGGCCCGCTTCGTAATAGCGCATGGTGACCCGCCGCTCGTAGTCGGGATCGAAGCCGAGATGGTCGAAGGTGTAGCGGGTAGCGAAGAAGGGTGTGGCGAGATCGTAGTAGCCGTTGCCGACGAAGACGCGGAGCGCCGGATTCTGGCTCATCGCCTGGCGCAGATCCTCGGCCACGTTGACGTACTGATTGGCGAACTCGCCGTAGCTCCACGGCCGTACGCGGTCGGTGAGGACCTCGTAGGGCAGGTCGCTCTTGAAGCCGAGGTCCTGGCTCACGTAGTCGTTGAAGGTGCCGGTGAAGGGTCCCTGGATGGCGGCGTAGCTGGGATCGAACTCGTTCTCCTGGCCGGCGGCGTCGCGGTCCATCCCTTTGAAGCGGCTATCGAGGCGGCCCACCGTCGTGCGCTGATCGCGCAGCAGCTCCTTGATGAAGGCCTGGATCTCCGGCCGCAGATTGGTCCGTTTCACGTAGTCCGCCGAGAGCCCGGTGTAGCGGGCGACTTTGGCGGCGACGTCGTTCCATGCCGCCTCGCCGAGATCGTTGCCCTGCATCAGCGCCAGTGTGTACTCGCCGGCGGCGAAGCGCTCGGCTTCCTCCACCGCCTTCTGGAGACCGGCGGCCTGCAGGTCCTGCGGCAGCCGCTTGTGGTACCAGGCGGTGGCCGTGTAGGTGGGCAGGAACAGCGGATAGGGCAGATCGTTGCCGACGCTGAAACGGGCGGTCTGGAAGTTGAGGATCGAGGAGAGGAGGATGACGCCATTGAGATACATCCCGTGACGGTCCTGGAGGAGATTGGAGAGCCGGGCCGAGCGGGTGGTGCCGTAGCTCTCGCCGGCCAGGAACTTGGGGCTCGACCAGCGGCCGAAGCGGGTGGTCCACAGGCGGATGAGCTCCGCCACGGCCTCGGCGTCCTCCTTGAGGCCGTGGAACTGCTTGGCGTCCTCCCCGGCGGCGGCCCGGCTGTAGCCCGTGGTCACCGGATCGATGAACACCAGATCGGTGACGTCGAGGATCGATTCGCCGTTGTCGACCAGCCGGTAGGGCGGCGGCGGCGCCATGCCTTCCGCCTGTAGCTCCACGCGGCGCGGGCCGAACGCTCCGAGATGCAGCCACACGGAAGACGAGCCGGGGCCGCCGTTGTAGGCGAAGGTGACCGGGCGCTTGGCGCGGTCCTGCACGCCGTCCCGCACGTAGGCGATGAAGAAGACGTTGGCGCGCGGCTTCCCCTCCTCCTCCCGCAGCACCAGCGTGCCGGCCGTGGCCGTGTAGCGGATCTCTTTGCCGCCGATGATCGCCTTGTGCTGCGTGGTGACGAGCCGGTCCTCCACTTTCGGCAGGTCGTTCTTATCCTTGCCATCCTTTTCGTCTTTTTCCATCCCTGGAGCCTGCGCGAGACTGGAGACCGCGCAAACGAGGGTGAGGGTCAAGAAGAGCCGGATTCGGTAGCGCATCAGTGGCACCCCTTTCATTTTGCCGGGGGGATTATCTCTGAAGGACGCCCGCGATGATGGCACCAGGGTTGCATTTATACCCAAGCGTGTAGAAGCGGTGGCTGGACGAGGATCTTGAAGTGGCGCGCCACGAACCACGAATCCCCGGGGAGCCCGGCCGCCGAATAGGTGGATCCGGGGTGGCCAAGAGTACCCCGGCCGACCGCAAAAATTACAAGAGGTTAGCGGAGAACGCCCCACCGGGCGGCCTCCAGACGAGCAACTTCATCCCAGGAGAGGAGCTCACATGAAGAGGCAAATCTTGACGATCGCGGCTGTGCTGGCGCTGGTTTTCGCCGGTGCCGTCTTTGCGCAGAGCGCCAACACGACGGCCCCGGGCCCCACCCTGCAGCAGGAGCCCGGCCTGACCAATAACAACATGCCCAACCCGGGCAACCCGGTGCCGGACCCGAATGCGGGAACGCTGACCACCGGGCAGGCTCCTGCTACGGACACGACGCTGCATCCCGAGACCGAGTCGACCACGGGCCCCGTCGACGTTGACGTCGACACCGGCGCCAAGGCCGAGGGTGCGGTGGACGTGGACGTGACCACCACCCCGGACGCCGACACGGACGCTTCCGGCTCCGGCACCGAGACGACCACGACGACGAGCGGGAGCTACGACAGCAGCGACTCCAGTGCCCTTCCGAGCACCGCGAGCGACCTGCCGACCGTGGCGCTCCTCGGCCTGCTGGCCCTGGGCGCGGCTTTCGTCCTTCGTCTCTCGAAGCGGAATGCCTGAGGGCTGCCGCCTCTGAGGTTGGATCCAGTCACCTGGCGCTGACCGCGCCAGGTGATTTGTTTTTAGAGGCCATGAGAACTACCATCGCTGCCCCCATGAAGAAGACCTCCCCCAGGCGCTGGCTCGAACGCGCGCTGCTGCTCACCGGCCTCCTCTGCATCGGCTACTGGGCGTACGCCTGGCTCGACGCGCGCTACACGCAATACCGGGAGGGGAAGCTCCTGGACGAAGCCGCGAGCGCTCCCGCCGCCGAAACCGCTTCCGAGACGGATGCCCTGGGGACGTTTCGCGGCCGGGCCGCCGCCTCGCGTCCGCGCCGGCCGGCGGCGGAAGGAACGCTCGTCGGCCGCATCGAGATCCCGCGCGTCGGCGTCTCCGCCATCGTCCTCGAGGGGACTTCCAACAAGACCTTGCGGCGCGGCGTCGGCCACATCTCCAATACCGCGCTGCCCAGCGCCGCGGGCAACGTCGGCCTCGCCGGCCACCGCGACAGCTTCTTCCGCGCCCTGCAGGACATCCGCGAGGACGACCTCATCACCCTCAAGACGCTGGAGGGCACGTACGAATACCGCGTGGAATGGTCGAAGATCGTCCAGCCTGCGGATACGCAGGTGCTCGCCGCTACCGGCGAGCCGGTGCTCACCCTCGTCACCTGCTATCCCTTCTATTACGTGGGCTCGGCGCCCGAGCGCTTCATCGTGCGCGCCCGGCGGGCCGACCGGGAATCCGCCGCCGGAAGTGGAGGATGAAGCTCCTGAGTTAGACTAGGCTCGATGAACCTTCGCCGGTGGCTCGGGCCTCTGCTCCTTCCGCTCGCGCTCCTCGCAGCGGGAGCCGGGCCGGCTTACGCATCCGCCGCCGGGCCGCGGCTGCTGTCGCCGCGGCCGGGGAGCGAGCTCCCCGCGGGCTCGCTCGCCGTCGTCGAATGGGAGTACCCGCCGCAGGAAGCCGAGGAGTGGGAAGCCTTCCTGTCGCTCGACGGCGGCCGCTCCTATCCGATCCGGATCACGCCGCATCTCGACGTCGGCATCCGCCGCTTCAGCTTCCAACTGCCGCCCTTCCCCACCCGCGACGCCCGCGTGCTCCTGCGCTTCGGCGATGAGCGCCGGGAAGTGGAATTCGAGACGGCGCAGCGCTTCGCCATTACACCCCGCAGGACCTCTCTGCCGCCCGACTTGGGGACCGCCCTGTCGCGCGGAGAGAGGCCGCGGCCGCGGGACCCCGGCGTCGTCGTCTGGGTGGAAGGCGCCCGCGACGGCAGCGGCCTCCACCAGGTGGCGTCTTCGGCGGATGAGAACAGCTCCCTGCGCTCGGTGGCCTCGTCGCGCCCGCGCTGGATGCCCCTCTTCTGGCCGTCGCGGTCCCGCGCCGGACGGACCGCGCCGCTGGCTCCCTCGCGAGCCTTCCAGCTTCCCTCTTCCTTGCTGCGCGCCGCCGAGCTCTCCAGCTCGCCGCCGCTCCTCCCCTCCGTACGCCTGCTCACCGGCCGGCTGAACGAATAGACCGAGACCTCCCGCGCCGCAGCCCGCCACCGCGTGGCGGAACACGGAAAACCAACCCCGGCGCCAGGGAGCGCCGGCAAGGAATCGAGGTCTCCCATGAACGTCAGACCCGGCGGCCATTATTGGCTGCGGTATCGGCTGCGATATCGGCTGCTCGCCGTATTGCTACTCTTTCTCATTCCCGCGCCGGCCCGCGCCTTCGAGGGCCGCCTGGTGCTCCCGGGCGGCTCGCCGGCTTCGGGTTATCAGGTGTCCGTCGTCGGCCTCACGGTCTCCGTCACCGCCGGCCCGGACGGCAGGTTTCGCATCCTCCCCACTCCCCTGATTCCCTTCCGCCTCGTCGCCGTCAGCCCGGCGGGCGAGGTCTTTCCCGTCATCGAGGTGACTTCTCCGCCTGCCGCCGGCGAGATGGAGATCGCGCTCCCCGGAGGATTCAAGGACACCATCACGGTCGTCTCGGGGATCGCGCCCAACATCGAGGCGCCGCCGGCGGCGGCCACTGTCGTCCTCGGTCAGGAGGATCTCGAGCAGCGCCGGCCGCCGCGGCTTGCCGACGCGCTGCAGGGGATCGCCGGCGCCTCGCGCACCGATGAGACGACGACCGCGGTGCCGGTGATCCGCGGCCTCGCCGGCGGCCGCACGCTGATCCTGCTCGACGGCGGCCGGGTGACCGCCGAGCGGCGCGCCGGGCCGTCGGCCAGCTATCTCGATCCGTTCAGCCTCGGCTCGATCGAGGTCGCCCGCGGGCCCGGCTCCGTCGCCTACGGCTCGGACGCCCTGGGCGGCGTCATCCACGCCCGCTCCCGCTATCCCGAGCCGGGCTCGCCCTCGTTCAGCTTCCACGTCGACAAGGAGGCCGGCGCGGCAGACGAGGAGGCGGCCGGCCTCGAGATCACGCGCGACGTGCCCGGCGGCGCTCTGCTCGGCGAATTCACCTGGCGCCGCTCCGGCGATCAGGAGGCGGGCGGCGGCGAGCTGATCCCGAACTCCTCCTATGAAGACCGCAGCGGCGCCCTGCGCTACACCAGCTACACCCTGCTCGGGCGACTGCAGGCTTCCTTCTCCGCGGCCGAGGCGGAGGACGTTGGCAAGCCCTCCTCGGACGTCGCCACCGTGCGCACCTTCTATCCCAAGGAGTCCTCACGGCGCTTCAATCTCAAGCTCGACGCCGGACCCGTGGGCGGCTGGGAGACGCTGGAGTTCGGGCTCTTCTTCGGCACCTACCGGCTGGTGACCAACCGCGACCGCGCCGCCACGTCCACCGCGCTGCGCCAGATCGAGAGCTCCGACGTGGACGCCGACGACGGCTCGTTGCGCTTCGCGGCTTCCCGCGAGATTTTCGGCGGACGGCTGCTCGCGGGCGCCGAGGTCGTCTCCCGCTTCAACCTGGAGGCGCTGACCTCTCAGGACAACCTCGATCCGCAAGGCGAGCGGGTCTCGGGGGTGAACGCCGTCTCCA
The DNA here is from genome assembly GCA_044868005.1 of Thermoanaerobaculia bacterium. Lineage (GTDB taxonomy): Bacteria > Acidobacteriota > Thermoanaerobaculia > Multivoradales > UBA5704 > DATARR01. The sequence goes on along the minus strand of JBIOVX010000044.1, from coordinate 17,853 downwards.
TCGACGACGCGCGCCAGATCGACGAGGCCCTGTTCATCTCCTTCGACCGGCCCCTGGCGGCGCGGGCCCTCGTCTCGGCCGGGCTGCGCGGCGATCGGGTGGAGACGCGCAACACGGGCGGCTTCTTCGGCGACCGCTCGACGGACCACAGCGCGCTCTCGGGATACGCGGGCTTGACCGTGGGCCCCTTCAACGACGTCACCACCCATCTCCAGGTGGCCCGCGGCTTCCGCGATCCCCTGCTCTCGGACCGCTACTTCCGCGGGCCCAGCGGCCGCGGCTTCATCACCGGCAATCCGGACCTCGATCCGGAGACCAGCCTGCAATACGACGCCTCCGTGCGCTGGGCCGCGGGCGGCCGCTCCGTGTCGCTCTACGGCTACTTTTACGAGATCGACGATCTGATCGAGCGCTTCCGGCCGGTGCGGGACTTCTTCTTCCGCAACCGCGGCGAGGCGGAGATCAAGGGCCTGGAGCTGGAGGCCCAGACCGCTCTGCCGGCCGGCTTCAATCTGGAGATCGCCGCTGCGGTGGCGCGCGGCGAGGCCAAGGACGACGACGCGCCGCTCGACCTGATCGCCGCGCCGAACGCCTCCGTCACGCTGCGCTGGGCCGGCGAGCGCGGCTTCGCCTACCTGCGGGAGAGCGTCTTCCAGCACGACGACCGTCCAGGACCGACCGAGGTCGAGCGGCCCGGACACGACGTGCTGGACCTGGGGGCCGGCTGGCGGATGACCGAGGACCTGGAGCTGCGCATCCTCGGCCGCAACCTGACCGACGAGCTCTACTTCGACTCCGCGGACGAGGTCGCCTCGCTGGCGCGGGGACGGAGCTTTACGGTGGGGCTGGTCGGTAGATACTGAGGCATTTTTTCGTAGGGGCGGGGCTTGTCCCCGCCCTGAAACGCTACGGGCGGGGACAAGTCCCGCCCCTACGGAAAACCTCTCGCGGAGAGAAGGCCTTACCCCAGCGGCAACCGCACCTCGAGCTCGCTCCCCCGCTCCGCTCCGTCGCTGCGGGCGTAGACGCGGCCGCCGTGCATTTCCACCAGGCTGCGCACCAGGGTGAGGCCGATGCCGAGGCCGGCGCCGGAGCGGTCGAGAGGCTGCTCGCCCTGGGCGAAGAGATCGAAGACGTGAGGCAGCAGCTCGGGCGCGATGCCGATGCCGTCGTCGCGCACCAGCACCACGGCTTCGGCATTGCCGTCGCGCCGGACGGAGACCTCGATGAGCCCTCCTGGTCCGGTGAACTTGACGGCGTTGCGCAGGAGGTTGGAGAGCACCTGTTCCAGCCGCGTGGCGTCGCCGTTCAGCGGCAGCGGCTCGGCGGCCGGCTCCGCCTGCAGCCGCTGCTGCTTGGCCTCGGCCAGCGGACGCGCCGTCTCCACCGCGTGACGCACCACCTCGCCGAGATCGAGCGGCGCCCGCCGCAGCTCCACCTTGCCGCGGGTGATGCGGGAGACGTCGAGCAGGTCGTCGACCATGCGGATGAGGTGCTGGATCTGGCGGCGGATGATCGCCACCGCCCGCTCCGTTTCCGGCTCGGCCGTCCCCTGCCGCTCGAGGATGTAGGAGGCGTTGGCGATGGCGCCGAGGGGGTTGCGCAGCTCGTGGGAGAGCATGGCGAGGAACTCGTCCTTGCGGCGGTCGATCTCGGCGAGCGTCTCCGCCCGTTGCCGCAGCTCCGCCGCCAGCCGCTCGCTCTCCTGGGTCCGCTCGGCCAGCCGGTCCCGCATCTCCCGGAAGGCGGCGGCGAGGCCCGCGACCTCGGTGACGCCGCTGCTGGCGTCAAAGCGGGTCTGCAGGTTGCCCGCGGCCAGCTCGTCCACCGCCTCGGAGAGGTCTCCCAGCGGGCGGGTGATGCGGCGCGCCAAAAGGATGCCGCCCGCGATGGCCACGGGAATGACCAGCAGGAGCAGGCCGAAGGCGAGATCGCGCCCCTGGCGCACGCCGGCCAGGGCGTCGGCACGCGGCCGCTCCACCGCCACCGCCCAACCGAGGCCGGGCACCGCGGCGAAGCCCGCCACGGCGCCGGGTCTCGGCACCCCCCTGCCGGCGCGAACCTCGCGGTCCCAGCCGGCCGGCAGCGCGGCGATGGAGGATTCCCCGAGCGCCTGATTGCGCGCGGCGATCAGACGGCCGCGGCCGTCGCCCATCGAGACGGCTGAGCCCGGCCGGGCGATGCGGCGCACCAACGCTTCCGCATCGAACGCCGCCACCAGCATGCCGCTGAGACCGCCGCCGTCGCCGCGGACCGGCGCTCCCAGGAGGAGGAAGGAGCGCCCTTCTACCGTGGCGGGGGCGAGTTGGAGCCGCGACTCCGGCTCCCCCCGCATCGCCGCCATGAGGACGCGCAGCAGCCGTGGCGGGAGCGGCACGGCGCCGGCCGCGGCGACCACACGGCCGCCGAGGGCCACAATGCGAAAGGCGGCCACGTCCGGGTACGACCGCCGCGAGCCGGCGAGGAGCGGGCCCTGGCGCTCGGGGGTCAGCGGTAATCGCCCCGCCAAGGCCGCGATGGCGAAAGTCCGGGCGCCGCTCATCTCGACGTAGTCGGAGACGTTGCGGGCGATGGCCCGCGCTTCGATCCGCTGCGTGGCGAGAGCGAGCTCCTCGGCCAGCCGCTGCTCCTGCGCCGTCACCACCGCCGTCGCCAGGATGAGCGCCAGCGAGGTGGCGGTCGCCAGAAAGAAAGAGAGGCGCGTGCGCAGCGAGGCGGTGTCCAGCCGCGCGAACCGGCGCGACGCCCAGGGGAGCAGCGCCAGCGAGGCGCTGTAGCCCAGGTTGACGGCGAGCGCCGTCCAGGCGCGCTGCGGCAGCGAGACGCCGATGCCGAACAGGAAGAAGGCGGCGCCCGCGGTCAGGTGGGCCACCAGACGGAGCCGGGAGGAGACCGCCGGCCGCAGGTGCGCCCAGAGGAGCAGGCCGCCTCCCAAGGCCAGGATCGCGCCGAGCTGCGGCAGATAGGGCCGCGCGGGATCGAAGTAAGCGGAAGCCTGCAGCCCTGGCCAGAGGAGCAGGGCGGAACCGTTGAGCACCGCGACGACTCCCATGAGCAGCGCGAAGAGGTCGCGCACCGGCGTCTCCGGCGCCGCGGGGCCCGCCGGCAGGAACCCGGCGAGCGCGGTGCCCAGACCGAGCACGACGTACGCCGAGACGGCGATCCAGATGCCGGCGCCGGCGAAGCTTGCCGCCAGCGCCAGCAGCGTGCCGCCGGCGAGCAGGTGGACGAGGAGCCTCGCCTCGCGCCGCGGCCGGAAGGCCGCCACCGCGAGCAAGAGCACGCCCGAGAGGAGGGCTGACATACCCCACCAGACGCTGTAGAGGTTGAGGACGTAAGGCGCGGTGAAGCGATGCGGCGCCACCAGCACGAGCGAGCCGAGGAACGAGCAGAAGAAGCCAATGAACCAGCGCAGGGCCTCGGCGCTGAAGCGGGTCTTCGCCGGCTCGCTCGCGGTTCTCGGGCTGGAAATGGGGCTCACCCTGCCGGCCTCCTAAACTCAGACTAGAATGCCGCGTACTAAAAAGGAAAGCATCACTGTTCTGGAGAAAGGTTTGTTAATGCTAAAGAGATCCCGGGTTGCTTTGTCGATCCTCGTCCTGCTCCTCGCCGTCTCCGCCGGCGCCCAGCCACCGGCTCCCGCCGCGGGCGGCAAACCCCTGCTCGGCTTCAGCGACGCCCGCGCCGCCGAGCAGCGGGCGCTGGAGGCGCGCTTCGACTCCTACTTGAAGGCCGCCAACCTGCGCGAGTGGATGCAGCGCCTCTCCGCCCGCCCACACCACGTCGGCTCGCCTTACGGCAAGAACAATGCCGAGTTCATGGCAGGGCTCTTCCGCTCATGGGGTTATCAGACCCGCATCGAGGAGTTCCAGGTCCTCTTCCCCACGCCCAAGGTCCGCCTCCTGGAAATGGAGGCCCCCACTCACTATAAAGCCTCGCTCGCCGAGCCGGCGATCCCCGAGGACGCGACCTCCGGCCAGACGGACGAGCAACTCCCCATCTACAACGCCTACTCGGTCGACGGCGACGTCACGGGCGAGCTCGTCTACGTCAACTTCGGCGTGCCGAGGGACTACGAGGAGCTCGAGCGCCGCGGCATCGACGTCAAGGGCAAGATCGTCATCGCCCGCTACTACGGCTCCTGGCGCGGCATCAAGCCCAAGGTCGCCGCCGAGCACGGCGCCGTCGGCTGCATCATCTTCTCCGATCCGCACGAGGACGGCTACTTCAACGGCGACGTCTACCCCAAGGGCGGCTGGCGCTCGGAGCACAGCGCCCAGCGCGGCTCGGTGGCGGACATGCCCACCTACGCCGGCGATCCGCTCACTCCCGGCGTCGGCGCCACCGCGGACGCCAAGCGGCTCGAGACGAAGAGCGCGCCGACGCTGACCAAGATCCCCGTGCTGCCCATCTCCTACGCCGACGCCCTTCCGCTGCTGAAGGCCATGGGCGGCGCCATGGCTCCGGAAGGGTGGCGCGGCTCGCTGCCGATTCCCTACCACCTCGGCCCCGGCCCGGCGCGCGTCCACCTCAAGCTGGAGTTCGACTGGAAGCTCGTGCCCGCGCGCGACGTCATCGCCATGTTGCCAGGCGCCGAGCGGCCGGACGAGTGGATCATCCGCGGCAACCATCACGACGCCTGGGTCAACGGCGCCGAGGACCCGGTGAGCGGCATGGTGAGCCTGCTGGAGGAGGCCCGGGGCGTGGGCGAGCTCGCCAAGACCGGCTGGCGGCCGAAGCGCACCATCGTCTACGCCGCCTGGGACGGCGAGGAGCCCGGCCTGCTCGGCTCGACCGAGTGGGCCGAGACCCACGCCGCCGAGCTGCGCGAGAAGGCCGCGGTCTACATCAACTCGGACAGCAACGCCCGCGGCTTCTTCGGCGCCGGCGGCTCGCACACCCTGGAGCCTTTCGTCAACGAGGTGGTCCGCGACGTGACCGATCCCGAGAAGGGGATCAGCGTCGCCGACCGCACCCTGGCCGCCGTGGTGTACTTCGGCTCCCCCGAAGAGCAGCAGGAGGCGCGCGGCGCGAAGGCCTTCCGGCTCGAGCCTCTGGGCTCCGGCTCGGACTTCACCCCCTTCCTGCAGCATCTGGGGATCGCGACGCTCAACATCGGCTATGGCGGCGAGGAGGAGTACGGCCAGTACCACTCCATCTATGACTCCTTCGACCATTACACCCGCTTCGGCGATCCGAAGTTCGAATATGGCGTGGCGCTGGCCAAGACCGGCGGGCGGATCGTCCTCCGCCTCGCCGACGCCGACGTGCTGCCTCTCGACTTCGACCACTCCGCCACCGCCATCGCGCGCTACGCCGATGAGGTGACCAAGCTGGCGGACACCCTGCGCAAGGAGACCGAGGAGCGCAACCGCCGGCTGGACGACAAGGTCTTCCAGGCGATCGACGATCCCACCCAGACCTGGGTGGCGCCACCGCGGCAGGACCCTGTTCCCTACCTCAACTTCGCGCCGCTGCAGAACGCGGTGGCCACCCTGAAGAAGAGCGCCGGCGACTATCAGAAGGCATGGTCCGCCGCCACCGCCGGGGGCAAGATGCCGTCGCCGGAGGTGCAGCAGCGGCTCAACGCGGTCCTGCTGAAAGCCGAGCGCGCCCTGACGCGGACCGAGGGCCTGCCCCGCCGCTCCTGGTACGTGCACCAGATCTACGCGCCCGGCTTCTACACCGGCTACGGCGTCAAGACGCTGCCCGCCGTGCGCGAGGCCATCGAGCAGCGGCAGTGGCAGGAGGCGACGGCTCAGATCCCCATCGTGGCCGGCACCATCGAGCGCTTCGCCAAGGAGATCGACCGCGCGACGGCGCTGCTGGGAGGGACGGCAACACCGGCGAAGTAGGGCCGTGGAACAACGGGCGTCCTGCCCTTCGAAACCTCACCCCCTGACCCCCTCTCCAGCGGAGCTGGAGAGGGGGAAATCATCTCTGGGCGGCCACTTGGGCCACCACCTGATCATCGCGGCCCCGGCTAGCTGCACGAGCGGCGAGGATGCGGCATACTGACCCTAGCCATGCTGATCATTCACGGCATCTATCATTGGAAGCCGCGGCGTACCGCGTTCCGCAACGACTACTGCCGGAACTGCCAGGCCGAGCGGCTGTCGGTGCTGATCCGGACGTTCGACGTCCTGCACATCTTCTGGATTCCGCTGCTGCCGCTCGGGTTCTGGAGCCGCTGGTTCTGCACCGCCTGTGGACAGCGACCGCACGCCGCCACCCGCACGAGGCGAGGCTTCAAGATCGCCGGTGTCGTCGCTCTCGTATTGTTCGCCTTCGTGGCCTGGGTGGTTCCGGTGGAAGAGGAAAAGGACGACGCCTGGCTCCACTGGGCTATGCGCTTCGGCCTCCCCATCTCGGCCGTAGCGCTCACGGTTTCGGCCGTCCGGCAGCCGCGCGAGCCGAGCCTCCGCCAGCGCCTCGCCGCGGTGAGGCCCTTCGAAGGTTGGAACTGCCCGCTTTGCGGTGCTCAGCTCCTCAACATCCCGGAGCTTCACTGTCCCAACTGCCGAGCCGAGCACCGGCCGTTGCGGGAACGGGCGGCGTGAGCAACTTGCGCCTGTCGATGACTCACCGACCTTCTGGATTCGTCTGGTCCTGTACGCTCTTCGTATTCGCGATCGTGGTTGCGTTGACCACTGTCGCCTTCTCGGTCGCGACATCTCTATGGACGCGCCTGAGCTTCGCCGCGTTCTTCGCTCTCACGATTCTTGCGGTCCTTGAATTGGCGCAGAGGCGCATCGAGCTCAGCGAAGACCGCCTCTCCTTCGTCGTCAACTTCAGGCGTCGATCCATTCCGCGTGCCGATATCGACTCCGTCACCTGGGCGAAGGGCGCTGGGGTTTCGCTCAAGCTCACCGATGGCACCTGGGTTCATCTTCCCGAGGTCGGTCCTGGGAACCAAGGCCTCACCAACAGTATCCGAGCCTGGCTCAAGCGCACAGTCTGACCGTCCCGAAGGGACAGGATTTGAACAGCCCGGGGTTTCAACCCCGGGTAGCGTAGCCCCCACAGAATCTATAGTCCCGAAGGGCCGACCTGAAGGCGAAGGCGCACATCCCCAAAAAGGTGAGCGATAACCGGCGTTTTTCCGTCTTTATAGGGCTAACGGAGGGAATCGCCCGTCCGTTCCTTATAAGGAGACCCACGTATGGCCTCGCTCGTGAAGGTCCTCGTCCATTTTCGTCTTCAGCACCAGTCCCTCGCGAGAGGCGGCGGTGAAGTCGTACATCCTGAACCAGGAAGCCCACCACCGCCGCGCCAGCTTCGAGGAAGAGATCGTGGACCTGCTGGAGAAGCACGGGGTTGAATACGATCCCAAGTACCTCTTCGATTGGCGCTCAGGTCGGCCCTTTGGGACTTGAGGAAGCTTGTGGCTCGGTACCCGGGGTTGAAACCCCGGGCTGTTCAAATCCTGCTCCTCCGGAGCGGTAGGCTTCCGAGCTTGACAGCCATATTTCTGTAGCTACAGTAAGCTATGCGGATGAGCTCGAGCGTCGCGAGGCACTATGTCGAAAACATCTAAGCGGCCAGCCGTCAGGCTGCCCTCGCTTGAAGAAGATGCAGCCATCGTTGCCGCCGCGAAGGCGGATCCCGATGCACAGCCTCTGACAGACGAGCAGCTTCGTGCCATGGTCCCGATGCGGGCGCTACGCGGACGGCCGAAGTCCGCAAGCAGGAAAAAGTTGCTTTCGGTGCGTTACAGCCCTGAAGTCGTCGAGTACTTCAAGTCGACTGGCGAAGGTTGGTAGGCACGAATGGACCAGGTGCTGCGAGAGTATGTAGCCCGCCATGCCCGTTGAGCGCAAGGAGGTCCACATTCCGCGCCTCCTGCTCTACTGAAGCTTCAGCAGGATCTCCGGGAAGTAGCTGTCGAGATTTCCACCGGCGCAGGCTTCGCTGACTAGGATGCGGATCGTCTGGCCGGGCTTGACCTTCAGGTCGGCGTAGTCGATCGATCCCTGCATCACCTTTCCGGGGATCGGCTCCTGGGCCGAGGCCTTGCTGCCCGGAAAGCCCATGGAGTCGACGACCGTGTCCGTGTCGTACGCGCCCTTCCCCTTGTAGCGCACGAGGTTGACCGCCGCCCAGTGCCGGGTCAGCTTCCCTTTCTCCGAGCCACCGACGCAGGCGCTGCTCTTGTCGCTGTAGTCGGCGCAGGCCTGGAGCTCCGCCTTGTATTCGAAACCACCGAGCTCGGGATAGGTCATCTGCATTCCGGTCGCCGGCTTGTTGTCGGTATCGAAGTAGAACGAGAGGACTTCGGTCGCGAAGCTGCCGGGAGGATCCGCGAGCGTCGCCGTGAAGGCGATCTGCTTGCCGTCGCTGGCGATCGCCAGGCTCACCACGTCGAGCCCAGGGTAGTCGCGCGAGCTGGAGTGGATCGGCTGCACGTCGCCCGCCGGATCGGTGAGCTCGATCTTGCCGGTAGCTTTCTGAACCTGCAGCTTCGTCTCGTCGGCGCGGACGGCCGGGGCGAGGGTCGCCAAGAGAGCAGACGACAAGAGGAGGGAATGGATGAGGCGCTGATTCAAGACGGTCTCCTTTCGCCAATGGCGCCGGTTCAGGCCGGCCCTTCGGAGCGGTAGGCAGCCGACCTGCTCGGCACGGGTGATTAATCTACCCCGTCGCCCCGCCCTCCCCCACCATCGCATCAAACACCCCCGTCAACACCCGCCCCGCCCGCTTGATCTGCACCCAGATGCGGTATCTGCCGGGCTGGGGAAACGCGTACGGAAAGGAGACGACGCTCGCCGCTGCGTGCTGCGCGTGGGCCGCGTGATCCATGCCGGTCATGCCTCCGCCGGAGCCCATCTCCTTCTTCGCGAAAACCTGCTGCGCAGCCATGTTGATGCTACCCATGGGATGGAGATGGATGAAGACTTTGCCGTCGTCGCGACTGATGATGGCGTGGCTCAGCATTCCCATGTAGGGCTCGAGGGCGGCGGGCTGGCCTTCCGGAGTCCGCACCTCGAAGCGCAGGGTGGATTCGCGGTCGGCTGCCAAGGGCTCCTGGTGCCAGAGCATGGTCGAGCCGTCCTCGAGCGGACTGATCTTCGCTCCGGCGACACGAGAGAGGGGCTGGGCGGTGCGCCAGGAGTCGTCCGGGTCGGCCGCGGGTCCTTCTTGGCCGGCCGGAATCTTTACCGTGTCCACCAGCGTCTGCGCGAAACCGCTCTCGTGGACCACGTCGGCGTAGACGCGATAGGAGCCGGTTGGCAACGCCGGCAGGGCGGTGCGGAAGGAATCCTTTCCATCGGACAGCGGATGGAGGTGGGCGAAGGCGTCGAGGCCAGGCTCGCGGAGGAGGAAGAGGTGCATCAGCTTGCCGTGGTCCGGCATGAGGGGCGTCCAGTCCTTGCGCCGCTTGTCGTCGATCTTCATCTCCAGCACCGGCCGGCCGGCGTCGAGGCTCGCCGCGGTCTTCACCTTGAACGGCTTGAAGATGCTTTCCTGCGCTTGGGCGTCCACGCTGTCCCACCAGCTCTTGCCGCCCCAGAGGGCGAAGGCGAGGAGAACCGCGGCCACTACCACGGCGATGCGCGCGCGGGCGCGGCGCCGGCCGTCGGGCAGGTCGCCCGGCGGCAGCGTGCTCTCGCGCATGGCTGCTCCCACGAGTGAGATGGCCCCGGCGAAGAGGAACAGACCCAATCCCACCAGCACCATGCCGAGGCCCTTCCGCATCCGCAGCACCTGGCTGGGCGTCGCGGCGACCGGCACCAGGGCGATGCCTTCGCCGTCCGCACCCTTGACGGCGACGCGCACGCTGTAGGAGGAGGAGACCATCAGCCAGAGCTGCGAGCTCCAGACGCCCGGAGCACCGGGAACCGGCACCGCCACGTCCGGCGGCGGCGCGCCCTTGAGCCCCGCTTTCCACTGCACCGGCTGGACGGTGACCTGGTCGGCCTTGCGGCCATTCTGGATGCGCACGGTGATCTCGGCGAGGCCCGGAACGACGACCGGAGGGCGGACGATGACCCGCACCGGATACGGTCCGGCGGCGCCGTCGTAGAAGACGTTCGGGCTGCCGACGTGGGCGTGGGCGGAAGGGGTGACGAAGATGGCCAGGAGAAGGAAGAGAGAGAAGATCAGTGGGCGTCGTGGACCTCGGACGGCCCTGCCCTTCGAAGCCTCACCCCCTGTCCCCCTCTCCCTGACGGGCGAGGGGGGACGACTGCAGAGGGATCTTGCCGAAAAAGACGGCCTCCTATTGGCAAAGCCGGCCGTGGATCGTCCCCCCTCGCCCGTCAGGGAGAGGGGGACAGGGGGTGAGGCTTCGGAGGGCAGACGCCCGGAGCCGCCACGGACCACCCTGGAGAGGATTTTCTCTCTCACCGCTGCACCTTCGCCAGCGAGCGTCCACGCAGCAGGCCGAGCCCGGCGGAGCCGATCGCCCACAGCAGGGAGATGCCCAGCGCTTTCGCCGTCATGGGATCCTCCTGCGGCTGCCAGTACTCGTATTGCCAGGAGCCCGGCGCCGAGGCGTAGTCCCAGGTGCGGTCTCCGGCGAAGAACCAGTTGCGCGCGGCCGGCGAGAGCTGGAAATCGGCGAAGTACCAGTGGATGACGAAGAAGAGGACGAGGAACGCCGTTCCGATCAGGACGGCATCGAGCCATCCGGCGCGCTTGCCTGGGCGCCGCTGCAGGATGAGATCGATCGCCAGAGCGGGAACGATCAGCAGCAGCGGAAAGACCGGCGGCACCATGTGATCCACCGCCCTGTCGATCGGCCCCAGCATGGGCCGCGCCGAAAAGAGAGGGAGGATCCAGACCATGGCGCAGGTGAGCAGCATGTAGAAGGCCGACGCGATGGTGGCCGCCCAGCGCAGCCGCGACGAGCGCGCCACCGACACGAGGATGAAGGGCAGGAGCGCCGCCATGATCTCGTAGAAGAGCCCGCCGTGCCGGTGGTTCGGGAAGGCGTACTCGGTCACCAGCGTCATCGCCATCAGGATGACGATGCCGGCGGCGTAGAGATGGGCGAGGCCCAGCCGGCGCTCCTCCCCGGCCGGCGCGCGGTTGAGCAGGGCCAGCGCGAGCAGCATGGCGCCGATCTGGATGGTGATCATGCCGGCGCCGAGGAGGCTGTGCGGCGGCGAGAGGATCTCGACGTCCAGGCCGTAGGCGGCGTGCCACCAGTCGTCGAACGGCGCCGAGGTGAGCATGGCGATGGCGCCCCAGATCGCCACCCAGGCGCCGAGCGGCGCGCGGAAGCCCCAGAAGCGGACGGCGACCGCGCGCTCCGCCTCGCTGCCGGCGAAGGTGGTCTTCAAGGCGAGCCAGCCGCAGCAGAGCCCGGCGAGGACGCCGCCAAGATAGATGGCCAGGTGGGCCGGGGTCCAGAAGGTGTCGCGGCCGATCGTCATGTGCCACGAGATGTCCCACAGCAGGCCGACGACGATGCTGGTGGAGCCCACCAGCATGGCCGAGAGATACCAGGGCAGGGCAGCGGCGCGCTTCACGCGAGGGACGGCGGCGGCTTGAACGACGGATTCCATGAATCGTTCCTCCAGAGACAGGGCTCTTCAGGATACTACGCGCGTTTTTTTCGGCTCCGCGCACCTATATATACGAGAAGTATTCGCTGCTGGACTACCTTCTGGACGGGAGGGAATGATGCTGTGGCTCGTTCTTCATTCCACCCCACTTGCCCACCCGACAAGTGGAGTTCCCAACCAACCTGGTCGAAGACCAACCAACGAAGGAGGCTCTGTATGCTGCGTCGTTCTCTGATGCTAGGGGTAGCGGTGATGGTGATGCTGTCAGCGGGCTGCGCGATCAGCGATTACGAAGGGTACGCGAATCACCAGACGGCGGGAGAAGCCAAGTTCTGGGCTGCGGAGATTTCCTTCTCCGGCACCGGCGACCCGAACCTGGACGGCACCTACGCCTACACCGCCAAGTACAGCAACGGCGCCACCCACGATGCCAACATGAAGCTCTACACCTACCGCAACCCGGTTCAGCTCTCGTTCAGCCGTGACGGCCAGATCGATCGCGACGGCGACAACGTGCAGGGCCGCAGCGGCGTCCTCGGCGGTAAGTTCGCGGCGTTCTGGACGGCGACCGATCCGCTCCCGGGCTGCCAGTTCGACGCCAACCGGATCCAGAAGCACGACAAAGCCCCGGCGATCCCCCCCATCCTGTTGTGCGACACGGTGGAAGAGGAGATCGACAACGACCTCGAGCTGCAGGCCAGCTTCGCGAGCACCGGCGACATGCTGTCGCAGATCTGGTCGGGCGCCGTCACCGGCCGCTTCACGGCGGAGGTGAACGGCGTGGTGATCAACGGCGTCAACTTCCCGCTCTCCCAGGTCGCCTCGATCGGCGCCTCGGCGACCCCCAACCGGCCGGCCCGTTTTTCGATCGACGTGTCGCAGCCGGGCAGCCAGGCCTTGATCCAGGCCATCCTCGACAACACCTCTGACCGAGTGCCGGTGTCCCTCGGCTTCCGGTTCGACGGCGGCATGTCCATCGACCTGCCGTCCAGGATCAAGGTGGCGTTCGACCACGCCTCGCTGCAGAACATGCTCTGATCGGCCGTATGCTTCCGGGAGCGGGGAGTCGCGCCCCCGCTCCCGGGCTCGGCCCGTTGCGGAGCATCGAATCCCCTGAAGAGCTTCCTCAGAGCCTGCCTTGTATTGCTGCCCCTGGCGGCGGCCTGCACCTCGCGGCTCGCCGTGCCGGTGCGCAGGATTTCTTCGCCGGTTTCCCTCGCGGAGAAGATCGCGGAGCCGCTCCGTGCCTCGCTCCAGTCCTCGCCTCCGGAAGCGGTCCTGCGCGTGCTGGTGGACCTCCAACCCCAAGTGGACCTCGAAAAGCTCGGCCGTGCCTTGGCGCGGCGGGGCGCCACGAAGCGCGAGCGGCGCGCCCGCGTCGTGGCGGCTCTGGCGCAGGTGGCCCGCCAGAGCCAGTCCGCGCTGCGGCCGTTCCTCGAACGCGCCCGGCGAGAAGGGCTCGTCCGTTCCTGGCGTGGATTGACGATCGTCGACCGTCTGGTGGTGGAGGCTACGCCGGCGGGAATCCGGGCGCTCGCCGGGCGGCCGGAGGTAGCGTCGATCGCGGCCGAGACCGAGCTGCCCGTGCTGAGCCTTGCCGGCGAGCCGGCGGCGGCGGAGCGCTCCTCCTGGGGCGTGATCGCGGTAGGAGCTCCCGCAGCCTGGAGCCGAGGCCTCGACGGGTCCGGAGTCGTGGTGGGGGTCATCGACTCGGGCGCCAGCGCCGTGCACGAGCAGCTCGCCGCGGGCTTTCGGGGCGGCGAGCGCTCCTGGCTCGATCCGCGAGGCCGCAACGCCGCGCCGGAGGACACCTGGACCGGCCACGGCACGGGCGTCCTCTCCTGCGCCGTGGGCCGCAATACGGGCGGCGTCACCGTGGGCGTCGCTCCCGGCGCCCGATGGATCGCCTGCGCCGGTCTGCCGGAGGGACGCTACAACAACGTCCTCGCCAGCCTCTGCGCCGACTGGATGCTCACCGAGGGCCAGCCGGATGTGCTGGTGATCGCCTGGGTCCTGCCCACGGCCGGCTGCGACCGCTCGCTCCAGCCTTTGGTGGACGCCTGGCGGGCGGCCGAGATCCTGCCGGTCTTCGCCGCGGGCAACCACGGCCCGGCCGCCGGCACGGACCGCTCGCCCGCCAACTACACGGGGCTCTACCCCGGCGGCCGGGCCGCGCTTTCCGTCGGCGGCCTGGCGCGGGACGGCGGTCTCTACGCCGCCACCAGCCGCGGACCTTCCAGTTGCGGCGCTCCGGTCTTCCCGCTTCTCGCCGCGGCGGCGGAGGATCTGCCGGCGGCTTTTCCGCTCACTCCTTCCACCTACGTCCAGGCCCGGGGCACCTCGTATGCGGCCGGCCTGGTAGCGGGCGCGGCAGCCCTCCTGCTGCAGCGCCACCCCGAAGCTGCGGTCTCCGAGCTGGAGGATGCCCTCGTCTCCACTCCCGCCGGCCGGCTCGACGTCCCCACCGCCCTGGCGCGCCTCGATCAGATCCGGAGGAAGCGCGCCCAGCCCTAGATAGAATGGTGCGCCATGGCTCCGCCACGTCCGTTCCGCGTGCCCACGCGCGTCGTGATGGCCCCGGGCTGCCTCGCGAGGCTGCCGGAGATCGTCGCCGGCTACGAGCCGCGGCGGGTGTTGCTGGTGACCGATCCCGGCATCGAAGAGGCCGGCTGGCCGGAGCTGGTGTGGCGGGCCCTCGCCGAGCGGCGGATCGAGGCGATTACCTTCGACGACGTCGAGGCCAATCCGCGCGCTTCGACCGTGGACCGGCTGGCGGCGTGGGGCCGCGAGGAGGGAGCCTCGCTGGTGCTCGGTATCGGCGGCGGCAGCGTGCTCGACACCGCGAAGGCCGCCGCCATGGTGATGGCCAACGGCGGCTCCGCGGCGGACTACGAAGGGCTCAACCGCTACGAGATGCCGCCCGTTCCCTTCATCGCCGTCCCCACCACCTGCGGCACGGGCTCGGAAGTCACCTGGGTCTCGGTGCTCACGGTGGAGGAGCGGCAGGCGAAGATCAGCGTCAAGGGCGAGACGATGTTTCCCGCCTGGGCGTTCGTGGACGGCGAGCTCCTCCGCACCCTCCCCGGCCGGCTCGTCACCTGGACCGGAGCCGACGCTCTCACCCACGCCGTCGAGGCTTTCACCTGCCGGCTGGCCAATCCGATCTCCGACGCTTTGGCTTCAGCCGCTGTCGCGCTCCTCTTTCGCTATCTGCGCCGGGCCGCCGCCGATATCGCCGGCGACGCCGAGGCGCGCGAGGCCGTGATGCGGGCCTCGACCCTCGCCGGCCTCGCCTTCGGCAACGCCGACGTGGCCGCCGTCCACTGCCTCTCCGAGACCCTCGGCGGCCGTTACGATCTGCCGCACGGGCTCGCCAACGCCGTGCTGCTCGCGCCGGTCACCCGCTACAACCTGCCCGCCTGCGCGGAGAAGCTCGCCGCTCTCGACACCGCTCTCCCCGCTGGCAGCGCCGCGGGAGCCGAAGGCGTGCTGCAGGCGATCGAGGATCTCCTGCGGGACCTCGGCATCCCGGCGTTTCATTACCTCAACTTGCCGCAACAGGACTACCCCTGGATCGCCGAGCGCGCCGTGCTCAACGGCTCGAACGGGTCCAACCCTCGAGAGATGGGCGTGGGGGAGTATTTGGAGATGTTGGAGAGAATGTGAGCAGGCGGCGGTTTGCCCTCCGAAGCCCTCACTCCCCTAACCCCTCTCTCCCAAGGGGAGAGAGGGGAAACAAAGCCAAGAACGAAAACTTTGTTTCTCTGTCTTTCTCCCTCCTCTCCCTCTGGGAGAGGAGGGCCGGGGAGGTGAGGGCTTCGAAGGGCACGCGGGCGAGCTGTCCGGAGACGCCTACAGCAGCCCCCCCGCCTCCCCACCCATCATCGCCTTGCGCACCAGCGGGATCGGCGGACCGCCGTAGGAGAGAAATCGATCGTGGAACTCCCCCCAGGCGGCGCGGCCGCCGCGGGTGGCGGTCCAATCCGCGCGCAGCTTGCGCACCATCAGCTTGCCGAGGGTGTAGTTGAGATAGCCCGGATCGAAGGTGCCGCGCGCGGCCTGCTGCCGGGCATTGGCGGGATCCTGGAACGCCAGCTCGCAGAACATGCGCTCCGCCTCCTCGATCGTCAGGCTGCCGGCGTGCAGGCCGAGGGCGACGGCGTAGCGCACGTTGCGCAACAAGGCGTTCTGGAGCTGGCCGATGTGGAGGTGCGGATCGCCGTCGCCGAAGCCGGCCTCCCACATCATCTCCTCTGAATAATGGGCCCAGCCTTCGGCGAAGCCGTAGCTCACGAAGAGGCGGGCGAGCTCCGACTCCGCGCGGTTGGAGTGCAGGAACTGGAGGAAGTGGCCGGGCCAGACCTCGTGCACGGTGACGAAGAGGAGATCCGCTTCGCCCGGGATGTAGCGCGCCTGCTCCTCCGGCGTCCAGCGCGGGTTCGGCGGCGCGATGTAGTAGATGGACGGCAGGTGCTTGTCATACGGACCCGGGATGTCGATGAAGGCCGAGTTCCAGCGCTGATAGGGAGGCGCTTCCTCGACCCGCGCCTCCTCGGCGCCGGGGATCGGCACGAGCTGCCGCTCCTCGACGAACCGCCGCAGGCCGGCGAGCTGCCGGCGGGCCGCTTCGACGGGACCGCCCGCGGGCTTGCGGGCCTCCACGCGCGCCAGGCATTCCTCGACGGAGAGATCCGGCGCGTAGGCGGCGCAGGCCTCGCGCATCGCCGCGAGGTTGCGCTCGAGATCGCGCCGGCCGGCCGCCTCCAGCTCCGCCAGCGGCACGTCCACGCGTTCCGTATCCCACAGCATTTGCGAGTAGAGATCGGCGCCAAGGCGGAAGTCTTCGGTGCCGTCCGCGATCTGGTCGTGAAACCAGGCGCCGAGCTCGCGCGTGGCCCGTGCCGCCTCGGCGTTGGCCTGCCGGAACTCGCGCTGCAGATCGGCGTCGTCCACGGCGGCGAACACCGCCGGCACGTCCGACTCGAAATAGCCGGCGAGGCCGCTGAAGGACATCTCTCCCAGCTCGGCGTGGGTGCGCGGCATGGGCGTGCGCAGGTTGGCGCGCACGTGCGCCGCCGCCTGCGGCACGGCTCGCGCATAATCGACGTAGGCCCGCATGCGCTGCGGCAGGGGCGCGTACTCGCGGGCGAGGTAGAGATTGGGATCGAGAGGCCCGGCGTAGATGAGGGGATTGCGCCTGTGCCACTCCGCCCTCTCGAGCCAGAAGAGATCGGCGTCCACCACGGCCAGCAGAAGCTCGCGCTCGAAGCACCGCCGCTCGTCGAGCGTCGCGGGATCGAACTCCGCGACCCGCGACCTCTCCGCGCGCAAACGACCGGACTCCCCCTCGATGCTCTCCAGACGCCAGTCCGGCAGCCGGCCGTCGTACTCGTGGCGGCCCGCTCCCGCCGCGAAGGTCGGATGCACCTCGAAGTAGCCGTCGAGGAACGAGCGCACCAGCCGGTCCCACGAGCCCGCGACGGCCGCCACGTCGACGCACTGGAGATCCTTGGCTTCCGGATCCACGCGCGGAGTCTATCCCTTTCCTTGTCCAAGGAGACGCTCGCCGGATGGAGTCTGGGATACCATGTCGAGGCTCCGAGGAGGGACCATGGCCGAGCAGACCTTTGCGACGCATCGCAGATTCGTCCCGATGTTTCACTTCGTCACCGTGGGTATCCTGGCGATCAACATCCTCTGGCAGCTCTTCCGGCTGATCTGGCCCCTGCCGGGCGTGCCGTTCTTCGACCGCCTGCTCGCCTTCGCGGTGGCGGTCGCCCTGGGGCTGCTCGCCTGGTACGCGCGCACCTTCGCGCTGCGGGCGCAGGACCGCATCATCCGGCTCGAAGAGAGGCTGCGCCTGGAGAGGCTGCTGCCGGCGGACCTCGAGCCCCGCATCGGCGAGCTGAGGACCGGACAGCTCATCGCCCTCCGCTTCGCCAGTGACGAGGAGCTGCCCGAGTTGACCCGCACCGTCCTCGACAAGGGGATCAGGAAGCAAGACGAGATCAAGAAGATGGTACGGAGCTGGCGGGGGGATCACCTGCGGATGTAGCGAGCTCATCGAAGAGAACGCACAAAGTCTTTCTGAGGGGTTGGAATGAGTTCGTGGACTACAGGAAGGTGAACCCTTCGAAGCCTCACCCCCTGTCCCCCTCTCCCTGACGGGCGAGGGGGGACGCAGGCGAAGGAATCTTGCCCAAAAGTAGGGGCGGGGCTTGTCCCCGCCCGCAGCGGTTCAGGGCGGGGCGACAAGCGCTCATTCAGGAATCTTGCTGACAAGCCAACGTTGATCTCTTCTGTTGTTTCCCATTTATCGAGATAATCAAACCACACATTGGCC
>JBIOVX010000043.1:0-47700 GCA_044868005.1 Thermoanaerobaculia bacterium | reverse complement strand
TCCCCGCCCTGACCGTTCCGGGGCGGGGACAAGCCCCGCCCCTACGAGAAACTTTCCGCTGTTTCCTTTTTCCCCTCTCCCGGGGAGGGGGGGAGGGAGGGGGCGGGAGAGGGGCCAGGGGTGAGGGCTCGGGCGGGGGCGCGAACGGCGAGGACCTCGGAATCGGCATGCTAAGCTCCGCTCGTTCCACTCTTCTTTCCCACCCCGAGGAGCCCCTGCATGCCTATTCGTGAGGCCCGTCTTTTTCTTGTTGCTCTCCTGCTCCCGTTGCTGTTCGTCTCCCAAGCCCTCGCCGCCCCGGCGAAACCGGCCGAGAAGCCGGCCGGGCCCCAGGATCCGCCGGAGATCAAAGCGTTCAAGTACCGGCTCCTCGGTCCGGCTTGGGGCGGACGGGTGTCGCGGGCCGCCGGCGTGCCGGGAGACCCCAGCGTCTATTACGCCGCCACCGCCTCGGGCGGCGTCTGGAAGTCGGTCAACGGCGGCGTGACCTGGAATCCCGTCTTCGACGAGCAGCCGATCTCCTCCATGGGCTCGATCGCCGTGGCGCCCTCCGATCCCAACGTCGTCTACGCCGGCTCCGGCGAAGCCAACATCCGCGGCAACGTCGGCGCGGGCAACGGCATCTACAAGTCGATCGACGCCGGCAAGACGTGGACGCACGTGTGGAAGCAGGAAGGGCAGATCGGCGAGATGGTGGTCCATCCGAAGAACGCCGATATCGCCTTCGCCGCGGTCCTCGGCCACGCCTTCGGTCCCAACCCCGAGCGCGGCGTCTACCGCACCAGGGACGGCGGCAAGACCTGGCAGCAGGTGCTCAAGAAGGACCCCGACACCGGCGCCTCCTCCGTGACCCTCGATCCCACCAATCCCAACGTCGTCTTCGCCGGCCTGTGGCAGGCGCGGCGGCGCCCCTGGGAGATGACGAGCGGCGGACCGGGCTCTGGCCTCTGGGTGTCGCGCGACGGCGGCGACACCTGGAAGCAGCTCGAGAAGAGCGGCCTGCCGGAGGGCACCTGGGGCAAGGTCGGCGTCGCGGTGGCGCCCGCGGACGGCCGGCGCGTCTATGCGCTCATCGAGGCGGAAAAGGGCGGCCTCTTCCGCTCCGACGACGGCGGCGAGAGCTGGACCCTCGCCACCGCGGACCGCAAGCTGCGCCAGCGCGCCTGGTACTACACGACGCTCACGGTGAGCCCGGCCAATCCCGACGAGGTCTGGGCCCCCAACGTGCCCATGCTGAAGAGCATCGACGGCGGCAAGACGTTCGAGATCTTCAACGCCCCGGGACTCAACCACGGCGACTTCCACGACGTGTGGATCGATCCCCGGAACGCCAGGCGGATGATCGCTGCCGACGACGGCGGCGTCTACATCTCCAACAACGGCGGCGAGACGTGGATCGCGCCGCCGCTGCCGATCGGCCAGTTCTACCACGTGTCGGCGGACAACCGCGTGCCCTTCCACGTCGCCGGCCCGCTGCAGGACATCGGCACCGCGCAGGGGCCGAGCGATTCGCTCACCCGCGGCGGCCTGCCCAACTCCCTCTGGCACGGCGTCGGCGGTGGCGAGGCCGGCTGGGTGGTCTCCGATCCCTCCGATCCCAACATCGTCTACGCCGGCGAGTACCTCGGCTACCTCTCCCGCTACGACCACCGCACCGGCGACGAGCGCGACGTCAGCCCGTGGCCCGAGAACCCCTCCGGCCACGGCGGCGAGGACATGCGCTACCGCTTCCAGTGGGTGGCCCCCATCGCCGTCTCGCCGCACGATCCCAAGGTCGTCTACTACGGCGCCAACGTCATCTTCCGCACCGCCGACGGCGGCCAGAGCTGGACCGCCATCAGCCCGGACCTCACCACCAACGACAAGTCGAAGCAGAAGTGGTCCGGCGGTCCCATCACCGGCGACAACACCGGCGTCGAGACCTACTGCACGGTCTTCGTCATCGCCGAGTCGCCGCTGCAGAAGGACCTCATCTGGGCGGGCAGCGACGACGGCCTGGTGCACGTCACCGAGGACGGCGGCAAGACCTGGAAGAACGTCACCGCCGCCGTGCCCGGCTTCCCCGAGTGGGGCACGGTGAGGATGATCGAGCCCTCCCGCTTCGACGCCGGCACCGCCTACCTGGTGGCGGACGCCCACCGCCTGGACGACGTGAAGCCGTATCTCTGGAAGACCACCGACCGCGGCCGCACCTGGAAGCGCCTCGACGCCGGCCTGCCGCGCGACGTCTACCTCCACGCCGTGCGCGAGGACCCCGCCCGCGCCGGCGTGCTCTACCTCGGCACCGAGCGCGGCGTCGCCTTCTCCCGCGACGACGGCGCCACCTGGCATACCCTCAAGCTCAACCTGCCCACCGTGGCCGTGCACGACCTCGTGGTGAAGGGAGACCAGCTCGTGGTGGGCACCCACGGCCGTTCGCTGTGGATCTTCGACGACCTCGCCGTGGTGCGCGATCCGTTGCCCGGCGCCGCGAAGGCCGCCGGCTTCCACCTCTTCCCCGTGCCCGAGGCCGTGCGCTGGGAGCTCCACGGCGGCCCGGCCGACTCCTGGACCGGCCAGAACCCGCCGCGCGGCGCCCGCGTCTACTACTGGCTGGAGAAAGAGCCCAAGGGCGACGTCACCCTCGAAGTGCTCGACGCCGCCGGCGCCGTGATCGCCAACCTCTCCAGCAAGCCCAAGGAGCCCACCGGCGCCTACGAATACGTCAAGGACGAGACCGAGCAGCTCAAGGGGCTGGCCCTGCCCAAGGGCGAAGGCGTGCAGCGGGCGCTGTGGACTCTCGCCTGGGACGGCGCCGAGATGATCCCCAACGCCAGGCTCGACTCGGGCTACCCGGGCCAGGGGCCCACCGCCGTGCCGGGCAACTACACCGTGCGGCTCACCGTGGACGGCAAGTCGGCCTCGGCTCCCCTCGTGCTGCGGCCGGACCCGCGGCTCGCCGTGCCGCAGGCGGACCTCGAGGAGCAGCTCCGCTTCTCCCTCCAGGTGCGCGACGCCGTCACCCGCCTCACCCGCGACGTCGTGCGCCTGCAGACCGTCCGCCGCCAGCTCGCCCAGCGCAACGAGCTGCTGGCCAAGGACGAGCGCGCCAAGCCCCTCGCCGAATCCTCCCGGGCGCTCATCGCCAAGCTCGACGACCTCGAAGCGCGCATGCACAACCCCAAGGCCGAGGTCTCCTACGACGTGCTGGCGATGCAGGGAGGCGCCAAGCTCTACTCGCGAATGTCGCCTTTCCTGAACTGGTCCAACGGCGGCAACGGCGCGCCCACGCAAGGCATGCGCGAGGTCTTCGCCGCCCAGCTCGCCGAGCTCGAAGGCTACGAGAAGGAGCTCGCCGGATTGATCGACAAGGACCTGGCGGCGCTGAACCAGACGGCGGGGCAGGTAGGGGTGCCAGGGATCTACGTGCCGGCGAAGTAGGGGTTTACGGCGCCGCGGGCGGTGCGTTCTCGAGGGCTACCGGACGCCCAACAACTCGACTTCGAAGATCAGCGTGGCATTCGGCGGGATCGCTCCGCCGGCACCGCGGGCGCCGTAGCCGAGGGCGGGCGGGATCAACAGCCTCCGCTTGCCGCCGACCTTCATGCCTGCGACCCCTTCGTCCCAGCCGGGGATGACCTGGCCGGCGCCGAGCCGGAAACTGAAAGGCTGCCGGCGGTCGAGGCTGGAGTCGAACTTGGTGCCGTTCTCCAGCCAGCCGGTGTAGTGGACCTCGACCGTCTTGCCGGCCTTGGCCTCGTCGCCCTCACCGGTCTTCAGGTCGGCGATCCCGAGGCCGGATGCGGTGGTGCTCTCTTCGCTCATCGCTCTCTCCTAGGACGCTCCCGGGCGGAAGACACAATTCTACGCCAACCCGGCCCGGCGGACGACGGTGCCAACCGGACCGTAGTGGTTCAGTTTGGCTGTGGATCTCGGACGGTTCTGCCCTGCGAAGCCTCACCCCCTGTCCCCCTCTCCCTGACGGGCGAGGGGGGACGCAGGCGAAGGGGCTTTGCCCGTAGGGTGCGCTGTGCGTACCACAACGCTTCATGGTGCGCATAGCGCAACCCTACCTTCTCCATCGGTTCGGAATCGTCCCCCCTCGCCCGTCAGGGAGAGGGGGCCAGGGGGTGAGGCTTCGCAGGGCAGGCCCGTCCGAGGCCCCCGCGCCGAGGGATAAGATCGCGGTGAGGCGGCTGCCGCCGAAGGAGAATCATCGCCATGGAGATCCCGAACGCCGAGTCGTTCCTGGCCTATCTCGAGAAGGTACGGGAGAGAACGCTGCGGGTCGCGAGGTGCATCCCGCCGGAACGGCTGGAGTGGAGCTACCGCGAGGGCAGGTTTACCTTCGGCGACATCCTGCGGCATCTCGGTGCGATCGAGCGGTACATGTTCGCGGAGAACGCCCAGCTCCGGCCCAGCCGATACCCCGGGCACGGACGCGAGCTCGCCGACGGCTACGAGGAGGTCTTCGCCTATCTGCACCGCACGCACGCCGAGGCGGTGGAGATCTTCGCCGGCCTCTCGCCTGCCGATCTGCAGCGGAAGTGCACGACGCCGGGCGGAACCGAGCTGAAGGTATGGAAGTGGCTGCGCTCGATGGTCGAGCACGAGGTGCACCACCGCGGCCAGCTCTACTTGTACCTCTCGATGCTGGACATCCCGGCGCCGCCGCTCTATGGGCTCACCTCAGAGGAAGTGCGGGCCAGGAGCCTTCAATAAGGAGGCAAGCCTATCCGCCGAGCCCGCGGCCGGTGGTCAGATACACCGCGAAGCTCCCCAGCCAGTGGCCGCCTTCGTAGTGCTCGCCGGTCACCGCTCGGAGCCCCGCCTCGCGGTGGCGCGCCGCGGCGGCCCGCACCGCGGCGAGCCGGGGGTCGGCAGCCGGCAGGCCGGAGGCGATGCCTTCGAGCATCCAGGCGCGGCTGAGGTTCAAGCCGTCGAGGTGGGCGAGCTTGGGGTCTCCCGGATCGGTCACCACCACCGGCTCGAGCCAGCCGGCATTGCCGTCACGCGGGAGCTGCGGCAGGAACGCCGCGAGCCACTCGGCGTAACGCGGCGGCGCGAGGGTGCGGCGCATCAGATCGGCCTCGGCGAGGCAGGGGGAGAGGAAATCCTGACCGGAAGGCTCGTAGCTCAGCGGGCAGGCGCGGTCCGCGAGATAGAACGCTTCGATGCGCGAGCGCAGTAGATCCTCCATCGCCCGGTCTCCGGCCGTCCGCGCCCAGTCGAGCACCAGGCCGAAGGCGAAGGCGGTCTGATCGTGCTCGCCGATGCGGATCGGCCGCGAGAGTTTCGGCAGCCAGTCTGAGAGCCGCGCCGCCGCGGCGCGCTCCAGCGGCGCCAGCGCGGCGGACCATTGTTTGACCTCGGGATCGTCCCATTCGCGCAGCTCGGCGGCGAGCTGCAGCAGCCAGGCGAGCCCGTAAGGCCTCTCGAACGACACCCGCCCGGCTCCCTCGAGATAGCGCACCTCGGCCGCGATGTGCTCGGGGGTCAGGCTCACTCCCAGGGCTTGCCGCGCCGGACCGGCGAACGGTGCCTCCGGGAACGTGCGCGCCAGGCGTGCCAACAGCCAGTGGCCGTGCACGGAGGAATGCCAGTCGTAGCAGCCGAAGAACGCGGGCGTGAGCTCCCGCGGCGGCTTCACGTCGCCGTCGCCGGAGAGCACGTGGGCGATCTTGTTCGGATACTCCTTGTGCACGCAGTCGAGCGCCAGCTTGGCGAACCGCGCCGCATCCGTGGCATCGAATCCGGCGGGAGCCACGGCGGCGAACAGCAAGGGAGAGGCGAGGAGGCCGGCCAGGAAGAGCGTCGTTCGCATGGCCGGGATCTTACGCGATGCCCCGCGAGCCCCGAGATGCGGGCGGGGAAGTTCCTCCGCTGAACCGGAATTCCGGTAGTGGCTCATTTTGACCCGGCCTTAAACATGAAGACGGGCGGAAGCAGGCCAATCATGTCCTCTACGGTCCACCGTTCCCGCTCGACGCCTGCCGCCTGTGCCGGGGTCCGGCCCTTCAGGCTCATGTGCGGGCGGGCGAAGTTGTAATGGAAGAAGTGAACCGCGCACGCTGCCGTATGGGTCTCGACTTTCTTAGAGAACGCGTTAGTAAGCCGAGTGAACCGCCTCATGCTCATTCTCATAGTGAGGTTCTGCCGCTCGAGGTAGGACGTAGAGACGTGCTTCGGGTCCGGGTTGCCCTGGATGCATTTCTTCTCCGCCCCGATGCAGACGGCAGGAGAGTAGCGCGTCTCGGGACCGCTCGGCTGTGCCGCATAGATCTTGTTGAGCATCGCGTAGTCGATGTCGCCGCCGAAGGCATCCTCTACCGCCGCGAGGTACATGCGGTGTCCGTCCGTGGTCAACTGGACTCGAGAGGCCAGCCGTCCCGCGAGATCCTGGAGAACCGCCGTAGCTGAGCCGCTGTCCCGCGAGCCGACCAGCCAGGACGGGACAAGCTTCGTCTCCGCGTCGATGGCGGCGAACGTCCAGACGTCGCCGTAGCCGAAGATGCCCTTCTTCTCGGCGGGTACGTTCTTCGCCTTCGCGTAGCAGAACTCCCAAATCTCGTCCACCTGGAGACGGCGGCAAGGCAGGTTCACGAGGTGCTCGCTTGCGTAGTCTTCGCACGCCGCCGCGAGGTCTAGCAGGAGCTTGGTAACGGTGTTCCGCGCCACCCCCGTCATCCGGGACGTGCTACGAATCGAGCAGCCCTCTACCAGGGCGGCGACTACGGCGGCGCGGTCTGCGGTGCTGAGGACGTTGGCCATACTGAACATTATGCGAGACCGGTCCCGAAAGTCAAGCATTTTGGGCGTGAGAGCTAACTCGTTGTAGGCTAGGCTCTAACATGCTCCTTCGAAGGTGAGCTGTGAGCCGATGGCCGAACTTCCAGTACAGCTACAATTAGTCTACAGACGGCTGCTGCTGCTGCTGACGCCGGAGGAGATCTACAGCGCCAGCGGAGCGGATCTGCTCCAAAGGCTTAAGGAGGACCGCCGGATCGAGCGGAAGCCGGCGAGTACCCACCCCAGGGCTCTTGGTGACTACTTCTCGATGTGGGCTAACACCGCACCCGACGGAGGGTTGCTTGTTCTGGGCATGGAGGACGACGGCAGAATCTCCGGTTGCTCCCGCTTATCGCAGGAGAGGATCAACGAACTGGAAAGAGCCGGGAGGATCTATTGCCCGGATGCACGATACACATCCAGGCGTATTTCTGCCAATCGAGAGGATGGCTCGGAGGACTTCCTGCTTCTCATGCGCGTTTTCTACCGCACTGACCGGGTTGTTGAAACGGTAAATCGCGAGGTTTTCGTTCGCCTCGGTGACTCCAGGACGCGCCTGAGTCGCGAAGAAGTGCATGAGCTAGAGATAGACAAGGGACAGGTGGATCTCGAACAGGAACCCTCCGGGTTGGAATATCCCGATGACTTCGACCTGGACCTAGTGCGAAATTTTGCGGAGCAGGTCAAGAAAATCCGGAACCTTGCAAGCTCTCATTCGGATCTGGAGATTTTGGAGCTGCGCCATTTCGGAAAACGAAGCGGAGACCGGTTTTTACCGAACGTCGCATGCGCCCTGCTCTTCGCCAAGGACCCCTTAGCAAAGTTTCCGGGCTGTCGCATCCGATTTCTACGGTTCGATGGCGAGCAAGAAGGGACCGGTGACCGGTTCAATGCGATCAAAGATATCTGGATTGAAGGTCCCATACCGCTCCTTATACTGGAAGCAGAGAAGGTTTTGTCTGCGCAGGTGCGCCAATTTTCCCGGCAAGGCGCCGACGGGAAATTCTATACGGCAGACGAGTACCCGAAGCTAGCTTGGTATGAAGCAGTAGTTAACGCATGCGTTCACCGTTCGTATGGCCTAAAAAATATGAACGTCTTTATTAAAATGTTCTCCGATAGACTTGTGGTTGAAAGCCCCGGCCCGTTTCCTCCCTTGGTGACCGCTGAAAACATCTATGAAGTTCACCACCCTAGAAATCCTCACCTAATGGAGGGCTTGTTTCACCTCGACTTTGTGAAGTGCGCCAACGAAGGCACTCGGCGGATGCGAGATTCTATGAAGGGAATGAACCTTCCGGTACCTGAATTTGAGGAAAAGCAGAGCCAAGTCGGCTATGCCATAGTCCGGGTGACACTCCGCAATAACATACGACACCGGAAGGCGTGGATCGACTCTGACGCGGTAGCGTTGGTGGGAGCGGCCGTTCTTCAGGAATTGAATCGCGAGGAGCGACAAGCAGTGAACTTTGCGGCGGAGAACGGAAAGGTCACGGTCAACCAAGTGCAAAGATTTACTGGCAAATCGTGGCAGGCTGCTAAGAACGTACTACTGCGGTTGGAGGAGAAGAAGATTTTGGAGCATGTCAAAAGGCCGGGCTTGGAACGAGACCCGCAAGCACATTTTGTCCTAAGAAGCGAACCGGAGAAGCTCTAACCGTGTTGCCGGTCGTGCCAGCGCGCCTGAGCGGCCTTTCGGGCGCTTTCGCTGCGCTCCGCGGGTGTCATCTTCTCTGTTCGGGCCTTACCGCCCTTCAACCCGCCCCGGCGCCCTAATTCTCGAGCGGCGGCGCGGACAGGATCCTCCGGCTCAGGCTCGGGCTCCGAAGGCGCTGTTCCCGTCAGCTTGGCCACGGACTCAAAGGCGCGAGAGTTGAAATCGCGGGGACGCTTAGTAGATCGTGAGCCATCTAGCATACGCCTATGGTAACACAGGGCGGCCGGAGGGGATTCCGGCCGATCTACGCTGCTACAGGCGGCGAGAGAGGTGCTGAAGCAGGCGGGAGGTTAGCTCCTCGGCTTTTTTGGCTTGGGTAACTGAGGGATTACTCGGCGGGCGCATTCTTCGTCGATCCCGAGGTCCCGGATCATGCCGATGATATGGCCGATCTCTACTTCAGGGGTTCTTGCCCCGTGCTTCCCCTTGGGAAGCGACTCAAACGTCCTTCCGTTGTACCGTACCCAGTAATGATGCTTCTTTTCTTCGATTTCGGCCCCCTTCGCACAGCGGCGAAGCATGGTTTTCACTGCTGAGAAGAGGGCCGAAACCGACATTCAGAAGCCCACCGCGTGGGCTAGGACTGCCTGCTCATCTGGCTCATTCAAGCGCGGCTCCAGGCTCTCGGCAGAGAGGAGCGTTACCTCAATCGCGAGTTTGGCCCTAGCGGAGTCCGCTTCACGGAACCAATCCTGCCTTATCCTTCCGGCCTTGACTTCGTTGACGGCATCGGTCCAATCCGAGAGCCATCCGCCGGTCTCGTCAAAGAAGCGGTGAACCTCCTTTTCGAAATCCTCAAAGCTGTTCGCGTCCTCCGAGATGTCGAAGAGGACGGTTCTGTACGTCTCTCGGAATGAGCGCTGCGCTTCGCCAACATCTGCACCCCCAGCAGCCAGGCCGCCGGGATTGACACCGTACATCCAGTAACCGAGGTCATCGTCCTGCATGAGCAAGGCACGACCGTGCACCGCGACCCCTGCAAGGAATCCCCTCCCGGCCACCAGATCTCTGAAGCCGAACAGTAGCGGGTAGTGGGTCATTTTGGCACCTCAAACCTTCAAAAGCGGCGGGGGTCATCCCCGCCTACGGCAGTAGTAGAGTGCGGGAGATCCGCCTTTGGGAGACGGGTATGCAACCCCCGTTCCGGGGGGGGCGCGGGTTCCGTTTTGTTGATGGAACCATTCTCGACGGTTTAGACGATCCCGTCAAGGTGAATTCCCCTTGGTCTCCCTCTCGACCAAGGGGAATTTTAACAGGTCCGTCAAGACGCAGTGCGGCATGAATCTTTTTTAGGTGCTTTGGACTAGGCGCTCTCCCGCTGGTGGCGGTCGATGACGGGGGCGGGGTCCGGCAGCTCGCGGCGAAGCAGGAGAGGAGCCAATTCCGAAGCCAGTTCGCGGGCCTGAGCATGGGAGCGCAGAGTCGCGACGAGTTTTCCGTCCGGCTGGTGAATCAGGCTGAAATGCTTCGTGTTGCGGGTCCAGCCGGAGGAGGGATTGCCCCTGTAGATGAAGAACGGCGGCGAGGTCCAGCCCCGCATGGAGACTGTCTCGCCGCTCTCCAGACGGAGGGCCGCGCAGGGCCGTGTTGAGGCCGGGGGCGGTGAAGTACATGAGGAAGGATTCGCGGAAGACGGCGAAGTCCTCCCAGGCGTCGGGATCTACTGCGGGAGGGACTGCGACGGGCGGGCTGGTAGAATCGCGAATCAGCTCGGGCATGGACTAACCTCCTTGCTCGGGTTAGGTCCGGCAGGGTGTGCCAAGCATCCTGTCGGGCCGTTGGTTTCCCGAGAGGAAACGCCTTTCTTTACGCCTTGTAAACCCCTGATTCTATTGATTCTTTAAGTCGCGGTCAAAATGAGCCACTACCTAGCAGGGGTCTACACGCCTGTAGCAGGGGTCTACGCGGCTGTAGCAGGGGTCTACGCGCCGTAGGAGGAGGTAGTGCCCTAGTTTGAAATCCAGGCGGCACGGATCTTGCCCGGACGGACACAGGAAGCGGAAATCATGCTATCATCTTCAATCATGAGCCTAGAAGACGATTACAGGGAGATTGCGGACAAGAAGCTCCAAGATTTGAATCGCAGGAGCAAGCAGAGGAAGGACTACGGCGATCTCTGGGAAGTGGCGAAGAGGGACGCGATTCGGCCACCCTGCCTAACACTGGTCGATGTCGCCAAGTCGTACCAATTCTTCACCGCTAACTTTGAATGCAACGGCGGCACTGTCTGCGATTTGACTCTCGAAAGCAGCAAAAGCAAGTCCAAGGGTGTCGTGCATCTCCGCTTCGCTCTCGACCTGGAACGGGGCAGAATCACCAGCACCAGCGACCTGGAAGGCGAGCCCACCACCTACGAATTGCAGCCGCTGGATGCAGAGGCCATAGAAGAGCGCGTCCGGCGTTTCTACGCGGCCTTTCTGGACACGATAGACGGCGACTAAGCGGCCTCGCTCCTCTTCTTGTACAGGCCGCGCTTCTGTCCCTTCGCCTTGTCCGGCAGGAGCGCGACCATTTCCTCGACGCTCCACAGGTGCGCGGTCAGTCCCGCCGCCATTACCGGGGTCACGCGGAGAGAGCGATGGATGCGCACGTAGTTGTAGTAAAACGTGAAAAGGCCGAACGCCGCGACGTGGTTTCGTAGCCGCTTTGAAAAGGCGTTGGTCAGGCGGGTATACCGGCGCATCTGCATGCGCACCGTCAGGTTGCTCCGCTCCACAAGCGACGTGCTGACGTTGGCCTTGTCCGGGTTGCCGCAGATGACCGTCTTCATCTGCCGGACGCACGGCTGCGGGCTGTAGCGGTGGTCGTGGCCTTCCGACTGCGGCGGGCCGGGCTTGAATTCCTTGACCAGCATCGCGTAGTCGATCTCGCCGCCGAACGCCGCCTCTACCGCCTCCAGGTACATATGATGGCCGTCACTCACCAGCGTGACGCGGTGCGCCAGCCGGGACGCTACGTCCCGCATGAAGGCCGTCGCATGCTCGGCGTCCCGGTGGCCGATCCGAAACGTCGGGATCAGCTTCGACACCGGGTCGATGGCGGTGAAGGCCCACAGGTCGCCGAAACCGAGGGTCCCTACCTTGTCCTGCGGGACGTTCTTCGCCTTGCAGCGGCAGAACGTCCAGATCTCATCGACCTCCAGGCGGCGGCACTGGAGGTTCCGCAGGTGCTCATTCATGTAGGCGATGCAGGCTTCCCCGAGTTCAAGGGAGAGCTTCGCTACGGTGTCGTAGGAGACGCCCGCTAGGCGGGACGTTGCGCGGGCGGAAGTCCCCTCGCAAAGAGCCGCTACGATGGCCGCCCGCTTGGCCGTACTGAGGACGTTTGACACCCCGGAATTATACGGCTAAGTGTAAGAAAAATCTATAGGTTAGGGCAAAATAACGGGAAGACATTACGGGAAGCGGTCCGCGATGCTTACAGGCGGTGCGCAAATGAAGCAGATTGGAAACTAGCGTAGGCTTCGGCTTGGCTGGTAGACTCCCCCTCACCAACGACTCAACGCACTCGGTGAATCGACGCTCACTGCGTCAGAAGGAGGTCTACGGCATGGAACCGGAACCTGCTATCATCCCCGACGAGATGAGTACGGCGACCGCGCGCATCGCGTACGACGGCGAGGCTGTTAGAGAAGGTCTCATGGATGTACGCGACCTCGCGCCAGCGCTACTTGAGATCAGTGCGCTTTGCGACCGCGCTAACGATCTGCTCAATGGTGACAAAGCCAAGATCTCTGTCAACGTTCGCGCCGACTTTAAGACGGGCTCCTTCGCCATTGACCTAGATGTAGTCCAAAAGGTTTTTGAACACGTCAAGGAGCTTCTTTTTGGCCAAGCTGCTCAGGATGCCAAGTATATTCTAGAGATTCTCGGCATATCAGCCGGCGGCGGTGTTATCGCTCTCTATAAGTGGTTTCGCGGTAAGCGCCGTAGCAGAGCCGAATGATGATAAAACAGTCACCATCAATATAAACAACACTAACGTTGTTATAGCCCGCGACATTATCAACCTTTACAATGACGACGTTGTGCGAACCCGCATCGAAGGAATGCTGCGCCCGCTTCTCAAGGAAGGCATTGAGGAATTCCAGGTACGCCAAGGACCTGGGGCCGAGCCCAAGATAGTGGAGAAGGTTACCAAGAGGGAAGCCGTAGAGGCATACGAGAACCGGCGGGAAGAAGAGCGCGAACCGACCGAGCCGCCCGTGCTGGATAGCACATACGAAGCCGCTCTAGAGATTGTTAAGGTCCCCTTTCGGGAAAACTTGGTCTGGAATTTCGCTTTAGGCAAAGCAAAGCTGAGCGCGGAGATGAAGGATCAAGCGTTTCTAGAGCGGCATCGTGCCGCCTTAACATCCTTCAGCACGGGCGATGTATTGATCGTTAAGCTTAGAACGCGGTCCTGGCCGTCGCCTACGGGCCTAAAGGTCATACATGAAATCGTCGAGGTGTCTAGACACATCCACCGGGCGCCAGAACAGCAAGAACTCGAACTGAAGAGGCAAGCATAGGGCGGGCTCCTCACGCTGGCGGCCCGCGCAGGAGCCGCGCCGGTTCTCAGGGGCTTTCCCGGCGGTGCCGGTCGATGATCGGCTCGGCCTTCCGCTCCGAGCAGTCACCGGGGCTTTCGTCTGGCGGGTGCGGGACCTGCCGCGGAGAATCCCCTATGAGTTCGGAGAAAGCCTCGCGGGCCGCGTCGATAGGGTTGCGGGAGCGCTTCGGGCGGGCGGCGGGATCGTGCGGCATGACGTAAGGGTAACACGGGCGGCGCCCCCGGAGAGGCGCCGCCCGAGCATTTTACCTGTCTTCGCGGTACTTATATTTCTGAAAGAGCGCCTGCGCCTTGGGTTGCTCGGGGGAGCCGATGAGGACCTTTTCCGCGTCCTCCTCATCCCAATTGACCCACAGGTAGACCAGCTCGGCGGCGAACGCCTTGCAGGCCCGCTGGTAGGTGAGGCAGGCGATGATGCGGCGGGTCGGGAGGTGCGTCAGACAGAAGGAGTGGTCGCGGGTTCCCTCCCCGTACATGGTGCCGGGGAAGATCCCAAACCGGCCCGAGATGACGCCCTTGACCTCGACTTCGTGCCATTCGTTCGGATGCGTGTTCACGCTGTAGACCCGCGCCCGGAACGTCCCCTCCGACCATGCGAGGGGGAGCCGCTTGCCGGACTGCGCCATCTTTTCGAGGTAGGTGTCCGCCGCCTGCGCGAGGAAGGCACCAACGGACATGCGCCCGTGCGCCACGGCGGCAGCTTCCCACTTCTCCCGCTGCTCGGGCGCGGCTTGGACAGTGTAGGAAAACGTTCTCCCGTCGTCGCCCCCGATCATCGCCGGTCCTCCCCGAGGGCGTGCTCAATCGTGGCGGCGATTCGGCCAATCTGCGGCGCCAGCTTCGTAGCCAGCTTGGCATAGTAGGCGTCCTCCGGCACCGTCGTGTTCTCGTTCGCCTCCCAGGCGGTGTTGAGCCAGCCCTGAGCGAACCGGAGGTCCAGGGCCAAGGCGCGCATCTCAACCTTGACGGGCGACTCCTCCCAGGTCGGCCAGTCGTCGGCGTTGAGACACATGTCAAAGAACAGATTGCCGACGACGCGCAAGGCATCGGCGGCGCCCGGCGGCGTCACGAAAGCGAGGAACGTCTCTCTGAAGACGCAGGCGGTTTCCCATCGGCTGTACGGATACCGACCGGGAGGGGTGAGGGGGTTGAGCGCGATAGACTGCACTGCTAGCTCGGGCATAGGTCCTCCTGTGCTCGGGTCAGGCTCCGGGTCCGGGGTCAGATCCCGGCTCGGGGCCGCTTTCTCGTTCGGGCGGGAACCGCTCCCGCCATCTGAGGCCCACGCTAGCCCACGCGGACCCTCCAGGGTAGGGGGGCGAATTTCAAACTAGGGCACTACCTAGGAGGAGTCTACGCGCCTGTAGCAGAGGTCTACGCGGCTGTAGACGTGGTCTACGCAGCTGTAGACGTGGTCTACGCGCCGTAGGAGGAGTCTACGCGGCTGTAGACTGAGTCTACGCGGCTGTAGACGTGGTCTACGCGCCGTAGGAGGAGTCTACGCGGCTGTAGACTGAGTCTACGCAGCTGTAGACGTGGTCTACGCGCCGTAGGAGGAGTCTACGCGGCTGTAGACTGAGTCTACGCGGCTGTAGACTGAGTCTACGCGGCTGTAGCAGGGGTCTACGCGCCGTAGCAGGCGGCTACGCTGCCGCCGCCGGGGGCGCGCCGGTTCGGGCGCCCCCGTTTCCATCCGCGGCCTACGTGTCAGTCAAGTGTTCCCGGATCCACGCCGCCAAAGCCTGCTCCGTCAGCCGGCCTTTCCGCCAGCCGGAGGAAGGTGAGGTACTTCTCCTCCTGGGAGGCGTCGAGATCCCGCCCGTTCAGCCTCAGGAAGGTGCGGCAGACCACATAGGCGGTGCGCTTATTGCCGTCCACGAAGGGCTGATTGTGCGCGAGACCCAGGCGCACGCCGCCGCCAGCAGGGCGAGGGCCGGCTCTTCCGTGGAGTAGGCGAGGAGACTCTTCGGCCGGGACAGAGCGGAATCCAGAAGACCGGGATCGTGGATTCCCTCACCGCCGCCATGCTCGGCCAACTGTCGGCGGTGGATGGCGAGCCGACGTCATCGCGGACCCGGACCGGCTCCCGCATGGACGGCTATTCGGCGAGCTTGCGCAGCACGTCGCGGTCTTCGCGCATCACCCGCTCGGCCACTTCCATCTGGGCCGCGAGCTCCGGGT
The DNA here is from genome assembly GCA_044868005.1 of Thermoanaerobaculia bacterium. Taxonomy (GTDB): domain Bacteria; phylum Acidobacteriota; class Thermoanaerobaculia; order Multivoradales; family UBA5704; genus DATARR01. The sequence continues at coordinate 32,483 of JBIOVX010000043.1, read as the reverse complement.
TGTAAGGGGTCAGCTCGATGCCGGTGGGCGTCTCGATGACGTAGAGCGTATCCCCCCGGTCCACCCGCAAGCGCTGCAGGATCTCCTTCGGCAGGACGACGCCCGTGGAGTTGCCGATGGCGGTGAGCTTCAAGATCATCACGCCTCCTCGTTTGGACGACCTACCAGACTTCGCGCAGCGTGAGAAGGCTCTCCCAGTAGTCCTCTACGGAGAGATCCGCGGGGCTCCCATGCGCGGCGAGCAATAGCTCGACGGTCGCACAGACCTCGAAGAGCTTGATCCCTTCAGCCAACGAAGCGCCTGGCACCGCTCCCCTCTTGCTCACGGCGAGCTACAGCATGTGAAGCCTGCTTTGCCCTCAAGTTTCGCTCCGCCGCCGAAAAGCTGCGCGCCGGAAACTGGGCCGCTCTCCCTTTTTCGCGGGAGCTTCCACCGGCGTTGCCTTCTGTTGGTGAGTGATTGCCATCAGTCGTTCGGTCTTCATCCAAGATAGCGAAGAAGCGCAGAACTCCGATTTGAAGGAGGGGGTGAACGCTGTGGCGTGATAAGAAAACGTCCGGTTGGAGTTACATCTATCGCGAGCGTGCCGTCCCGCCGTGTCGTTAGGACATAGCGCCGCGCATAGCCAAAGATAGGATTGGGCGTCAGCCGGAAATCAGGGATGCCATGCGCCCGCTGCCGATACCAGTCGGTCGTATCTTGACTTCCAAACTGATGTTCCTCATCCGAAATCACGAATACACTAGGCCGGCATTCCCGAAAGACTTCGTCGCAGCACCCGCTTTCACGGCCATGATGCGATGTGACGAACACCCTAACTGTAGCAAGGTCATCCACAAACCCGGGGACACCTAGCAGGGAGAGCCACCCTGCCGTCTCCAAATCACCGGAGAACAGGATCGTGAAGGCGCCATAGCGTACAAAAACGGCGAGGCTCAGGTTGTTCGTATCGGTAAAATCTAGGCCATAGCGATTCCAATAGACCCAAGCTCGTACGCCACCTAGATTAGGCGGGCGGCCGGCCATGCCAGTGCCGCAACGGCGCAGGATTGCATGCGCGCAGCGTATGCCTTCGCCCATACCGTGCTCGCGTTTCATCGCCGCGAGCGCCTCGGCCGACACAGTAGGGTTGCTAAAAATTGAGCCGAGTGGCACTTCCTTCCACATATAAGGTAAGTCTTTGACGTGATCTTCATCGAGATTGCCGAGGACCAGCAGATCCATCCACTGGCCCCGGAATGTAACCGACGGGAACCAGGCTGGACTAAGCCGAAATCCGCAATCTACCATAATGCGGGCACCAGTCGGACAGGTAATAACGCTACACCCTCCATGCCCGACATCGAAAATTTCGATTCTCATCACTTGGATTTGGACTCAGCCTGTAAGTTTTCGCTGTAGGCTGCGAGGATCTCTACATTGTAAAGGCGTAAAAACTTAAGATAACGATGAAGCATACCCAAACCGATCACCATTGCGAGCAATGCCCATCGGAGTTGCTGAGCGAGATGAGCCGACCAACCCAGTCGCGACCATTCGAGCATCGCGTCGACCGTGATGAAGCAGGCGCCGGCAAGTCCAACAAACGCCATGTTCCGGCAAAAGCTGTACAGCCTTAGGAATCCGTCCATGCGTGCATAGGCGTTCTCGTCCTTCTTAGCTATCGGGAAAGCACACCAGAACAGGTCCTCGCCGGCGACCTCGCCACCGCGGTCCGCAGCTGCATGCTTACGGACCTTCTCCTGCAGCCCGGCATTGAGAGGAGTGTAGTAGTCTTGGAGTAAGGTTGTCTTGAGAAACTTTCGCCACCCGAGCTTTCTGCTGTTCATGAGGATGATGGAGGGTCGGAAAAGAACCTGATGCACAAAGCGTCGCTCGATAAGCCAGCCCGACGGTGCCGCCAGGATTTGCCCGACGATGTAGCCGGCGGCGATGGTAAGCGCCCCGCTAGCCGCCGTCCACGCCGCACCGAGGACGTAATGCGTTGTGAAGACGATGTCCCAGACCACGAACGCTGCGAGGCCACTCGCGACATAAGCAAACACATCGTAGTCAGAAAATCGAGCGAGTTTGTCCATAATGAAGTCTTCCTATCGATCACAGTTGTTCAGGGCGCTCGACCCGTGACGGAAGTCCTTTCGCGATTGATGGCTCGGCGAGCAGCGCTCGATAACCGGCCGGCGTATGGATGAGCAAAACCGACGGCATTAGCCGCGCCAGCGCGACAGCTTTCGCGGTGGCCCGGTCCTTAGATGATGGACCCGAAGCGCTGAGATGGCTGTGCCAAGTGCCGAGGCAGTACAGGCTATAGTTGCTGCTCTCCGAGTAGGCATTCAGAGCGGGACGTACGCCGACAGTGCCGAGAACGAACTCAGCCGCCGAACGTCTGCTGTCTTCAGGCGCCGGAAAGACATCGACGACGTAGAAGGTTTGCGCTACCTCCGAGAAGCGACCGACCAGAATTCCGCCTGTCTCTACGGTCGGCCACTGGGCTACGTCGTCGACGATCTTTCGGTGCGCCTGGTCGGCGATCCGGACACGCCAGGATGGAGCTCCGCTCACGGCGACCGGCACCCACGGTGCGACCTCGTGTTCGCGCCAGGACTGGCTCATGCCGTCCTCAGCCACGATTCCAAGGGTAATCCGGCCGTGGCGGGCAGGCAACCCTATGCGCTGTAGGGCTGCTAGGGACTCGGCTATCGGCGCTGCCATCATCGAGATTCGTGCATCGGACATCGCCATCGTTGCCGACCCGCAGCCTTCGCCGATTACCTGCCGCCGGGGTGCATTGCCGTCTTCGAAGACTAAGCCGCGTAGAGCCGCGTCCTCTCGCATCAGTGCGTAAGTCGCCGTGATCAGGTCACCGGTGTTTGGATTGCGCTCCGGGCCTTCGATCGAAAGCAGCCCGACGCGACCTTCGGCAAACAAAGAGGTTTCGATGACGCGTGGGATCGCGACTCCCTCTAGAACGGAAGCCAGCGCTTCTCGAACCACTAGTGAGGCCGTCGAATTAACTATAGCCCAGCTCCTCTTCGGCAGCGTCTGCTTAGCGCGATCGGCGTCGCGCGTGATGCTAACGATATCCTCTGTATAAGCGTTGGCAGACTGGCCCAATCCTTTGATCGCCTTGGCAAGCGCAACGGCTTTCGACCCCATCCAGGACATCTGCATCGAGTCGAAGATCGGCACCAGCCCATGCCTTGCCGCGTTATGTGGGCTGAGACTTGCACGGTCGATTATGGCGTGCGGCCCCCGGCCAGCGCGAGCCAAGTGAAGGGCAATTTTCGACCCAAGGCTTCCAGCACCGACCTGAATCCAGCGTGGCGGCTCTTCGGCCGAATCGCCTCCCGACATACTTCGCAGAAGCGGTGCAGAGATCGCGTGATGGTGTCCGGAGGGACGGACACGCGTCTTATCACCCTCGGGGAACAGCCCCGGCGCACCGATTTCGACTATATACGGGCAGAGCTCCAGTGGACTGTCACTGCCAATCATGTGAAACTTCCGCCGAGCGCAGAGGATGATGCCAATCGGGAACTGACTTGTTGCAGCCTTGGTCGCAAGACATCGCTCAAGCCACGTGAGTGCGGTACGCAGCGGTTTTGCGCAGCCGTAGCCAGAAGCTCGCTCCATCAGACTGGAAACATTTGTCACTGTTTCCGGCTCATATCGATCTCCAAAGATGGGCCGACCTGAGGGCTGCTTGCCTGGCCACGCGAAGATTGCCAGAGCCCGCCCGATCCGTATATCAAAGCCCTGTTGCAGCGGCCCTTCGTGGAATAGGCTGTTGACGGTTTTAGCACTCAACGTCAGAGGCTCGCGGCCAATCGCGCCATGGAAGGCGATCTCCTTGTTGTCACCTGTCCAGAACCGGAGGTAATCGAACCGCAAGACAGTATAGCCTTCCTCGCGAGATACCAAGGAGCGAAGATGAGGCGCGTCGGCAACGATGAGATCATCCAGCTCATCGCGGCGTACCGGTTCCCAGCCCTGTTGTGGGTCGATCAGCCGACCGAGTGCGGCATTCTCAAGCCACAGCACGAGCTGGTTCAGAATACCGGCGAGGCTCTGCTGCTGCAGTAGCTCTGCGAGACTCCCATCATAGATGCATGGAACTGGCCGCTCGTCGGGCGAGCCAGGCATGACATGCGCCAGCGAGCGATCGAAATCTTCGCGCAAGAGGATTCTTGGGGATTTCAGTGGGAACGCAGCCGGGAAAACGAGAGTAACCGTCTCGATTGCCCGCACACCGTTAGGACTGGTTCCATCGGCCATCCAAGCGTTCGGCAGACCGAGCCGCAACGCTACTTCGATGAACGCCACACCGGTTTCAGGGTGGACCGCGGTGGCAAGGATTGCCTCAACAGCTGGGTGAGCGGCGATTAAGCGCAGCGCTCTTTGGATCGAGGTTGTCGTTGGTCTGTGCTCCTCTACTCCGGACCCTCAACCGTGGGGAAGAGGCTGACGGCCGACAGCACCGCCAACAACGATCGATGCCGACGTCATCACCTTCGTCTTCAGGCGGGGACCATAGCGTACAACCTCAAACTCCACTGTATCGGGCTTGTCCTCTGGTTCGCCGACGCATTTGAAGGAACCTCGAGCCTCTTTGGCAATCTCTTCGTATTCCCGCTTTGCCCGGATACACGGCGGGTCGCAGTCATCATCTTTGATCACCTTGCTACTCGCCACGATCACCGCACCCTTGCGGGTCTGCGAAAGGGCTTTGCGGGCATCCTCACAGACCTCGGCAGCCTCGCCCAATTCGCTCCAACTGTCGTAGGAGAGAGAATGCCAAGAGCAGTGATGTGGCGTCTGCAGGATGTCGTAACTCAGCCAATCCGGGTATGTGGAATGCCGCTGCCAGAGCCGCTCCCAGATCGCGACTTCAGCATCACCGCCGGTCAGGAAGCGGCAGGCGTCCGCTTGTCCGTCACCCGTAAGCGAGAAGTTGAGGATCGTGCTCGAGTGGTTCTTCGAGCGCCTCTCCTCTTCGTCCTCATCGTCACTTTTCGGTTGTGGTGCCAAGAGCCTCGCCGACATCGATGAGTCGTACTGGCCGTTGACCCTTGAGAACACGCCGTCGACTTTGATGAGGATCTCCGTCAGGTCATCCGTCTTTCCGTCTTCATCCTCACCGAGGATCAGAATGCGGTCGCCGTCAGAGACGAGGCTACCGGTGTCGCGGAACCTCTTCACGCGGCGACGCGCCTCATTGCAGAAAGCAACTGCATCGTCGCAGAGTACGTGGTCCCGCGAAGCACGGCGGAACACCATAGGCGAGGACCAAATCTCGCGGATGAAAATCTTGTCGGCCGACTTCGACCAATCCGCCGGAGGGCCAAGGTGGAAGTGTTTCTTGAAGCCTCTAGAGTGATCCTTATCGGGGTGGCTCAAGAGAAAACCATCGACATAGAGCCGTCCCTCAGCATCGCGCTTCAGCCGGTCGCGCAGCAACGTGGCGACATCAGGCGTGTCATCGTCCGGGTCGTCTGCCGCAGCACGAATGTTGATGTCGATCAGCACGGAGTGCCCGCTCTCGAGCTCTAGAAGCGTCATGTCGCCGTTGCCGACAGGGAAGAACGTGATCCTAGTAGTCATGCCCCTTACACCTCCTACTCGGGCCAAGTGCAGGACTTTGCCACAGGGCACCGAACATACGCCTTATTTTCTACCATCGTCTGTAGAGGACTGTCAAGATAGTGGGGTTAGTCAAGCTTGTTGCCCCTACAGCTTGTGATGCCTTTTTGGCGCTATACGCTCCACCGTCCTCCCGCTTCCACCGGAGAGATCTACGGAACTGCTGGTCACCAGCGCGCCGGCGCGAAGCGGTCGAGTGCGTCGTCGGCGAACGGAATAGGTGCCGGGGGAATAGGTGCCGGGGAGGGAATAGGTGCCAGCCGATTCGCAAATCGCTGAGCTGATTAGAGATAGCCTAAGGTCCGTCGAGCTTTGGGAGTGTCCAGGCGAGGAGGCGATTCTGTAGGCGCGAAACGCTGGATCTCTGGTGACTATCGTCAGGCCCTCAATCTGAGCCTTGGACGATCGGGATGCGGTCGAAGGGGTTCGTGATGCCGGGGCAGTCAGCGACCGAGTCCCATGTCCTCCAGGGATCTTGCCCGCAGGACCTTCCGCCCCAGCTTGCGCAGCTCCTGGACAGAGGAGGTTCCCTCGATCTGCTGGCGTACGGAGGCCGGCAAGCGACCGAAGCGCTCAGTCATTAGTTCGAGGAGCATGGCCCGAAGGCTTTGGAGGCGGCCTTCCCGTCGGCCTTCCTTCAAGGCCTCCCGGCGAGCCTCTCTCGCGATCTTGTCTCTCCACCTGAGCAGGTTCTCTTCGAGTATGGGAGCCTCCTCGAGGTTCACCCCTGCGGGAAGGCGGCCGTCAGATTGTGCACCAGCTCGGGTCGATTCAGGTCCGCCGGGATAGCTCGAATGCCCCGGCAAGGGGGCTGGCGGATACCCTGAAGGGGGGGGTCCCCGCCTTGGGGGAGATCGGGCACCCGCCAGCCCGTGAACGGAAGATCGGGTTCCTGCGTCTCAGTGGTGGCCGCCCCCGTGGATCAGATTGGAGATCCCTTCCACGTAGTGGATATAGGTGACATAGGCTTCCACGAACTCGCGTCCAGCCTCGACGCTGTCGTTGGCATGTTTCCGGGCTTCGGCGGCCCGCGCATAGCGCTCCCGGAGGCCTTCCGCCGCATGCGCGGCGATGGAATCAGCCAGCTCGTCGACCGGTCCGCCTTCCAGAACGCGGTCAGCCTTGACAAAGGCCGGATCGATCATGCCGGCAGGCTTCAGGCCGGTATAAGGCGCGCCTTCCCCCGCGCGGTGAACCCTCACCAGGGTCTCGAAGAAGTAGGTGTCCGCGATCTCCTTGGCCTCGGCTCCGAGCTTCCGCACGGCGACGGCTCGGGCGAAGGCCGCGCGGATCTCAGCTTCATCCTGCGCGCGTACCCACTTGAGCAGCGGCTTGACATCGTTCGCTTCCAAGGCGGCCCGGGCCTCGAGGACCACCGGACCGTCGAGGGCGTCGCAATGAGCCCAGGCGAGGCCTGGCAGCAGCAGAGCGAGGGCGAAGATCATGGTCACGATCGTTGCAGTTTCGATCCTCATATTTTTCATGGCGTTGGTCCTTTCACGTACTGCGGCGGCCAGTAGCAGCCTTCGATGATGTATGCGTCCTGAAACATCAGGAACTTGGTGCCCTCCACGCTCCTGGCGTCGTGAATAGACGAATCTCCGTAAGCGATCAACCTTCTAAAGGGCGGTTTCCACCCACGCCAAAGGGCGGGGCAGGCTCAGCGGGCCGGCGCTCCGCTTCGCTCTGAGTAAACCTCTCTCACTCTCCGGCGCGCCGCAGAGGTATCCCGGTCGCCGCGGCTTCGCGGAGCTTGGGGTCGGGCTTCAGGCCGAAGCCGTCGGCCATCCGCGGGAAGTAGTTGAAGATGCTGATCAGATGGGCCACCTCGAGCAAGCCTTGGTCGTCGAAGCCAAGATCGCGCAACGGCTGCCAGTCCGCGGCCGTCATCTCTCTGGGCGTCAGGGTCAGCTTTTCGGCGACCGCGCAGAGGGCGCGTTGCCGCGGTGTCAGATGGCCCAGCTCGCGCCAGCGGCGCTGTTTCACCGCCTCGACCAGGGCCGGATCGTTGTTCTCGACACGCAGAAACTCTGCGTGAGACTCCGTTCAGTACTCGCAGTCCTGCGCCGCCGAGGCGACGGCGGCCACCATCTCCCGCTCGTCGCGGCTCAGCACCCCCGGCGCGAACATGACTTCGGCGAAGAAGCCGCGCATCGCCCGGCCGAGCCGCTCGTGCGCGGAGAGCAGGCGCGACATGCCGCCGATGAACCCGAAGTCATACGGAGACTTCATCCCGGGCTTCATCTCCGCCCGCAGCTCCTCCTCGGTGGGCAGCGTGATGAAGGGTTGCTGCTCGTCAGACATGGGATTCTCCTTCTCCGTCGGCGACTGGGCCTCGTCTCTCGAGAAGCCTGCGTCGGAAGGGTTCGTATTCTACAGAGTCCGTGCCGGGAAGGGCCGGGGAGGTGAGGGCTTCGGAGGGCAGACCGCTCCGAATCTCCTCGCCTCCCTGGCAAGACGTCCTCAGAACCTCAGGCTGAAGTCGAACCCGAACATGTTGGCGGTGTAGTCGCCATAGTTCGCGTTGAGGAGCAGCGCGCCCGGCAGATAGTTCTGCAGGCCCTGGAGGATGAAGCTGTCGATGGTGTAGTCCTCGTAGCGATAGAAGAGGCTGGCCGTGGCGTTGGGCCGGATCTGGTAGCCCAGCCGGCCGAGGACGGCGAACAGCTCGATGTCCTCGTAGTTGCCGATGTCGATGAGCTGCCGCGGCGGGTTGCCCAGCGGCAGGCCGCCGGGAGTGGCGGTGAAGTCCGCTTCGCCGTCCGACCTCGTCCAGTTACCCTGCAGCTCGTACACCCAGGCGGGACCGGCGTTGCCGTTGAGACCCAGGCCCCAGGTATCGGTGATCTCGTTGAACTTGATCGACCAGTCGTCGAGCGGGTTGGTGGACGGCGTGGAGCCGGACTGCCGTCCCTTCTGGTTCACGTCGCGGTCGGAGCGCTGGGCGAAGAGGAAGAAATTGAGCTTCTCGCCGGGGGAGTAGGAGACCTCGGCGTTGTAGGAGAAGACGTCGTCCTTCTGCAGGCCGAAGAGGCTCTCGTCGTAGTCCTCGTTGCGGCTGTTGACGCCGAAGGTGAGGTTCCAGGCGTCGCTGGCGAGCCACTGGGCCAGCACGTTGAAGGCGTCGGTCTGGCGCGCCGCCTCGTCGAACTTGCGCAGGGCGGGGAGGTTGGTGGCCCCCGCGGGATCGACGAAGGTGGCCTCGGCGGCCTCCACGTCGTAATGCCCGATGGAGCGGTCGCCGTTCTCGTAGCTGGCGTGCAGGGTGAGCTTCTCGTAGGGATGGGTGTCGAAGCTGAGCTTGAAGATGTCCTCGTCGGTGGATTCGACTTCGCGGAACTCGCGGTCCCAGCTCTCGCGGTCGTAGAGCAGCGCCAGGCGGCTGGAGCGGGCGAAGTCCCAGCCGATCTCGGCGCCGTAGTTCTGCTTCTTGTAGGAGTAGGGGACGGTCACGCGGCCGATGTCTTCCCAGACCGCGTGGAAGCGGGCGTAGCCGGGGAACTCGATCCTGCTGGAGCCGTTGTCGTAGTCGTAGTAGCGGTAGTGGAAGGTCAGGCCCCAGTTGGCGCCGAAGGTGGTGCCGAGCAGTCCGCCGAACTGGAGGACGTCCACCTTGCGGTCGGCCGAGCGGGCCGGCAGATTCGCCGGGTCGGTCGGGTTGAAGGTCGAGCCGTTGAAGTTGATGCCGACGATCGAGGAGTTCAGGGTGTAGGGCAGCAGCGGATCGTCCTGCTCCATCTGGTTGTACGAGGCGCTGCCGTTGGCGAACCAGTTGCCCCACTTGGAGCGCCCGGTGAGGAAGAGCAGGTTGGCCTTGTTGTCCGGCGCCAGGTCGGCGAAGCCGTGGGAGGCGCCTCGGATGGAGCTCGAGCTGGGCGCCTGGTAGGCGCTGCCATCGGTGGCGTCGGTCGCCCGGAACGGGTTGTCCCAGAAGAGGGTGCTGTTGTGGTTGGTGAAGTCCGAGTAGCGGTAGCCGAATTTCAGGCCGCTGGTTTCGCTGCTCCACTCGCCGGCGAGCTCGGCGCCGGTGGTGTCGTAGTCGATCGGCTCCGGCAGCTCGGTGACGTTGTTGAAGCCGAAGCTGGCGCCGTAGGGCCGTGTGCCGTCGCGGTTCTCGTGCGTGTATTCGAGGTCCCAGGCGAGCCGGCCCATCCGGCCGAGATCCACCCGGGCGAGGGTGCGGTCGCGCTGCAGGCCGATGTCCACGCTCTGCTCGGTGGTGAGATAGGGCGTCACCAGCCCGTTGAGAAAGTTGAAATTGACGCCGGACGGGCTGGCGTTGAACTGATTGGTGATGGCGGTCTGCAGCGACGACTGGATGGGGTCGGCGACCTCGTAGGTGGCCGGCCCCGTGCGGGTGAACAGCATGCGCCCGCCGTTGCCGAAGCGGTGCGGGATCTTGTTGTAGTCGAACAGCAGGTTGTACTTGCCGAGCACGCCGTAGTTGAGGGTGTAGCGGGCGTCGTCGCGGCCGACGCTGGCGGCGTCGAAGTCGAGGTAGCGGTCGCCGGAGGCGCGGCCCACGACACCGAAATCGAGGAGGAAGCCGCTGGAGAGGTCGCGGTACTCCTGGAACTTCGCCGAGTTGGTGTCGACGTCGGTGTCCATGGCGCCGATCACCAGCGGATCGACGACGAAGGAGAAGGACTTGGCCGGCTCCGGTGCGTCTTGCGCTGGCTGCTCTTCCTGAGCGGCGGCGGTCTGCGCGGCTGGATCTTGCTGCGCCTTTTGCTCCTCCTGGGCGGCGGCGGCGCCGGCGAGCAGGAGCAGCCCGGCGGCGAGGGCGGACAGCTTGCCTTTATAGGTTTTCATGGCGTCCTCCTCTCAGTGCGCCAGGTAGGGGCTCGACGGATGGTTGCTGCCGTGGACGGCCGCGTGGCAGTCCAGGCAGGCACGGTTGAACAGACGGTTGCTGCCGCGCGCCGGGTCCTCGAGGGTGGGGGCGCGGAAGCCGTCGTACAGCGTGCCGGGGTGCCGGGTGTTGGCGTGGCACTGCTGGCACAGGAACGGCACCGAGGTCTTCTGCAGCTTGATGTGGTTCGAGCCGTGCGGCGTATGGCAGTTGAGGCAGCTCTCGCGCACCGGCGCGTGCTCCCACAGGAAGGGGCCGCGCTTCTCGGTGTGGCAGGTGTAGCACTGGTCGTTCACCGAGGCCGCCTTGATCATCTTCGGCGTCGTGCTGCCGTGGGGGTTGTGGCAGTCGGTGCAACTGATCCTGCCCTCGCGGATCGGATGATGGGAGTTCTTCCACATCTCGGCGCGCACGGTCTTGTGGCAGGAGAGGCAGGCTTCGGCCGTCGTCTTCGCCTTGAGCTGTGCGTTGGCCGACTGGAAGGAGTGGATGCTGTGGCAGCTCAGGCAGGAGAGGCCGCGGCGCTCGTGCACGCCGCCGTGCCAGAAGAACTGGTTGCCGCCCTTGTGGCAGCTCTGGCAGACGGCCGACTGTTGCTCGGCGCTCCAGCGGACGATCTTCGGTCGCAGCGCCGGGTCATCGGGATTCTCGGCGTGCGCGGACCCGGGGCCGTGGCAGGTCTCGCAGCCATGGGCCGAGCGGCTCGCGAACGCGCCGCTGCCGTGCGGCGTCTTCGCCAGGTTGTCGCCGACGTCGGAGTGGCAGGTGGTGCAGGTATCGTTACCGACGAACGTCGCGCCGGCGGTGGCCGGCGGGGGTTGTGGCGCCGCCGCTGCCGGCGCCGCGAGAGCCCACAGCAGGGCCGCGGCGAGGAGCGGAAGCATGTGTCGAGTTGACCTCATCGGATCTCCTCCTCCGGTTTCGTGGTGCTTCCGCCGTCTGCGGTAGCCCGTTCGGAAAGCCGGGTCTTATGCTGGGCGAAGTTTCGCGTGAAGCGGTACGGAGCCGGAACAGCCGCCCGGATAGTCCTGTGGTGTCGAAGGGTGGGCTTCTCGCCCACCCTTTCGGGTAGGCAAAGTCGTCTGCCCGGCCCCGGCAACAGGCTGGCACGGTGCGGCGAAAAACCACCTTTCGGGACGTGGAGCACCGGCATCGTCCTGTGCTGTAATCTCACTGTACGGGGTATCTTAGCGTACACATGAGAAACAAGGGAGATGCCATGAAACAGACGATCACCTTCGCGTTGTCCATCCTCGTCATGGTCGTCCTGCTCGCCGCCCTGTACTCCGGCCCCGCGGCCGGCCAGGCGGGCAAGCTCGACGGCAAGGCGATTTTCCTCGCCCAGAAGTGCAACATGTGCCATTCGGTGCCCACCGCGGGCATCGAGAAGACGACGAAGTCGGAGAAGATGGCCGGGCCCGATCTCGTCAATGTCAAGGAGGACGCCGCCGCCCTGACCAAGTACCTGCGCAAGCAGGCCGACCTCAAGGGCAAGAAGCACGTCAAGGCCTTCACCGGCAGCGACGAGGAGCTCGGCGCGCTCGTGGCCTGGATCCAGGCGCAGAAGAAGTGAGAGAAGAAGTGAGATTTGCTAGGATTCCGCGACAGGCAACCCGCCGCTAAAAGGAGCAGTCATGAAAAAGGCTCTCGGATTCACCCTCTCCGTCCTCGTGGCCGTCGTTCTGCTCGCCGCTCTCTACTCCGGCCCCGCCGCCGGCCAAGGGGCCAAGCTCGACGGCAAGGCGATCTTCCTGGCCCAGAAGTGCAACATGTGCCATTCGGTGCCGACGCAGGGGATCGAGCGGACCATGAAGTCGGAGAAGATGGCCGGGCCCGATCTCGTCAATATCAAGGAGGATGCCGCCTTCCTGGGCAAGTTCCTGCGCAAGCAGGCCGACCTCAAGGGCAAGAAGCACGGCAAGGCCTTCACCGGCAGCGACGAGGAGATCGGCGCCCTGATCGCCTGGATTCAGGCGCAGAAGAAGTAGCGCGGTTCCGGAAAGCCAGGGAGAGGAACTGCGCCTGTGAAAAGCTTTTTCATCGCCCTGACACGCAATCCGATCAGCCTGCTCGGCGCCGCGATCGTCACCGCCGCCGGCATTCTGATCGTCACGCTGTTCACTCTCGAGTCGTTCGGGCTGCCGGCGGGGCCGTATGTCGGCATCATCGCGTACCTGATCCTCCCGGGCCTGTTCGTCCTCGGCCTGTTGTTGATCCCGCTCGGCATCGCCTGGCAGCGCCGCCGCGACCGGCGGGCGCGGAGTCGGGGCGAGGCGCCGCCCGCGTTTCCCATCCTCGATTTCAACGAGCCGCGAATCCGCAACCGTGCCCTGGTCTTCATCGCGCTGACCGCGATCAACATCATCATTCTCGCCACCGCCACCTACAAGGGTGTCGAGACCATGGACTCCACCGAGTTCTGCGGTCAGGCCTGCCACAGCGTCATGGCGCCCGAGGACATCGCCCACGAGCGTTCGGCGCATGCCAGCGTGCAGTGCGTGGAGTGCCACATCGGGCCGGGCGCCGGCTGGTTCGTCAAGTCCAAGCTCTCCGGCACCTGGCAGGTCATCGCCGTGAGCTTCGATCTCTATCCGCGGCCCATCCCCACGCCGGTGCACAGCCTGCGGCCGGCGCGCGAGACCTGCGAGCAGTGCCACTGGCCGTCGAAGTTCGTCGGCGACCGGGTGAAGGTGATTCCCAGCTACGCCGACGACGAGCCGAACACGGAGCAGAAGACGGTGCTGCTCATGCGGGTGGGCGGCAAGCAGGGGAGCGCCTCGCACGGCATCCACTGGCACGTCGATCCCGGGGTCGCCATCCGCTACCTCGCGGACGAGAATCGGGAGACGATCTACGACATCGAGCTGAGGACGGCGCAGGGCCCGGTCCGGCGCTACAAGGCCGGAGACGGCAAGGTGCCGGCGGGCGCCGTCTGGCGCACCATGGACTGCGTCGACTGTCACAACCGGCCGAGCCACACCTTCCGTCTGCCGGTGGAGGAGATCGATCAGGCTCTCTCGGACGGCCGCATCCCGCGCGACCTGCCGTATCTCCACCGCGAGGCGGTGCGGCTGCTCAAGGCGGACTACCCGTCGCAGGACGCGGCGACGCGCGGCATCTCCCAGGGTCTGCAGTCCTTCTACGCCAGGCAATATCCCGCGGTGGCGGCGTCGCGGGCGGCGGCCATCCGCGGTACGGCCGCGACCCTCGCCGCGCTCTACCGCGCCAACGTCTTTCCGTCGATGAAGGTCGGTTGGGGGACGTACCCCAACCACATCGGACACGAAAACACGCCCGGCTGCTTCCGCTGCCACGACGACGCGCACCAGGCCGCGGACGGCCGGACGATCTCGCAGGACTGCTCGCTCTGCCACGGCCTGCTGGCCGTGCAGGAAAACGATCCGGAGATCCTGCGCAGTCTGCAGCAGTGAACCGTGAAGCGCGCGGGAGGGTACGCCCATGTTACCCATCTTCCGTCGGTCCTTCCCGCGCAGCGCCGGATGCGGACCCCTGGCGACAGCCTGCGTCCTCTGCCTTCTCGGGCTGGCGTGGACCGCTTCACCCGCCGGGGCCCAGCAACCCGCCTGCGCGGACTGCCATGACGTAGACCCGGCAGCCTTCGAAAAGACGGTGCACGGCGCGCTGGCCTGCACCGATTGCCATGCGGGAGCCGTCAACGAGGAGCACGACGCCGCCAGCGCCCGGGCCGACTGCGCCTCCTGCCACCAGGACGCCGTGGACGCCCTCGCCTCCTCGGTGCACGGCAAGCCGGTGTTCACCCAGATCTCGGGCAAGCCCGCCTGTCAGACCTGCCATGGCGCCGTTCACAAGCTGGTGGCGCGGGACGATCGGAGATCCGCCATCCATCCGCTGCGTGTCGCCTTGACGTGCGCCCAGTGCCACGCCTCGGAAAAGATCGCCAGGCGGACCGGCCTGCACCTCATCCAGCCGCTGGCGGCCTATCGCGCCAGCGTCCACGCCCGCGCCATCGCCGCGGGCAAGCACGCCGCCGACTGCAGCTCCTGCCACGGCAGCCACGACGTCCTGCCGGCGAGCGACGCGAAGTCGCGGGTCAACCACCTGAAGGTGCCGGAGACCTGCGGCGCCTGCCACGGCGAGATCGCCAAGGCCTTCGCAGGTTCCGTGCACGGCCGGGCGGCGGCCCGCGGCGTGCGCGAGGCGCCGGTGTGCACCGACTGCCACGGCGAGCACCGCATCCTGTCACCCAAGGAGTCCGGCTCGCCGGTCTTCGCCACCAATCTGCCGAAGATGACCTGCGGCCGCTGCCACGGCGACGTGCGCGTCACCGAGAAGTTCGGCCTCGCGGCCAACGCGGTCTCCGCCTTCGAGGACAGCTACCACGGGCTCGCCGGCCGGGCCGGCAGCCGCACCGTCGCCAACTGCTCCTCCTGCCACGGCGTGCACGACATCCTGCCGTCCGCCGAGCCGCGCTCGCACGTCAACAAGGCCAACCTGGCGAAGACCTGCGGCACCTGCCATCCGCGGGCCGGCGCGCGCTTCGCCATCGGTCCGGTGCACGTCCTGCCCCAGCAGCGGCAGGAGGCCGTCGTCTTCTGGGTGCGCCGCCTCTATATCTGGCTCATCTGGCTGGTCATCGGCGGCATGGTGCTGCACAACCTGCTCGACTTGCGGCGCAAGGTGCTGACGCCCATGGTGCGGCCGGTGGTCCCGGTCGCCGAGCGTCCCGTGCGCATGTACGCCGGCTTCCGCGTCGCCCATGCGGTGTTGACGGTGAGCTTCGTCGTGCTCGCCTACACGGGCTTCGCCCTGAAGTGGCCCGAAGCCTGGTGGTCGGCGCCCGTGATCGCCTGGGAGGAGAGCCTGGCCCTGCGCGGCCTCATCCACCGCATCGCGGCGGTGGTCATGCTGGCGGCGTTCGCGTTCCACTTCGTCCATCTCGCGGTGAGCCGCAAGGCGCGCGCCTGCATCTTCGCCATGCTGCCCGGCAAGGCCGACTTGAGGGAGCTGTGGGAGCGCCTGCTGTGGTATCTCGGCCGGCGCCGGGAGATGCCCCGCTCGCCGGCCCTGGGGTATGCCGAGAAGGCGGAGTACCTGGCGCTGCTGTGGGGCACCGCGGTGATGGCGCTCACCGGTTTCCTGCTCTGGTTCGAGAACTTCACGCTGCGCAACTTCCCGAAGTGGGTGGCGGACCTGTCGACGGTCGTCCACTTCTACGAGGCGATCCTGGCCACGCTGGCCATTCTCGTCTGGCACTTCTACTTCGTGATCTTCGATCCGCTCGTCTATCCCATGGACACGGCCTGGCTCGACGGCCGCCAGGCTCCGGGACGGACTCTGGAGCGGTCGCAGCCGGTGGTGGAGGCGCCGCCCGGAAAGGTTGAGCCGAGCACCGGAGCGGGTGGCCGCGAGCCCGTGGAGACCTGACGAGAGGAAGGCTCTCATGGCCGAGGCCGCAGACGAAGATCGCCTTGCCGTTCTCGAACAGAGCGTGGAGGACTTGGCGCGCACCGTGGAGGCGCTGGAGCGGCGCCTCGCCGGATTGGAAAAGGAAGGGGCGCGGGTCCACCGCCCGGCGGCCGCCGAGCGTCGTCCCGAAACCGCTGAAGAGACGCTGCCGCCGGGCTCGGACGTCACCCGCCTCCTCGGCCTGACGGGACGCACGCTGATCGTCTTCGGCGGCGCCTATCTTTTGCGCGCGGTCACCGCGGCGGGCTACATGCCGGAAGCGGCCGGCGTCCTCCTCGCCTTCCTCTATGCCCTGAGCTGGCTGTTTCTGGCGGACCGGGCGGGCGCCAAGGGCGCTGTGGCGAGCGCGAGCTTCCACGGCGCCACGGCGGTGCTCATCGGATTGCCGCTGCTCTGGGAGACGACGGCGCGGTTCCACTACTTGACGCCGGCGGCCGGTGGTGTGGCCATGGCGGTCTTCGTGGCCGCGGCCCTTGGCATAGCCTGGCACCAACGCCTGCACGCCCTGGCCTGGGTCGTCGGGCTCGCCGCTCCGGCGGTCGCGTTGGCCCTGCTCGCCACCACGCACGTGCCGGCGCCTTTCGGCTTCGACCTCGTGTTCCTGGGCATCGGCGGCCTGTTCCTCTACTACTCTCGCGGCTGGAAGGCCGTTGGTTGGTGGATGGCGCTGACGGGGCACCTGGGCGGGCTCCTGGCAGCTTTCGGCGCGCTCGCCCAGCGCAAGGACGAGGCCGCGGCGCTGGCGATCCTCCTGCTGCTCTGCCTCGCCTACCTCGCCGCCGTCGTGCGGCGCACCCTGATCCGCGGCGGCGAGGCGGGAGCCTTCGAAGCCGCCCAGAGCTGTCTGGCCGCGCTCTTCGGCTACGGGGGATCGGCGCTCGTGGCGCGTGCGCTCGGCGCCGGGACGGCGGCGCTCGTGAGCATCCTCGGGCTGCTGCTGGCGGTGGCCGCCTACTGGACCGCGTTCCGCGTCATCCCGCGCGCGGAGCGACGGAAGCTGCTGCTCTACAGCGTCCTGGCCCTGGCTTTCACTCTCGCCGGCAGCGGCCTGCTCCTGCCGGCACGGCCGCTGGCGATCGCTTGGGCGCTCCTCGCGGCGCTCACGGGCTGGCTGTCGCTCCGCCTCGCCCGGGTCACGCTCGCCCTGCACGGCACGTTCTACGCGCTCGCCGCGGCGGCGGCCTCGGGCCTGCTGATGATGGGCCTGTATGCCCTGGCCACGCCGGCCACGGTGGCCTGGCCGCGGTTGACGGCGCAGGCCCTTCTCGCGCTGCTCGCCGCGGCGGCGGTGTGCGCCCTTCCCGTTCCCCATCCGGCGCCCTTCTGGAAGCCGTACGAGGGGCTGACTCGCGTTCTTCGCATCGCGGTGTTCCTGTGGGGCGCGGCCGCCACGGCGCTCTATTTCCTCGCGCCGATGCTGGCCGGGACGTCCGGGAAAGGATGCGACGCCGGCATCCTGGCCACGGTGCGCACGGCGGTGTTGGCGGCCGCGGCGCTCCTCTTGGGCTGGGCCTCGCGCCGGCCGGGCTTCCGTGAGGCCGCGTGGCTCGTCTATCCGACCTTGGGCTTGATGGTGCTCAAGCTGGCCGTCGAGGATTTCCCGCACGGCCGCCCGGCGACGCTCTTCCTGGCGCTGGCCCTGTGTGGAGTGGCGTTCCTGCTGGCTCCGCGGCTGGCGCGGGACTCTACGGCGGCATCTCCCGGATCTTCAGAGCCAGCCCGATGAGCACCATCACGATCAGCCCCAGCGAGACGCCGAGGCCCTTGCGGCGGTAGGCGAGCTCGTCCAGCGCCTGCTGGCCGGCGGCGAGGGCGGCGCGGGCGTGCGCGATACCCTCCTGCTGCTTCTTGACGAAGGCCCCTCCGCGCCGGCTCGCGAAGCTGTGGACCAGGACCTCGAGCTCGATCTGATCGTCGATGGCGCCGTCGATCTCCTGCAGCGCCTTGCGGGTCTCGACGCCGCCGCGCCGGGCCTGCAGGAGGATGCGCTCCGCGCGGGCGGTGAGCGCGGTGAGCTCGCGCATGCGGGCGAGCATGGCCTCGCCGGTGCGCAGCCCTGCCGGCTCGCCGGCCAGCACCGGGCTCGGCGAGTGGCAGTCGGCGCAGCGCACCACGGCGGCACGGACCGGTCTGCCTGTCGCCGGATCTTCATATTCGAAGCGCACCTTGCCGATGCGGAACTTGGTGAACAGCCGCTCGAACTCGGGGCGGAGCCTGCGGCCGCCTGCCGCCGCGGCGCCCTCCGTTACGTTGTGGTTGGGCAGCGCGAGCGCCTGATCGACCAGCCAGTCGAAGCGATCCTCGCCGCGCCGGTTCTGCCGCGCCGCCGCCGCCAGCAGGGTGGCCCTCATCCGCTGATAGTTCTGCCACTTCGCCGCGGGCTCGGGGACGGTTTTCGCCAGCGGTCCCGAGCCCTCGTGACAGAAGGCGCAGGGGGTCTCCGGCAGGCCGGAGAGCATGGCCACGGTGGGCCGCACCACGGCGTGGTTGGTGTGGCAGGTGGTGCACTCGGTGAAGCCGTGGATCGTCTTCACCGCGGCCTGGGGCTCCGGCGGCTCGTGACAGGCGGCGCATCCCTGGTCCCCCGCCGTCGCCAGCAGGTCGTTATGGTTCTGGAAGCCCTGGTGCTTGGGGCTCGCCTGGAAGAGGTCGGCCTCGCGCCCATGGCACTGGCCGCAGACGAAGGCCACGGAGCCGACGCCGGGCGGTGTGGCGCCGTGGTTGCCGTGGCAGTCGTTGCAGGTGGGCGCCGAGAGGTCCTCGCGCTCGAGCAACGCCTGAGCGTGCACGCTCCGCCGCCACAGCGCGTACTGGTCGATCGGCAGCGGCCGCCCATCCGGCAGCTTGTAGCCGGCCATCCGCCTGGCGTCGGCGTGACAGGAGCGGCAGGTCTCGGCCACCCGCTTGGGGTGGACCGGAGAGCGCGGATCGCCGATGCGCAGGATGCCGTGCACCTGGTGGCAATCGACGCAGGTCGCCACTTTCTGATCGCCGTGGGCCAGCGCCTGGCCATGGCGGCTCGTCCAGTACTCGCGCTCCTGATCCACCCGCATGTCCGGCCGGAAGCGCTTCATGTAGGCGGGGTCGGAGTGGCAGCGGCCGCAGAACGCGGGGATGTCCCGGCGCGCCGGCGCGCCGCGGTAGGGATTGGCCGCGAAGGCCGGATCCATGGCCGACGGGTCCTCCGCCAGCGCCGGGTCGGGGTTGCCGCCGTGGCAATTCTGGCAGGAGAGGCCGACCTCGGCGTGCACGTCACCGCCGAAGGCGGCGACGATGCGCGCGGCGGCGCCTTCGAACAGGGAAGGATCGGCGTGGCACGCGGTGCAGGAGGTGCGCGCGGGAGCCGCGGCCACGGCGGGCGCGGCGAGAGCGAGCAGGGCGGCGCCGAGCCAGGCGGCTCTCATGGCGTCCCTCCGGGCCGCTGGGTGCCGAGGCTGAGGATCGCCACCAGGGCGCCGGTGGCGAGCACCACCCAGACCGGCAGCAGCGACCGGTATCCCCAGGCGGTGAAGCCCACGATGTAGACCAGCGCGGCGGCGCCGGCTGCCGTGAACAGCGGGCTGCGGCCGGTGCGGATCACACCGCGGTCGAGAAACGGCACCAGGAGGAGCAGCACGCCGGCGGCGCCGAAGAGGAGGATCGGGATCGCCTCGTACTCGATCCCCGCCACCTCGCCGCCCGGCACCAGCTTCAGCGTCTGGAACATGAACATGAAGTACCACTCCGGCCGAATGTTCTGGTAGGCGGGCGCGAACGGATCCGCCTTCTCGCCGAGCTCCCAGGGGAAGAGGGCGGCCAGGGCGGCGAGCACGCCCAGCGCCAGCGTCCAGCCGAACAGCTCGCGCAGGGCGAAGTGGGGAAAGAACCTCATCGGGCGGCCCTGACGGCCCTCGCGTTCCACGGACGGCGGCACGCTCATGCCGTGGAGCTGGACGAAAAGCAGATGGAGCCCGAGCAGCAACACCGTCAGCGCCGGCAGGATCGCCACGTGCCAGCCGTAGAACCGGCTCAGCGTGCCGCCGGTAACCCGCTCGCCGCCGCGCAGGAAGCGCAGCAGCCACTCGCCGATCCCCGGCACCGCGCCGGCGATGTCCGTCCCTACCTTGGTGGCGAAGAAGGCGAGCTGGTTCCAGGGCAGCAGGTAACCCGAGAAACCGAAGGCCATGGCGAGGAAGAGCAGCACGCAGCCGGTGATCCAGGTGAGCTCGCGCGGCCGCCGGTAGGCCTTGAGAAAGAACACCGTCGCCAGGTGGGCGAAGGCGAAGAACACCATCAGGTTGGCCGACCAGGAGTGGATCGAGCGCACCAGCCAGCCGAAGGGCACCTGGGTCATCATGAACTCGACGGATTCGAAGGCCTCCTCGGCCGACGGCCGGTAGTAGAGCATCAGCAGGATGCCCGTCATCACCTGGACGCAGAAGAAGAACAAGGTCATGCCGCCGAAGTAGTAGAGCGGCATGTAGCGATGGACCGGGACGGTCTTGTGGCCCGCGAACCGTCGCGCCGAGGAGAGAAAGAGCCGCTCTTCGAGCCAGCCATTGAGCTTCGCGCGCGCGCCGTTCATGGCCTAGGTCTTCTGCACGACGACGGTCTCGGGCTGGCCGCTCCCTTTCGCCACCAGGTGGACGCGGTAGGCGGCGAGCGGGCGTGGCGGCGGGCCGGCGACGTTGCGGCCGGTCAGATCATACTGGCCGTTGTGGCAGTTGCACCAGATCCGCTGCTGGCCCTTGTGATACTCGACGATGCAATCGAGGTGAGTGCAAGTGGCGGAGAAGGCCCGGTAGTCGGTCGCGGAGACGCGGACGACGATCACCGGATCGGCGCCGAAGCGGACGATCTTGAAACCCTTTTCGGCGAGCTCCGGATCGGTGGTCAATCCGGCCTCGACCTCGGCCGTGGTGGACTCGGGGATCACCGGCGGGCTGATGAAGCGGACCACCGGGTAGAGCACGGTGACGAGGAATGCGCCCGCCGCCGTGCTCAGAAACCAATTCAGGAATCGCCGCCGCTCCGGAAGGAGCGTCTCGTCGGCCATTGGCGCCTCCCGTCTCAGTCTTGAATATCGCCGCCATCATAGCGATCCATTCTCTCGCTTGCCAAGCCTCAAAGGGTGGATTACGGACTACCCGTTCGCGGTGCCCTGCCCCCGAAGAGCTACCCCAACGGATAGGCGCGGAGAAACTGAAGCCACCCTCGGGGCCTTGCGGTCGTCTGCAAACGCGCTCATCACTGTCTGCCGGTGCCGGCTCCCTGAAGGAATCCATACTTGCGGAAGACGGCCAGCGCCGCCGGGGATTCCAGGTAGGCGAGGAGCTTGCGGGCGGCCTCCTGCCGCTTCGACGACGCGATGACGGCGAAGGGGTAGGAGATCTTCGGCCCCTCCGCCTGCGGCACCTCGTAGGCGATGCGGACCTTCTTCGAGATGCCGGCGTCGGTCTTGTAGACGATGCCGGCCTCGACGTTGCCCGATTCCACCGCCGCCAGCGCCGCGCGCACGCTCTCGGTGGGGATCACCTTGTCGATGACGGCGCTCCACAGCTTCTGCGACTTCAGGTACTCCTTGGCATAGATGCCCGCCGGCACGCTCTGCGGCTCGGCGAGGGCGAGGGCCCGCACCTTCGAGCCCGCCAGGTCCTTGGGCGAGGCGATCTTCAACGTGGAGTCCACCGGCACCACGACGACCAGCGTGTTGGAGAGCAGGCTCTTGCGCGTTCCTTTGAGCACCAGGCCGCGCTTCTCGAGCTGGTCCATCCTGGCCTCGTCGGCGGAGATGAAGAGGTCCGCCGGCGCGCCTTCCTGGATCTGCCGCGCCAGCGCGTTGGAGGCGGCGAGGTTGAGCAGGACCTTGTCGCCCTCCGCTTTCTCGTAGGCGGCGGCGATCTCTTCGAGCGCGTCGGTCAAGCTCACGGCGGCGAAGACGAGGACCTCTCCCGCCAGGGCCGCGCGGGCTCCGGTGAGGACGATCGCCGCGATGAGGAGGATCACTCTGAGATGGCTGCGCATGATGGGTCTCCGCGCTTAGAAATTCACCTGCAGGCGGGCGATGACCTTGTCCTGGCTGTCCGCCCCTGCCGGCGGCTCGACGCGCAGGTAGTCGAGCATCAGCTTCAGGTCGTGGCCCTTCAGGTAGAGGTTGGCGCCGAGGGTCGCGGTGTCCGTGTTGTCCTCCTCCAGATTGGAGCTCGGGTCGAAGGTCTCGTACTTGAGGACGACCTGGAGCCGCTTGGGGACGACGAAATAGGAGCCCTGGCCGTACCAGCCGTCGGCGTCGAAGCGGCGGCGCGGAATGCCCGAATCCGGCTCGAAGCGCACCCGCAGGTACTCCGCCCAGATCTCGAGGGGACCCGCGATGAGCTGCGTGTCGAGCCCGCTGCCGGTGCGCTCTCCCGAGAAGGTGCCGTCGCGGTCGGGGGTGGCGGGGGTCGAGTCGAGGCCCAGGTCCGCCAGGGGAACGTTGGCGTCCTGCGACGAGAAGGCGTTGCCGCCCACCGACCAGGTGGCCGGCTGTCCGCCGAGCTTGCCCTGCCAGGGAACGCCGGCGAGGCGCCCGGCGAGGAAGAAGCGGTCGTCGTCGTTGAAGTTGTTGTTGACGGCGTTGCCGTTGAAGGCGCCGGCGGCGTAGGTGAGCCGCTTCTCCAGCAGGTCGCCGCCCACCTGGGCGCCGATCTGCCGGCTGGCGGTGAGCCGGTCGTTGACGAGGCTGCGCTCGATGGTGATGAGGCGCGGATCGCCGTAGAGCTGCTCGAAGCCGAACGGCGTCTTGAACTGGCCGGCGCGGACGTTGACGGCGGGGTAGCGGTTCCAGTTGATGAAGCCGTCGGTCATCTGCGCCCGCAGGGCCGAGGTGTTCGACAGGCTGCCGGCGAGGTCCAGCTCCAGGCGGAAATCGAACTCCTCGAGGAACTTGCCGGTGGCGTTGAGGCGGGCCCGCCGCAGATAGAAGCGGTCGTTGTCGTTGGTGAAACGGCTGTCACCCCGGTCGCCGACGTCCATCTGAACCTGCAGCAGACCGCCGATGGCGAGCGTCGGCTCGCGGCCGGCCGGTTTGACGGTTCCAGAGCCCTGCGCCGCGAGGAAGCCGGCGGGGCAGACGAAGACGGCAAACAGGGCGGGCACGATCCGGCGCATCGCCTCTCCTCTGATCTGAAATAGTCCTTTCCGGCTCGGCGCGAGAGGCTAGCAGGGTCTTGATCGACCGGTCTAGGCCGCGTCCGGCGGATGCAGGAGCCGCAGCACGCCGAGGAGGCTCTGCGGCGCGTGCGGCGTGCTCCGCCAGCGGCGAGCGCCGTGCAGCAGATCCGCCGTTTCGCCGGTCACCAGCACGCCGGCGGCACCTTTGGGTCCGCCGCTCTCCAGCCGTTGGATGACGGCGCGCACGGCCTCGCCGTTTTCGGCGCCGCGCACCCAGATGAGAATGCCGGCGCAGTAGGGGATGGCGGCGTTGATCTGCGGCTGTGTCGTGCGGTTGAGCACCTGCACGTGCAGCGAGATCTCGCCCCGCCGGCTGGTGAAGGCGACGTTGCCCGCCTGGCGCGGCTCGGCTTGCGCGGCGAGCCGGCGCAGTCCCTCGTGCTGGCGGAAGCCCGGCGCCTCGGTCAGCAGGCGGCGCAGGGCCGGCCAGACCTCCGGCTCGACGAGCACGAGGTAGGGCAGGGCGGCACCGGTGAAGCCCGCCTGCCGGGCCGCTTCGATGAGATCCTCGACGGCCAGATCGAGGAGGAGGGCGGTCGAGATCTCGCGGGTGTTCTGCAGCTCGGTATCTGTTTCAGCCGATCGCGGCGCCACCGCTCCGCGCTCCACCAGCAGGGCCAGGGCCAGGCGGGTGGAGAGGGGAGCCTCCGCCTCGTCGGCGATGAGGTCGAACAGCCGTGTTCCCGGCTCCCGGCGCAGGCGATCGAAGATGCGCCGCAGCGGCAGAGCGCGGAAGTCCGCGTCCACCTCCGGCACGTCGGGAGCCGACGTCTGTAGAGCCTGACCGGTGGCCGGCAGGTGATGGCGGCGCTGGGCCAGCTCGTCCTTGAGCCACGCGGCGTCCATCAGCAGCTCCTGGAGGCGCAGCCCCGGGGCCGGCTCCGCGGGCGCCGCCATGTCCGGCAGCCACGGATCGAAGCGGAAGCCGCCTTCTTCCAGCGACAGCAGGGCCAGCAGCGCCTCGCGGCCGCGGAGCCCTCGCCAGCGGGCCTCGGCCGCCTCGCCGTCGCGCATCTCGAGCGAGCCGGCGCCCGCCGTGCCGTTCACCCGCAGGACGCCGCTCTTGCGCGCCTGACCCAGGTATTGCAGCAGCGCCCAGAGGGGGTGATTCGCGAGGTCTCCCTGCAGCACCTGCTGGGCGGCGGTGCGGCTGGCGAGCAGCCGGTCGAGGCGCAGCAGCAGCTCCTCGAGATCGCACGGACGGGGCAGGTAGTCGTCCACGCCGGCGCGCAACGCGGCGATGCGGTCCGCCGGCTCGTTGCGATCGGAGAGCATGAGGATGGGGACCGCCCGCGTCGCGGGCTCTGCCCGCAGGACCGCCACGACGTCCAGTCCCACGTTCGGCGACTCGCCGAGCACCACCAGGTCCACGTGCTGATCCCGGGCGGCGGCAACGACGCGCACGCTGTCCGTCAGCCGTTGCACCTCGTGGCCGGCCACGTGCAGCCGGTCGGCGAGCACGGCCGCGAACACGGAGTCGGGCTCGATCAGGAGGACTTTGGCCACGGCGCGTCAACCGCAGGCTCGGATAACCAGAATGGGCTCAGCTCAGGCGGTCCGGCGAGTCCGTACTCGCGGCTCGATTTCCGGCCAGACGTCGCGCCTGGCGATCTTCAGGTCGTAGCGCGACTGGAGATTGAGCCAGAACTGCGCCGCAACCCCGAAGTATTTCTCGAAACGCAAGGCCGTATCGGCGGTGATGCTGCGCCGGCCATGCACCAGCTCGCTGATGCGCGCCACCGGTACATCGAGATCCCTGGCGAGCTGGTTCTGGCTGAGCCCGAGGGGTTCCATGAACTCGCAACGGAGAATCTCCCCAGGGGGAATGGGCTCTAGAGGGTGTCCTTCTTCCATAGCAGCTCCGAACAACGCCTCGGTGTCTCGGCACCGGAACGTCCTGATCACCCAATCTATTCTGCCGTACGCATTCCGTCAAACGGAATGGCGTCACGGCTGCGTTGACCAGGACGTGGAGCTATTCCATTAAGATGTCCATCATGGAATCGCCCCTCGCCGCCTGGGAGAGCTTCTACGTCATCGTCGGCTCGTCGGCCGCGGCGTTGACGGGATTGCAGTTCGTGGTGATCGTCCTCGGGGCCGAGAGAGAGACCGTGGGGACCTGCGGACGATCAGCGCCTCCGGGCACCCCGACGGTCGTGCACGGATCGCCGCTCCGCTTTGCCGTCCTTGCGCTGCTCGCGCTCTGCCTTCCGCCGGCCGGCGGCGCGAGCTCGTTCGACGAGGCGATGAAGGCCGTCGCCGCCAAGAACGACGCGGCGGCCCTGCCGCTCTTCGAGGCGGCGCTCTCGGCCGAGCCGGACAACCTGCAATATTCCAATGAGTATCGCAAGGCCGTGATCCGTGCCAGTGGCGCGGATCCCGACGGGTACAACCGGGCCCTCGACTTCTACGACAAGCTCACCGCCGCCCACCCGCAGGCCGCCTTCGCCTGGCTCAACTACGGCTACGTGTACGTCGACAAGATCCCCGTCGCCGGTGCCATCACGCAGGTGATTCTGGCCAACAGCTCGATCACCAACTTCACCAGGTCGATCGAGCTCAAGCGGAGCTGGATCGCGCTCTACACGCGGGGCAACGCCTATCTCTACTGGCCGAAGATCTTCGGCCGCGCGCCGCTCGGCGTGGCGGACCTCGAGGAGGCGATGGCGATGGCGAAGCAGGAACCGAAGCGCAGGAAAGTTTACGTCCGCTCCTGGATCGCGCTCGGCGACGGCTACTGGAAGACGGATCATCCGGAGAAGGCGAAGGCGATCTGGCGCGAAGGCCAGCAGCTCTTCGGCAACGATCCGCAGCTCCAGGCCCGCCTCGCCCGCGACGGTGACGAGTTGGATGCGTACATCAGCGACCAGCTCGATCCCAACAAGCGCGTGGACACCAACATGGCGCCGCTGTGGGAGGGGGAGTGAGAAGAGTTTCCCACGAGCCCCGAAGGGGCGGAGGCAGGGCGGGAAGTTCTGCCCTTCGAAGCCTCACCCCCTGTCCCCCTCTCCCTGACGGGCGAGGGGGGACGAATCAGAACCGTTTTGCCGAAAAAGGAGGTCCGAGCTCGGCAAGAATCCTTCGTCTGCGTCCCCCCTCGCCCGTCAGGGAGAGGGGGACAGGGGGTGAGGCTTCGAAGCGCATACCCCTCCGCCGTGCAATACCCCTTGTGCCCTGCATCTTTTTCTTCTTCGTCGCCGCCACCACCTTCGCCGCCCAGGATTCCGCACCCAAGCCCCCGCCCCCCAAACCCGCCCCGCCCATCCGCTTCGAGGAGATCTCCGCGCCGGCCGGGGCTCGCTTCGTTCACCACACCCGGGTCTTCCACGGCAAGCACGCTGACGTGCTCGGCATGTTCACCTCCGGCGGCGCCACGGTGGCGGTAGGGGATTACGACGGCGATGGCGACGACGACCTGTTCGTCACCGACTCCGACACCGGCCGGCCCAATCACCTGCTGCGCAATGAGCTGCGGCCCAGCGGCCGGCTGAGCTTCACGGATGTGGCGAAGGAGGCCGGGGTGGACGGCGGCAACGACGGGCGCTCCATCGTCGCCGACGCCTTGTGGTTCGACGCCGACAACGATGGCCGGCGCGATCTCCTGGTGGCCCGCTTCGGCACGCCGCTCCTCTACCGCAACTTGGGGCACGGTAAATTCCGCCAGATGGCGAAGGAGGCGGGGCTCACGAAGTTCGGCAACAGCATCGCCGCCATCGCCTTCGACTACGACAACGACGGCCGGCTCGACGTGCTGCTCGGCAACTACTTCGCGCCGGTGGACCTGATCGAGCTGCCGACGACGCACGTCCTGCCCAACGATCTCGACAACGCCGTCAATGGCGGCGGCGCCACCCTCTGGCGCAACGTCACCGCGGCGGGATCCGGCGCTCTGCGCTTCGTCGAGGTGACGGCGAAGGCCGGCCTCTCCCATTACACCGGCTGGACCCTCGACGCGGCGCACGCCGACCTCAACAACGACGGCTGGCAGGACCTCTACGTCGCCGGCGATTACGGCACGGACCGCCTCTTCTTCAACAACGGCGACGGCACCTTCCGCGACGCCACCAAGGAGGCCACCGGCTTCGACACGCGCAAGGGCATGAACGCCGAGGTGGGGGACTACGACCGCGACGGCTGGCTCGACGTCTACGTCACCAACATCACCGACGAGTACATGAAAGAGTGCAACATGCTCTGGCACAACGACGGGGACGGCACCTTCACCGATCTCTCGCGCGAGACCGGCACGTGCAATACCCTCTGGGGCTGGGGCGCCAAGTTCGGCGACTTCGACAACGACGGCTGGGAGGACCTCTTCGTCGTCAACGGCCTGCGCTCGGCCGGCCAGGAGAACTACATTCCCGTTCTCGTCGAGATGATCATCAAGCCGGGCATCGACTTCACCGATCTCGACAACTGGCCGCCGATCGGCTCCATGAGCTGGAGCGGCTACCAGCGGAAGAAGCTCTTCCGCAACCTGGGTGCGCAGACGTTCAAGGAGATGTCGGCGGAGGCCGGCGTCGACAACGACCGCGACGGCCGCGGCATCGGCGTCTCCGATCTCGACGAGGACGGCCGGCTCGACCTCTACCAGACGAACGCCAACCAGCCGTCGCTGCTGTACCGCAACGTTTCCACGCCGGCCGGCCATTGGCTGGAGCTGAGCCTGGTCGGCACGAAGTCGAACCGCGACGCCATCGGCGCCCGTGTCACCGTGCGGCTCGGCGGCGAGGTCCTGGTGCGCGAGCTCAACGGCGGCAACGGCTACGCGGGCCAGGGCTCCAGCCGCTTGCACTTCGGTCTCGGCGCCGCAACGAAGATCGACGCCGTCGAGATCCGCTGGCCGAGCGGACGGACTGATAAAATAGCCGTGCCCATCGATCGCATCACCACGATCAAGGAGGGCGCGGGAGTCCAGAAGTGACGCGAGGGTTCTGTCTAGCGATCTCCATCCTGTTTTTCGCCGCCGCGCCCCCACAGGCGCCTTCCCAGGACGAGCTCCTCTGGCATCACCGCAACCTGGGCAAGGCGTTCTACGAAAACCCCACCACCCAGTATCAGGCGGTCGAGGAATTCAAGGCCGCGCTGGATCTGGCTCCCGGCTCGGCCCGCGAGCGGCTGAACTACGGGCTCGCCCTGCTGCGCGCCGCCAAGACCGCCGAGGGCATCGCCGAGCTGGAGAAGGTGCAACAGCAGGACCCGTCGATTCCGCACACCTGGTTCAATCTCGGCATCGCCTACAAGCACGCCGCCGAATACGACCGCGCCACCGCGCAGTTCGAGAAGCTGGTGGCGCTGGTGCCGGATGAGCCGGTTGCCCATTACAACCTCGGCGCCCTCTACAAGCTCGCCGGCAAGCAGGACCTCGCCATCCGCGAGTTCGAGGCCGCCGAGCGGCTGGCGCCCCACCTCGCCGGTCCGCACTTCCAGCTCTTCAACGCCTATCGGGCGGCCGGCCGCGCCGAGGACTCCAAGCGCGAGCTGGCGATCTTCCAGGAGGTCCGCAAGCTGCAGGAGGGCGCCGCCGTCCCCGAGGACCTGGAGTGGAGCTGGTACGCCGAGGTCTACGACGCGCCGCCGGAGCCGCAGAGCGCCGCTGCGGCCGCCGCGCCGCCGAAGTGGGAAGGCCGCGAGATCGCCTCGGGCCTCGACGCCGCCACGGCGTCTCTCGCCGTGCTCGACGCGGACGGCGACGGCCAGCCGGACCTCCTCGCCGCCTCCGCCGCCGGCGCGCTGCTCTTCAAGCGCGGCACGGAGCGCGTCGAGGCGAGCGGCCTCGCGGAGGTGAAGGGGAGCACGGCCGCCGTTCCCGGCGACTTCGACAACGACGGCCTGGCGGACCTCTGCCTCGTGGCCGGCGGCGGCGCCGCGCTCTGGCGCAACGCCGGCGGGCGCTTCGAGAAGGTGCCGGTACAGCTTCCGGCAGCCGGCTTCCGTACCGCCGTGTGGCTCGACTTCGATCACGATTACGACCTCGACCTGCTCCTCCTCGGCGACGGCGCCGCCCTGTTCCGCAACGAGGGCACCGATGGCTTCAAGGATGAGACCCGCCGCTTCCCCTTCGTGACAGGAAAGGCCCTCGGTGCCGCGGGGCTGCACGTCGTCTCCAACACGCAGGGGATGGACCTCGCCGTCTCCTACGCGGACCGTCCCGGCGTGCTCTACCGCGACCGGCTGGGCGGGACCTATGAGGCGGTGACCGTCGAAGCGCTGCCGGCGGGCGCCTTCCCTCTGCTGGCGTTCGACTCCAACGGCGACGGCTGGACCGATCTCGCGGCCGGCGCGAGCCTGCTGCTCAACGGCGAGGGGAAGAAGTGGACGGTGGAGAAAGCCAAGGTGCCGCCGCCGTTCGTCCTCATGGATGCGGACAACGGCGGCACGGCCTCTCTGATCGGCGCTCCCGCAGACTGCGCCGCGTCAGTTCTCGCCGACGCCGACTTCGACGGCGACGGCCGGGTGGACCTCGCGGCGGTGGGGAAGGACGGCTCGCTCAAGCTCCTCCGCAACGCCACGCAGACCGCCAACCGCTGGCTCGCCGTGCGGCTCGAAGGAGTGAAGAACCTGAAGCTCGCGCCCTTCGCCGAGGTCGAGGTCAAGGCCGGCCGGGTCTACCGGATGCAGAGCTACCGCGGCACGCCCCTGGTCTTCGGCCTCGGCAACCGCGCCGAGGTGGATACGGTGCGCATCATCTGGCCCAACGGGCTCATCCAGAACGAGACGCAGCAGCCGGCCGGCAAGCTGGCGGACTACAAGGAAGCGCCGCGTCTCTCCGGCTCCTGTCCGATGATCTTCACCTGGAACGGCGAGCGCTTCGAGTTCATCACCGACGTGCTGGGCGTGGCGCCGCTCGGCGCTTCGGCGGGCGACGGCCAGTACTTCCCGGTGGATCACGACGAGTACGTGCGCATCCCCGGCGAATCGCTCGCCGCGGTGGACGGCGGCTACGACGTGCGCATCACCGAGGAGCTGCGCGAGGTGGCCTATCTCGACCAGGTGCGCCTGATCGCCGTCGATCATCCGGCGGCCGTCGAGATCTTCACCAACGACAAGTTCCAGGATCCGCCGTATCCCGAGCTGCGGCTGTACGGCGTGGAGAAGCGGATCCGTCCGCTGGCGGCGCGCGATTCGGACGGCAACGGCGTGCTCGACCGGCTGCTGGCGCGGGATCGGCGCTACCCGGACGGCTTCCGCCGCACCTCCTCCGGCGTGGCCGAGATGCACCGCCTCGACCTCGATTTCGGCGGCGCGGCTCCGGACGGCCGTGCCCTGCTCGTCCTCTCCGGCTGGGTGGACTGGGCCGACGGCAGCACCTTCCTCGGCGCCGCGCAGGAAGGCGGCCTCACGATGCCGCGGCTGCAGGTGAAAGACGCCGCCGGCCGCTGGGTGACCGTGATCGAGAACATGGGCATCCCGGCGGGGAAGCCGAAGTCGATCGTCGTGGACCTGTCAGACAGGTTCCTCTCCGCCTCGCGCGAGGTGCGCATCGAGACCAACCTCTGCGTCTACTGGGACGAGATCTATCTCGCCGCGGAGGCGGGCGAGCCGCCGGCCGAGCTGACGGCGATGGCGCCGCAGCGCGCCGAGCTGCGCTTCCGCGGCTTCTCGCGGCCGGTGATCCATCCCGAGCGCAAGCAGCCGGAGAGCTTCGACTATCAGACCTGGATGCCGCTCTCGATGTGGAACCCGACGTCCGGCCTCTATACCCGCTACGGCGGCGTCGAGCCGCTGCTCGCGGAGGTGGACGACCTCATGGTGATCATGGGCTCCGGCGACGAGATCCGCCTGCGCTTCGACGGCCGCGCCCTGCCCGCGCTGCCCGCGGGCTGGCGGCGGGACTTCCTGCTCAAGGTGGACGGCTGGGCCAAGGACGCCGACGCCAACACCGCCTTCTCGCAGAGCGTCGAGCCGCTGCCCTTCCACGGCATGAGCCAGTACCCCTATCCGGCTGGCGAGCATTTCCCGGACGACGAGGCGCACCGCGAGTACCGCAAGGAGTACAACACCCGGCCGGCTTTGCGGCTGATCCGGCCGTTGCGGGAAACCTCTCCTTCCCCCCGCCCAAACCCTCACCCCTGACCCCCGCCCTGGGCGGGGGCACACCGTCCCGCTTTCTCCACCCTCCGCACTGTATAAGGGGACCGAAGGAGGGTACACCCGTGGCATTCAGAACCGTTACCTACGACGAGATCCGCGAGCTGGTGCGGCTGGAAGACGTCATCGAGCCGGTGCGCGAGGCGTTCAAGAGCTACTCGCTCGGCCGCGCCAATATCCCGCCCGTGCAGCACCTCGAGATGCCGAACCGCCAGCACGGCGCCCTGCACATCAAGACCGGCCACGTCGAGCCGTTCGACTTCTGCCTGGTGAAGGTCGCCTCGACGTTCCCCGAGAACACGCGGCGGGAGCCACCGAGCCCCTCCATCAACGGCGTCATCATGGTCTTCAGCGCCGTGGACGGTGAGCCTCTGGCGGTGCTCGAGGACCGTGCCTGGATCACCCAGGCACGCACGGCGGGAGCCGGCGCGGTAGGAGCCGAGCTGCTCGCCCGTCCGGGCGCCGCGACGCTGGGCGTCCTCGGCTCGGGAACGCAGGCGCGCCTGCAGGCCACGGCGATCCTCCACGTGCTGCCCAGCCTGCGCAAGCTCGTCGTCTGGGGCCGCACGCCGGAGAACGCCCGGCGTCTCGCGTCGGAGATGCGCTCCTCCCACCCCTATCTCCAGGTCCAGATGGCGAAAACCCCGGAGGACGTGGCCCGCGCCGCCGACGTCCTGGTGACGGCCACCTACGCCAAGGAGCCCATCGTCCGCGGCGAGTGGCTCGGCGAAGGCGCGCTGGTCATCGCCATGGGCGCGGATTCGCCCTACAAGCGCGAGATCGACGCGGAGACCCTGCTGAGCGCCGACAAGGTCTACGTCGACAGCCGCTCGCAGAACGAGATCCTGGCCGAGGTGGGCCACGGCATCCGTGAGGGCTTGTTCGACCTCAGCCGCATCGACGGCGAGATCGGCGACGTGCTGATCGCCGCCGCCAACGGAAACGAAGCCGCCGCCGGCCGTACCGCGGACCGCGAGCGCATCGTCTGCAAGCTGACGGGCGTCGCCGTGCAGGAGATCTTCGTCTGCGATTACCTGCTGCGCAGCCTCGGCATCACCGGCCGCAGCCGCGAGATGGCGGAGGCGCTCGCGCCGGCGGAGGCGTAGGGCGAAATTCCGCTGCAGGGTTCCTGCGTGGTTGGGGCGTTCTGCCCTTCGAAGCCTCACCCCCTGTCCCCCTCTCCCTGACGGGCGAGGGGGGACGCATGCGAAGAGTGGTACCCAAACGTAGGGGCGGGGCTTGTCCCCGCCCTGAATCGTT
>JBIOVX010000042.1:0-11305 GCA_044868005.1 Thermoanaerobaculia bacterium | reverse complement strand
CATCAGGTACCTTTGCAAGCACAGCCAGAAACTTCTCCCGGCTGCCTTGCCTTGCTCTTTCCTCAAGATAATCAGCAGTCTTTAGAGCCGCCATTTTCTCCGCCACGGCAGTGCTGATGAACTGGTTGATAGAGATGCCCTCTTGCTGTGCGAAGTCGCGAACTCGTTTGTGCAGCGATTCCGGTAACCTGACACTCAAGGTGCTCATCAAGACTCCTCCAAGACCCGAAGGAACTCTCGTGGGTGAGCACGGACACCCAGGCGCCATCAGCTCGAACTCGGGTACCGCGGGACTCTTCAGGTAGGGTCGGCGCTCAGTGTCCGGCAACCTGTTCCGCCGGGTGCAACGACAGGTACTCCCGCACTTCCAACTGCATCCGATCGATCTCCGCGAGGAATCCCGATGCCGAGAGGCGGTAATTCACTGGGTTCGTCTCCACCTTCCGAAGGTGGGCCACCTGCGCCTGGAAGCGCCGGATCCTCTCCAGCGTTGCCTCCATCTCCGCGTCAGTGCTGATCATCGCTCCTCCTGAATGATCTCGACGAGACCACGCCGCCCGCCGCCCCGTTTGACCTGCCAGTATTCTACCGCTGCCTCCTCACCTTCCCAAGCGGCCAGACGCCGCAGCCAGAAAACGCTACAGCCAAAGTGGCTTGAGCCGCAGAAGACGAAGATCGGAGAGATGCTCACTCAGACAGGCTACGTCAACAGCATCCGCGAGGCGACGAGGGCCGTGGTCTGACCGTTGAGACTGAGCGGGCCTCGTTGTACGGATATCGAGTGGCGTTGCACGCATGGCGCGTCTTTTTTAGGCGTGCAATGTCTCGCCGTACGCTTGCAACGAGCCGCTGCACGCGTGCAGTGGCTCGTTGTATGCGTGCACCGGGGTTTCTACCCGTGCAACGCCTCGTTGCCTCCGTACAACGGCTCGTTGCATGCGTGCGATGGCACGCTGCACGCGTGCAGTGGCTTTTTTAGCCGTGCAACGCCACGTTGTACGCGTGCAACGGCTCGTTGCACGCGTGCAAAAAATTCTGCACACGCGCGGCTCCTCTCCGCAGGCCATGCACCCCAAGCGCAATGCTTGCAACAGCGAACGGATCAGCGCTCGAAGCGGCCGACGAAGGCGCTGCGCTTGCCAGGGCTGCTCCACGTCTTGCCGAGCTCGTTGCCGTGGAAGGCGTGCGTCAGCGTCACGGCGGGAACGGCCTCGGAGGTCGCGGTGAGCGGCGGATAGTAGACCTCTTCATTGCCGCACAGGTGATCGCCATGGTTCAGTCCGCGGGTCTTGAGCTCCACCTGATCGCCGGCTTGGAGGCTCGCGGCGCCGGAGAGCCCGGACGCGCCGGCGTGAACGTGGCCTGTCGTCGAGCCGCTCTCGACGTTGAGCTGGATCGGCGCGCTCTCGACAGCCACCACGTCGGCCAGGAGATCGCCGGCCATCTCTCGCGCGAAGCCCACCAGCGCGCCCTTCTGCGCCGCGTCGGCCCGGTCGTCCACCAGGAGAACGGAACGCGCCTGTAGCGGGCTCGGTGTGGGCTCGCCGAGCGTCGCGGCGGTGCGCACTACGGCGACCACGGAAAGGCCTTCGACGGAAACTCCCTGCCAAGCTCCTTCGCGCACGCGCCAGGCGAAGATCGCCTCTTTGCCCGTGAGGTTCACCTCGGCGTTGGCGAAGCAGGGGCCGGTGTAGATGTCGGCGGTGCGGGCCTCCAGGTAGTCGCCGGAGATCGTTGGGGCGGCCAGGCAGAGGGGGGTGGAAAGGACGGAAAGGATAGCAAGGACGGAAAGGACCGGGAGGGTCCGGGGGAGGATTCGATTTGGTTTCATGGTTCTACCTCTTCCTACAGCGGGTCAAAGCACGGCCGGTCCTTATCGCAGCAGCCTTCGTCGCACACCTTGCCGTCGGGGCCTAGACAGGTCATCGTCAGGCTGCACCAGAAGAAACCGTCCCGCATGTTGGGAATATTCGGATCGGGCTCGACATCGACGAACATCCCCTTCCAGCGCAGGCGTGCGCAGCGCGGCGCGGGTATGGGTTTCGTGGCGGCGTTCATCGTCAGCCCTCCTCCTCTTCCATGATACCCCCAGCCTTGAGCAGCGCCCGCTTCACGGCGACGCGGGCGAGCTGGATCTTGTAGCGGTTGTGGGAGAGGGCCTTGGCCTTCTGCACGGCGGCCTCCCCAGCCTTCTCCGCCAGGGCGCGGTCGAGGGCCTTGCCGCGCAGCAGCTCCTCGGCCTCGGCGGCGGTCCAGGGGATGGGCGCGACCTGGCCGAGGACGACCCGCGCGCGGCCGATCTTGCCGGCGTCGTCCATCTCCAGGGCCACCGCGGCGGTGGCGAGGGACCAGTCGAGAGTCTCGCGCTGGCGCACTTCGTAGCTAGCGATCTTGCGGCCGGCGGCGGGCGGCAGGAGGACTTCGGCCACGATCTCGCCCGGCTGCAGGTCGATCTCGCGCTCGCCCTCCTTCTGCGGGATGCGGTAGAGCTTCTCCAGATCGATGCGGCGCTCTCCGGCCGGACCGAGGAGGCTCACCTGCGCGCCCACGGCCACCAGCAGCGGCACCAGCGTCGAGGGCTGCACGAAGTAGGCGGGTCCGTCGTTGCCGAGGATGGCGTGGTAGCGGTTGTCCCCCTCGGCGACCATGGACTTGCCGTCCTTCATCGCCAGCAGGCCGAAGCCGTTGCGGAAGTACCAGCAGCGCGGCCGCTGGCAGAGGTTGCCGCCGACGGTGGCCACGTTGCGGATCTGCGGCCCGGCGAGGCGCCCCGCCGACGCCGCGACGGCCGGATACTCCCAGGCGAGCGCGGCGTCGGCCGCCAGGTCGTCGAGGGTCGTGAGAGCGCCGATGCGCAGGCTCTTGTCCTTTTCGGCGCGCACGCCGCGCAGGCCTTCGACGTCCTTCAGGTTGACCAGCCGCTTCGGGGTCTCGACGTCGTCCTTCATCAGACCGAGCAGATCGCTGCCGCCGGCGAGGACGGCGGCGCCCGGCGCGGCGAGCAGACGCACGGCCTGCTCGCGGGTCCTGGGGCTCGCGTACTCGAAGGGCTGCATCAGGCGGTCTCCTTCTTCTCGGCCTTCGCGGCCAGCGCGTCGAGCACCCGGCGCGGCGAGAGCGGCAGGTAAGGGACGCGCACGCCGATGGCGTTGGCCACGGCGTTGGCGATGGCCGGCCCGGGCGAGATCACCGGCGGCTCGCCGACGCCGATCACCCCGCGCTCGTCGTAGCCCGGCCCGGTCATCATGTGCACCACCAGCTCGCCCACGTCGGCGATGCCGGCCATCTTGTAGGCCTCGAAGTCGTTGGTCAGCGAGACGCCCGTCACCGGGTCCAGCACCTTCTCCTCCGAGAGCGCCGCGGAGATGCCCATGATCATGCCGCCGTAGACCTGGCTCTCGGCTGTCTTCAGGTCGACGATCAGGCCGCAGTCCTGCACCGCCACCATCTTCCTGATCTTGACGACGCCGGTCTCGACGTCCACCGTGACGTCCGCCATCTGCACGCCGCCTACGCCGCTGTTGGTCAGCTCGGGCTCACCGGGGGCGCCCGGATTGGCGCCGGTGGCAGTGAGCGGCGTCTGGCCGAAGAGGGCCGCGGCCTGGCGCCAGGTGAGGCTGCGCGAAGGGTCTCCCTTGACGCGGATCGCGCCCTCGGCCGCCTCCAGCTCGCTGGGGGTGGTCTCCATCTGCGGCGCCGCCTTGGCGAACACCATGCCGAGAAGGTTCTGCGCCGCCCGCCGCGTGGCCGAGCTGACGCCGCCCACGGTGGTGCTGCCCCCCGAGCCTCCCGACGCCGGATAGCGGCTGTCGCCGATGCTCACCTTGACCGCCTCCAGCGGCAGGCCGAGGGTCTCGGCGGCCACGATGGCGATCACCGTGCGCGTGCCGGTGCCGATGTCCTGGCTGGCGATCTTGGCCTCGGCCATGCCGTCCGGATGCACGGTCAGCTCGCAGTTGCTGCGGTGGCCGCGGCCGCCCCAGGTGTGGATGGAGAGGCCGAGGCCCTGCTTGACCGGTCCCTTGGCAGGATCGCCGCGCGGATGCCAGCGCTGGCGCCAGCCCATGAGCTCGTCGGCCTTCTGCAGCTCCTCGCGATAGAACTTCTCGGCCACGCCGGTGAGCGAGAGGTTCTGGAGGAAGAGGTCCAGCGGATTCATCCCTAGCGCCGCGGCGAGGTCGTCGAGCGCGCTCATGGTGATGAACGCGCCCTGCGGATGGTTGGGAGCCCGCCAGGCGCGCGCGCTCGCCCGGTTCGTCGGCACCGAGGAGTGCTGGTGCCGGCGGTTGGGCACCTGGAAGATGTAGGGGATCGGCGGCGTGCCGGCGCCGCCAGGACCGCCCGAGCCCCAGGACTTCGAGATCCACGCCGTCAGCGTGCCGTCGCGCTTGGCGGCCACCTCAACCTCGCCGTAGGCCGACGGGCGGTCGCCGGCCACGGTGATCTCGGCGCGGCGGTCGAGCATGAGCTTCACCGGCGCGCCGGCGAGCTTCGCCAGCCGCGCGCACTCGACGCCCCAGCGGTCGGCGCTGAACTTGCTGCCGTAGCCGCCCCCCATGTACTCGGTGACCACCCGCACGTTGGCCGCCGGCACGCCGACGCCCTCGGCGAGCTGCGGCGCCACCCCGGCCACCGCCTGCGTGGAGCACCAGGCGGTGAGCGAGTCCGGGCCCGTCCAGTGGACGATCTGGCCGTGCGCCTCCAGGCAGTTGTGGGCCACCAGCGGCATGCCATAGGTGCCCTTCACCTTCACCTCGGCGGCGGCCATGGCGGCCTCCGGATCGCCGACCGTCTCCTCCTGTCCGGGGTTGACCTTGGGAGCCTGGTCGAGCTTCTCCTCGTTCAGGAAGTGAGGCAACACCTCGTACTCGACCTTGATGGCGCGCAACGCTTCCTCCGCCCGCGCCTCGCTCACGGCGGCCACGGCGGCGACCTCGTCGAGAGCCCATTGGATCTCGGTACCGGGACCCTGGATCACCCGCACGGCCTTGACTCCGGGCATGCGCTCGGCGGGGGAGACGTCGATGGACGTGACGCGGGCGTGGGCGTGCGGGCAGCGCAGCACCTTGCCCCACAGCATGCCGTCGGGCTTGAGATCGTAGGTGTACTTGGCCCGCCCGGTCACCTTGGCGGGGCCGTCGAGGCGCGAGATCCGTGTCCCCAGGAGGCGCCGGTCTTCGGCCTTCGGCCAGAAGTATTCAACCATGGCGCCTCCTCTTCTTCTTTTTCTTCGTCTTCTTCGCGGGCTTCTCGGCGGGCTCGGCGAGATCCGTCTCGGCGATTCCTTCGGCTTCCTCCTCGTCCTCGATCTCGCCGCCGGCCATCAGCGGCGCGGCGGCGAGCACCGCTTTGCGCATCCCCGCATAGGTGCCGCAGCGGCAGAAGTTGCCCGAGAGGCCATGATGGACGTCCGCCAGCTTGGGATTGGGATTGCGGTCGAGCAAAGCCTTGGCGGCCATCACGAAGCCGGGCGTGCAGAAGCCGCACTGCTGGGCGTCGTTCTCGACGAACGCGGCCTGCAGGGGATGGAGACCGCCCTCCTGCTTGCCGAGTCCTTCGACGGTGACGATGGGCTGACGCTGCACGTCGACGGCGAGCAGGCTGCAGGCGTACACCGCCTTGCCTTCGAGGAGCACGGTGCAGGCGCCGCAGGTGCCGCGGTCGCAGACGCGCTTGGCGCCGGTCAGCTCCAGGTGATCGCGCAGGGCGTCGAGCAGCGTCGTCCGCGGCTCGAGCCTGAGCTCGTGCGACTTGTTGTTGACGCGCAGCCGGACGGGAACCTCGCCCGGCCCCCAGATCTCGACGCCGGCCTCGGTGCGCGGCGCATCCTTCGCCGCCTCGGCAATCTCCCGCGCCAGAAATCCCGCCGAGCCGAGGGCGCCCGCCACCGCGCCGCCGCGCAGAAAGGCGCGCCGGGAAATGCCGCCGGCCGGGGGATCGTCGCGCTCGTCGTCGTAGGCCATTCCGACCCTCCTTGCGACCTTGAAAATTACCACAGGCCGAGGAGAGGGCTGTAAAGTCCTTCCGAAGCCACCCAGACGAATCTCTGACAGGCCCGAAGGGCCGACGGCGTGTAGCCTGGCGGCGCAAGCCCCAGGTGAAGAGTCGAGACACAACCCCGTCAAGCCCCGGCGGGGCGACGGCAGCTCAGCCGTCGGATCTGCCGCCCCGCTGGGGCTCAGGGATTTCCGGCGTCTCGATCCTGGGGCTTACGCCGCCAGGCTACATGCCGTCGGCCCTCCGGGCCTGTCCCAGAGCCCGCGGTCGATCGGCGGTCGCGGCCTTCTGGTACACCGTCGTCGATGAGACGCTGGAGATCGGCTTCTTCCATGATTTAACGTCGCGCTAGCGTGGTCTGGGCCCAACCTCGCCCTGATCTTATCCGTCCCCACATGCTAACCCGCAAGGCTACACAAGCTTCGTACCGAGGCTGAAAGGTATGGCCGCAGCTAAGGTCTAGAACCCACTCCTTCGGCCGCGTCGTCGGTTCCGAACAGAAGCGCCAAGCCCTTGAGGACTTCACGCAATCTCGCCGGCCCGAGGACCCCCACGCGCTCGCCGAGCCGGCCCCGGTCGACGGTGCGAAGCTGCGAGACGTTGACAACGCTGGCGCGCGGGAGCCCGGCCTCGCCGTGGCGGAGACGTACATTCCCGGGCATGTCCCCGAGCCGGAGATTGGAGGTGACGGCAGCGACGACGGTGGTGGAGATCGCGCTGCGGTTGAACCGATCGTGCTGCACGATCAGAGCAGGCCGGTGTCCCGCGGGTTCAGAACCCTCCGGAGCGCCAAAATGCAGCCAGTAGACCTCGCCTTGGCGGATCACCAGCGTTCGTCGCTCCAAGCGGTCCCCGCAGCATCCAGCTCGCTCGCCGAGCGTGCCTGCTCCTGAGCTATTTCAGGCTCGGCGAAGAGCTCGTTCAGGCGCTTCGTGACCTCAGCATCGCGGCGGGCACGCACGGCCTCTTGCAATATGCGAGTCACGAACCGATTTCTCGTCTCGCCGCGCGCGTGTGCGGCACGGTCGACGGCTGAGAGAAGCTCGTCTGAGATGGCGATTGCGGTCTTACGAAGAGGCATGAGGGTAATCCGCTTGGTAGTCATGAACAGAGTACCAAGACGGCCAATAGAATGCAACAGGGGCGTGCCGAATCTATAATCCTTGTCGGATCGAGGGAGCCGAGCCATCGAGGAGGTTCAGGAATGAAGCTGAGTGACCGCTATCACAAGTGGATCGAATGGAGTGATGAGGATGCGGCCTACCTCGGCAAGTGTCCCGATCTGATCACGGGGATTCATGGAGATGGTCCGGTGAAGCTCTACGCGGAGCTCCACGAGGTCGTCGAGGACGTCATCCGCCACTTCGAAGCCGAGGGACGCCCCCTGCCTGATCCCCGTGTTCGGCCGGTGCAAGAGGTCGCCTGAGCGAACGCGGCAGTGCAGCCTACTGATCATGAAGCTCGTTGCGCGTCCAGCGGTGATCTCCACGCGATGATCGCTGATGTACCGAGAATCATACGCCGTCGGGTCCGTATCCGAGGATCTCTTCCTCTTCTTCCTTGGTGATCGTCTTTCCGCGGACGTCAGGAGGAATGTTCGGCCAGACCTCTTCTTCGAGATAACGCCGCAACCGGGCGACACGATCCTCGCCGCGAGTGGACGGCCCGGTTTCGGGATCTTCGGTCTTCGGAGCCATATAGAATCATCCTACCATCTGGACTACCAATGATGAGACGCCTCCGCGACCGCAAAGAGTGGAAATTCTTCGCGGTCCTGCCGCGGGCGGATCGCACGCTTGCGATCGTCTGGTGGGCGCTGCTCGTGCTGCGCGGCGTGCTGCCCGCCGTGTTCGCCATCGCCATGGGATTCCTGGTGCGCGGCGTTCAGCGCGGCGAGAGCCTCACCGGTCCGCTGGTGCTGGCGGGGGCCGTGTTCGTGCTGCTGCAGGTGCTGGCGCCGATCCACCAGGCTGTCAGTACCAACCTCGGCGAGCGCACGGCGGCCTGGCTCTACGACCGGCTCACCGAAGCCTGCGTGCGGCCGCCCGGCATGGGCCATCTGGAGGACGAGAAGCTCACCGGCGATCTCACGGTGGCGCGCGATTTCGATCTCGGCATGACGGGGCCTCCCCTCTCGATTTCCATGGACTTCATCGCCGGCGGCCTGGTCGAGCTGCTGGGCGGCCTCGCCTCGGCCGTCGTGCTCGCGTGGTTCCACTGGTGGGCCCCGCTCGTGCTCGCCGGCGCCTGGCTGGCCACGCACTGGCTGCTGCGCGAGAGCGCCGTCTGGTTCGACCGCAGGACCCCGGAGGTGCGAGCCGCGCAGCGCGACGCCGACTACGCCTACCGGCTGGCCGTCGATCCGCCCGCCGCGAAAGAGCTGCGGCTGTTCACCCTCGCCGACTGGGTCCTCGACCGCTTCATCGCGCGGCGCACTCGCCTGCACGAGCTGCAATACGAGGCCACACGCCTGCGTGAGAAGCCGGTCCTGTGGAGCCTGCTGCTGGTGCTCGGCGCCAACCTCCTCGTCTTCTGGGTGCTCGCCTCCGAGGCGGCGGGCGGTCGCCTGGATCTCGGCTGGGCCGTGGTCTTCGCCCAATGCGCGCTGGGCACCGCGATGATCGCCTTCGGCGGTTTCAACTGGGCCCTCGACGGCGCCTCCGCACCGGTGGACGCCGTACTGCGCCTGGAGCCCGCGATGAGTGACGCCGGCGCGCTCCCTTCCGGCAGCCGCGGCGCCGAAGGCATCCCTGCGGTGGAGATCCGCTTCCGCGACGTGACCTTCGCCTATCCGGGCGGCGAGGCGGCGCCGGTGCTGAAGGGATTCGACCTCACGATCCCCGCGGGTTCGTCGCTGGCCATCGTGGGACGAAACGGCGCGGGCAAGACCACGCTCGCGAAGCTCCTGTGCCGGCTCTACGATCCGCAGTCCGGTTCCATCGAGGCCGACGGCGTGGACATCCGCAGCTTCGATCTCGAGAGCTGGCGGTCGCGCGTCGCCGCCGTGTTCCAGGACTTCATCCGCTTCGAGCTGCCGCTGCGCGACAACGTGGCTCCCGCGGGAGCACCGGACGACGCCGTGCGTTCGGCGCTGGCCAAGGCGGGCGCCGAGGGACTGGCCGGGCTCGACACCGTGCTCGCGCGCGGTTACGCGGGCGGCACCGATCTCTCGGGCGGCCAGTGGCAGCGCGTCGCGCTCGCCCGGGCGCTGTGCGCCGTCGAGCTCGGCGCCGGCCTCGTCCTGCTCGACGAGCCCACGGCGCAGCTCGACGTGCGCGGCGAGGCGGAGATCTTCGACCGTATCCTCGCCGCCACCCGCCGCTGCACGACGATCCTCGTCTCGCACCGCTTCTCCACCGTCCGCCACGCCGACCGCATCTGCGTGCTGGAAGACGGCGCGGTCATCGAGCTCGGCACGCACGACGAGCTGATGGCGCTCGGCGGGCGCTACCGGACGATGTTCGATCTGCAGGCGCAGCGGTTCAACGCGACCGAGGACGAGGAAGGCGTGGCCTATGAAGTCCTCGCGTAAGGCGAACGGCGGCGCGGTTTCTCTCGACGAGCTGCCGCCCGGCTTCTCGTCGATGTGGCGGCTCTGCAAGCTCGGCTACCGTCAAGAGCCGGGGCTGCTGCTCGCCGCCTTCGTGCTCTCCCTCCTCGCGGCACTGCCGGACGCGCTGCTCGCCCTCTGGCTGCTGCTGCTCGGCAACGGCGTGCTCCATCGCGATCGTAAGCAGGTGATCGCGGCGGCCGTCGGCCTCGGCGTCTCGGCCGCCGCGACGTGGTTCCTGCGCACGGTCAGCACGCGCGTGCAGCGGCGCTTCCGCGACAAGGTCACCATCGCGCTCGAATCCCACGTCGCGCGGCTGCAGGCGTCGGTGGCGACGATCGCGCACCAGGAGCGCCCCGACTACCTCGACCGAATCGCCATGCTGCGCGACCAGGTGTTCGTGCTCGATCACATGTACATGGCGGTGTTCTCGATGTGCGGCTGGATCCTGCGCCTCGCCGTCACCGTGGCGTTGCTCGTCTCCATCCATCCGGCGCTGCTCCTGCTCGCCGTCTTCGCCCTGCCCACGGTGTGGACCTCGACGTGGCGGCCCGCCGTCGAGCGCCAGGCGCAGGAGCGAGGCACTCAGGCCGGCCGTCTCGCCCGCCATCTCTTCACCCTCGCCACCACCGCCGCGCCCGGCAAGGAGGTGCGCGTCACCGGCATCGGCCCGCGCCTGGTCCGCGAGCGCCGCGGCGCCTGGGACTCGTGGTACGCCGCGGTCTCGCAGGCGCGCTGGAGCTCGGCCGCGTGGCACACGCTGGCGTGGACGATCTTCGGCGCCGCGTACGCCGGCGCGATCGTCTTCGTGTCGGTCGGATTGCGGGCGCCCGCCGGCGCCGT
Source organism: Thermoanaerobaculia bacterium (assembly GCA_044868005.1). Taxonomy (GTDB): domain Bacteria; phylum Acidobacteriota; class Thermoanaerobaculia; order Multivoradales; family UBA5704; genus DATARR01. The sequence continues at coordinate 915 of JBIOVX010000042.1, read as the reverse complement.
GCTGCTCGTCCTCGCCGCCAGCGCCCGCCTCTCGGCCTACATCGGCGCCACGGTCGGCGAGCTCGGCTTCCTGCGCGGCTTCTGGATGGACGGCGCCCGGCGCCTCGCCTGGCTGGAGGATTACGCCGCGTCCTTCGCGGCTACGGCGGACCGGCCCGTGCCGTCGCAACTCACAGAGGGCATACGACTAGAGAACGTCTCTTTCGCGTATCCCGGCACCGAGCGCCTGGTACTCCAGGACGTCTCGCTGGAGCTGCCCGCCGGCGAGGTCGTCGCCGTCGTCGGCGAGAACGGCGCCGGCAAGACGACGCTCGTCAAGCTGCTCGCCAAGCTCTACGAGCCCTCCTCGGGCGCCATCTACGTGGACGGCGTGCCGCTCGCCCGCATGCCGGCCGGCGCGTGGCGCGAGCGTCTCGCCGGCGCGTTTCAGGACTTCTTCCGCTTCGAGCTGCGCGCCCGCCACAGCGTCGGCGTGGGCGACGTGCCGCGCCTGGACGACGATCCGGCCGTCACCGCCGCCATGGAGCGCGCCGGCGCGGACGATGTCGTGCGCCAGCTCGCCGCCGGCCTCGACACGCAGCTCGGGCCCACGTGGCCGCAGGGCGTCGAGGTCTCCTTCGGCCAGTGGCAGAAGATCGCTCTGGCGCGCGGCTTCATGCGCGACGAGCCGCTGCTGCTCGTGCTCGACGAGCCCACCGCCGCCCTCGACGCCGAGACGGAGCACGCCCTCTTCGAGCGCTACGCCGCCGCGGCGCAAGAGGGGGACGGCCGCATCACCATCCTCGTCTCGCACCGCTTCAGCACGGTGCGCATGGCCGACCTGATCGTGGTCCTGGACGGCGCGCACGTGGTCCAGGTCGGGACGCACGAGGAGCTGATGGGGAAGGAGGGGACGTACGCGGAGTTGTATGGGAT
>JBIOVX010000041.1:0-9357 GCA_044868005.1 Thermoanaerobaculia bacterium | reverse complement strand
CTCAGCCTTCTCGGGCCGATCTGCCCTCCGAAACCTCACCCCCTGTCCCCCTCTCCCTGACGGGCGAGGGGGGACGCCTGCGAAAGGTATTGCCGAGTTGATGCCGCCTATCAGCAAGACCAGTTCTGAATCGTCCCCCCTCGCCCGTCAGGGAGAGGGGGACAGGGGGTGAGGTTTCGGAGGGCAGATCGGCCCGAGAAGGCTGAGCCCGCATGAAAAAGAAGCTCGCCCTCTCCGCCTTCTCGATCCTCGTCACCCTGCTCTTCGCCGAGGCTGCGCTGCGCCTGCTCGGCATCGGCGCCGTCGGCCGCGGCTCGCCGTGGTTCGCGGGCGGCAATCATCCGCGCTTCCTGTTCCAGCCGGACGCGGAGAGCGGCTACACGCTGCGCCCCGGCTTCAAGGGCCGGGAGATCGCGCCCGGCAACGAGTTTGACGTCGCCGCTTCCGTCGACTCCCGCGGCCTGCGCGACCACCTCCATAGCGCGCCGCCCGCCCCGGCCGTGCTCACCGTAGGCGATTCGATGACTTTCGGCGAGGGAGTGCCAGCGGAAGGCTCCTACAGTGCGATCCTGGAGCGAGAAGCGGGCGTGCGCGTCTACAACTCTGGAGTCCCCGGCTACGGCAGCCCGCAGATGCTCGTCCGCCTGCGCCGGCTCCTTCCTGTCTTGCGGCCGCAGGTGGTGATCATGACCCTCGCGCCCCTCTGGGACCGCGAGCGCTGCTCCGCTCCGTTCGTCTACAAGGATGGCTACATCGTGGCCCAGGGTTACCTCGACCGCCTCGTGCTGCTCGACGGAAATCTCTACCTCAAGGACACGCGCTTGCCTGTTCTCGGTCCCGCCACCGCCTACGCCAAGCGCTACTCCGCCGTGATGCGTCTCGCCCTCCCCGCCCTCGCCGGCGGCGCCCGCGCGGTGCTACGGAGAACACGGTCGGAGGAAACTCCTTCCGCGGCGGACTACGAGCCGACCGTTCGCAACCTTGCGGCCGCACACCGGCTGGCGCAAGGCTCGGGCGCGCGTTTTCTGGCCTTGCTCGTTGACGACCGGGGAGAGGATTTCCACCGCGACCGACTCACCGTCCAGCGGCGGCTGAAGGCGCTGGGGATCCCCTACCTAGCCGCCGACGACCTCCTCCCGGGAGCCGACTGGCCGCGCCTCCGCTTCTCTCGCGACGGCCACTGGAACGCCGCCGGCCACGCGGCGGTGGGAAAGGCGCTGGCTCCGCGGGTGTCTGCACTGGCAGGCCGAGACGCGCTATATAATCCCCGATGAGCAGAGGTGGGTCACTATGACGCTGAAACTAGAGCTTTCCCGAGAGTTGGAGAAGGAGCTGAGCACCGAAGCTTCAAGGCTCGGCCTGCCCCTCCCTGAATACGCGGTCCGCGTCCTCACGACGCGCCGGGTCCCGATGGCCATGCCTAAGACCGGGAAAGATCTGGCGGCCTACTGGAAGGACGAGGGACTGGTCGGTACTCGCTCTGAAATCTCAGACAGCGCCGAGCATGCCCGCGCCCTGCGGCGTAAGGCTGAAAAGCGGAACCGCGCCTGATCCGTGTACCTGCTCGATAGCGACATCCTCATCGACATTCAGCGAGGCTACGCGCCCGCATTCGAGTGGTTCAGCACCCTCAAGGAGCTGCCGTCTGTCCCTGGGCTGGTCATCATGGAGTTGGTCCAAGATGCCCTGAATTCCAAGCAGGTTCAACAAGTGCTGAAGCTCGTGGCGCCGCTGCCAGTCGTCTGGCCGACGGAGACAGACTGTGCCCGGGCGCTCTCCGATTTTACGGCCTATCACCTGTCCCACAAACTCGGCCTGCTGGATTCGTTGATCGCTGCTTGCGCGGTCGGCCGGAGCGCGACTCTATGCACCTTCAACCTCAAGCACTATCAAGTCGTTACGAGATTGGTGACCTTGCAGCCGTACAAAAAGTAGGATCTCAGCTCGACGGATTCCACACAAACTTGCCGGAGCGGTCGATATAGCCGCGGGCATCGCCGGACCGGACTTCGGCGAGGCCGCCGTTGAAGTCGAAGGCCTCTTCGAATTGGGGATTGATCGCGATCTTCCCTTCCTTGTCGATGTACCCCCACCGGCCGCCCAGCTTGATGCGGGCGAGCCCTTCGGCGAACGGCGCGACCGACTCGAACTGGGGATTGATCGCGAGCTTGCCGCTCCTGTCGATGTAACCGCCCTGGCCGCCGAGGCCGACCGTCGCGAGGCCTTCGGAGAAGCTGTACCCGTTGTCGAACCGCGGCTCGATCACGATCTTGCCTGCCTTGTCGATGAAGCCATACTTGTCGCCGACCTTGACCAGCGCCAGACCCTCCGCGAAGTCGTAGGCCTCGTCGAACTGCGGGCTGATGACGATCTGGCCGTCGGTCTTGATGTAGCCCCAACGCCCGCCGATCTGCACCAGGGCCAGCCCCTCCGAGAACTTGCGGGAGGCGTCGAACTGGGGACTGATGACCAGCTTGCCCTGCTTGTCGATGTAGCCCGACCGGCCGCCGAGGACCACCCGCGCGAGGCCGCCCGAGAAGTCGCCCACCTCCTCGTAGAGCGGCTGGATGACGAGCTTGCCCTCGCGGTCGACGTACCCCATGCGACCGTTCGACTTCACGGCGGCGAGCCCCTCGTAGAAGCTGAAGGCGTCGTCGTACTGGGGATTGATGGCGTAGCGGCCTTTCTCGTCGATGAACCCCGTGCGCCCGCCGAGCACGACCACCGCGAGCCCCTCGGTGAAGCCGTAGGCCTTGTCGAACTGCACCGGGATGACGAGCTTTCCCGTCTTGTCGATGTACCCCGTCCGGCCGCCCTGGGTCACCACCCACAGCCCGCTCGGATTGCGCTCCTTGCCGATTCCCTTACAGCCGGCACAGGCGAGGAGCAGGAGCGCCGACGCCAAGCCGGCGATCGACCGAGAATGCCACCGAGGAGCGCTCATGCAGTGCCTCCTGTCATCGGAGAGGATGGGGCGGGAGGGATTCTAGTCAATTCCGCCGTTGCTGTCCCTGTCCTCCCTTCCGTCCTTGTTCTCCTTCCGCCCTATCCTCGCAGATCCTCCGTCCCACCTTGCGGGGTGGTCTACCGAGCACGGCGCATGGCCTAGATTCATCTCGCAATGCGAGAATCCTGGCTCCACGGCTGGATCGGCAAGAAGGCCGAGAAGACTTACCGCGCGCGGATCCTCGTGCAAGCGGGATTCGCCATCGTCTGCGTCGTGCTGGGATTTCAGTTCGCCCGCTTCGTCAACGCGGCGCAGGCGGGACGGCTGCCGCTGCCGCACCGGCCTCCGGGAGTGGAAGGCTTCCTGCCCATCAGCGGCTTGATGGGACTGGTGGACTGGTTCCATCGCGGCACGCTCAACACCGTGCATCCGGCGGCGGCCATGCTGGTGCTCGTCGCCCTGGCAGTGGCGATCCTCCTGCGCAAGGCCTTCTGCTCCTGGGTCTGCCCCGTCGGGTTCCTCTCCGAGTCGCTGGCCCGCCTCGGCCGCAAGATGTTCGGCCGCAACTTCCGCATGTGGCGGTTCCTCGACTTCCCTCTGCGCGGCCTCAAATACCTGCTCCTCGCCTTCTTCCTGTGGGCCATCTTCGGCATGAGCGAGGCAGCCCTCTCCGCCTTCATCCACTCACCGTACAACCTTCTGGCCGACGTGAAGACGGGCCGCTTCTTCGTCGAGCTGGGAGCGTCGGGCGTCACCGTGCTCTACTGCCTCGCCGTCGGCTCGCTGCTTTATAAAGGATTCTGGTGCCGTTATCTCTGCCCTTACGGCGCGCTGCTGGGGCTCACCTCCTGGCTGTCGCCGGCACGCATCCGGCGCAATCCGCAGACCTGTATCGACTGCGGTCTGTGCGACAAGGTCTGCATGGCCCGCCTCCCCGTGTCCAGGAAGATCAACGTGCTCAGCCCGGAGTGCGTCGGCTGTCTCGACTGCGTGGCGGTCTGCCCGGTGAAGGACGCGCTCGGTCTCCACGTCGGCCGGCGCAAGCTGAGCGCGCCGGCCTATGGCGCGGCGGTCCTCCTGCTCTTCTTCGCCGGCTATTTCGGAGCGCGCGCCTTCGGCCTGTGGAACAACGCGGTCAGCGACGCCCGGTACGTCGAGAGCATCCAGCAGGACCGAACGTCTCCCTTCGGCCATCCCGGGATCTAGTGAATCGGAATCCCGGCCAGCCGCAGGATTTCAGGGCTGCGCCTGGCCGCAGGCGCAGCTCCCTTTGAACATGGAGTCGCGGGACGGCCGCTTGTTCTGCTCGAAGCAAAAGGCCGTGAGCTGATCGGCTCCCGTGCCGGTGGCGAGCGGCGGCGAGTCGCGCTTCACCTCCTGGAAGGCGACGTCCAGCGTGCCGTCGGGGTGGACCGTCACCAGGGCATAGCCGTATTGAATGGGATCGGGCTCCTGCCGGTACTGCTCCGCTCCCGCCGTGCCGACGATCCAGCCGGGCAACACCTGTCCCGTGTGCTCCGGCTGTTCGCCGAAGGCGTCCGCCACGAAGAGATGCGAGTGGCTGGCGAAGACGTACACATGTTTGCCGGCGATCTGCTGTGCGCGATAAAGGAGGTCGTACGCCTGCTCGCCGGAACACAGCCCCTGGCAGGAAGCGTCCATGGCGTGGCCGCGCTGCTTGCTGTAAGGCAGGGCCTCGTGCATGCCGGCGACGATCGTCTTCACCGTGGGGTCCGCCGCGTCGTTGGCCAACACTTTTCCGAGCCAGATGAGCTGCTCCGCCGAGAAGCTCGCGCTGTCGGCGTTGTCGAGGTAGATGAAGTCGACGCCGTTCTTGACGAAGTGGTAATAGGTCTCTCCCTCGGTCGAATAGAAACCTTTCGACGCCTCCTGCACTCGCTGCAGATGAATCGGCCCGGCTGTCAGCCACTTCTGGAACTTGCGGCGAAAGTCGTCGCGGGTCCTGCTCGCCGCGAGCTCGTGATTGCCGATGCCGAGGAACACCGGCGTGGCACCGAAGGGATCGACTTGGTGCGCGATGAAGTCGTCCCAGGCGCCGTCGAGGTACTGATTCATCTCGTCCGTGCCCAGCTCGCCTTCCGGACGGCTCTTGCAGTCCCAATCGGGATGGCTGCGCTTGACGACGTCGCAATCAGGGCCGTACAACCGGCGGAGGTCCCCCAGGTGCCAGTAGAACTCGGCCGGCGTAGCGGCGCGGCGGTCCTCGATGTCGCGCGCGATCTTGGGCATGATCAGATCGCCGCAATCGCGCGAGTCCCCCGAAACCGCGAAGTACCAGGTACCCGCCGGCGCGGCATCCTGAGCCTGGGACGGACCCGCGGCGAGGAGATACGCAAAAACGAGAACCGCGACCGAGACGCTGAGCAACAGCCTCCGCTTCATGATCTGCCCCTTCTTGTTTGCACCATTTTATGCCGCGCGCCGGAGCGGTGACAAGGAGCCCTCAACGTGGCCGCCGGCCGATCACGACCGGCTGAAAGAACTCGCCGTCGATCCGCTCCACGTCCACGAATCCGGCCTGGCGCAGGAGGTCCATCAACCTGGAGATGGAAACAGCGTAATAGGTGGCTCGCATCGCATGAGCGGCGGGCTCACCCGTCGCCGGGTCTTCGATCACGTAGAGGGTGAAGTCGTACCGCTCGCCCTCCCACTCCCAGATCTGGAAGAGCGCGTGGCGGGTGCCCTCCCCCTGCCGCACGCCGTGCGTAAACACCTGCAGGCCGCCCTTCTTCACGGCGTCGTAATCGCGCACGGAGATCAGGCAGAGCCCGCCGGGAGCGGTGCAGCGGAAGAACTGTTCGAAGGCGCGCGAGATGTCCGCGTCGGAGAGCAGGTGAGGCACGGAGTTGTCGCAGGCGATCACCGCGTCGAAGGTGCGGCGATGATGATCGAAGACCTCCCGCATGTCGGCCACGCTCGTGCGGAGGGCGAGGCCGCGCGCCGCCGCCTCGCGTCTGGCGCGTTCCACGGCGCCCGGAGAGAGATCCGAGGCCGTCACCTCATAGCCGAGCTCCGCCAGCGCCAGACTCTGCGTACCCACGCCACACGCCGCGTCCAGAATGGTGCGTGGTGAGCCGTCGCGCGAGCGCAGGATCGCGTCGAGAGCGTGCCCCTGCCGGCGTATGCTTGCTTCCCAGTCAGGATAGATCAGATGGTAAAACGGAGCGAGCTCGTCGTAGAGGTCCGTCACTTCCGTAGAGCTCTTCTGATCCACTTCCGTTGCTTGGGCTGAGCGAAGAGCAAATCCGCTACGTACCACATAAGTGGCTCCTCAAAGTGTTGCCTCTGTCTCCGTTCGCTCCTTGGTGCGGCTGACATCAGGGATCGCGCTGATAGGCTTGACGAAGCTCATAGAACGACCAGCGATCCTCATAAGCCTGCCGTCTTTCGGACCTGCCCCTAGATTCACTTCCCCCGGCGTTGAGCAGGGCCAAGGCTTTGGACTGTGCCTGCAGGGCCGAGTCGAAGTCCCCGTTGCGGGCGTATGCGGCCGCCAGCGTATCGAGACGTTCAGCCGTCTCCCCCGTCGCCAGCGCGGCCTTGGCCTCCCCAATCGCCCTGGGGCCGTCGTGACATTCGACGGCTGCAGCGGTCGCAAGCTCCCAGGCGAGGGCTTCATGTGCCAGTGGATGTCCGAGTCTGCCGGCCTCGTCGAAGAGGCGTATAGCCTCGCGGCACTTGCCTGCCCGCGAGGCCTCGCGGCCATTCTCGAAGGCTCGTTGCCTCGCGAGCGCCTTGCCCTCGAACACCTCGAAATCCGAGATACTCTCGCTGACGAGGCCGCCCTCGGTCCGCCTGAAATAGAGAGCTTCCTGCCCGGCCACAGTGTCGAGTTCGATACGCACTCTCGACGAATCCTCGCTCCAAGCGCCGACGACGGCTGGTTCGCCCGCGCGGTCGTCTTCCGTGCCGCGGTGCACGCTCAGACAAACCGCGACTTTCTGGCAGGCGGCAATGGGCTTGCCGGCGGGCTCATCGGCGTCCACCGCGACCAGAGTGACCTTGCCGGGAGGCGCCTGCCCGGCGGCGGCGTCCAGGAAAGGAAAGTAAACCTCCTTGACAGCCTCGAGCACGGCTTCCGCCTCGAATGCCGAACAACCCAACCCCTCTCGCATGATGGCCAGGAACTGAGCATCCAGGGTCTTGGACTCCAGTCGCTCGAGCTCCTCCTTCTTTGCGTGACGAACCCCCATCAACTCCTCCTTCCTGACAGACCCTGACCGACCAATCTAACCGGTCGGACATATGTCAGGAAGGTAGGGTCGGCTGGTCGTGTTTGGGTGACATCTGCGGCCCTCGCCCTTTCACGGAGCTATTGCGCGACAACGGGGTTCATAGGCAAGAAGAGATCGCTGGCACGGTAGGATCGATCACCCCGGCAATCGTCGGCAGACCATACGAGGTCAATCACATCTCCCGCTCGGATCGGGAGCTTCTCCAGCACCACCACCGCTCGGCGAACATCCGTGCCAGGGACAGGATCCAACCTGACCGTGCCCTTATCGCTGCCGTCAGCGGCGACGAGCTTGCCGTTGAGCGGGTTTATCTTGGGCCCGCTGACCCTTCCGTAGAAGCCAATGCCGTTGGACACGCACTCTTCAAAACGCTCGCTGCTGCGCTGCTTGTCCCAACTCTCGCCACCGATGGTAGAGGGCAGATTCACCGAGAGCTCGCGGACCGGCGCCGCGCGAGTGCCGAGCGACCAACTTACGAGGCGGTAATCGGGGCCACAGCCATTACAAAAGTCGATCATCACGACATGGCGCATGTCCGGCGTCGATATCCACCTTTCCATCGAGGGGAACATCTGATGACAGTAATCGGAGTGTCGGTCACAGATTGCGAGCCCCGTGTAATCTACCCTCTCATAGTAGGCGTTCGGATGCGTTCCAAACTCTTTGCCCTTGATCGGCGGATAAGGATAATCGGGGGCGCGGCGGTCCTGAAGCGTATCCAGGTCGAGAACGTTACCGTCGTAGATGACGGTCGTGTCATCCACCCAGGTGAGAGGCTTGTCCTCCGACGCGCATGCCGACAACGTGATGGTCAGGTCGATCGAGCGCTGGTTGGCGAGGTCTCTGACAAGGGCGGTCTTGCCGCCGAAGCCAAAGCAGACCAGGAGTCTGTCCCCGCTTGGTGAGAGCGTAAGGGCTTGCACCCGATCAGGAACCTGGAACGAAGAGAGCACCTTCCCGTTGTTGAGATCGCGCAGAACCACGAAAGATTTCCCGCCAAAGGTCTTGCCGTAGTAGATGCGATCGCCGGTGGATGGAATCGCCATCCCTCCGATGTGGTCGGCCTTGTCGAGCTCACGGGTTTGACCGAGGGTGAGTTGATCTGCGGGGGCGCTGCGCCAGTCGAGACCTGCCGGGGCGGGTGCCTCCTGGCGGGGTCCAGGCTTGGATTGGACCGTCGTGTCTGCTTTGATCTTGTCGACGACGGCTCCCAGGCTTCCCTGGGCGTAGACGGCCCGGAGAAGGATGAGCTGAGCAACCATCGTCAGTAGAACGATACGGGACAGTCTGGGTCGTGGCATTTCAGGGCTCTCCAGGGCAGTCCTCGTTCATCCGGCACGTTGCAGGGTGTCGGGCCAAGGCCAGCCCCAAAGGCAGGATGAGCGAGCGTTGTTTCGCCTATATAGCATGGGAGCCGCCGGCTCCGCTACCATGGCGCAGCCCCTCTCGATAGACCGGACGGCAGATTCCGTCCGTCGCCTATATAAACGGAAAAACTCCGCCTCATCTGACAGGGAAACCGAACGAGCCTGACGCCAACGCCTGTCCGACGACTTTTCGGAGACCACCGCAGGGCTGCCTGCCGCCGAGCGGGGCTCGCTTGGCGCAGAGCCCTTCCTGGTCGGACTTGCCCCCCGCGGACGAGGCGCAGACGTCCGGCTTCGCGCAGGCCGGCCCTCCTGTCTGCCGGAGACCGCCCGCGCGGCTCCAGGCTCGGGGGACAAGGTGTTGAGGCTGTTCGATCTTCTCGACCGGGAATGGGGCAAGCCTGAAATCCGCTTACGCTGACCATTTTTGGTCCTCGCGAGCCTCTTTTGCGCCAAAATGGCCTTTTCCCTGTCCCGAACAGGCTCGCGGAGCGCCGCCGCAGGATGGTGGAGCCGTATCTGAGATGACGGAGCTACGCCGCAAGATGGCGGCGCGATTTCTGAGATGACGGAGCCACGCCGCGAGCTTGCGGCGCGATTTCTGATCCTGCGGAGCCACGCCCCCATCCTGCGGCGCCGTATCTGAGATGACGGAGCCGCGCCACCATCCTGCGGCGGAATTTCTGAGATGGCGGAGCCACTCCGCAAGCCTGCGGCGGGATTTCTGATCCTGCGGAGCTGCGCCCCCATCCTGCGGCGCCGTATCTGAGATGACGGAGCCGCGCCG
>JBIOVX010000040.1:0-7551 GCA_044868005.1 Thermoanaerobaculia bacterium | reverse complement strand
GATTCGCTCCAGAGGAGCGACGTTTCTTTAGCCCGGTGCGGAAGCGCCGGGCTGTGGGGTGAGGCCATACCAGGAGGAGCTCTTTCGATGGCGGACGATCCCGACACCGGCAGCAAGAGCTTCGAGGTCGTCTGCGGCGTGCTCATCGCCGTCTTCGCCGCCGTGCTGGCCATCACCGACCTCGGAGCCGGCAAGTACGGCGACGACGAGCTGATCGCGCACAACGAGAAGAACGGCGCCTACGTCTGGTATCAGACCAAAGGCATCAAGGAGACCCTGGTCGAGGGCCAGCGCGACACCCTGCAGGCGCTGGTGGCGGCGGACTCGATCCGCAGCGAGCAGCTCCCGGCAGTCCAAGAGTTGGTTCGGAATCTGGACGCCGAGGTGCGGCGCTACGGCAAGGAGAAGAAGGAGATCCTCCTCGGCTCGGCCACGGTGGGCCGGGAGAACTGGGCGCAGGACGTGAATGGCGAGATGGGCAAGGTCGTCGGCGCCAACGAGTGGGAGGCGAAGGCGAACGCCCTCAATGACGTAGGCGACGTCTTCGACTACGCGACCTTCTTCCTCCAGCTCTGCCTCGTCTTCGGAGCCATCAGCCTGGTGATCCAGCGGCAACCCATGCGGCGCACGTTTTTCTGGGGGATGAACCTCCTCGGCGTGATCGGCGCCGTGTTCTCCGTGCTGGCCTTTTATCAGGCGATGCACGTGCCGTAGTTACCTCACCCCAAGGGTGTCGTTTTCGTGACCCCCGAGCTTCCCATCCTCTATCGCGACGGCTTCCTGCTGGCGGTCAACAAGCCGTCTGGCCTGGCCGTGCACCGGGGAGCGGCGCAGGACCGGATCGTGGCGCTGCAGACCGTCCGCGACCTGGCGGGCCGGCGCGTCCACGCGGTACACCGGCTCGACCGGGCCGCCAGCGGCGCGCTGGTGTTCGCCCTCGATTCCGCCACGGCCCGTGGGATGCAGGAGCGGTTCGCGGCGGGCGAGGTCGCCAAGCGCTATCTCGCGCTCGTGCGCGGCATCCCGCCGGAGGCGGGAGTGATCGATCATCCGATTCCCCGCGCGCCCGGCGGGCCACGGATTGCCGCCGTCACCGAGTTCCGACGCCTCGCCGTCTTCGAGCGCTATGCCCTCGTCGAGGCCCGTCCCCTGACCGGCCGCTTCCACCAGATCCGCCGCCACTTCAAACACCTGAGCCATCCCCTGATCGGCGACGTGCGCTACGGCAAGGGTGAGCACAACCGCCTCTTCCGCGAACGCTTCGGGCTCCACCGCCTGGCACTGCACGCGCTGGAGCTGGCGTTCGAGCATCCCGAGACCGGGGAAACATTACGCATCACCGCGCCGGTGCCTGAGGATCTGGCGGGTCCGCTGCGGGCGATGGGGATCTATTACGGGTAGAATCTGAGGACGCCCCCGTCTGCTCCGGCGGACAGATTGTTCAGATTTCCCTCCAGTTGCATTGATTCGATCAAGCGATTGAATCAATTCGATCCATCCGGTTGAACCAAGGACTCCGGCCGTCCATCTCAAGCCTTGATTATAAAGGATTTGTCAAAACCCACCTCCCCTGGCACCGCGCTTGCGCTATCCAGGAGCAACACTTGCCGGCCTTGTCTTCCCGAGAGGACGGCCCAGATTGGGAGGTTGGAAAATGCGATCGATTCTCGTTCGAATGGCAGCGCTCTTGTCTCTTCTCATCAGCGGCCATCTCGCCTACGGTGCCGAAGGCGGATCGCCGGAGCGGCAGGGATTGTACCTGGACGGCGTTGCTGCTCCCGTGCTCGGCACCACCATCGAGGTCCGGGTCACCGGCGTCATCGCCCGCGCCAAGGTCACCCAGATCTTCACCAATCCTTCGCGGGAGTGGGTGGAGGGCATCTATATCTTTCCCCTGCCGGAGGACGCGGCGGTCGATACCCTGCGCATGAAGGTGGGCGACCGTTCGCTTCTGGGGGTCATCAAGGAGAAGCAGGAGGCGCGGCGGACGTACGAAGCCGCGAAGCAGGAAGGAGTGAAGACGTCCCTGATCGAGCAGCAGCGGCCCGACGTCTTCACCACCTCCGTCGCCCACATCGGGCCCGGCGAGACGGTCGAGGTCACGATCGAGCTGCAACAGGTGGTGCGTTATGCGGCGGGCAAGTTCTCCTTGCGTTTCCCCATGGTGGTCACGCCGTGGGCCGAAGCCCGGAAGACCGCCGCCGGCGAAGAGCTCATGCTGGCGCCGCTGCTGCAGCGGGGCGCGGCGCCGATCAATCCCTTCGCCTTCCACGCCGACCTAAATCCGGGATTCCCACTGGCGAAGGTGGAGAGCCCGAGCCACGCGATTACAGTGGCGCGCGGCAAGCAGTTCCGCTACGCCGTGGATCTCGCGAAAGGAACTGCGCCGGCGGATTCGGACCTCATCCTGGAATGGACCCCCGCCGTCGGCCGCGAGCCGCGCGCCGTCTTCTATTCGGAGGAGGTCGATGGCGAGCGCTACGCGCTGCTCATGGTGATGCCTCCGGACACAGCGAACGCCGTGGCGGCTCGCCTGCCGCGGGAGACGGAGTTCATCATCGACACCTCGGGCTCGATGTCCGGAGTGAAGCTAGAGCAGGCCCGGCAGGCTCTCCTCCTGGCCTTGGGCCGGCTCCAGCCCGGCGACTGGTTCAACGTCATCGAGTTCAGCTCCACCGCCAGCTCGGTCTTCCCGGAGAGCGTGGCGGTAACTCCGGCAACCGTCGAGAAGGCCCGCCGTTTCGTCTCCGGCCTCGGCATCAACGGCGGTACGCAGATGCTGCCGGCGCTGCAGATCGCCTTCCGGAAACCGGCGCCGGCCGGCCTCGTGCCGCAGGTGATCTTCGCCACCGACGGCGAGCTCTACGACGAAGCCGACGTGGTGAAGTTCCTCAACGAGAATCTCGGTGACCGGCGGCTCTTTCCGATCGCGATCGGCTCGGACCCCAACGCCGCGCTTATGCGGCGGCTGGCGGCGATGGGACGCGGATCGTTCACCCAGATCGACGATCTCGCGAAGGTGGCGGCGGCGATGGGCGAGCTGTTTTCCAAGCTCGAATCCCCCATGCTGCAGCAGATCGACGTGCGGTGGAGCGATGCCCCCGCGGAAGCCTGGCCCGCGCGCATTCCCGATCTCTACCTGGGTGAGCCGCTGGTGATCACGGCACACCTCGAGGAGAGCTCGGGCGAGGTGGCGGTCTCCGGGCTCCGCGGCGGCGAAGCCTGGCAGGACTCCTTCCCCGTCGCCGGCGAGATCAAGGGCGCCGGCATCGACAAGCTCTGGGCGCGCCGGAAGATCCAGGCGCTCACCGACAGCCTGCAGGCGGGGGCGGACGCCGAGACGGTGCGGCACGCCGTCACCGAGCTCGGCCTGCGCCACAACCTGGTGACGGATTACACCAGCCTGGTCGCGGTGGACGTCATGTCGACGGCGCCCGCCGGCGTCGAGCCGGTGACCCGGAAGGTGCCGGTCAACGCGCCGCAGCAGCAGGCCTGGGCGGGAGGAGGTGGCGGCGGCGATGCCGTCTCGGATTGCATCACCGTCACCACCGAGAACCCGATCCTCGACGAGCGGCGGATCGCCACCGGCGCGACCGTCTCCCAAACCGAGCTGGAGAAGATCCCTTCGGCCCGCGATCCTTGGGCGATTCTGCAGAAGACGCCGGGCGTGCTCGCCGACCGCATCAACGTCGGTGGCAACGAGAGCGGCCAGCAGTCGCGGTACGTCGGCCCGGGCTCCAGCGGCGAGCAGGCGGTATGGTCGTTGGACGGCATGGTGATGACCGACATGTCGGCGCTCGGCTCCTCGCCCGGCTACTACGACTTCGACACCTTCGAGGAGCTGCAGGTGACGACCGGCGGCAGCGACGTCACGAACGCCACCGGCGGCGTGACGCTCAACATGGTGACCAAGCGCGGCACCAACGAATGGCGCGGCTCCGCCCGCTACCTCGCCGAGAACGACAGCCTGCAATCCGATCTCGAATCCAACCGCGGCGACCTGGCCGCGGGCGGACCGTGGAACAACGACCACGCCCAAGACGCTTTCCGGCAGGGCAACCGCATCGACAGGCTCGTCGAGCAGGGTGCGGAGGTGGGAGGGCCCATCGTCCGGGATCGCCTATGGGCCTGGGGCTCTTACGCCAGGTCCGAGATCGACCTGCTGACGATCGACGACTTCAGCGACAAGACGACGCTGGAGGACTGGAACGCCAAGCTCAACGCGCAGGTAACCGGCGGCAACTCGGCGATCGCTTTCGCCTGGCAGAGCGACAAGGTCAAGAAGGGCCGCAACGCCGGCCCGCTGCGGCCGCAGGAGACGACGTGGGATCAGTCCGGTTTCGGCGGCGAGCCCACCGCCTGGAAAATCGAGGACACCCAGATCTTCAGCAGCAACGTCTACGCGACCGGAATGTACTCGCGGGTCAACGGCGGCTTCCAGCTCGTTCCCGAGGGCGGCGCGGCTCTCCCCTATCGCGACCGCGATCTGCGCTGGCACAACAGCTATCTGCTCGAGCAGATCGAGCGGCCGCAGGAGCAGGCCAGGCTCGACTCCTCGAGCTTCTTCAATACCGGTGAGGTCTCGCATGAGCTGAAATTCGGCGCCGGCTACCGCACCGCCGAGTCGTCGACTCTCCTTCGCTGGCCGGGCGGCGGCGCCGAGATCGCGCTGGCGGGACCGGCACCGGCCGATGACGTGCCGCTGCTCGTGCTGGCCCGGGACGCCAGCCCGCGCATCCGGACGGATTACACGGACGCCTTCGTCCAGGACACCGCCACGATAGGGAACTTCACGGCCAACGTCGGCCTGCGGTGGGACCGCCAGACCGGCGAGAACCTGGCCTCCGATGCTGCCGCCAACCCCATCGCTCCCGACCTCCTGCCGGCGGTGCACTACGCCGGCGAGAACGCCGGCTTCACCTGGAACGACGTCATGCCGCGCCTCGGCCTGACCTACGCTCTCGGCGCGGAGCGCAGGACGCTGCTGCGGGCCAGCTATTCGCGGTTCGCCGATCAGCTCGGCGCCGCCACCGCCGGTTATCTCAACCCGCTCGGCGGCTTCAGCTACCGCTACTTCCTGACCACCAACGCGGGCGGTCCGGTGCTGGAGCGCGGCGAGATCGGCGCCGAGATCGCGCCGCCCAGCCCCAACGTCAATCCCTTCACACTGGCGCCGTTGCAGTCCTTCGCGGTGGATGCGGACCTCGGCGTACCGAAGACCGACGAGCTCCTGCTCGGCGTCGAGCATGCCTTGCTGCCGGAATTTGTGGTGGAGCTCAACCTGAGCGCCCGCCGGTACCACGACATCCTGGAGGCGGAGCGACTGGTCTTCGACGGCGACGATCCGTTCTCGCTGGCCAACCTCGGCAGCGTAGGCCGCGTCCACCGACGGAGCGACTACGTGGAACGGACCACGACCGCCGTGGCGCCTGACGGCCGCACCTACACCGTTCACTACTGGGAGCTGCGTCAGGGGTTAAGCACGCGCAACGGCTTCCGCTTGGAGAACGGCGAGCGTGAGCAGCGGTTCCTCGGCGCCTCGCTGGTCTTCAACAAGCACCTCTCCAACCGCTGGATGATGCGCGGCCACCTCACCTGGCAGGATTGGACCTGGAACATCCCGGACGGCGAGAATGAGGATCCCACCGACACCGTGGCCGGCGGCATCGCGGACGGCACCGGGGTGCTCCAGGGCTCCGGCAACGTCTCCGGCGCCAAGGGCAACGTATTCATCAACAGCCGGTGGTCCTACAACCTCAACGGGATGTACCAGATCGCGCCCGACCATTCGTGGGGCTTCAACGTCGCCGCGAGCCTCACCGGCCGCCAGGGCTACCCGCTCCGCTACGTCCAGCGGATCGTCCGCGAGACGATCTCCGACAATGGGGGCACGGGAATCGATGTTCCCCTCGCCGCAGATCCGGACGCCTTCCGCTATCCCGACACCCACGTCCTCGACCTGCGGGTGGAAAAAGAATTCACCTTCAGCGACTTCGGCCTGACGCTGGGCGCGGACGTGTTCAACGCTCTCAACGAGTCCTACGTCCTGCAGCGCCAGGGCGTGCTGGGCCGGGGCAACTCCGATCACGTCATCGAGATCCTGAGCCCGCGCGTTCTCCGGCTCGGCGCGCGGCTCAGTTTCCGGTAGTACGGCGCCTCCTCCTCCGTTCAAGGCCGCCGGGGCATCCCGGCGGCCTTTTACTTCGCCTCACGCCTTTTCTTGCAGATCACTTTGGAGTAGGTTAACCCTGAAAGCAGGTCTCGGAGATCACGTGATGCCTCCCAAAATCGCATCAGCATCCCAGGGGATCGGTCAACTCGCAGAGCTGCCGGTAGAAAAACTGCGAGAAGAGGCCTGCCGGCGCGCGCGTCTTCTCCGCGACGTTCCCCGAGAACAACTCGTGGCTCGCTTCATCGAGGTAGGAGAGCAGATCCGGCAAGAGGCGATCTCCAAGGGTACCGCTATCGACGGAGACTGGTCGGGTGACTGAGCAGCTGCGAGCCGTTCTCGACACCAACATCTTAGTCTCCGCCGTTACCTTCCTTCATAATCGGGATTTGGCCGCTTGATCATGCCGAGCGAATACTCGGGTTCATCGCCTCCGTAGACACCTTCTAGGCCCTTCAATGACAAGCGAGCCCAGTCATCCCGTTCCGACTCCTCGCCCTGCCAATTCACCACGATCGATGCCTTCCGTTGTCTACGTTTTCTCATGGCGGGACCACGATACACTGAAGCGGGAAGGAATTCTTAGGGAGGACTGATGCCACGCCCCAAACGCTACTGGCTGATGAAATGCGAGCCCGAAGCCTACGCCATCGACGACCTCGAACGGGACGGCACGACGACCTGGGAAGGGGTGCGCAACTTCACGGCGCGCAACTTCATGCGCGACGAGATGAAGGTGGGCGACGGCGTGCTCTTCTACGCCTCCAGCGCCGAGCCTTCAGGCGTGACCGGCGTCGCCGAGATCTCGCGCGAGGGCTATCCCGATCCCTTCGCCTTCAAGAAGGGCCACCACTATTACGACGAGAAGAGCGATCCCAAGAAGCCCACCTGGTACATGGTGGACGTCCGCTTCGTCGAGAAGTTCCCGGAGATCGTGCCGCTCGCGACGCTCAAGGAGACGCCGGGCCTGGAGAGGATGATGGTGACGCAGAAGGGATCGCGGCTGTCGGTCCAGCCGGCGACCAAGGAAGAGTTCGAGATCGTGCGCAAGCTCGCACGGCGCCGCGGCAAGGCATGAGAGAGCACGACGGCTACTGGGCCGACTCGATCGAGGTGCAGTGCCCGTACTGCGGCGAGCGGGTCGAGATCTCGATCGAGCCGGACGTCTTCGGCACGCTGGTGCAGGACTGCGAGGTCTGCTGCAATCCCTGGCAGGTGACGATCACGCGCGACCGCTACGGCGATCCGGAAGTGCGGGTGGAGAGGGCGCAGTAGGCCCTCACCTCCCCGGCCCTCCTCTCCCGACCCCTCCCTCCCACCCACACCGGGAGAGGAGGGAGAAAAACAGAAAATCTCTTTCTTTAAAGCCCCCTCTCTCCCGG
>JBIOVX010000039.1:0-26615 GCA_044868005.1 Thermoanaerobaculia bacterium | reverse complement strand
ATGCCGGCGGCACGGCACGCCTCGCGCAGCAAGGCGGCCTGTGCATCCTGGCTGGGCACCGTCATGCCCGGCGTGCGGCCGTCCTGGTTGACGACAGCCGCGCGGATCACCGCGTAGATGCGGTCGCCGTCGGCCAGCGCCCGGCTCAGCGGCTTGAGGAGGACCATGCCGGCCCCCTCGCTGCGCACGAAGCCGTTGCCGCGGGCGTCGAAGGCCCGGCACCGGCCGTCGGGGGAGAAGATGCTCCCCTCGCGCGCCAGGTAGCCGGCCTTCTGCGGCACGCCGAGGCGGATGCCGCCGGCGACCGCCAGGGTGCACTGGTAGGAGAGCAGGCTCTGGCAGGCCAGGTGCGCCGCGACCAGGGAGGTCGAGCAGGCGGTCTGCACGTTGAGCGCCGGCCCGTGCAGGTCGAGCTTGTAGGCGATGCGGGTGGCGAAGTAGTCGCGGTCGTTGGCCAGCAGCAGCTCGAAAGGATCCACGGTCGCCAGCACCGCCGGGTTGTTCATCAGGTTGCTCATCAGGTAGGCCGGCAGGCTCACCCCGGCGAAGACGCCGGTCCATCCCGGATAGGACTCGGAGACGTAGCCGGCGCTCTCCAGGGCCTCCCAGGCGCACTCCAGGAACAGGCGCGACTGCGGATCGAGGATCTCGGCCTCGCGCGGCGAGAAGCCGAAGAAGCCGGCGTCGAAGAGCTCGATGCCGTCGACGGTGGCGGCGCACTTCACGTAGTTGGGGGGCAGCGACGCGGGGTCGAGGCCCGACTCCCGCAGGTCGTCGTCGCCGAGGTCCTGGATGCAGTCGGCGCCGTGGCGCAGGTTGGCCCACAGCTCCTCCAGGTTCCCGGCCTTGGGGAAGCGTCCGGCCATGCCGATGATGGCGACGGCTTCGACGGCATCGGGCTCTTGCTCGTGGCTCATCCTTTCTCCCTTTCCGGTTTCATCGCTGGCGCCCGGGCGGCGTCTTCCCTATCGCCTGCTGGCGGCGGCGCTGGGCGGCCTGCGCGGCCCGCCGCTGCTCGCCGAGACCCTGCACCCGCCGCAGCGCGGGCTTCTCCTCCTCCTCACCGCTGCCGAGCTGCCTGGCGAGGAGGGCGACGGTGGGGAAGCGGAAGAGATCCACCACCGGGATCTCGCGGCCGAGCGCCTCGCGCAGCCGCTGGTGCGCCCGCACCACCAGCAGCGAGTGCCCGCCGAGCTCGAAGAAGTTGTCGTTGAGCCCCACGCGGTCGACCCGCAACAGGTCGCGGAAGATGCCGGCGATGGTGCGCTCCAGCTCGGTTTCCGGATCCACGTAGCCCGGTGTCTCGCGGCGCGTCTCCGCGGGCTCGGGCAGGGCCCGGCGGTCCACCTTGCCGCTCGGCGTCAGCGGCAGGGCGGGCACCGCCACGAAGGCGGACGGCACCATGGGCTCGGGCAGCCGGTCGCGCAGGAAGGTCCGCAGCTCGGCGGCCGGCGGCGCGGCTTCTCCTTCGCGGGGCACCACCCAGGCCACCAGGCGCTTGTCGTCGCCCCGGCCCCGCAGGTCCGCGATGGCGTCGTAGACGGCCGGGTGCTGGCGCAGGGCGGCCTCGATCTCCCCGGGCTCGATGCGGTAGCCGCGCAGCTTGAGCTGGCGGTCCGCCCGGCCGCAGAACAGCAGGTCGCCGTCCGGCCGGAAGCGGGAGAGGTCGCCGGTGCGATAGAGGCGCGCGCCGGGGACGCCGCTGTAGGGGTCGGGCACGAAGCGCTCGGCGGTGAGGTCCGGGCGGCCATGGTAGCCGCGCGCCACGCCGGCGCCGCCGATCATCAGCTCCCCCTGGACGCCGGGCGGCGCCGGCTCGCCGCCGCGGTCGAGCACGTAGACGCGGGCGCCCGGGACGGCGCGGCCGATGGGGATCTCCGGATCGTCCTCGGGCTCGGCGAGCTCGCGGTAGGTGGAGACGATGGTCGCCTCGGTCGGGCCGTAGGTGTTGACCAGGCGCACGCTCGGGCCCACCTGGCGCCGCCAGGCCGCCAGCCGGTCGAGGAGGGCCTCCTCGCCGCCGAAGGCCACGAGGCGCATGGACGCCGGCAGCTCCAGGCCGGTGATCAGGCCGGCGACGATCTCGTGCCAGAAAGCGGTCTGCAAGGCCAGCAGGGTGATGCCCAGGCGGTCCGCCTCGCGCAGGAAGTGCGCCATGGAGAGCGCCATGTCGCCGGCGCGCAGCACCAGGGTCGCGCCGCCGGCGAGCGTCGGGTAGATCTCCTCGGCGCTGGTGTCGAAGCTGATCGAGCCGAACTGCAGCACCCGGTCGCCGGGGCCGACGGCGTAGTAATCCCGGGCCGTCCGCGCGTAGGCGGCGATGGCGCGGTGGGAAACGACCACGCCCTTCGGCCGTCCCATCGAGCCCGAGGTGTAGATGACGTAGGCGGCGCTCTCTGGATGCACCGCGACGGGCTCCGGCTCCGCTTCGGGGATGGGCGGCTCGCCATTGTCGAAGGAATCGAGCAGGACCACCCGCGCCCCTGCCGCCGGGAGGCGTGGGGCGAGGCGCTCCTGGGTAAGCAGCCAGGCGGCGCCGGAGTCCTGCAGCATGAACGCCAGGCGGTCCCGCGGGTAGTCCGGATCGAGCGGCACGTAGGCGCCGCCGGCCTTGAGCACGGCGAGCATGCCCACCAGCATCTCGGGCGAGCGCTCGGCGGCGAGCGCGACCCGCGACTCCGCCCCGACGCCGAGGGCGCGGAGATGGCGGGCGAGGCGGCCGGCCCGGGCGTCCAGCTCGGCGTAGGTCAGCCGCGTGCCGTCCGGCGCTTCGACGGCCGCGGCCACGGGCGAGCGGGAGGCCTGGTCCTCGAAGAGGCGGTGCAGGAGCGGCGCGCCCGCGGGCTCGCCGGCCGTGCGGCTCCACTCCTCCAGGATCTGCGCGCGCTCGGCCGGCGACAGCAGCGGCAGGCTCCAGAGGCTGGCGTCGGGATCGGCGGCCGCCGCCGCGATCAGGCGCCGCAGGTAGCCGGTCATGCGGGCCACCGTCGCCTCGTCGAACAGGTCCGTGCTGTACTCGGCGTCGCAGGCGAGCCCGCCGCCCTCCTCCATCATCCAGAGCGTGAGGTCGAAGTTGGACCGGTGGGTGCGGAACGGCAGCGGCTCCAGGCTGATCCGCGACAGCTCGATGCGCTCCTGGGGAAAGTTCTGCAGCACCAGCATGGTCTGGAAGATCGGCGTGCGCGAGGTGTCGCGCGGCAGGGCGAGCGACTCCAGGAGCTTCTCGAACGGAATCTCCTGGTGGGTGTAGGCCCCGAGCGTCACCTCGCGCACGCGGCCCAGCGCCTCGCGGAAGGAGGGCTCGCCCGAGAGATCGGTGCGCAGGGCCAGGGTGTTGATGAAGAAGCCGATGACTCCTTCCAGCTCGACCCGGCCGCGGTTGCCGGCGAAGGTGCCGACGGCCACGTCCTCCTGGCCGCTGAGGCGGGCGAGCAGGGCCTGGAAGGCGGCGAGCAACCCCATGAACAGGCTTCCCCCCTGCTCCGCCGCGACGGCCTTGAGCGGCTCGACGACGGCGGCCGGCCAGGCGAAGCGAAGGTTCTCGCCGCGGTTCGTGCGCACGGCGGGACGCGGCCGGTCGGCCGGCAGCTCCAGCAGCGGCGGCGCTCCGGCGAGGCGCTCGCGCCAGTAGCCGACCCGCTCCTCCAGGCGCTCGCCCTGGAGCCGGTCGCGCTGCCACGCGGCGTAGTCCGGGTACTGGACCGGCAGCTCCGGCAGCCGCGGCGGCAGCCCGGCGGAGAACGCCTCGTAGAGGGCAGCCAGCTCGCGGGAGAGGACGCCGGTGGACCAGCCGTCCGAGACGATGTGGTGCATCGTCAGCAGCAGGGCGTGGTCGTCGCCGGCGAGGCGCACGAGCCGCACCCGCAGCAGCGGCCCGGTGTCGAGGTCGAATCCGAGGCCCAGGTCTGCGGCCAGGAGGCGCTGCAGCTCGGGTTCCCGCGCCGCCGCTGGCAGCCCCTCCAGGTCGATCACCGGCAGTGGGATCTCCAGGGCGGGAGCCACCACCTGGACCGGCTCTTCACGGCCGGCCTCGAAGGTGGTGCGCAGCGACTCGTGCCGGCGGACGACCTCCTGGAGGGCGCGCGCGAAGGCGGGGATGGAAACGGGGCCGGCGATCCGCTTCGGGCTGGGGATGTTGTAGGCCGGCGTGCCCGGCTCCAGGCGGTCGAGGATCCACTCGCGGAGCTGGGAGAAAGAGACCGGGAAGCGCGCCGGCTCTCCGCGCCGGCGCGGCTGCCGGCGGATCGCTTCGGTCCGGCCGCCGCGCAGCCCCTCCAGCCGCTCGGCGAGGCCGGCCACGGTCGGGGCTTCGAAAAGGGCGCGCAGCGGCAGCTCGGCGCCGAGCACCGCGCGGATGCGGGCGGCGAGGCGCGAGGCGATCAGCGAATGGCCGCCGAGCGCGAAGAAGTTGTCGTGGACGCCCACCCGGCCGCCGGTCCTCTCCTCGCCCAGCACCTCCTCCCACAGCTCCACCAGGGTCTCCTCGACCGGGGTACGCGGCGCCGCGTACTCCTCGTGGCTCCCCCGGCCCGAGGTCCGCCGCGAGAGCGCCCGGTGGTCCACCTTGCCATTGGGCGTCCGCGGCAGGGCGTCGAGGAGCTCGAAGGCGGAGGGAACCATGTACTCCGGCAGCGTGCGGGCCAGGAAGCCGCGCAGCTCCGCGGCCGGCGGAGATCCCGGCGACGCCGTCACGACCCAGGCCAACAGCCGCCTGCCCCCATCGCGTTCGGCCGGCGCCAGGACGGCCGCCTCGCGCACTGCGGGATGGCGGAGCAGGGCCGCCTCGATCTCGCCCAGCTCGATGCGGAAGCCGCGGATCTTGACCTGATGGTCGATGCGGCCGAGGAAGTCGAGGCGGCCGTCCGGCAGCCGGCGCACCCGATCGCCGGTGCGGTACAGCCGTTCTCCCGGCCGGTCGCCGAACGGATCGGGCACCAGCTTTTCGGCGGTCAGCTCCGGCCGGCCCAGGTAGCCGCGCGCGAGCCCGTCGCCGCCCAGCCAGAGCTCTCCGGGCACCCCGATGAGGGCCAGCCGGCCGCCGCGGTCCACCACGTAGGCCCTGGTGTTGGCGATCGGCCGGCCGATGGTCACCGGGCTCCGCGAGCGCACCAGGGTGAACGTCGAGTAGGTCGTGTCCTCGCTGGGGCCGTAGAGGTTGTAGACGCGCTCGACTTGGTGGTGGGCGTAGATCCGCTCCACCAGCTCCGGCTTGAGCGGCTCGCCCGCCAGGTTGACGGTGCGCAGCGAAGCGGGGAGGGCGCCGCGCGCCAGCTCGGCCATGGCCGAAGGCACGGTATTGACCAGAGTCACCGCGAACGACGCCGCGAGCCGGGGCAGCTCCAGGGCGTCCTCGGCCACCACCACCCGGCCGCCCGCGGCGAGCGGCACGAACATCTCGAAGACCGAGAGATCGAAGCAGACCGAGGTGGCGAACAGGACTCCCCGCAGGTCCTCCGCGGGGAAGACCTCCAGGGCCCACTGCACCAGGGTCACGGCGCTGCGGTGCTCGATGGCCACGGCCTTGGGCCGGCCGGTCGAGCCCGACGTGTAGATCAGGTAGGCGAGATTGCCGGCAACGGCGGCCGGAGAGAGGTCGGAGCCGTCGTACGAGGCGAGGACCGCCCGGTCCCGTGCCAGGTCGACGGTGGCGGTCTCTCCGTCGCCGATCAGCACCTTCGCTCCCGAATCCTCCAGCATCAGCTCCTGCCGCTCCTGCGGGTAGCTCGGATCGATCGGCACGTACGCGCCGCCCGCCTCGAGCGCGGCCAGGATCGCGACGACCAGGTCCGGCGTCCTCGCGAGGCGGATGGCCACCCGGACCTCCGGCCCCACGCCGAGCGCCCGCAGGTGGCGCGCGAGCTGGTTGGCGCGGCGGCGCAGCTCGGCGTAGGTCAGGCGCGCCTCCCGGTCCACCACCGCCTCGGCGCCGGGCGTCCGCGCCGCCTGCGCCGCCACCAGGTCGTGCAGGCAGAGGTCGCCGGGGAAGTCCCGCCGGGTGTCGTTCCAGACGACCAGGAGCTGCTCGCGCTCGGCGGCGGCGAGGAGAGGCAGGTCGGAGAGGCGCCGGGAAGGATCGGCGACGGCCCCTGCGAGCAGCGTGCGGAAGTGGCCGAGCAGGCGGTCCGCGGTCGCCTCCGCGAACAGGTCGCTGCGATACTCCAGGTGGCCGTCCACCCCGTCCTCCCATTCGTCCAGGGTGAGCAGCAGATCGAGCTTCGCCGTCACGGTCTCGGGAGCGAGCAGGACCGCCTCCAGGCCGGGGACGCGCAGCGGCGTCCGCGAGGTGCGCAGGTGCGCCACCATCACCTGGAAGAGCGGCGGCACGCTGGGATCGCGCTCCGGCTGCAGCTCCTCGACGACGCGGTCGAACGGCACGTCCTGGTTGGCCTGGGCGGCGAGGACCAGATCGCGCACTGCCGACGCCAGGTCGCGGAAGGGCGGGTCGCTCTCCAGGCGGGCCCGGATCACCAGGGTGTTGACGAAGAAGCCGATCATGCCAGCGGTCTCGCGATGGCTGCGGCCGGCCGAGGGGATGCCCACCGGCACGTCGTCCTGGCCGCCGTAGCGGCCCATCAGCGCCGCGAACGCGGCGAGCAGCGCCGCGAACGGAGTGATGCCTTCGCCGCGGCCGAGGGCGCGGAGCTCCCCGGTCAAGGCGGGCGGGAGGGTGAGCGGCCGGTTGGCTCCGGGATAGACCGCGCCTGCCGGCCGCGGGTAATCGGTGGGGAGCTCGAGGACCGGCGCTCCGGCGAGCTGCCGGCGCCAATAGGCGAGCTGCTCCGCCAGCGCTTCCGGCGTCAGCGCTCGTTCCTGCCAGAGGGCGAAGTCGGCGTAGCGCAGCGGCAGCTCCGGCAGCGGCGACGGCCGGCCCGCCAGGGCGGCGCCGTACAGCGCCACCAGCTCACGGAAGAAGATCTCCAGCGACCAGCCGTCCGAGGCGATGTGGTGGAACGTGCCGGCCAGGACGTGGTCGGCGGCTTCCAGCCTGGCCAGGAAGAACCTGGCCATGGGGCCGCGCTCCAGATCGAAGGGCCGGGTCAGGTCGGCGCGCATCGCAGCGCGGAGGGCCGGCCAGCGCTCCGGCGCCGGGAGAGCCGAGAGATCGAGCCGCGGCAGGATGGCCGCGGCCGGAGGGGGCAACACGATCTGGACCGGCTCCCCCTCGACCTCGGCGAAGACCGTGCGCAGCGGCTCGTGGCGCCGCAGGATCTCCACCAGGCCCCAGGCCAGGGGCTCTTCGCGCAGCTCTCCCGACAGCCGCACCGCCACGGGCTGGTGGTAGGCCGTGCTGTCGGGGTCCAGGCGCTGGATCAGCCAGAGCCGGCGCTGGCTCAGCGAGAGCGGGAAGGCTCCGCTCGCTTCCGTAGCGGCCGCCGCCATGCCGGCCGCCGGCCGCGCGCCCTTCTCCAGCCACGCCGCGAGCCGCGCCACGGTGGGGTTCTCGAACAGGGCCTTCACCGGCACCTCGACGCCGGTGACCTCGGCGATGCGGAAGATCAGCCGCACGGCCAGCAGCGAGTGGCCGCCCAAGGCGAAGAAGTCGTCGTTCACCCCGAGCGGCTCGACTCCGAGGACCTCGCTCCACACCGCCGCGAGGCGCTCCTCGGCCGGCGTGCGCGGCAACACCCGATCGCGCGGCGGGGAGACCTCCGGCGCGGGCAGCGCCCGCCGGTCCACTTTGCCGTGCGGCGAGAGCGGCAGGGCGGCGAGAGCCGCCCAGGCGGAGGGAACCATGTGGTCCGGCAGCCGGTCGGCGAGCGCGGCACGCAGCCGGTCGAAGAGCGCCTCCCGCGCGGCGCCCTCAGGCGCCAGGCAGGCCGCGTCAGCGGGCACGATATAGGCGGCCAGGCGGGCTTCGCCGCTCGCCGCGACCACCGCCTCCCGCACCCCGGGGCAGGCGCGGAGGGCGGCCTCGATCTCCGCCGGCTCGACGCGGAAGCCGCGGATCTTGACCTGCTGGTCGACGCGGCCGAGGAACTCGATGACTCCGTCCGGCAGGTGGCGCGCCAGGTCGCCGGTCCGGTAGAGCCGCCGCCCGCCGGGGGCGGGCACGTAACGCTCGGCCGTGAGGTCCGGACGTCCGCGGTAGCCGCGAGTCACCACGGGACCGCCGGCGAGGAGCTCGCCCGGGACCCCCAGCGGCGCCGGGTTCCCCCAGCGGTCGAGCAGCAGCAGCTCCGCTCCGGGCAGCGGCCGGCCGAGGACGCTGCGGTCGACACCCGCCGCCGGCACGGAGAGGGCCGCGCAGACGATCGTCGCCTCGGTGGGGCCGTAGAGCACGACGATCTCCGCCGCGGGGAAGGCCTCGCGCAGGTCCGCCAGCAGGTCCGGCGGCACGCGCTCGCCCCCCACGAAGACCGTGCGCATGCCGTCTCCCGCTCCGCCCCGCTGGCGCAGGACGTCGACGATCCGGCGCATCAGGCTCGGCACGCTGTGCAACCGGGTCGTTTTCCGCAGACGTCCGATCAGCAGCGGCAGCTCCAGGACCTCGTCGCGGCCGAGCAGCTCGACGGTGCCGCCCGCGAGCAGGGGCATGAACAGCTCGACCAGTGAGATGTCGAAGGAGAAGGAAGCCAGGTGCAGCATGCGGTCGCCGGCGGAGAAGCCGAACTGCTGCTGACAGCCGAGGAGCGTCCGTGCCAGGCTGCGGTGCTCGACCATCACCGCCTTGGGAGAGCCGGTGGTGCCCGAGGTATAGATCAGATAGGCGAGCTGCCCGGGCGCCGGAAGGACGGGTTCCCCCGGCTCCTCCCCGTCTCCAGGATCGGCGACGGGCAGATCCCAGCCCGCTCGCGCCTCGGGAGCGACCAGCGCCGCCAGCCTCAAGTCGCGGACCATCCAGGCCAGGCGCTCCGCCGGCAGGGAAGGATCGAGCGGCACATAGGCGGCGCCGCTCTTCCATACCCCCAGGATGCCCGCCACCATCGCGGGCGAGCGTTCCAGCAGCAGGCCGACCCGGTCCTCCGTGCCGACACCGAGAGCGCGCAGCCGCCGCGCCAGCCGGTCCGACCACCGGCTGAGCTCGCGGTAGGTCAGGCTCTCGCCGCCGTGGAGGAGAGCCACCGCTTCCGGCGTCCGCTCGGCCTGGGCCGCGAAGAGATGGGCCAGGGTCTCGCCGCCCGGCTGCGGCGAGAAGGTGCCGCGCCACTCCAGCAGGAGCTGATGCCGCTCCGTCCCGGCCAGCAGCTCGAGCTCGCTCGCCCGCCGGTCCGGCGCGTCCGCCGCCGCTCGCAGCAAAGCTACGAATCGGTCGCGCAGACGGACGGCGGTGGCGGCCTCGAACAGGGAAGCCGGGCACTCCAGCCAGCCGCGGATACGGCCCGCGCGCTCGTGGAGCGAGCAGGCCAGGTCGAACTTGGCGACACCCGATTCGACGTCGAGCAGATCGAGCTGCAGGTCCGGGATCTCCTCCGGCCCTGCAGCGCTGAGGAATGAGAAAAGCGCTTGGAAGAGCGGCGAGACGCCGGAGACGCGTTCCGGCTGCAGCACCTCGACGAGCTTTTCGAAAGGTACGTCCTGATGTCTCAGGCCGTCCAGGAGAACGTCGCGTACCCGGCGCACCAGCTCGCGGACGGAGAGGGCATCCGCCATTTCCACCCGCAGCACCAGAGTGTTGACGAAGAGGCCGATCAGCCCCTGGGTCTCCGGCCGGTCGCGGCCCGCAAGAGGCACGCCGGCGCAGAGATCGTCCTGCCCGCTATGGCGGGCCAGCAGCGAGAAGAAGCCGGCCAGCAGGACCGGGAACAGCGGGCCTCCCTCGGCTCGCCCGAGGGCTCGTAGATCGTCGGCCAGTCCGGGAGCGAGCTCGAGCGGGCAGCTCATGCCGCGATAGCTCCAGGAGGCAGGCCGCGGCCGGTCGCCGGGCAGCTCGAGGGCCGGAGCTCCGGCGAGCTGCCGTTGCCAATAGGAAATCTGCGGAGCGAGGGCGTCCCCTCGCAGAGTGCGCCGCTGCCAGGAGGCATGGTCGGCATAGCGGAGCGGGAGCTCCGGCAGGGAGGAACCCCGATACAAGGCCGCGAGCTCGTGGAAGAAGATCTCCATGGACCAGCCATCGGCGGCGATGTGGTGGAAGGCCGCGGCCAGGGCGTGATCGGCGGCGCCGAGCCGCGCCAGGAGGAAGCGCGCCACCGGTCCCCGCTGCAGATCGAACGGCCGCGCGGCCTCGGCGCTCAGCAGGGCGCGCAACGCCGGCTCGCGTTCCGGCGCGGGCAGACCGCCCAGGTCGACGAGCGGCAGCGGCAACGCCTCCGGGGCAGGAAGGACGATCTGGATCGGTTCGCCCGCGCTCTCCGCGTAGACGGTTCTCAGCGGCTCGTGGCGCCTCACCACCTCGCGGAGGCCCGCGGCGAGGCGCGGGACGGCGAGATCGCCGGTGAGGCGGGCCGCCACCAGCAGGTTGTAGGCGGCGGTACCGGGCTGCATGCGGTCGATCAGCCAGAGCCGCTGCTGGGCGGGCGACAGCGGATCGGCGCCGCCCGTCTCCGGCTGCGCCTCCGTCGCCAGATCGGCCGCGGGCCGCGCCGCACCGCGGTCCAGCCATGCCGCGAGACGGGCTACGGTAGGGTTCTGAAAGAGGACGCTCACCGGCACGTCGACGCCGAGGACCTCGGCCACGCGGAAGACCGCACGCATGGCCAGCAGGGAGTGGCCGCCGAGATCGAAGAAGTCGTCGTGGATGCCGAACCGCTCCACGCCCAGCACCTCGCGCCAGATTCCGGCCACGGTCTCTTCGCGAGGCGTGCGCGGCTCGGCGAGCTCCGTCCTCGATGAGGCCGCGGGCTCGATGCGGGCCGGCGCCTTGCGGTCCACCTTGCCGAGGCGCTGCAGCTCCCCGCCGAGCGGCCCGGACAAGGACAGCTCGGAGAGCCGCCAGGAGAGGCCGGCGACCGCTCCCTCCAAAATCGTCCGGTAATGTCCCAGCAGGCGGTCGATCGTCGCCGGATCGAAGAGGGCGACGGCATACTCGGCGCTCGCCAGCCAGCCGCCGTCCGCCAGGGGTGTGATGGCCAGCGTCAGGTCGAACTTGGCCGTGCCGTTGTCGATCCGGCGCGGCGTCAGCGAGACCTCTCCAGCGCGCAGGACCGGCAACGGTTCTTCGACTACGAAGAGGACCTGGAACAGCGGGTTCTGCGACAGATCGCGGTCCGGGTGCAAGGCCTCGACCAGCAGCTCGAAAGGCAGGTCCTGATGCGCGTAGGCGCCGAGGCAGGCCTCGCGGACCCGTGCCAGCAGGTCGCGGAAGGGCGGGTCGTCCTCCACCCTGGCCGCGAGCACCAGGGTGTTGACGAAGAAGCCGACCAGGGGCTCGATCTCGACCTGCCGCCGGTTGGCTATGGGCGAGCCCACCGGCACCGCGCCCTCGCCGGTGTAGCGGGCGAGCAGGGTCTGGAACGCGGCCAGCAGCGTCATGAACAGGGTCGAGCCCTGGCGCCGCGCGAGCCGCTCGACCGCCATGGACAGCTCAGGCGGGATCAGGAGGGAGCGCACGGCACCGCGCGAGTCGCGGACCGCCGGCCGCGGCCGGTCCGCGGGCAGCTCGATGACGGGCAACCCCGCCAGCCGTTGCCGCCAGTAGGCGAGCTGGCCTTCCAGCGCGCCGCCCGCGAGCCAGCCGCGCTGCCAGAGCGAGAAATCGGCGTACTGCACCGGGAGGTCCGGCAGCGGAGAGCGCCGCCGGGCCGAGAACGCCGCGTACAGGGCGGCGATCTCGCGCAGCAGCAGGCCGAGCGACCAGCCGTCGGCGGCGATGTGGTGGAGGTTGACGACCAGCCGGTGATCCTCGGCGCCGAGGCGCAGGAGCCGCACCCGCCAGACCGGGCCCCGGGCGAGGTCGAACGGCGTCCGGGCCTCGGCCGCTGCCAGTCGTTCCGCCTCACCGTCCCGGGCCTCCCCCGGCAGGCCGCTGAGGTCGATCAGAGGCATCGCGACCGGCGCCGCGGGCTCGACGATCTGGACCGGCTCGCCGTCCCGCACGGGGAAGACGGTCCGCAGCGCCTCGTGCCGCCGCTGCGCTTCGCCGAGGCCCGCGGCGAGCGCGGTCACGTCGAGCCGCCCTTCCAGCCGGACGCTCCCCGGCAGGTTGTAGGCGGCCGTGCCCGGCTCCAGGAGATCGAGGAACCAGAGGCGCCGCTGGGCGAACGAGAGCGGCAGATCCCGCCCGTCGCGCGCTAGCGGCTGCAGCGGCGGACCGGCGGGCGCCTCCTCGCCGAGCCGCGCCGCCAGGCCCGCCACCGTCGGCGCCTGGAAGAAGGCGCTGAGCGGCGGCTCGACCCCGAGCAGCCGCGACATGCGCGAAGCCATCCGGGTGGCGAGCAGCGAATGGCCGCCCAGGTCGAAGAAGTCGTCGTGGAGCCCGACGCGCTCCACCCCGAGCACCTCGGCGAAGATCCCGGCCAGCAGCTCCTCGAGCGGCGTCCGCGGTCCTTCCGCCGCCGGAGCCTTCGCGGCCGGCCCGGGCGCGGGCAGGGCCTTGCGGTCCACCTTGCCGTTGGGCGAGAGCGGCAGCGCCGCCATGCGGACGAAGATGGAAGGGACCATGAACTCCGGCAGCGTGCGGCGCAGGAAGTCGCGCAGCTCCGGCAGCGCGCCGCCGTCCCGCGGCACCACGTAGGCCACCAGCCGCCTGCCCGACTCGCCCTCGTCGCGCGCTGCGGCGACTGCTTCGCGCACGCCGGGATGGCGCGCCAGGGCCGCCTCGATCTCCCCGAGCTCGATGCGGAAGCCGCGCACCTTGACCTGATGGTCGGCGCGGCCGAGGAAGTCGATCTCGCCGTCCGATCGCCAGCGGGCGAGGTCGCCGGTACGGTACAGGCGGGCGCCGGGCTCGCTGCCGAACGGATCGGGCACGAACCGCTCCGCCGTCAGCTCCGGCCGGCCCAGGTAACCGCGCGCCAGGCCTTCTCCTCCCAGGTACAGCTCGCCCGGGATTCCCACGGGCACGGGCTCCCCTCCCGCCTCCAGAAGGTAGGCCTGCGTGCCGTCGATCGGCCGGCCCACGGTCACGCCGCACCCCGCGCTCAGCAAAGCGAACGTGGAGTAGGTCGTGTCTTCCGAAGGCCCATAGAGGTTATAGAGCCGCTCGACTCCGGGGATGCCGTAGACCGCGTCGACCAGGGCCGGAGGGACCGGCTCGCCCGCCAGGTTGACCGTGCGCACCGAGGCGGGCAGGCCGCCTCCGCGCGCCAACTCGGCCATGGCGGAGGGCACCGTGTTGACCAGCCTCACCTCCGCGGCGGCGGGCAGCCACGGCAGCTCCAGGGCGTTCCCGGCCAGGATCACCCGGCCGCCCCAGGAGAGCGGCACGAACAGCTCGAAGACCGAGAGGTCGAACCCCACCGAGGTGGCGGCCAGCACGCCCGCCAGCTCCTCGGCGCTGAAGACTCCGCGCGCCCAGCCCACCAGCACCGAGGCGCTGCGGTGCTCGATCGCCACCGCCTTCGGCCGGCCCGTCGAGCCCGACGTGTAGATGAGGTAGGCGAGGTTCTCCGGGACGGCGAGGGCGTTGAGGTCCGAGTCCTCGTAGGCCGCGAGATCCTCCGCGCTCCACGGCGCCGAGATCACCACCTCCGCCCCCGAGTCCTCCGTCATCAGCGCCAGGCGCTCGGCCGGATAGGAGGGATCGAGAGGCACGTAGGCGCCGCCGGCCTTGAGCACGGCGAGCAGCGAGACCACCAGCTCGGCCGAGCGCTGCAGGCGGACGCCCACCCGCACCTCCGGCCCGACGCCCTGGGCGCGGAGGTGTCGGGCGAGGCGGTTGGCGCGCCGGTTCAGCTCGGCGTAGCTGAGGCATGCCGTGCCGACGACCAGCGCCTCGGCGTCCGGCGTGCGCGCCGCCTGCTCCTCGAAGCGTTCATGGAGGAGGCCCGGCGCGGTCGCGGCCGGCGCGGCGTTCCAATCCACCAGGACCTGCCGGCGCTCGGCCCCGCTCAGCAGCGGCAGGAGGGAGAGGGAGCACGCCGGATCGGCGGCCGCGCCTGCGAGGAGCGCGCGCAGATGCTCCAGCATGCGCCCGGCGGTGGCGGCGTCGAAGAGGTCGGAGCTCCCCTCCAGGGAAAGGCCGAGCCCGCCGGACGGCAGCTCGGCCGCGCGCAAAGTGAGATCGAACTGCGCCCGGCGCTCGGCGAGGCGCGCCGACTCCAGCGCCAATCCTCCGAGATCGATACGTCCTCCCTCCTCTCCCAGAGCGAAGAGGGCGAGGTCCGGGGGATCGCCGGCGCGCAGCCGCTGCAGCACGAGCATCGTCTGGAAGATCGGCGAGCGGGCCGCATCGCGCTCCGGCCGCAGCCGCTCCGCCGCCAGGGCGAAGGGGAAATCGGCGTGCTCCAGGCCCGCCAGCGCGGTCCGCCGCACCCGGTCGAGCAGCCCGGCGAAGCCCGGATCTCCCGAGAGGTCCGCCCGCAGCGCGATGGGGTTGACGAAGTAGCCGGCGATCCCCGCGTGCTCCGGCGCGCTTCGTCCCGCCGTCGGCGATCCCACCGCGAAATCGCTCTGGCCGGAGTAGCGGCCGAGCTGGGCCTGGAAAGCGGCCAGCAGAGTGGCGAACAGGGTGGCCCCGTGCGCCGCCCCGAGCGACCGCACGCTGTCGGCGAGGCCGGGCGGCAGCTCGAGGAAACGGGCGGTGCCCCGCCAGGTCTGCACCGGCAGGCGCGGCCGGTCGGCCGGCAGGTCGAGGTCGGGCACGCCGGCGAGGGCCTCACGCCAATAGGCCCAGAGCCGCTCGCCGCGAGGCCCGGCCAGCATCGTCTCCTGCCAGCGGACGAAGTCGCCATAGCCGGCGGTTGGCGCGGGCAGAGCGGCCGCGGCCCCGCCGGTCTCCTGGCGGTACAGCGCGCCCAGCTCGCGGGCGAGGAGCGCGAGCGACGCGAAGTCGGCCACGAGGTGATGGATGGAGAGGAGGAGCACGGAGCCTGCGAGGCGGACCCTCAGCAGCGGTCCAAGCTCCAGAGAGAAGGGGCGGTACGCTTCCTCGGCCAGCCGCTCCTCGCTCCAGCCGTCCTCCAGGAAATCGACTTCGACGCGGTTCAGGATCTGCCGCACGGGCTCGTCACCTTCCACGCGGAAGACCGTGTGCAACGCGGCGTGGCGGTCCGCCAGCTTCTCCAGAGCCCGGCGCAGCGCCCCGGAATCGAGACCGCCGCGGACGCGCGCCGCCACGACGATGTTGTAGGCGCCGCCTTCAGGAGCCAGCCGCTCCAGGAACCAGAGCGCGCGCTGGCCATGGGAGAGACGCCCGGAGTCCTCGCCGGCGAGGGCCGGCGCGGGCGCGGCCGTCTCCTCCAACCCGGCCAGCAGCAGATCGACCAGGCGGCCGGTCGTGGCCCCCTCCAGCAGCTCGCCGAGCGGCAACTCCACGCCGAGGGCCGCCTCGACGTTCCCCTTGAGCTCCATCGCGGCCAGCGAGTCGAGACCCAGGGCCATCAGCGGCCGTTGCGGATCGACCGCTTCCACCGCCACACCCAGGGCCGCCGCCGACCGTTCGCGCAGCGACCGCTCCAGGAGCGCCCGGCGCTCGTCCGGCGGCAAGGCGAGCAGCGCGTCACGGGAGGGCAGGGCCGCCGGCGCCGGCGCGGGCTCCTCGGCCAGCGCGCTACGGCCGAGGACGGCGAGCTCGCCGGCCAGGTAGAGGTCGCGGCAGAGGCGGCGTTGGACCTTGCCGCTGGAGGTCTTCGGCACGGTCCCGGCGCGCGCCAGGACCACGTCGTGGACCTGCACCTCGTGCTCTTCGGCTACGCCGCGGCGGATCGCTTCGGCCAGCTCGTCGAGGTCCGACTTGCGATGCCGCTCCACCTCCTGGGCGACGACGAGCCGCTCCTCGCCGGCGATGTCGACGGAGAACGCGGCGCCGCCTCCCGGCCGCAGGTCCGGGTGGCTGCGCTCGGCCGTCAGCTCGATGTCCTGCGGATAGTGGTTGCGGCCGCGGAGGATGATCAGGTCCTTGAGCCGGCCGGTGACGTACAGCTCGCCGCGGTGCAGGAAGCCGAGGTCGCCGGTGCGCAGGAACGGGCCCAGGCCGGTGTCCGCCAGCCGGGCTTCGAAGTCGCTGCGCGTTGCCGCGGGGTTGCGCCAGTAGCCCCGGGCCACGCTCGGCCCGGCGGTCCAGATCTCTCCCACCCGTCCTGACCCCAGCTCGATCCCGGTCTCGGGATCGACGATCGCGATCCTCTGCTCCGCCCATGCGTGGCCGCAGCTCACCAGCCGGCGCGCTCCCGCGGGCTCCGCCGCCGGCGCGACTTCGTGCCGCTCCAGGGCGGCGGCATCCACGGTTTCGACGCGCGGCGGGCGGCCGGCCGCGCCGCCGCTGACGAACAGCGTTGCCTCGGCGAGCCCGTAGCAGGGATAGAACGCCTCGCGGCGGAAGCCGCAGGGGGCGAAGGCGTCGGCAAAGCGCTCCATCGTCTCCGCCCGCACCGGCTCGGCGCCGTTGAAGGCCACCCGCCAGCTCGACAGGTCCAGCGCCTGCCGCTGCTCGGCGGCGGTACGGCGGACGCACAGCTCGTAGGCGAAGTCCGGCCCACCGGAAGTCGTGGCGCGGTAGCGGCTGATTGCCGCGAGCCAGCGCAGCGGCTTTTGAAGGAACGCCACCGGCGCCATGAGCACGCAGTGAGCCCCGGCGTGCAGCGGTTGCAGGATGTTCCCGATGAGGCCCATGTCGTGGTAGAGCGGCAGCCAGCCGACGACCACCGTGTCCTCGTCCTGCCGGAAGGCCTCGCCGATCATCTGCTCGTTGTGCAGGAGGTTGGCGTGGGTGACCATCACCCCTTTCGGGCTCGCCGTCGAGCCCGAGGTGTACTGCAGGAAGGCGACCGACTCCGGTTCGGGATCGGGGAGGTCCGCGTCCGTTCCGGCCAGCTCCTCGGTAGCGATCCAGCGCACGGCCGCCAGCTCCGGCAGCGGAGAGGAGGCCGCCAGCGCCGAGAGGATCGCGGTGGTGGTCAGGGCCGCCTGCGGCTCGGCATCGCGGGCGACGGCCCGGAGCCGGAGCTGCGAGCGGTCGTGGAGCCGCGGCGGATACGCCGGCACCGCCGCCACGCCGGCATAGAGACAGCCGAAGAAGGCGGCGATGAACTCCAGGCCCGGCGGATAGAGCAGCAGCGCGCGCTCCCCGGGCGCGAGCGACTCGCGCAAGACGACGGCGATCGCCCGCGCGCGGCGGTCCAGCTCCGCGAAGGTGAGCCTGGCGCCTTCCCTCTCGCCGTCCGTCAGGAAGACGAACGCTTCGCGCTCCGGCCGTTCGGAGGCGCGGGAGCGGAGCAGGCCGACCAAGGTTGTGAAGCGGATTTCCGACGAGATCATGACGCCTGTATTCAGGTCCCGGTGCTCCAAGGCGGCCCGGAACGGGGTTTCACTAGAAGTGGTGCGTCAGCGCCTCCTGCGGGACACATGGCATGCAACGCGCCGGGCTCCGCGTCTCCTCACCGCACGATGGGGACCTCCAGCGCGCTCGGATGTTCCGCGTCGTGGTAGAGGACGACGTGGGCGGTGCGGGCGTCCTTCGCCGTCTCGTCGGCCACGGTGCCGCCCGAGTTGTAGTTCTTCTGCGTGTAGATCGAGTTGGGGCAGGAGACCACCAGGCGCAGGCGGCTGCCCTTGGAGACGCGGCGTGAGAACCAGGTAAAGCCGTTGAAGTCGTAGCGCAGCACCTTGCCCGGCGGCACGAGTGCCTCCTTCTCCCGCGACTCCCGGTAGCGGGCGCGCAGCAGGTCCGAGGTGAGGGCCACGCTGCCGCCGTTCGGCAGGATCTCGTAGAGGTCGGCCTTCAAGTCGGTGTCGGGGACGTCGAGCGCGAGCCACAGGGTGAGCTTCACCTGGCCGGAGACCTCGGCCGCTTCGGCGAACGGCTCGCTGTGGTAGACGAGCCCGTTGCCGAAGAGGTTCAAGGCGTAGCGCTGGTCGGTGAGAGGCTTCGCGACGTCCTCCCGCTCCAGCTCCGCCGGACGCACGTCGAGAGGATCGTAGACCCAGCGGTCGGGCTCCGCCGGCCCGGCGGGCTTCGCCTCGGCGAGCGAGCCGGAGTGGAAGGCGTCGCCGGCCGGGCCCTTCAGGTAAAGGGTGCGCCGCTCGGCGCCGATCTCTTCCAGCGTATCGGCGTACTTCCAGTTTTCCGCTCCGGGCCCGACGACGTAGTAGGCCACGCGCTTCTCGAGGAACTTCGGTTGCGCACCGCTTTTCATCGTCCAGCCGTACCACTCGGTGTGCAGGGCGTTGAGATCGAGCACGCTCGCCTCGCCGAAGGTCAGGCCGCCCACCTCGCGGTTCGGGGTGCGGGTGCCGGCGTGGTCCCACGGGCCGATGATCAGGTAATGGCGGTCGCGGGCGGCCGGCGAGGCGTGGCGCAGGTGGTCGCGGTAGAAGCGCAGGGCGCCCGGCTGATCGCCGTCGTAGTGGCCGGTGATGGTGAGGATGGGCAGATCGATCGCCGCGTACTGCTCCGCCGTCGGCAGCATGGATTTCCAGTGATCGTCGTAGGCGGGGTGGGCCAGCCAGCGCTGGAAGACCGGACTCGGGTTGCCCACGATGGCGTCCAGCTCGCGGAAGGGCCGATGGGCGAGGTACAGCTCGCGGAACTTCTGCATCCAGAACGACGATTCGCCGAACAGGTTGACGTTGGGCGTCTGGCCGCTGGTGAAGGTGAGCCACTGCATGTCATAGGGATAGAAGACGTTGTTGGTGTAAGGGAAGTCGAGCCCCGGATGGGCCGACGCGGCGGGGACGATGGTCGCCAGATGCGGCGGCCGTTCCTTGGCCGTGGCCCACTGGTCGTATCCCGCGTAGGAGCCGCCCCACATCGCCACCTTGCCGTTCGACCAGCTCTGCCGGGCCAGCCACTCGACGGCGTCGTGGCCGTCCCGCGCCTCCTGGGCGAAAGGATCGAACGTGCCGCCCGAGCTGCCGCGGCCCCGCACGTCCACTAGCGCGAAGACGTAGCCGTGCCGCGCGAAATACATGGCGCGCGGGTGATAGGTGTCGCCGATGTAGGGGGTCAGCGTAAAGACGACCGGCAGCGGCTCCTTCTGTCCGGCCGGCCGGTAGAGCGTCGCCGCCAGCTCGACGCCGTCGCGCATCGGGATGCGGACTCCCCATTGGAGGTCCACGTCCTGAGACTCTTCAGCGTGAGGGACGGCAACGACGGCAAGGACGACAAAGACGAAGAGACTGAAGACGCGGCGGATGGTCGCGGGCATCGAATCCTCCTCGGGAGCTCGGGGAATTCTAGATCAAAGGGGAGGGGTGCTCGGCGCCGCGCTAGGAGCCTGGAAACGGAGCTACGAATTCGAACTGGAAGACCGAACGAATTCGCTCCATGTCGCGGACGTTGCGAGTGATGAGCACGACGCCGGCTTCGCGGCAACTGTAAGCGACGAGCACGTCGAAGGCGAAGCCTCGCCGCATGCTCGCGAGATCGAGGGTACCTGCCTCTTGAAGCTGAGAGAGAGTCAAGCCGAGAGCATCCCAAGCAGCCCACGAAGGAGTCAGAACGCGGCCGCGCCGGACAAACGGCGCCAAGATGTGCTC
This sequence comes from Thermoanaerobaculia bacterium, assembly GCA_044868005.1. GTDB lineage: Bacteria > Acidobacteriota > Thermoanaerobaculia > Multivoradales > UBA5704 > DATARR01. Next base: position 7,103 of record JBIOVX010000039.1, on the reverse strand, counting down.
ATCCAATTGGCGCCGGTCGCGGGAAGACCGACAGCCGGCGCGGAGCTCGGCGGCAACAACTGCGCTGAGATGGAGCCGCGGGGCTTCTCTGGCGGTGAAGGCTTCGAGGGCTTCGCGAGCAACCTGCCCTCGGGCGGCGTCGATGTAACAGTTGGAGTCCAAGGCATACTTCGGCAATGGATGGCGCCTACCGGATCGAATCGATCTGGAGCCCTGAGAGCACTCGGATGCCGTCGAGGAGCTCCCGCCGGAAGGCAATCATGTCGAGGGCTACTTCGACGGTTTCTCGTTCAGTGGCGGTGCCCAGGATCTTCTGTGCACGGCGTAGGGCTTTTGGATCCAGCCAGAACTCCTTCCGGACCTTTCCTTCCCGCGTTGGGCGGCGTTCAGGGGCTTTTTGGACAGCGCTTTTCATACGGACAATCCTAACACGCCATACGTATGACTGCAACTATCTCGGCAGGCGGGCTTGCTCCTCATACACCTTGCGGGCGCGTTGAAGCTCTTCGAGGACCGTGGCCTTCTCGGCGGCCGTGTTGTAGTCCTCCCGCGCCGCGGCGCTCTCGATCACTCGGTCGATCCAGCGTACGAAATAGGCGGCGTCCTGCGGCGAGGCGTGCGGCTTTCCTTCCACTTCGATCCACACGGGATTCGTGGTGGCGTAGGGATAGAGATCCTGCACCAGCGGATTCGGCTGCGGATTGACGGCGCGCGCGAGGAGCCAGCCGCTGGTGGTGACCGGCAGGGCCAGTTTCGCGTCGCCGACCGTGCCGCCCTCCTGCGGTGTCAGGCGCCGCAGCACCTCGCCGTTGAAGATGATCTCCCAATCGGCGATGGGGACGATGGAGCGCAGCGCGGATTCCACCGTTACCGTACCCCCTGCCGGAGGCAGTTTCACCGTCTCGCCCGGCGCTTTGCCGTCCACGAGAAGGCCCAGCAGCGGACCGTTGGTGGCGAAGCCGTGCCCGGCCTTGATGGCGGCTTTCAGGGCTGCGGGATCGCGGCTCTCCGTCCGCAGGAAGACGCGGTTGAGCCCGACGGGCCCGCGCAGGGAGGCGTAGTTGGTCATCGCGTCCGTGCCGGCGGCGCCCGCCAGATGGTGCCCGAGGTTCAGCAGCCGGTACCACACGCCGGCGGTCGCTTGCGGGTCGGCGAAGGAGACGATCTCCAGGTAGTCCGTCCTGCCCAGCGCGACGTCGACGGGCAGGGCGTGGCTGAGGCTCTTCTCCTTCTCCGGCACGATAGGCAGGTCGAAGGGATGCACGTATCCTACGAGCGCGCCTTGCTGGTGAGCCAGATCGGCAATGGCACCGTTCGTCGGCGCGGGCGAGGCCATGGCGGTGTGGCGATAGGCCGCGAAGTCGGGCGTGAGCAGATGATCGCCCAGGTGCAGCAGCCCGAGGTGGCCCCAGAAGCTGGTGTGAAACTCCTGCCCCGTGAAGATCGTCGTCGTGCCGATCGTGCGCGCCGAGGTGCTGAATTCCGCGACGTCGGGGAGGCGCTGTTCCTTGTTGACGATCAGGTTGTAGACGACGTCGAGATCCTCGGCGGCGGCCTGCGCGGCCAGCCCTTCCTGCCGCTGGCGGTAGTGCCCGCCATAGTTCATGTGGACGTGAAGGTCGGCAGAGAGATGGGGACCGAAGCGGGCGGGCAAGCCGTTCGCGGGCAGCGTGAGAGTGACGCTGGCGTCCGCCGGCTCGAGGTCGAGCGTCCGGGTCGCCGGCGTGTGTGCGAAGCCATGTAGCGCGGTGACGGTCACGCTGCCCGTAGGGACGGAGAGGGTGCAGCGCGCCGGGCAATGAAAGTAGCGGGTCTCCTGGCTCTGCCGGCCGCGTTCGAAGTTGTCGTCGCCGTGGATCCAGGTCTCGTCCGGCGCGTAGTAGCGCCCGTCGGCGGCGAGCACGCTGACGCGGCCAGGAAGGGGAGCGCCTTTCTCGTCCGCCAGGGCCAGCATCAACGCTGCCATCGGCTGCTTCCACTTCAGGCTCTTCGCCCGGATCTCGGCCCTGGCGCCACCCACGACGGTCTGCTGCCAGAGCGAGGTGTTGCCTTCCTCGTTGCTGATGTAGAGGATGCGCGCGTCGTCGGGCGACCAGCGGGCGTTCCGGCGGTCGAAGTCGCCGAAGGTGAGCGGCAGCGGCGAGCGCCCCTCCGGCGTCGTCAGCCAGAGCTGATGCCATTGCCGGCCTTGATAGCTCGCGTAGAGCAGGCGCTTGCCGTCGTGCGCCATTTCCGGCCGCGCGGACCAGGTGGTCTCCTCCACGATGACGCGCGTCCTCTCCGCCGGGTCGTCCACCGCCACGGACCAGATGTCGCCCGTGCCCCAGGCCACCTCGGGATTGCCGACGTAGTAGATCCGCTTGCCGTCCGGAGACCAGCTCGGATTGATCGCGTGATCGAAGGGGGAGTAGTAGTAGCGGTCGAGCGTGCTCGTCCGTCCGGCCACCAGGGGGCGGATGTTGGCGAGGCCGCCATCGCCGAGGTCGGCCACGTAGAGGTCGAAATGTCCTGTCTTGGCGGTGGAGACGAAGGCGAGCCGCTTGCCGTCGGGGCTGAAGCGCGGCTCGAGGTTTACCCCTTCGCCCTGGGTTAGCGTCTGTTCGCGGCCGGAGGCGAGATCGAGGCGCACGAGCTGGATGGCGTCGTCGTGATGGCGTGCGAAGACGATGGCGCGGCCGTCCGCGGACCAATCCGGCTGATAGTCATATCCGGAGCCGTGGGTCAGCTCGGCGGCTTCGTCGCTGCCGAGGGCCTGCCGCCAGAGCGAGCCCTTCATGGAATAGACGACGGAGGCGCCATCCGGGCTCCAGGCCGCGGCGGAGGGGCCGGAGGTCAGTTGCGGGATGTACATCTCCCGCCAGTAATAGCTGTGGGGGAGCTGGACCTGCTTCAGCACCGGCTCGCGCAGCGCCGCCAGCGCCAGGGAAGCCCCGAGGATAGCCCGCAGGATCATCATTCCCTCACCCCTTCCAGACAGGCGGCGAGGACGCGGTCGAGCTTGTCGACGCACTCCTCGATGTGGCGGTCCGCGACGGTATAGGGCGGCGCCAGGAGGATGTGGGGTCCATAGCCCGCGGAGGCGGGACCGCCGCCCGGGTAGACGATCAGGCCCTCCCGCAAGGCCGCCTCCCTCAGCCGGGCCGGCAGCCGCAGCTCGTCGGCGAACGGCGCTTTGGTCTCCCGGTCCGCCACCAGCTCGATCGCCTGCAAGAGCCCGCGCCCGCGGATGTCGCCGACGTGCGGATGCTCCGCGAAGGCGGCGGCCAGGGCGGCGTGAAGCCGCGCGCCTGCGCCGGCGACGCGGGCGAGGAGCCCTTCCGCCTCCAGCGCCTCCTGCACGGCCAGCGCCGCCGCGCAGGCCAGGGCATGGCCAACATAGGTATGGCCGTGGGAGAAGCTGTGCGCGGCGAAGGCCGCATGCACGGGCGCGCGGGCGAGGGTCGCCCCCAGGGGCAGATAGCCGCCGCTCAAGCCTTTGGCGAGGGTGAGGATGTCCGGCAGGACGCCCTCCTGCTCGTGCGCGAAATAGGTGCCGGTGCGGCCTGCGCCGCACATGACCTCATCCAGGATCAGCAGCACGCCGTGCCGGTCGCAGATCGCCCGGATCTCCGCGAAGTAGCCCGCGACGGCCGGCACGGCACCCAGGGACGCACCGACGACGGGCTCGGCGATGAAGGCGGCCACGTTCTCCGCGCCGGCGGCGAGGATGGCATCCTCCAACTCCCTGGCTGCCCGCAATCCGTAGGCGGCCGCCGTCTCGCCCGGTTCCTGATGGCGCCAGGCATGGCAGGGTGCGATGCGCGGCCAGTCGTGAAGCACCGGCTCATAGCCCGCCCGCCGCGCCGGATTGCCGCTGACGGAAAGGGCGCCCAGCGTGTTGCCGTGGTAGCTGAAGCGGCGGCTGATGACGATACGCTTCTCCGGCCTTCCCTGCCGCAGCCAGTATTGCCACGCGAGCTTCAGTGCCGTCTCGTTGGCCTCCGAGCCGTCGCAGGTGAAGTAGACCCTGGCGCCGGGCTCGGCGAAGCGTTCCGCGATCCTCTCCGCGAGCTCCTCCTGCGGCGCGTTGGAGAAGAAGGAGGTGTGCGCGAAGGCGAGCCGGTCGGCCTGTGCCTTGATCGCCGCGATCACCCCCGGATGCCCGTGGCCCAGGCAGGAGACGGCGGCACCGCCGCTCATGTCGAGGTAGTCGCGGCCGTCCGCGCCGCGCAGGACCATGCCCTCGCCGCCCGCCGCCAGCGGGTAGACCCTGCCGGCCTCGCGATGGAACACGGCGGTCATCGCGCGCCTCCATGCGCCGCGGCCGTCCGCCGCTGGAGGTCGCGCAGCACCGCCAGCTCCTCCTCCAAGGGAGCCGCGGTCTCCGTAACCTCCGCGGCGAAGCGGAGGGGCCAGCCCGTAGCCTCCCGCACCGCGTCGCGGGTGACCTCGGGATGCAGGCTGGCGACCGTCAGCTCCTTCGTCTCGGGATCCGGGGTCATCACCGCATGGTCGGTGATGACGCGGGTCGGCCCCTGGGTCGTCACGCCGAGCCGCCGGCGATGGTCGCCGCCGTCGCCGTAGCCGAGGGAGGTCACGAACCCGACCTTCTCGACGAAGGAGCGCTTCGACTGTTTGATCACGAGGAGGATCTCGCGGCAACAGGTGGCGATCTCCGGCGCACCGCCGCTCCCCGGGAGCCGCACACGGGGCCGGGCATAGGGCCCGATCACGGTGGTATTGACGTTGGCGTAGCGGTCCACCTCCGCCGCGCTCAGGAAGCCGACGGTGATGTGTCCGCCTTGCAGCCAGTAGCGGAACATCTCGGGCACCGAGACGGTGGTCAGCGCCGTCTCGCACAGCTCGCCGTCGCCGATGGAGAGGGGCAGCACGTCGGGCCTGGCGCCGAGCACGCCCGATTCGTAGATTAGCGTGATGCCGGGCGCATGGGTCAGGCGCGCGAGGTTGCAGGCCGCGCTGGGCAGGCCGATGCCGACGAAGCACACATCGCGGCTCGACAGGGCGCGGGCCGCGGTGACGGTCATCATCTCTTCCGGCGTGTAGCTCACGGTCGGGCTCCCGTCCCCAGCACATGCTCGGCCATCCACACAACGAAGCTCTCGCGCTCCCGCGAGATGGCGTCCCAGGCCTTGTAGGCCGCGTTGTCGCGCTGGTAGTAGCCGTGGGCGTAGGAGGGCCGCGCACCGCCCGGCGCCGCCGCCACGTAGCCAATGGCCCAGTGCGGCAGCACGACGGCGTTGGGGCTCGTCGGGCGGAGATCGTCGACGATCTCCTCCACCGTCACCACGCATCGCCGTGCGGCGAGGGCGGCTTCCTTCTGGATGCCGACGATGCCTTCGATCAGCACGTTGCCCTGGCGGTCGGCCCGTTGCGCGTGGATGACGGTGACGTCAGGCCGCAGCGCCGGGACGGCGGCCAACGCTTCGCCGGTGAACGGGCAGGTGATGTCGCGGATGTTCGGATTGACCTCCCGCAGCTCCGCGCCGCGATAGCCGCGCAACACCGCGAAGGGCAAACCGGCCGCGCCGGCGTCATAGGCGCAGGCCATGGCGGCGTGGCTGTGCTCCTCGATCTCCAACGGATGAGGCCAGCCGTTCTCTACGGCGTCGCGCAGGCGGTGCAGGGAGCCGACGCCCGGATTGCCGCCCCAGGAGAAGATCAGCTTCCTGGCGCAGCCCATGCCGATCATCCGGTCGTAGATGAGGTCGGGCGTCATGCGCACGAGGGTCAGGCCGCGCCGTCCCTGGCGGATGACCTCGTGTCCCGCCGCGAAGGGGATGAGATGGGTGAACCCTTCGAGCGCCACCACGTCGCCGTCGTGAACCGTGGCGCGGATCGCTTCTGCCAGCGTCGTGATCTCTGCCATGGCCTGCACCGCCCTCCTCGGAGGGGTCGCGTAGCTTCAGGCCCGGCGGCGAGCGGCGAGCGCCGGAGCGTCGGGAGAAAGGGCGCGCAAGTATTGCCGGTCGAAGGCGGCGAGCTGGCTCTCGAGCTCCGAGTACGGTCCCGGCTCCCAGGCGTTCGAGGAGACCCCCTTGTAGGCGTTGGCGCACAGCTCCCAGTCCTGGCGGTTGGTGAGGTCCCAGAAGTCGATGGCGGGCTGGGGATCGAAGCCCGGCGCCGCGATGGCGTCCGGATGGAAGTACCAGTCGCAGAAGATGCGGGTGCGGCCGAGCCCGAGCGCCAGCATGCGGTGCACCAGCACGTAGTCGGGGAGGAACGAGAGGAACGCGGTGCCGAAGACCGTGTAGTAGTAGACGCGCCCGCGTTCGTCGGCCGAGAGACCGTCGAAGGGGAGCGCGCAACGCTCGCCGCCGATCGTCATGCTCCCTTCGGGATTGCTCATCCACATCGGCCCGCCGAGCACCGGCCCCTCATCGAGATCGTTCTCGGTGTTGCGGTAGGGCGTCAGCTTGTTGAGGTGCGGATGGACCTTCGGGCAGTGATAACACTCGCTGTAGTTGTGGAAGAAGAGCTTCCAGTTGGCCTCGACGTCATAGACCTTTTGATGGACCGACCGCAGCTCGGGCAGACGCCAGGCGTCGAATTTGCCCTGGAGCCCCGCCAGGGCCGTTTCGAAGGGAACCGGATCCGTCGCCAGATTCAGGAACAGCAGGCCTTGCCACTCGGCGAGAGCGACCTGCTTCAGCGGATACTCCCGCGCGTCGAAGCCGGCGACCTCGGACATGTTGGGCGCGGCGCGCAGGGTGCCGTCCAGCCCATAGGTCCAGGCGTGGTAGGGACACTGGATGGCTGGGCCGAGCTCGCCGCAAGGCTCAAGGCAGAGGCGGCTGCCGCGGTGACGGCAGAGGTTGTGGAAGGCGCGGACGTTGCCTTCGCCGTCACGCAGGACGACGACGCTTTCGCGGTCGAGCTCGAAGAGGAAGAAGCTGCCGGGCGCCGAGAGCTGCGAGACGTGGCCGGCGAGCAGCCACGAGCGGTGGAAGATCCGCTCGCGCTCGGCGCGGAAGACCTCTTCGGAGGTGAAGTATTCGCCGGGCAGGGTGTGCTGGCCGAAGGCGGTGCGAGGTTTCATGGCGGCACCGGATTGTACCACCGCCCCTGGGAGCGCCGGCGTCCTCGCCGGCTCTTTTCGAGGCTCA
>JBIOVX010000038.1:0-5165 GCA_044868005.1 Thermoanaerobaculia bacterium | reverse complement strand
GCGCTCCCTATCGGCAAAACCGGTTCTGTAATGTCCCCCCTCGCCCGTCAGGGAGAGGGGGACAGGGGGGTGAGGCCTTCGCGGGCAAACCGCTCCGATCACTTGACCCTGCTAGAATCTCGCCCCTCATGGTTCGTTCACGCACAGTATCTTTCCTCCTTCTCCTGCTGCTGGCCGCGACGGCGGCGGCGCAGGATCCGCGGACGCTCGCCGAGGGCTCCGCCCAGACGGCGATGCAGGCGGCGCTGCGGCTGGAGCAGCGCCTCCTCGCTCTCGATCTGGTGAGCTACCGCGAGGCCCGCGAACGGGACCAGCGCGCCCGGCAGTCGGTGAACGAAGTCCTCGCCCGCGTCGACGAAGCCCTCGCCGGCGACGCGGTGACCCTGGGCACCCTGGAGGATTTGCGGAACGATCTCGACGCCGCGCGAGCGGTGGTGCGCATCACCGAGCAGCGGCTCGGCGACGAGCTGGAGAAGATCCAGGAACGCCTGCGCCGCATCGGCCTTCTCGAGGGCGACACGGGAGCGCCGGCCCGGACCGGCGACGCGATCAGCGGGCGCTGGCAGGTGACGGTGCTGCCGCAGAACGCGACGGCTACCTTCGACCTCCGCCTGAACGGCACCGTGGTCACCGGCTCGTATCAGGTGGCCGGCGGCTCGCCCGGCTCGTTCCGCGGCACCTACACGAACGGCCGCCTGCGGCTCGAGCGTATCGACGCGCGCGGCGGCTTCGACAGTGTGTGGGAGGGAACGGCCGCCGACGGGCGGATGGCGGGAACCTGGATGTCCAACGAATTGGTGACGGGGCAGCCCACTCGCGGAGAGTGGACCGCCGTCCGGGAAGGCGGGCAACAGCCTTGAACAAAGACAATCTGCTGTACGCGATCATCGGGACTCTCATCGGCTTCGTCTCCGCCTACCTGCTCTTCGAGGCGATGTCCAACCGCCAGCCGCCGCGGCTCACGCCCGAGCTGCGCGCCCGGATCGCCATGCCGGGCGAGGACCCCACGGCCGGAGCCGCTGGACCGACCGACGCGCGGACGGCGGATACGTCGAATCCCGCGATGGGGGGAGAGGCCCCCGGCGCCGGCGGACCGATGAACGCCCAGGTCCAGCAGCTCAAGGAGTACGTGGAGAAGAACCCCAACGACGCCGACGCCGTGCGGCAGCTCGCCAACCTCAACTTCGATATCCGCAACTGGCCGCGCGCGAAAGAGCTGTACGACCATTACCTGAAGCTGCGCCCGAACGATCCGGAGGTGATCGTCGATCTCGGCGTCACCTATCGGGAGACGCAGCAGTTCGACCAGGCACTGGAGCATTTCCGCCAGGCGCGGAAGCTGGCTCCCGAGAACTGGATGGCGCTGTATAACGAGGTGGTGGTGCTGGCGTTCGATCTCAAGCGCTACGACGAGGCGAGCTCGGTCCTCGAGGAGCTGCAGCGCATGCAGCCCGGCAATCCGGAAGTGGCGAAGCTCGCCGAAGCCGTCGCCCGCCAGCGCAGCGCCGCCTGAGGGCCGATGACCCGGCTCCTCGTCTTGGGCCTCCTGCTCGTCATCCTCTGGCTGGCCCTCAAGAACTTCACTCTGCGGCTCAAGGTGACCCTCGGTCAGGATCTACCCCGGCCGGCACCGCCGGTGCTGCGCTCCGAGACCCTGGTGCGGTGCGCCCGCTGCGGCACCTACGTCGCGGCGCCCCGGGCCTTGAAGGGGGTGGGGGAGGAGGTGTTTTGCTCGGAGGGGTGTCGGGAATCGAGGACTGCATAGGGTGCGCCCTTCGAGACCTCACCCCTTGGCCCCCTCTCCATCGGAGATGGAGAGGGGGGAAGACCTTCTCGCCGACGTCGCCGTTCCTCTGCCGCTGCCGGACCCGCTGGTCTATGAGGTGCCGGCGAACTGGGCCGCTCTGGCGGTGCCGGGCGTGCGCGCCCGCGTGCTGGTGGGGAAGCGCCGGCTCAACGGCATGATCGTGGAGGTCCACCACCGGCAGCCGGAAGGGGTGAATCTGCGGCCGATCGTCGAGATCCTCGACCGCGAGCCCGTGCTCACTCCGGATCTGCTCGACCTCGCCCGTTTCACCGCCGACTACTACATGGCCCCCTTCGGCGAGGTCGTGCGCTCCATGCTGCCGGCGGACCTGCCGCCGTGGGGGGACCGCAAGGTCTGGCTCACCGACGCCGGCGCACTGGCCGTGCCGCGGAGCCCGGACGAAGCGGCCGTCCTCGAAGCCTTGCGCGAAGGGGGGCGGATGACCGTCGCCGAGCTGCAATCCCGGGTGGGATTGGCGGCGCTGGACGACGTGCTCGCCGTCCTTTCCGAGGGCGGCCGCATCGGCGGCGAGGAGCATCGGGCACGCTCGGCCCGCTACATCAACGCCGTGGAGCTGGTCCCCGGCGAGGACTCGGCCCGGCTCGCCGCCGTGGGCCGCTCGGAGGCGGGGAAGGCCGTCGTGGAGTACCTCGCGGCCATCGGCCGGCCCGCCACCACGGCCGAGGTCACGGCGGCCGCCGGCTGCTCGACGGCGGTGGTGCGGCGGCTGGTCTCGCGCGGCGTGCTGCGCCAGTTCACGCAGGTGGAGCGCCTGAGCCTCGACCGCCACATGCTCGGCGTGCCGGCGAAGGAGGCCGCGATCGTCCTGCGGGCAGACCAGGAACACGCCCTTCAGCGGCTCACCGAAGGGCTCGACCGCCGCGAGCTGGCACCGTTCCTCCTCCAGGGCATGACCGGCTCGGGCAAGACCGAGGTCTACCTGCGGGCTGCCGAGGCGGCGCTGGAGCGCGGCCGGACGGTGATCCTGCTGGTGCCGGAGATCGCCCTCGTGCCGGCGCTGGCGCGTGCCGTCGAACAGCGGTTCGGCGAAGACCTGGCGATCCTCCATTCCCTGCTCGGCACCGGCGAGCGCCACCAGGAGTGGGAGCGCGTGCGCCGCGGCCAGGCGAGGATCGTGCTCGGCCCCCGCTCGGCGCTCTTCGCACCGCTCAAGGATCTCGGCCTTATCGTCGTCGACGAGGAGCAGGACACCTCCTACAAGCAGGAGACCGCCTCGCCGCGCTACAACGCCCGCGACCTCGCCCTGGTGCGCGGCCGGGACTCGGGCGCCGCGGTCCTCCTCGTCTCCGCCACGCCGAGCCTGGAGAGCCGCTACAACGCCGAGCGCGGCAAGCTCGAAAGCCTGCAGCTCACCGAGCGCGCCGGACAGGGAACGCTCCCCGAGGCCATTCTGGTGGATCTGCGAGAGGAAGGCCTTTCGCGCCGGCCGGGAGAGGCTCATTTTTCCGAGCGCCTGCGCGCCGAGATCCTCCAGACCCTGGCGGACGGCGACCAGGTGATCCTGCTGCGCAACCGCCGCGGCTACGCGCCGATGCTGCTCTGCCGGGCCTGCGGCGAGGACTTCCGTTGTCCGGACTGCGGCCTGCCGCGCACCTACCACCGGCGCGACCGCCGGCTGCTCTGCCACTACTGCGGCTCCATGCTGCCGGCGCCGAAGCTCTGTCCCGACTGCGGCGAAGAAGCGCTGGAAGCGATCGGCACCGGCACGGAGAGGGTGGAGGAGGATTTCCGCGAGCTGTTTCCCGGCGTGACCGCGGACGTGCTCGACCGTGACACGGCCCGCCGGCCGGGTGGACCCGCGGCCATCCTGGAGCGCTTCTCGCGCGGCGAGGTGCAGGTGCTCATCGGCACGCAGATGGTCTCCAAGGGCCACCACTTCCCGCGCGTGGCGCTCACCGCCGTACTGGCGGCGGACGCCTACCTCGGCTTTCCCGATTTCCGCGCCGTCGAGCGCACCTACAACCTCCTCGTCCAGGTGGCCGGCCGCGCCGGCAGGGGAGAGAAGCCCGGCCGCGTCGTCATCCAGACCTACCATCCGGAGCACTACGCCATCCAGGCCGTGCTGCGGCAGGACGACGAAGCCTTCGCCCGCGAAGAGCTGCGCTTCCGCCGTGTGTTCCACTATCCGCCATACACGCGTCTGATCCAGCTCCTCGTCCTCGACAAGAACCGCGACCGTGCCTGGAAGGAGATCTCCGGCCTCGCCGCCGATCTCGGCAAGCATCCGCTCTCCCGCGGCGTCCGCCTTTCCGGTCCGGCGCCGGCGCCGCTCGAGCGTCTCCGCGGCCAGTGGCGTTTCCAGCTCCTCGCCCGCTCCGCCGACGGCCGCGGCCTGCACCGGTTGATGGAAGAGGTGCTGCCGAAGAATCCGGGGTACGATCTGGTGGTCGATGTGGATCCGCAGCAGCTCTTGTAGGGCGATGGCCCAGGGAAAGTTACCGCGGCTCGCGGCAAGTTACCGCGGCTCAGGGAAAGTTACCGCGAGTCAGGGAAAGTTGCCGCGGCTCAGGGAAAGTTACCGCGGGTCAGGGAAAGTTGCCGCGGCTCAGGGAAAGTTACCGCGGGCCAGGGAAAGTTGCCGCGGCTCGCGGCAAGTTACCGTGAGTCAGGGCAAGTTACCGTGAGTCAGGGAAACTTTCCCTCGGCCCGGGAAAGCTACCCGCGGGCTGGGGAAAGTTGGCGCGATCCCACGCAAGTGCCTGCCGTCGAGATTACGGTCCCGGAGAGCTCAGACAAGTACGGCGGCCTGTGGATAGCGCACTTGGTAGAATTTCAGTCAAATGTCGTCGCCGCCGAAGGTCTTCATCAGCTACAGCCAAGATTCGCCTGAGCACGCCGGGCGGGTCCGAGCGCTGGCGGCCGCTGCCTTCACCGGTTGATGGAAGAGGTTCTGCAGAAGAATCCGGGGTACGATCTGATCCGCAGCAGCTTTGTAGGCTGTGGTGCGAGAGGATACGCGCTTGCGAACGACCCTTGATATCGACGACGACATCCTTCAGGCAGCCAAAGAGATCGCCGCGAGCCGGGGCACAACGGCCGGCCGGGTGCTCTCGGACCTGGCGCGAAAAGTCCTCGGGTCGAAGCGGGTTCCGAGCATGCGCAACGGGGTCCCACTCTTGCCGCGTCGCCCGGAGGGGAGCCCGCGTCCGACTATGACGCTGGTGAACAAGCTGCGGGAGGAGGATTGAGCTTGTAACGGCTTGAGGCCTGATTAGCCCCAATGGGACAAAACGGATCTGATGTGGCGAGGGACGCGAAGGTTGAAAAAGGCCTTCCGCCGTGGTTTAGTGGGTTTTGCCAAACGTCCACGAACCACAGCGAAAGGCCACAAACTGTG
>JBIOVX010000037.1:0-13514 GCA_044868005.1 Thermoanaerobaculia bacterium | reverse complement strand
CGGCAAGGCAAACGGCGGGCACGTAGGCCCGCCGCTACGACCCTGATTTCAGGCTCAGGCTAGCCCCGCCTTCCTCAGTCGCTCCATGAAGGTCGGCTTCCTGAAGTGCTCCCCGCAAAGCCGGCGTAGATGTCCCTCGACCTCGTCCGTACTGCCCTTGCGAAGAGCCAGCTCCCGCAGATCGCACAGGAGCGTCACAGCCTCGTCGTATCTGGCAGGCTGCTTGGTGGCGATGAGCTCGTCCACTTTGCGCCACGCTGCGGCCTCGCGTTGTCCGAGGTCAACGAGATATCGCTCGCGGACTGCGGCCGCTTCCCGTTCGCGCCGGGCGCGCTCTGCCGCGGCTCGCTCGGCCTCCTTCCGGCGCCGTTCCTTCACGCGCTGCTCCGCCGCGGCCACGAGCTCGCCCACCGTTCGCGGAGATCCGCTATCGCGTTGCGGCTTGGCCGGGCGAGACTCGCGGAACTGTCGCAGCATTTCGGCTCGCAGGTGGACTTCCTTGCCCTCGGCAAGCCGGACCAGCCAGTCGGTCTTCGTGGCATCAGGCAACGCAGCGATCCACCGCTCGAGTTCCTGTTCGGACACAGGCGCGCCGGCCTTTGGGCTTCGCTCCGCGGCTACCGTGATGAGGTCGCTATCGATGCGCAGGAAATCGGCGAAGGCCTCGAGCGGAGCCGTCAGGTCGTCCAAGCCGGCAGGGACCGGCGGTTCGGTCGTATCGTCCTTCAGCGCGCCGGCTGTTACGCATAGGAGCCAGGCGAGGTAAAGCAAGCGTTGATCGCCTCCCGCGAGGTCGGCCCGGAGCGGAATCAGCGAGGAGAGCCAGCCACTCCCGTCGTCCTCCCAATCGCCGTCCTCGTCCTCAGAGAAGAATTCCAGGATGACGTAGTCGCTTTTGACCCGTACCGACGCCGCCTCGCCTCGGCAGTACCGCTTCGCGGTTTGCAGATCGAGGACTCCCCGCGGCAGCCGGAGCACGAATTGGCGCGTACCCCAGTTCGCCAGATAAAGGAACGCGTCGAAGTACTTCTCCATCCAGGCGGACGGGTCCCCTTTGAAGTCGCCCCACTGATAGTGGTTCACGAAACGCGTGGCCGTGATGGAGGCGCGGGACGAAACGGAACGCAGCTCGCTCATCTCGCGCCCAGTAAGCGGCCGGTCGAGGGCCTGAAACTCATAGTACTGATACTCGCTCATGACCCGCTCTCACCTTTTCTGCGGAGAAGCTTCGCTTCGTGCTTCGCGGCCCTCTTCTCCTCCTCCTTGCGGAACCGGTCCTCGATGGACACGACTACATCGGGCCGCTCCTTTCCGAACCGCTTCCAGTACAACTCCTCAATGAAAATCGGCAGCGGTGCCTTCCAGGGTTCCTGCCGGTGGTTGTCGATCTTGCCGAGCTTCGTCGGATTCAATCCCAGCTCGCGCGCCATCTGTACGTGGGCGTGCGAGAGGTGATGCCGCTTGCGTGCATCGATCCAGAGCTGGAAGCGATCAGGGATGCGTTTGCGGGACATACTACGTTGGCTAATCAGTCAGCTCTTCGAAATGACGCAAAGCTTCCTCGTCATACTCGACCGTCGTTTCTTCGGGTACTTCCGAATAACCGAGCGGCGCCTCGTGCCGGGCATACCCGATCGCCCGGTAGGTCCGCAGGCGTTTCTCAAACATACGCATCAGGACAGGTACCTCACGGTCGGCGTAGTCGAAGATGCGGACATCAATTTTCTTCGGGTGAAGCCGGTGCAGCCGACCTGTATATTGGACCAGCGTACCTTTCCAGGACACAGGCATCGCCAGAAATAGGGTGTCGAGTCGTGCATCATCAAAGCCTTCGCCGATATACCGGCCGGTTGCGAGCACGAGCCGCTCCTCCCTGTCGGGGACAGCGGCAAGCCGCTCACCAAGCTCACGTCGCTCCTTCGTGGTCATACCTCCTTGGAGGACCACTAGATGCCGCACAAACCCGCGCAGTTGGTCGGCGAAGTATTCAAGGTGATCCCTACGCTCGGTCAGGAGAATAGGAGAACGGCCATCTTCGAGGGCTCGGATAACGTCGTCCAGGATAAGACGGTTGCGCCCCTCGTCCTCGGCCAGCGCCTTGTAAATGCTCTGAATGCCAACGTCTTCGCGCACGCCGTCTAACCGAAAGGTAGTCTCGCGTACAATGAGCCGGTGGTCGAACGGTCGCTTCGCAGCCTGATCTCTTGGATTCACGGCGAAGTGGACAGGCCCTAGCTGCATCTCCAGGATCGGATGGTGGCCATCCCGACGATGCGGTGTGGCAGTCAGGCCGATGACGTAACGGGCCTTGACAGCGGAAAGCACACGCTCGAATGACACTGCCGGCACGTGATGGCATTCGTCGACAATGACGTGGCCATAGGTCTCCACGATGTCATCTACGCAGCTCCCGCGTACGAGACTCTGGATCATCGCCACGTCGAGGCGTCCGTTGGGCTTGCGCTTACCACCGCCGATTTGACCAATCTCGCTCCCGTCAATACCGAGAAACATGGAGAGCTGGGCCATCCATTGATCCAGAAGAGGATGGCGGTGCACAAGCACAAGCGTACTCCGTGCACGCTGCGCCATGAGATAGGTTCCGAGCACGGTCTTGCCGACACCGGGTGGAGCGATGAAGACACCCATGTCGTGCTGGAGAAGCGCCAGCGCCGCCTGTTGTTGGATCGCTGTAAGCTCTCCCTTGAACTCGACGCCGAGGGTCTCGCCCTCATAGCGTTGGTCGTCCACAACGAGGACCACACCACGTGCCTGAAGGAGCGCTTCTAGGTCAAGGCGACAGCCCCTCGGCAATGCGATGTGGTGGGAGAGCTCCTCTGCACAGCCAATGACCCGCGGTGTAGTCGCGGTGGACAAGCGCATGCTTTGCTTCTTGTAGAACTCGGGATTCTGAAAAGCGGCGAGTCGCTTGATTTCGTTCAGGAGAGGGGATGGAAGATTGGCCTTTTCAACGAAGAGGCGCTGCGCAAGCACAGCATGTACTTCTTGGGGCAAGGGATGCGGGATGGATGCCACTCGGGGACGGCCCGAAGGCCGGCGCATCCACGGAGCTGAGTCTTCGCCGTCCGCAGGCTCAGCGAGGCGTACGCCAATGACAAGCCCTCGCCTTGTAGCCTCTCTCGCGATCGCTTCTACTGCTGCCGAGGCGATTCGCTGCACGGAGGCGAGGTAAGCCCACTGATCCGCATAGGCATGGAGTTGTCCATCCACAAAGACGCTGTTTCCCTGCTGGCGGGGCTCGTGTTGAAGCGGTAGTGCGATGAGGTTGCCGAACCCGCCGCGAGGCATAGTGTCCTGGTTCGGGAAGAGTCGGTCATAGGACCTCATGCTGAGCTGATGCCGTCGGGCCATCGTCTCAGTCAGAAGATAGCAGCCCATCTTTCTGGCGATGCTCGCTGCGACCGGAGCCAAGAAGAAAAACCATGCATGGGCACCGTTGCCGGAGCGGGAACGCTCCACGGCCACCGGTACGCCGATCGCTCGACTGGTCTCGATAAATGCACCCACATCGTCCTGCCAAGAGGACTTATCGAAGTCGACCGCCAGAAACCAGCAACTCTCGTCTTCGAGCAGCGGATAGACGCCCACCACGTGCCGGCCCCGAAGGTGATCTAGGACAACCTGATCCTCGACAGGCGTAAAGGCTTGGTTCGGGCATTCACCGCATTTGACCTTCGGAAGCTCGCAGACGCCGCGTACGAATTTGTTCGCACAGGCCGGCGCGTAGCCGGACTTCCCGGTCTTCTTGCTCACGAACCTCGTCGGAAAAATGTCTTCGCGACCCTTGAACAGCGCTCGGAACAGCCGGACCTTTTCGTAGGGGGTCGTCGGCGCTTGGACGCTCGCGGCGACCGTCAAGGAGGCTCGGGTGGGCTCGGTGCTACGAAGAGCCGCCAAGTCTGTGCGCAGGACCTCAATTCGGGAGCGGGCCGTCTCGCATTGACGGCCAAGATCGGCCAAGCGTGCTTCCTCGTGAGCCAGTTCTTGGAGAAGCTCGTCTTTCGTTGAAGTTTTCACTGAGCAGACACCCGGCCCGTCATATTTTCTTCATCGCCAACCCCTGAGAATGTCAGGAATACAAAACTCTGGAGCGTTGGCTTGGCATCTCCAGAAGTGAATGGTATCGCATACCGAGAACAGTCCGCGCACTCGGTGATGAACCCGCGCCGTGCTTCCGCCGTTATACTGCCCACCGGCTATGGACAACCCCTACCTCGAGCTGACTGAGGAGCTCAACCAAGGCCGCCTACGGGTCCCTCTCAGCTCGGGCCAGGCGGTGGTGGTCCACCGGTTGGCGGTCATGAGCAAGGACGGCGACTGGATCCTGCGCGCGCGCGGAAGGGGCTCTGCCCTTCGGGCCCATCGGGGAGGCTGAGTCATGACCGAAATCCGAGACGAGTTCCTGAGCGAGGAGGATCTGGACCTGCGCAACCTGTCGTGGGAAGAGCTGATCGCCTACTGGAATCTATGGCTCCATCAGGCTCAGGCCACGAACGATCTCGACGAAGATCTCTATTCGCACGGCGTCTTCGAACGCGAACCGAAGGCTTCCAAGTAGCGATTCCCTCCGCGAGCGATCCCTGTAAGTGAGGGGATCGGCTCCTCTCCGTCGTTCTTCGGGAACCAAGACAACAACTGCCGTGGCCTTCATCGAGGGCCGGCGCCAACTTCGAGGAGAACGACGAATGTATCTGAGAATCGCCACCCTGATCGCCGGATTGACCGCCGCCTGCATGACCTTCAGCGGCGCTGCCAACGCCCAGACTGCCTACTTCGGCGTCGAATCCATGTCCCAGACCCTCGGCTACCCGGGAACCTATACCGAGAACACGGGATTGCTCACCGGACAGACCTTCGCCGACACCCTCTCCGATCCGGCTGGCGTCGTCCTCTCCCAGCCCAACGTCGGCTCGGCTTTCGCGGACGTGGGAGCTGGCTCCGAGGCTGTGTCCGATCACCTGCACGTTTGGGCCAAATCGCTGACCTACCTCGAGAGCGGCCGGTCTTACGACGGTTATCCGCCCTACGGCTACGCCTATGCCCACTCCTACGACAAGCTGACGGTTATGTCCGACACGCTCCCCAAGGGAACGCCGGTGACGCTGGTGTTCGACAACTCTGTGGATCTCGCAAAATGGACCTGCACGGGCCTGTGCAACGGTTACGTGCAGCTCAACGTCCAAATCGCCGCGTCGGCGGCCAACTCGCGCTGGAGCTACTGGTACGGCTCCGCGCCGACGACGACTCACCAACCACAGATCACAGTAAAGACGACGGTCGGCTCCCGGTTCTCGTTCGACGCCAAGCTACGCGCCCACAGCTCGACCTACTACTTCCTCAGCGGCTACGGCTTTGGCGGCAATCTCGAGTCCGACGCCACCGCGACGCTGGCCCTGAACCCGACCACGACCGCGGATGTGTGGGTCAAGGCGGATTCCGGAATCGAGTACAGAGTCCCGACCGAGTAAACCCTGCCCTCGGGAGCGCCGATCCATCCGGCGCTCCCTTTTCACGCCTCCGCTGCCTGACACGCCGCCTTCGCTGCAAACCGGTCGACTACAATCGCGGGACAACGCGAGACTGGCTGCACGCCTCGAATTCCCGAGAGCGCCAGACATCGAGAGGAAACCGATGACCGCGAGACTTCTCTTCCTCGCCCTCTTGCTCAGCGTTCAAGCCGTGCAGGCGGCAGCGGCCCCTGTCCTCAAGGCGCCGGCGGACCGTCATATCCGCGTCGCCGTCGTGCTCACCGAAGGCGCCACGATGATCGATTTCGCCGGCCCCTGGGAGGTCTTCCAGGACGTGCACGTGCCGGAGCGGGGCACGACGATGGAAGAGCAGATGCCGTTCGAGCTGTTCACCGTCGGCGCGTCGAGAGAACCGATCGAGACCTCCGGAGGCATGAGGGTCGTTCCCCAATACACGTTCGCGGACGCGCCCGTGCCCGACGTCGTGGTGGTCGGCGCGCAGCGGGGCGCTCCGGCGCTTTCCGACTGGCTCCGCCAGATGCGCGGCAAGGCCCGCATCGTCATGTCCGTCTGCACCGGCGCCTTCAAGCTCGCCGAGGCCGGCCTCCTCGACGGCAAACCGGCGACCACCCATCACGACTTCTACGAGCCCTTCGCCGAGCGCTATCCCAAAGTGAAGCTCGTCCGCTCCAAGCGCTACGTCCAGACCGACGACGTTGTCTACACCGGCGGCGGCCTCAGCTCGGGCATCGATCTGGCGCTGCACGTGGTGGAGCTCTACTTCGGCCGCGAGGCGGCGGAGCGTACGGCCAGGTACATGGAATACGAGAGCAACGGCTGGAAGAACTGAGCGATGCGGGCGCCAGCGGCAACCGGGACCAACATCGCGAGCGCGGGGAGCCGCGGCGGCCGGCCCCGCGCCGCCGTCGTCTGGGGTCTTCCCGTCCTTTTCTGGACGCTGTTCGCGGTGCTGCTGGCGGTCCATACGTATCTCTCGATGCTGACGCACGGCCATTCGTTCGTGCGCATCCTGCTCTTCGAGATCGCCGTCTGCCTGTTCTGGGCCTTGGCGACTCCCGCCATCGCGTTCCTGGCCAGGCGGTTTCCGCTCGTGCCGTTCCGCTGGACCTCCGTGCCGCTGCACCTTTCAGCCACCGGCTTCTTCGTGTGCGCCTCGGTCGCCTGGCACCTCCGGTCATCGCTCACTCTGCGGCCTTTCGATGTGCGGAACATCACCAGCTTCGGCCCCAACTTCCTGGAGGCACTATGGCTATGGTTGCCCTCCGAGGTATTGATCTATTGGGGAACGGTGGGCGCCGTCTATGCCTTCGAGTTCTACAGACGTTCGCAGGAGAGGGCACTGCGTTCCGCGCAGCTCGAGCGCGAGGTGGCGCAAGCACGGCTCGACGCGCTCTCTCTCCAGCTCCAGCCGCATTTCCTCTTTAACGCGCTGCACACGGTGACGGGTCTGATCCGCGGCGACGAGGACCGGGCGGCGATCTCGACCATCGCCAGCCTGAGCGACCTGCTCCGCTATGCCCTCGACAGCTCCGGCGCACCGGACGTGAAATTAAGCGAGGAGATCGACGTCGTCAAGCGCTACCTCGCCATCGAGACGCTGCGCTACCGCGAACGCCTGGCGGTGACCATCGAGGCCGATCCTGAATCGCTGAGCGCTGCGGTGCCGCGGCTCCTGCTGCAACCGCTGGTCGAGAACGCGGTCCGGCACGGGGTCGCCGCCAACGCGAATTCGTCCTGGCTGAGCTTGAAGACCCGGCGGGCGGGAGAGGCGTTGACGATCGAGGTGAGCAACAGCGCCGGCGCCGCGGGTAACGGGGAGAGCGGCTTCGGCATCGGCCTCGCGAACACGCGGGCGCGCCTCGAACATCTCTACGGCGCCTCACACCGGCTGTCGATCCACCGGCTGCCGGACCGCTTCGAGCTCTTCTTGGAGATTCCTTGGCGTGAATAGACGAATCCGAACGCTGATCGTCGACGACGAGCCGATCGCGCGGAGGACGTTGCGCCTCCTGCTGGAGAAGGACCCGGAGATCGAGCTGATCGGCGACTGCGACGGCGTAGCTGCGGTGGCCGTCATCGAGAAGTCGCGCCCCGACCTCCTCTTCCTCGATATCCAGATGCCGGAGCTCGACGGCTTTCAGCTCCTCGAGCGGATCGGCGTCGAGACGGTACCGGCCATCGTCTTCGTGACCGCCTATGGCGAGCACGCGCTTCGCGCCTTCGACGTGGACGCCGTCGACTACCTCCTGAAGCCGTTCGACGACGAGCGCTTCGCGACGACGCTCCATCGCGTGAAGTCCCTGCTCGCACAGCCGGCCGAGAAAACCGCTCCGCGGTACCTACGGCGGCTGGTCATCCGCACGTCCGGCCGCATCCTGCTGGTCAAAGTGGAGGACATCGACTGGATCGAAGCCGCCGACTACTACGCGCGCGTACACGTCGGCGGCAAGGGCTATCTCATCCGGCAGACGATGGGTGATCTCGATCAGGCGCTCGATCCCGCGATGTTCTTCCGTATCCATCGCTCGGGCATCGTCAACCTCGACAAGATCCGCGAGCTGGTGCCGCACTTCAAAGGCGAGTACACGGCGGTGCTCCAGAGCGGTGCCTCGCTGCGCATGGCGCGCGGCCGCTTCGAGGAGCTGCAGCGGCGGCTGGCGATGTAGTCCGACGTCTACATCCTGTCCCAAATCCCAGATGGCCCAGCCGGAATGCGGATCGACAGCCGGCATCCGCTTGCAGCTATCATAAAGGAATGAAGACAACGGTCGATATTCCTGACGAGGAGTTGGAGGAGTTGATGCGTCACACCGGCGCCCGAACCAAGCGCGACGCCATCGTGACGGCGATCCGTGATTTCAACCGGCGCAAGCGCCTCGAGAAGCTCGTCGAACAGTTTGGCACTTTTGACGGCTTCATGTCTCTAGAAGAGCTTATGCGGCTTCGAGAGATGGACTAAGAGTTGGAATGGCGAACACCACGGATCGACACGCTTGCCGCGAGCTGCTCCGGCAAGCTTTGCAGAACCCGGACGCTGACTTCAGGGACGGCCAGTGGGAGGCGATCGACGCGCTGGTGAATCACCGGCGGAAGCTGTTGGTGGTCCAGCGCACCGGCTGGGGTAAGAGTGCGATCTATTTCATCGCCACGCGTATCCTTCGCGACCGGGAGCAGGGGCCGACGCTGATCGTCTCACCCCTGCTGGCGTTGATGCGCAACCAGATCGATGCGGCGGAGCGGCTGGGCATCCAGGCGCTCACCATCAACTCGGCAAACCGCGACGAGTGGGCGGATGTAACCCGCAGCATCCTCGCCGATGAGGCGGACGCGGTGCTGATCTCTCCGGAACGCCTGGCCAACGACGAGTTCGTCGAGAAGGTTCTGCTGCCGATGGCGCGGCGAATCGGTTTGTTGGTGGTGGACGAGGCGCACTGCATCTCGGACTGGGGACACGATTTCCGCCCCGACTACCGGCGGCTGGTGAACGTGCTCCAGCACATGCCGGCCAATCTGCCGGTGCTCGGCACGACGGCCACGGCCAACGATCGTGTAGTAGACGACGTGATCGCTCAGCTCGGCGACATTCAGGTACAGCGGGGCTCGCTGATCCGGCACAGCCTGGCGCTGCAAACGCTTCGCCTGCCGGACCAGGCGGCACGGCTGGCGTGGCTGGCCGAGCACGTGCCGGACCTGCCCGGCACCGGCGTCATCTACACGCTGACCAAACGCGACGCCGACCGGGTGTCCGGATGGCTCAACCGGCAGGGTATTTCGGCACGCGCGTACTACAGCGACGTGGAAGGGCAGGAAGAGGCCGGCTCATCCGGATATCGCCAGCAGTTGGAGAAGCTGCTGCTCGACAACGAGATCAAAGCCCTGGTCGCCACGACGGCTCTCGGCATGGGCTACGACAAGCCGGACCTCGGCTTCGTCGTCCATTACCAGGCTCCCGGCTCGATCGTGGCTTATTACCAGCAAGTGGGGCGCGCCGGACGCGCCATCGATCGCGCGGTCGGCGTGCTGATGTCGGGACGGGAAGACGGCGAGATCCAGGACTACTTCCGCGTCACTGCCTTCCCTGACGAGGCGCACGTGAATGCGATCCTGGAGGCCCTGGCGAACAGCGACGGTCTGTCCGAGCGGCAGATCGAACAGACCGTGAACCTGCGCAAGGGTCAGATCGAAAAAGTCCTCAAGCTCCTCTCCGTGGAGAATCCCGCGCCAGTGCTCAAGGAAGGCACCAAGTGGATGCGAACCCCCGTGCCCTACGCCATGGACCGGGAACGGATCCGGCGGTTGACGGGGCAGCGCCTGAAGGAGTGGCAAGAGGTGCAGGAGTACCTCGATACGCCGGCATGCTTGATGATGTTCCTCGCTCGCGCGCTGGATGACCCCGATCCGCAGCCGTGCGGCAGATGCGCTCGCTGCCTGGGACGGCCTGTGGTATCCGAGGGCTTCAGCCACCGCCTGGCGGTCGAGGCGTCCCTCTTCCTCAGGCGCTCGGAGATCCCTCTGATCTGTAAGAAACAGGTGGCCGCCGGGGCATTCCCCACCTACGGGTTCTCCGGCAATTTCAAGAAGGACCTGCAAGCCGAGACCGGACGGATCCTCGCGCGTTGGGGCGATGCCGGCTGGGGACGCGTGGTCGCCGACGACAAGCATGCGGGCCGCTTCCGAGATGAGCTGGTGGAAGCTGTCGCGGAGATGGTGCGGGATCGCTGGCGCCCGGAGCCGGCTCCTGGCTGGGTGACCTGCGTGCCCTCGCGCAAGCGTCCGGAGCTCGTTTCCGGCTTCGCCAAGCGTCTGGCTCAGCGGCTTGGGCTGCCTTTCGTCAACGCGGTCGAGAAGGTGCGCGACAATCAGCCGCAGAAGCTGCAGCAGAACCGGTTCCATCAATGCCATAACCTCGACGGGGTCTTCGAAATTGGTGCAGACATCCCTCCCGGTCCCGTCTTGCTCGTAGACGACGTCATCGACTCAGGCTGGACGATGACGGTCATCGCCGCCCTGCTGCGCCAGGCGGGCAGTGGACCGGTCTGGCCGCTGGTGCTAGCCTCGGCGAGCGCGGGAGATTGACATGAGCGCCAGCCTGCAGACCCAGGCCGTCCTGCTGATGACGGTCTGGTTCCCGAAAGCCCCGAAGGACGAGCCCAAGCCGTTGACGCCGACCGAGTGGGGTCGCTTCGCGGCCTGGCTCAAGAGCCAGGAGAAGTCTCCGGAGGCGCTGATGACCAGCGCCGATCCCGCGGACTGTCTCAACGGCTGGCTGGACCCCTCCATCACGCCCGATCGGATTCGCCATCTGCTCGGGCGTTCGGGCGCCTTGGGGCTGGCGCTCGAGAAGTGGCAGCGCGCGGGGCTCTGGGTGATGACCCGGTCGGATCCTGACTACCCTTCCCGGCTCAAGAAGCGGCTTAGGCTCGAGGCGCCGCCCGTGCTGTTCGGCTGCGGCAACCGCCAATTGCTCGATCAGGGCGGCGTCGCGGTGGTCGGCTCGCGGGCGGCGCGGACGGAGGATCTCGAATACACCTCCCGGCTCGGCGCCGAGATCGCGGCGCAAGGGTTCTCCGTCGTCTCAGGCGGCGCGGCCGGCGTGGATGAAACTGCGATGCTGGGCGCGCTCGAAAAGGAAGGCACCGCGGCCGGCGTGCTGGCCGAGAACCTGCTGCGTGCCGCGCTCTCCGCCAAATACCGTCAGGGATTGATGAGCAAAAACCTCGTGCTCGTCTCTCCTTTCAATCCGGAAGCGCCCTTCAACGTCGGCAATGCCATGGCACGCAACAAATACATCTATTGTCTGGCGGATGCCGGGGTCGTGATCGCCGCCAGCAAGGAGAGCGGCGGCACCTGGGCCGGCGCGATCGAAAACCTGAAGAACGGATGGGTGCCGCTGTGGGTCAAGGAGCATAGCGATTCCGATTCGGGAAACGCCGCCTTGGTGCAGCGGGGGGCGCGGTGGTTGCCGGCGAACGGCTTGGCCGTCGGCATCCCGAGAGCCTTCCGACGTGAAGCCTGAGAGCTCTGCTCCCGGGCAGCAGTCCCTGGACTTCTGACCCGGGAGCTTCGAGTAGACGCCCTACTCCGCCACCCCCTTCTCCTTCAAGATGTTCCACACCTTCTCCGGAGTCATCGGAATCTCGATGTGCCGCACCCCCAGGTGGGAGAGCGCGTCGACGACCGCGTTGACGATCGCGGGCGGGGCCCCCACCGTCGCCGACTCGCCGACTCCTTTGGCTCCCAGCGGATGGTGCGGCGAGGGGGTCACCGTCTTGTCGGTCTCCCAGTTCGGCGTCTCCATGGCGGTGGGGACGAGGTAGTCCATGAAACTGCCGCCCGAGATGTTGCCGCTCTCGTCGTAGCTGATCTCTTCGAAGAGCGCCGGGGCCAAGCCCATGCTCAGGCCGCCGTGGATCTGGCCGTCGACGATCATCGGGTTGATGATGTTGCCGCAGTCGTCGACCGCCAGGAAGCGGCGGACCTTGACCTCGCCGGTGCCGCGATCGATGTCGACGACGCAGATGTAGCTGCCGAAGGGGAAGGTCAGATTCGGCGGATCGTAATAGTCGACCGCCTCCAGGCCCGCCTCCATTCCCGGCGGATGATTGGTGTAGGCGGCGAAGGCGATCTCCTGGATGGTCTTCGACTTCTGCGGCGCCCCCTTGACGAAGAACTTGCCGGGCTCCCACTCCAGGTCCTCCTCGCTCGCCTCCAGCAGGTAGGCGGCGATCTTCTTCGCCTTGTCGCGGATCTTGCGCGACGCGATGGCGGCCGCCGCGCCGGCCGTCGGGGTCGAGCGGCTGGCGTAGGTGCCGAGGCCATAGGGGGCGGTGTCGGTATCGCCCTCTTCAACCTGGATGTGCGCCGCCGGGATGCCCAGCTCCTCGGCGACGATCTGGGCGTAGGTCGTCTCGTGTCCCTGCCCTTGCGACTTGGTGCCGAAGCGTGCGATCGCCTTGCCGGTCGGGTGAATGCGGATCTCCGCCGAGTCGAACATCTTGATCCCCAGGATGTCGAAGTCCTTCGACGGCCCGGCGCCGACGATCTCGGTGAAGGAGCAGATGCCGATCCCCATGAGCTCGCCCTTCGCCCGCTTCTCGGCCTGCTCCTTGCGCAACTCGGCGTAACCGATCCCTGCCATCGCCTTCTCGAGCGCCGCCTTGTAGTTGCCGCTGTCGTACTCCCAGCCCAGCGCCGACTTGTAAGGGAACTTGTCGGCCGGGATGAAGTTCTTGAAGCGCAGCTCCGCCGGGTCCATCTTCAGCTCTGCCGCCAGCACGTCGGTAACCCTTTCGATCGCGTGCGCGGCCTCGGTGACGCGGAAGGAGCAGCGATAGGCGACGCCGCCCGGCGGCTTGTTGGTGTAGGCGGCGTCCATCTCGGTGAAAGCCGTCTTGATGTCGTAGGAGCCGGTGCAGATCGAGAACAGGCCGGCCGGGAACTTCGACGGGTTGGCGGCGGCGTCGGTGTAGCCGTGGTCGGCGAGCGTCGTGATGCGCAGCGCCGTCATCGTGCCGTCCTGCTTGGCGGCGAGCTCGGCGGTCATGTGGTAGTCGCGGGCGAAGGAGTCGGCCTGGAGGTTTTCCATCCGGTCCTCGACCCACTTGACCGGCTTGCCGATGACGACCGAGGCCGCCACCGCGATGACGTAACCCGGATAGACCGGGACCTTCCCGCCGAAACCGCCGCCGATGTCGGGCGACACGATGCGGATCTTTTCTTCCGAGAGTCCGACGTGGCCGGCGACGAGCGCGAATACGGTGCGGATGGCGTGGGGCGCCTGGGTCGTCATGTAGACGGTGAGCTTTCCGGTCCCGGGATGGAAGTCCGCGACACAGCCGCAGGTCTCGATCGACGCGACGTGGATGCGCGGGATGTAGATCTTCTCCCGCACGACGACGGCCGACGCTTTCGACGCGGCGTCGGTCTTCGCCCGGTCGCCCGCCTCCCAGTGCCAGATGTGATTGTCCTTCTTGCCTTCCTTGTCCGTGCGCAGCACCGGGGCGC
>JBIOVX010000036.1:0-9213 GCA_044868005.1 Thermoanaerobaculia bacterium | reverse complement strand
CTCGCTGCCGGCGGGACGCCGGCGCTCCCAGGGGGCTGTGATACGTTACGGCGCGCGTTTTCTTCTTCCTTTCAGGAGGCGCACTCTTGGGCACCCCATTCATCGATCCGACCCCGCCCGCGGACGGCCAGGAGATCGTCTGGCACGCGGCGGAGCAGCGCTTGCAGGTGCCGGACCGACCGGTGATCCCCTTCATCGAGGGAGACGGCACGGGTCCGGACATCTGGAAGGCCACCCGCCGGGTGCTCGACGGCGCGGTGGAGAAGGCCTACGGCGGCTCGCGGGCCATCGCCTGGCTGGAGGTGCTCGCCGGCGAGAAGGCCTACACCCTGAAGCAGGACTGGCTCCCGCAATCCACACTCGAAGCCATCCGGCACTACCGCGCGGCGATCAAGGGTCCGCTGACGACCCCGGTCGGCGGCGGCATCCGCAGCCTCAACGTCACCCTGCGCCAGGTGCTGGACCTCTACGCCTGCGTGCGGCCGGTGCGCTACTACGCGGGGGTGCCCTCGCCGGTCAAGGAGCCGCAGAAGGTCGACATGGTGATCTTCCGTGAGAACACGGAGGACGTCTACGCCGGCATCGAGTGGCGCGCCGGCTCGGAGGAGGCGAAGCGGCTCATCGAGTTCCTCGCCGGACTTGGCAAGAAGGTGCGGCCGGACAGCGGCATCGGCATCAAGCCCATCTCGGTGACCGGCAGCAAGCGGCTCGTGCGCAAGGCGATCCAGTATGCCCAGGCGGCCGGCCGCAAGAGCGTCACCCTGGTTCACAAGGGCAACATCATGAAGTTCACCGAAGGGGCCTTCAAGGATTGGGGTTACGAGGTGGCGCGCGAGGAGTTCGGCGGCGCCACGGTCACCGAGCAGGAGGTCTGGGACGAGCACGGCGGCAAGGCGCCCGCCGGGAAGATCGTGATCAAGGACCGCATCGCCGACTCGACCTTCCAGCAGGTCCTGCTGCGGCCGGAGGAGTACGACGTCCTGGCGACGACGAACCTCAACGGCGACTATCTCTCCGACGCCCTCGCCGCCCAGGTGGGAGGGCTCGGCATGGCGCCCGGCAGCAACGAGGGCGACGGCTTCGCCGTCTTCGAAGCGACCCACGGCACGGCGCCCAAATACGCCAACCAGGACAAGGTCAACCCCGGCTCGCTGATCCTCTCCGGCGTGATGATGCTGCGCTGGCTCGGCTGGCGCGAGGCGGGGGACGCCATCGAGTCGGCGCTCGCCCGCACCATCGAGCAGAAGCGGGTGACCTACGATCTCGAGCGGCAGATGGAGGGCGCTACTCTGCTCAGGACGTCCGAGTTCGCGGACGCGATTCTCGGCAACATCTAAGTCGAACAGGAGATCTCTTCCATGCGCTACAAAGTCACCGTGGTGGGCGCCGGCAACGTCGGCGCCACCTGCGCGCAACTGGTTGCCCAGGCGGATCTGGCCGACGTCGTGATGGTGGACATGCTCGCCGATCTCGCCACCGGCAAGGCCCTGGACATGATGGAGTCCGCGCCCGTGCTGGGCTTCAACGCCCGCATCAGCGGCGGCGGCGACTACGAGCCCACCGCCGGCTCGCAAGTCTGCGTGGTCACCGCCGGCCTCGCCCGCAAGCCGGGCATGAGCCGCGACGATCTGCTGGCCAAGAACACGGAGATCGTCTCCGAGGTGGTGCGGCAGCTCGTCGCGCGGTCGCCGGAGACCATCCTCATCATCGTCACCAATCCGCTCGACGCCATGTGCGAGGTGGCCCGCCGCGTCTCCGGGTTCCCCCGCGAGCGCGTCTTCGGCATGGCCGGCGTGCTCGACGCGGCGCGCATGCGCTGGTTCATCGCCGAGAAGCTCGACGTCTCGGTGGAGGACGTGGACGCCTTCGTGCTCGGCGGCCACGGCGACACCATGGTGCCGCTGCCGCGCTTCGCCACTGTCAACGGCATCCCCCTGCCGCAGCTCCTGGACGCGGCGGCCATCGAGGCGATCAACGACCGCACCCGCAACGGCGGTATCGAGATCGTCAACTATTACAAGACCGGCTCGGCCTACTATGCGCCGGGCGCCTCCGCCTACGAGATGGTGGCGGCCATCCTCGGCGACAAGAAGAAGATCCTCCCCTGCGCCGTCTACCTCCAGGGCGAGTACGGTTACGAGAACCTCTTCATCGGCGTGCCCTGCGTGCTCGGCCGCGGCGGCATGGAGAAGGTCGTTCAGCTCTCGCTGACGGTGGAGGAGAAGGCGATGCTGGACAAGTCGGCCCAGGCCGTGCGCGGGCTGGTGGAGGGGTTGGGGAAGGGGTGAGCTGAGAGATTCAGAGTCTCGAAGGGCGATGGCGGATCGGAGCGATCTGCCCTTCGAAGCCTCACCCCCTGTCCCCCTCTCCCTGACGGGCGAGGGGGGACTCAGGCGAAGGGGTATTGCAGAGAGGCGGCCTCCTATCGGCAAAGCCGGCTGTGGAGCGTCCCCCCTCGCCCGTCAGGGAGAGGGGGACAGGGGGTGAGGCCTCGAAGGGCATCCCGGTTCGTAAACTCACAGCCCCTAATTCCGTACTCACCCCCATGCGGTACGCGCGTTCCCTCCTTCTCTGGCTCCTCGCGGGCGCCGCCGGTCTGGCGCTGCTGGTCTGGGCTTATCCGCGGGCCTTCCCGTTCATCCCCAAGCCGTGGACGGTGTCGCGCGCGGAGGCGGTCGCCATCGCGCTCGAGCGCTTCCGCGATCTCGGCGAGCCGGTCGAGGATGCCTACGTCGTGATCCAAGTGGACCGGGACTTCCTGCTGGAGCGCCGGCTGCAGGGAATCCGCGATCGCCGGGGAGAGGAAGTCCTGCGCGCCTCGGGGCTCCCCGACCAGGTTATCTCCTGGCAGGTTCGCGTCTACCCGCGGCGAGCGCAGCGCGACGAGTGGGCCTACACGGCGGGGGTCTCCTTCGCCGGTGAGATCCTGACGCTCCGCCGGCGGTTCGATCCCCAGGCCGCGGGGGCTCCGATCTCGCAGCCGGAGGCGCGGGCGCGGGCCGACGCGTTCCTGCGCGAGCAGGGGATCGATCTCACGCGCTACGGCGCGCCGGAGCTGCGCAGCCAACAGCTCGCCAAGCGGACCGATCTGGCCGTCCGCTATCCCGACCGCCGGAACCCGCTCGCGGCGGGCAGCACCCACGGCATTCAGGTGTTCTTCGCCGGCGATCAGATCGCGGGCTTCGGCCGCTGGCTGGACGATCCCGGCGAGAAGGAGCTCATCCGCTCCGTCCAGACCTTCGGCCTGCTGGGCATCACCCGGGTGGTGTGGATCCTCCTGCTCGTCGTCCTGCTGGCCTTCCCCTTTCTCAAGCGCTACCACGAAGGCGAGATCGGCGTGCGCCGCGGCGTGCAGGTCTTCCTGCTGGTGGGCGACGCCGGCCTGCTGTTGATGCTGCTCCTCAGCCGCGTCAGCTCCGAGGACAGCGGCTTCGGCTTCGCCACGCGCGAACAGAACACGTGGCTGGTCGTGCTGTTCCAGGTGGTCTACTTCATCCTGCCCGCCGCGGTGCTCGCCTTCTTCGGGTGGTCCGTAGGCGAGTCCATCTGCCGCGAGCGCTGGGGGCACAAGCTGGCGGCCTTCGACGCCCTCTTCCAGGGAGACTTCGCGAACGAGACCGTGGCGCGGTCCGCCTTCCGCGGCTGGACGGCGGGGCTCGCCGCCGCGGGAGGGCTGGCGGCCCTGCTGATCGCCATCCGCGCCGCCGGCGGTTGGGCGTTCTCCTCGATGGTGCTGGACATCAGCAGCCGGTGGCCGGGCCTGGAGCTGGTGCTCAATGCGCTCGGGATCGTCCTGCCGCTCTATCTTGCCGTCATCCTCTGCCTGCTGCCGTCGGCGGCCCGGCGTCTGGGCGTGTGGGCGGGATCGCTCGCCGCCGTGCTGCTGGCGGCCGTCGTCCTGCCGCCGCTGGCCCTGGTGATGCCCCTCGGCTGGACCTTCGTCATCGCCCTCCTCTTCGCCGCGGTGCTGGTGGGCCTCTTCGTGGCCACGGATCTGCTCACCGTGCTGCTCGCCGGCTTCGTGACGCAGACCCTCTTCACCGCCTATCCGCTGATGACCTCCGGAGATGCCAGCCTCCAGGTGCAGGGCTGGATCGCCGTCGGCCTGCTGGCGGTGCCGCTGGTGGCGAGCCTGCGCTTCCTCGGCGGCGGCAAGGAGTTCGTCTACCGCTACGAGGACGTCCCGCCGCACGTGCGGCGCATCGCCGAGCGCGAGCGCCAGCGGGTGGAGCTGGAGACGGCGCGGCGCATCCAGAGCTCGATCCTCCCCGAGCTGCCGCCGCGGCTCGCCGGCGTGGACATCGCCCACGCCTACCTGCCGGCCTCCGAGGTCGGCGGCGACTTCTACGACGTGCTGGCGCTCGAGGATGGCCGTCTGGCCGTGGCCGTGGGCGACGTGGCCGGCCACGGCGTCTCCTCCGGCCTCATCATGTCCATGGCCAAATCCGCGCTCGCCGTGCAGGTGACCTTCGATCCGGACGTGGCGGCCGTCTTCAACACTCTCAACCGCACCGTCTACCAGACCGCCCGCAAGCGGCTGCTCGCCACCCTCTGCTATGCCCTGCTCGACCCGCGGCGGCTGGAGCTGGTGCACGCCAGCGCCGGCCATCTCTTCCCCTACCGCATCACCACCGCCGGCCGCGTCGAGGCGCTGGAGTCCATCGCCTATCCTCTCGGCGTGCGCGGCGAGCTGAACGTCGAGGCGCGCACCTACCAGTTGGCACCGGGTGACACGCTGTTCCTGTTCAGCGACGGAGTGGTCGAGGCGAGGCGGGAGGGGAGCGAGGAGATGTTCGGTTTCGAGCGCCTGGAGGCCAGCCTCGCCAGGCATGCCGGCCGCGGCGTCGAAGGCGTCCGCGACGGAGTCCTTGGCGATGTGGCCCTGTTCACTCGCGACGCGCCGCGCGAGGACGACCAGACGATCGTCGTGCTGCGGCTGCCCTGACCCTCACCTCCTAGCCCCCTCGTCTTCAGCGCTCAGGCGTTCGGGTTGTATTGCGCGCTGCCGAAGCCCAGGATCGGATAGAAAATGAAGGGCAGGAAGGCGAGCCCGATGCCGAACCCCGTGCTCTGGCCGAACTTCCTGGCGATGTCGAGCGAGATCATGATCGCGGCGATGATGTTGACGCCGGGGATCAGCAGCAGGATGAACCACAGGATCTCCCGGCCCGCGATCAGGGTCAGGATGTAGAGATTGTAGAAGGGCACGATGGCCGCCCAGCCGGGATGGCCCGCCTTGACGAAGACCTTCCACATTCCGGCGATGACGACGACGAGGAAGGCGAGCGCGATGACCATGAAAAGGCCGCCGCCGAGGCAGCCGGCGATCCCGCCGCCTCCTCCGGTCGTGTCGTCGTACTGCATCAGCGCGAGGATCGGCAAGAGAGAAACCATACGCTTCCTCCTTTGGTTGGCCCAGATTGGGTTGAGCGAGGCCACTCTATGCCGCTCGCGAATCTCCGTCAAACCGTGAAAGGCTGCGCCGCGGCGAGGCTGACGATGCACGAACCGGCGATGCGGTTACAGGAGGAACGGTGGGCGCTGGCCCTGCCGTGGCTGTTGACCGGCGCGGCCGTCCTGGGGCTGGCACAGCCGACGCTGTGGTGGGACGAGTGGGATCTCGCCTCCGAATGGCTGCAGATGCGAAGCACCGGCCTCGACCTTCAGGAGCTGTGGCGGCCCCACAACGAGCATCGCATCGTCCTCTCGAAGCTCCTCTTCTATGGAGCCGCCGAGCTCGGGGTCGGGACGATACCGCTGATGGTCCTCTCGTATCTCTTGATCGGTGCGACCTTTTGGCTGCTCGTACCGCTCGTGCGGAGCGCCTGCGCCGGCCTGTCGCGCGGGCCAAGGATCCTCTTTCAGCTCGCGTGCTCCGCGTTCTTCTTCTCGTGGGTGCAGTGGGAGAACCTGCTGGTCGGCGCGCAGGTTGCCTTTGCAGGCGCGCTGTTCGGTGTGGTGATGACGGTGCGCGGAATGTCCGATCCGCCGAGCCCGGGTTCGCGCTGCCGGGTTGCCGGCGGGCTGGCCCTCTCCTACCTCAGCACGGCGCATTGGGTCGTCCTGATTCCACTCCTGCTCGTCTGGCAGGGGCTGCGCTGGTGGCGGCGCCGGCGGGCGCCTGGCCGCGGGTTCGGTTTGCTCCGCCTGGCCGGGGCGGCTGCCGTCCTCGCCGCCATGCTCGCCTTGTACCTGCATGGTCTCGAGCGGCCGCCGCAGCATCCTGGCCCGCTCGTCGCTCTCGCCCATCCGGAGCAGACCTTTGATTTCCTACAGCTCTACTATGGCAACCCTTTTGTGACGGGCAGGACTCTGCTCCCCAGGGCAATGGGCACGCTCTTCGTCCTCGCGAGCTGCGCGCTGGTCGTTCTCGGGGCGAAGAGGCGGATCTGGCGCACCGCGCCGCCGCTGGCATCTCTGGCGCTGGCATCGTTGGTAATGGTCCATGGAGTGGCGCTGTTGATCCTGATCGGCCGCGCCGGCTTAGGCCAGGCTTCGGCGATGGCCAGCCGCTACACCTCTTTCATGCTCGTGGGCTGGCTGGTGCTGCTGTGTACCACTGTGCGCCTGATCCTGGAGTCGAACGGCGCGGGAGGACCGCCGGCCGTCCTGCACCGGACGATGGCGCTGGCCGGGCTCGTGGTGGCCGTGCCCCTCGGGCTCGGCCTGGGCGTCAGCGCCGGCAAGCTCTACCAGGTTGCAACGTGGACGATGCCGCAACGGGCCGCCGGACGCGTCTGTCTGGAGGAGGTGCTGGCTGACCCGCGCCTGCTCCCGAGCCGGCAGCCCTGTCTGCAGGCGCTCTATCCTGATCCCGAGCGGCTAGTCCTCATCGCACGGCAACTGCCACGGTGAGACGCAGGCGTCTTCGGTTTCACCCACAGTCGAAAAAACTCGCGAGTATTTTTGACTAGGGGTGAAATTTCCGGCATCCTTCCCTTCATGAAGCCGCACCAGCGGTATCTCGTCCCTCAGGTCGAGCAGGATCTGGAAAAGAAGATGGTCTTCGTCGCCGGGCCTCGTCAGGTCGGGAAAACGACCCTCGCCCGGAGTCTCGAAGACGCGGAAAAGGGATACCTGAACTGGGACATTCCCGAGCACCGGGAGCGG
This sequence comes from Thermoanaerobaculia bacterium, assembly GCA_044868005.1. Taxonomy (GTDB): domain Bacteria; phylum Acidobacteriota; class Thermoanaerobaculia; order Multivoradales; family UBA5704; genus DATARR01. The sequence continues at coordinate 2,103 of JBIOVX010000036.1, read as the reverse complement.
ATCCTCAAGCGGGAGCTGCCTCCCTCGGCCCTCTGGATCTTCGACGAGATCCACAAGTACCGCCTCTGGAGGAACTATCTCAAGGGTCTCTATGACGGCCGGCGGCCGGGACAGCGCATCCTGGTCACCGGCAGCGCCCGGCTCGACTATTACCGCTATTCGGGAGACTCGCTCCAGGGCCGCTACCATCTGCTCCACCTCCACCCCTTGTCCTTCGCCGAGCTGGGGTCGAAAACCGAGGAGGATCTTCGGCAACTGTTGGTCCTCGGGGGGTTCCCGGAGCCGTTCTTCGGCGGCTCGGAGGTGGAGGCGCGCCGCTGGTCGCGCGAGCACCGGAACCTGCTCATCCGCGAGGAGCTGGTGAGCCTCGAGCGGGTGCAGGATCTCGGCAGCCTCGAGCTGCTGATGATCCGGCTGCCGGAGCTGGTCGGGTCGCCGCTCTCCGTCAACGCCCTGCGCGAGGATCTCCAGGTGAGCCACAAGACGGTGTCGAGCTGGCTGCAGATCCTCGAACGCCTCTTCGCCGTCTTCCGGTTGTCTCCCTTCGGCAGCCCCGCCATCCGCGCGGTCAAGAAGGAGCAGAAGCACTATCACTTCGATTGGACCCTGGTACCGGACCTCTCGCCGCGCTCCGAGAACCTGGTGGCCTCCCATCTGCTGAAGTGGGTTCAATACCAACAGGACACGCAGGGACGCGACTTGGAGCTGCGTTATTTCCGGGACACCGACGGCCGGGAGGTGGACTTCGTCGTGACCGAGCGGCGGAAGCCCCTGCTGGCGGTCGAGAGCAAGTGGGCCGATACCGAAATCGATCGCAGCCTGCGCTACTTCAAGGCGCGGTTCCCTGGGTGCGACGCCTGGCAGATCTCGGCGACGGGCCGCAACGACTACATCAGCTCGGAGGGCATCCGCGCCGCGCCGGCCTCGGCGTTCCTCGCCGGGCTGGTCTGACCGGGCGGCGGTTCCACCGTCTCGCTCATCAGCACGGCGAGCGGCCGCAGCGGCGGCACGTTCTCGCAGACGATCTTGATCATCGAGGTGATCGGCACCGCGAGCACCATGCCCCAGGGGCCCCACAGCCAGCCCCAGAAGATGAGGGAGAGCAGCACGAGCAGCGGGCTCAGGTTGAGGCTCGTCCCCATGATCCGCGGCTCGATGGCGTTGCCGACGAGGAACTGCAAGGCCGCGTTGATCACCGCGATCAACAGGGCCTTGCCGGGAGAGAACTGGAGGAAGAGAAAGGCCGAGGGCAGGGCCACCGAGATCACCGCGCCGATGCTCGGGATGTAGTGCGCGAGGAACGTCAGCAGCCCCCAGAACAGCGGGAAGTCCACGCCGAAGGCCATGAAGAGGAGGGCGACGAGAGTGCCGATCCCCAGGTTGATCAGGGTCTTGGTCAGCAGGTACTTGCGCACCTGGGCCTGGACGTTGCGCATCACCGTGCCGAGCCGCTCGGCGTGCTCGTGGGCCAGCGCTTGCCGCAGCTTGCCGGGAAAGGCATGGCTGCCCGAGAGGAGGAAGACGAGGAAGAGGAGGATGAAGAACGCGTCGTTGAAGAAGACCAGGAACGAGCCCACCATCGCCGCCACGAACCCGGTCACCGACGACACCTCCATCGCCTGTTCCCAGTGGTAGTGCTGGATCTGCGCGGCGAGCCGGGGGAAGGAGGCCGCGAGCCACCCCGTGATCGCTGTGAGCATTCCTTGCAGCCGCGCCTGATACTTCGGCATGGCCTCGGTGAACGACTGGGCGCTGGAGTAGAGCACCCAGGAGAAGATGAGCAGGCCGATGGTCACCACCACCAGCACGAGGAGGATCGACAGCGCCCCCGGGATCCGTCGGCGGCGGAGGGCCGCGTTGAACGGCGCGAAGGTCTGCGCCAGGAAAACGGCGACGACGAAAGGCAGCAGGATGGGCTGGAGCTGGTGGAGGACGAAGCCGAGCGCGATGAAGGCCAGGACGCCGAGAAGGATCAGGGTCAGCTTGGTCTCGCGCATGGGTTCCGGCTTGGGTTGATTCACTGGAAGCGTAACACAGTGTTTTTCGTAGGGGCGGGGCTTGTCCCCGCCCTGGAGTGGAGACCGCGATGTTGCCGGGCGGGGA
>JBIOVX010000035.1:0-29499 GCA_044868005.1 Thermoanaerobaculia bacterium | reverse complement strand
AGGCTCGGCCGGATCGCGAAAAGGGCGGGGACAAGCCCCGCCCCTACGTTGCTCTGTCAGTGCTGCGGCGGCCTGGAGTCGTGGCCGTTGTAACGGTCGCGGTCGTAGCCGTTGTAGCGGTCCCGGCCGTAGCGGTCCTGTCCCTGATAGCCCCTGCCGTAGCCGGAGCGGCCGTAATAGCCGCCGAGCTCGCTCATCAGGTCGTAGATGCGGTCCATGCCGCGATCGACGTAAGGCCGGCGCTGGATATAGCGCAGGGAATCGGACAGCTTGAAGAAGGCCTCCTCCAGCCGCGCGAAGCCATCATCGCGGTAGCGGCGGTCCTGCCGGTAGCCGTTGTCCCGGTTGCCGTCCCGATAGCCGTAGTTGTCCTGATAGCCACGGCCTTCGATCTGGCGGTGGAGACGGGCGGCCTGTTCGTTGAGCTCGTGCAGATCGGCCGCGACGCGGGCCTCGGCGCGGTCCGGCCGCCGATTGTTGCGCTCGTACTGGCGGTGGATGGAGGTGGCGATGTCCTCCATCTCGTGAGCCAGCGCGGCGATGCGGTCCCACTGGCCGGAGCTGGGATAGCGGTAGCGGTCCTGAGTCGGGTACCCACGGCCTTGCGCCTGCAGGGCAGGAGCGAGCGACAGGACGAGAAGAGCGGCGAGCACGGTGAAGCGTTTCATTTGGGTGTCTCCTTGTGTGACGCGGACCTCCAAGGGCAAGGCCGGTGCCAGAAGAAGGTCCGCTGAAAACAAAGGAGTTACGGACGATCCGAGTCGTGAAATTGTCCTCTGGGGAGGACGGGAAATCCTACGCCGCCGCGCCGAGACCGGCGTCCGGCGCCGCGTCCGCGCCGCGCATCTCGGTGCGCCGCTTCCAGAGCTTGTAGACCGCCGGGTAGACCAGCAGCTCGAGCAGGAACGAGGTGACGAGACCGCCGATCATCGGCGCCGCGATGCGCTTCATCACGTCGGCGCCCGCCGAGGTGGACCACAGGATGGGCAGCAGGCCCATGAAGGCGGCGGCGACGGTCATCATCTTCGGCCGCGCGCGTTTGACGGCGCCGTGGACGATCGCCTCGTCGAGGTCCGCCACGGTCCTCAGCCGGCCCTCGCGCTTCGCCTCGTCGTAGGCGAGGTCGAGAAAGAGGAGCATGAAGACGCCGGTCTCGGCGTCGAGACCCAGCAGCGCGATCATCCCCACCCAGGCGGCGATCGAGACGTTGTAGCCGAGGATGTAGAACAGCCAGATGGCGCCCACGGCGGAGAAGGGCACCGCCAGCATCACCACCATGGCCTTTACGGATGAGCGGGTGTTGGCGTAGAGCAGGACGAAGATCAGCACCAGGGTGATCGGCACCACCACCTTGAGGCGCTGGCGCACCCGCACCATGTTCTCGTACTGGCCGCTCCATTGCAGCGAGTAGCCCGCCGGCAGGGTGAGCTTGCGGCGCACCACCTCCTTCGCCTCCTCCACGTAGCCGCCGATGTCGCGGCCGGCGACGTCGACGTAGACGTAGCCGGCGAGGAAGCCGTTCTCGTCGCGCAGCATGGCCGGCCCCTGCACGATCTGGATGTCGGCGATCTGGGCGAGCGGCACCTGGGCGCCGCTCTCCGTGGCGACGAGGACGCGGGCGAGGCGGCCCGGCTCGTCGCGCAGCTCGCGCGGATAGCGCACGTTGACCGGATAGCGTTCGCGCCCCTCGATGGTGGTGGTGACGTTCTCGCCGCCGATGGCGGTGCCGATCACCCGCTGCATCTGCTCGATGGTCAGGCCGTAGCGGGCGAGCTGGTCGCGCCGCGGCACGATGTCCACGAAGTAGCCGCCAGCCACCCGCTCGGCGTAGACGCTGCGGGTGCCCGGAATGTCGCGCAGCAGGGCCTCCAGCCGCTCGCCCGTGCGCTCGATCTCAGTCAGGTCGCTGCCGAACACCTTGACGCCGATCGGCGTGCGCACGCCCGTCGACAGCATGTCGATGCGGTTCTTGATCGGCATCGTCCAGGCGTTGGTGACGCCGGGGATGCGCAGCGCGCGGTCCATCTCGTCGATCAGCTCTTCGTAGGACATGTGGTCGGGCCAGAACGGGCGGAAGGCCGGCTTCATCCACCCGGGGGCCCAGGAGGAATACCAGCGCGCCTTCGGCCGCCACTCCTCCTCGGGTTTGAGCACGACCGTGGTCTCGACCATCGACAGCGGCGCCGGATCGGTCGAGGTGTCGGCACGGCCGGCCTTGCCGAAGACGCGCGCGACCTCGGGGAAGCTCTTGAGCACCCGGTCCTGCGTCTGCAGCAGCTCGCTCGCCTGCGCCACCGAGATGCCGGGCAGAGTGATGGGCATGTAGAGGATCGTCCCTTCGTTCAGCGGCGGCATGAACTCCGAGCCGAGGCGGAAATAGAGGGGGAGGCTGACGAGAACCAGCGTCAGGGCGGCGGCGATCACCAGCCCCGGGCGCCGCAGCACGAAGCGGCAGGCCGGCTCGTAGAGGCGGAAGATGGAGCGGCTCACCGGGTGCCGCTCCTCCGGGTGGTAGGTGCCCACCGCCACCGTGCTGGCCAGCCGGGCGAGCCAGCGCGGCCGGAAGGTGAACGGGTCCATGCGAGTGAAGAGCATGCGCAGGGCCGGATCGAGCGTGATGGCGAGCAGCGCGGCGATGGCCATCGCCAGGTTCTTCGAATAGGCGAGGGGCTTGAACAGCCGCCCTTCCTGATCGACGAGGGCGAACACCGGCAGGAAGGCGGCGGCGATCACCAGCAGCGAGAAGAAGACCGAGGGCCCCACCTCCTGGAGAGCCTCCAGCCGCACCTTGTGGAAGTCCCCCTTGCGGCCTTCTGCCTGCCAGCGCTGCAGCTTGTTGTAGGCGTTCTCCACCTCGACGATGGCGCCGTCCACCAGCACGCCGATCGAGATGGCGATGCCGGCGAGCGACATGATGTTGACGGTCACCCCGAAGTAGTAGAGCGGGATGAAGGCGACGAGCACGGAGACCGGTATGGTGATGATCGGCACGATCGCCGACGGGATGTGCCAAAGGAAGACGAGGATGACGAGCGAGACGATGATCATCTCGATCAGCAGCTCGTGTTTCAGGGTGCCGAGGGCGCGGGTGATGAGGTCCGAACGGTCGTAGGTGGTCACCACCTCGACGCCTGGGGGCATGCCGGGGGCGAGCTCCTCGAGCTTCGCCTTCACCCGCTGGATGACGTCGAGGGCGTTCTCGCCGTGGCGCATGACGACGATGCCGCCCACCGTATCGCCCAGGCCGTCGAGGTCCGAGACGCCGCGGCGGATCTCCGGCCCCAGCTCCACGCGGGCCACGTCGCGCAGCAGCACGGGCACGCCGCCGGGACCCGTCTTGAGCACGATCTGGCCGAAGTCCTCGGGACTCTTGGCGTAGCCCCGGCCGCGCACCATGTACTCCGTGCCGCTCGCCTCCAGCAGCCGCCCCCCCACCTCGTTGTTCGAGCTGCGGACGGCCTCCACCACCTCGTCGAGCGGCAGGCCGTAGGCGGCCAGGCGGTTGGGATCGACGGTGATCTGGTACTGCTTGACGAAGCCGCCGATGGCGGCCACCTCGGCGACGCCGGAGACGGACTGCAGGGCGTAGCGCAGCGTCCAGTCCTGGTAGGAGCGCAGCTCGTCGAGCGAGTGCTTCCCCGAGCGGTCCACCAGCGCGTACTGGAACACCCAGCCGACGCCGGAGGCGTCCGGCCCCAGCTCGGTCTGCACGCCCTCGGGCAGGCGGGACTGGATCTTGGAGAGATACTCGAGCACCCGCGAGCGCGCCCAGTAGATGTCGGTGCCGTCCTGGAAGACCACATAGACGTAGGAGAAGCCGAAGTCCGAGTAGCCGCGCACGGCCTTGACGCGGGGTGCGCCGAGCAGGGCGGTGACGATGGGGTAGGTGACCTGGTCCTCGACGATGTCGGGCGAGCGGTCCCACTTCGAGTAGACGATCACCTGCGCGTCCGAGAGGTCCGGCAGGGCGTCGAGGCGGATCTGGTAGAGCGCCCAGACCGCCAGCACCACCACCGCCGCCACGCCGAGCAGGACGAGGACTCGATTGTTGGCCGAGAAGGCGATGATCCGGCGGATCATGGGACACCTCCCTCCCCGTGCCGGTGGTCCGCGGGCCGGCTCTGCGGCAAGGCGGCGATGGCGGCGCGGAGCCGCGACTCCGAATCGAGCAGGAAGTTGGCGCGCACGGCGACGCGCTCGCCGGCGGCGAGCCCGGAGAGGATGAGGACGCGGCCGTCGCCGCGGCTCCCCACCCGCACCTCACGCGGCGCGAAAGCGCCGGCCTTCTCGACGAACACCACTTGGCGCACGCCGGTGTCGAGGACGGCCGAATCGGGAATGACGATGCCCTCGCGCGTCTCGAAGTCGGGCGAGACGTCCACGTACATGCCCGGCTTGAGAGCGAGGCCGGGGTTGGGGAACTCCAGCCGCACCTTCAGCGTGCGGCTCTGCGGGTCGAGGATCGGATAGATGTATTGGACGCGGCCGGTGAAGCGGACGCCCGGATCGTAGGGGAGCGCCACCGTCATCCTCTGGCCGAGCCGCAGGCTGCCCGCCTCGTACTCGTAGAAGTCCGCCTCGATCCACACCCGCGACAGATCGGTCAGCGTCAGCAGGTCCATCCCCGGCTGGACCTCCATGCCGGCGAAGATCTCCTTGCCGGTGACGTAGCCGGAGGCCGGAGCCGTGAGAGTGACCTCGCGGTGGGCCTGGCCCGTGCGCTCGAGGCGGCTGATGAAGCCCGCCGGCACGTCGAGCAGCTCCAGGCGCTGGCGCGCGGCCTCGAGCAGCTCCTCGCCCCCCCGGCGCACCTCGGGCAGGGCCGAGCCGGCGAATCGGGCCGCCGCTTCCCGCGCCCGCAGATACTCCTGCTGCGTCGCCAGCAGCTCAGGCGAGTAGATGGAGAGCAGCGGCTGGCCGGCGCGCACCTGCTGGCCCGTGTAGTTGACGTAGAGCTTCTCGATGTAGCCCATGACCTTGGTGTGCACGTGACGGACGCGGGTCTCGTCCGGCATCACGATCCCCACCGCCCGGGTGGTGCGGGTGAGCTCTCCGCGCTCCGCCACCGCCGTCTGCACCCCCGCCAGGCGGAACCCCTCCTGCCCGGCCTCGACCGGGGCCAGCCCGCTGATGCCGCCCGCCGCGCCTTTCGCCTCGCCGGCATAGACGGGCACGTAGTCCATACCCATCTCGTCCTTGGCGGGAACCGGCGAGGTGACGGACGGGTTCATGGGATGGCGATAGAAGAGAATCTTGCCTCGCTGAGATTCGCCGGCCGCCGTCCCGGCAGAATCGGCCCTGTCGTCCTTGCCGCCCTTTTTCTCCACCTTCACCAGCCGCATGCCGCAGATCGGGCAGTCGCCCGGCTTCTCCGCGCGGTAGTCCGGGTGCATGGGGCAGTAGTACTGGCCGCTCTCCTCGCCGGTGCCGCGGCAGGCCAGGGGAAGCGCGAGCAGCAGGAGACCGAGGAGAGGAACGAAGATGAATGGGATCGCGCGGGCGGTTCTGGTGCTCATGATGGGCCTCCGGTCAGCGCCTCCAGCCCGGCCCAGGCGGTGAAGCGGTCCGCCTCGCGGCGGGCGAGCTGCACCCGGGCTTCCAGCCAGAGGTTGAAGTCTTCGATGACGGTGGAGAAATCGCCGCGGCCGGCGAGATAGGAAGAGCGGGCGGCGTCGAGAGCGGTGCTGGTCTGGGGCAGGATGCCCTCGCGGTAACGTAGGATCTGGCGGTCCGCCTTGCTCCAGTCCGCGGCCATGCGCGCCGCCTCGGAGCGCACCATGGCCTCGGCGTCGCGCAGCTCCTGGCGGGCCGTCTCCAGCTCTGCCTCGGCGGCGCGGATCATCGGCTCCTGGCGCCGGCCCTTGCGGAACGGCAGCTCCACCCCCAGCCGCAGGGTGAGCACGGGGCCCAGGGCTCCGCGGTAGGCGAGACCCGCCGAAGGCGTGAGGTCGGGCTTGACGTCCAGCCTCGCCGCGGCGAGCCGCCGCTCGGCGGCCGCGACGGTCGCCCGGGCCACGCGCACCCGGGTGGCGCCGCCGGCGGCCGCGGCGTCGAGCGAGGCCGGCGGCGCGGCGACGGCCGGCAGCGCGACCACCTCGCCCAGCGGCGAGGCGCCCGGCCGGTCGAGCCAGCGATTGAGCTCCGCGACGCGGGCCTGGCGCTCGGCGGCGAGATCGTCGAGCTGCCCTTCGAGGCGGGTCACCTGGAGCTGGGCCTTGATCAGGGCCTCCTGCTCGCTCTGGCCGGAGGCGTAACGGGCCGAGGCCGTGGCGGACATCAGCTCCACCAGCTCGCGGGCCGCCGCGAGCGACGCCCGCTCGCGGTCGAGAGCGTAGAGGCGCGCATAGAGGGAGCGCACCTCGGCGGCGATGCGGCGCTCGAGATCGGCGGCCTCCGCCTCGCGCAACGCCGTTTCAGACCGCGCCGCCTCGGCGCGGGCGCTGAGCTTGCCGGGATAGGGCAGCGGCTGGCGGACCTCGAAGCCCGCCATGGACATGTCCTCGGTCCCGATCGTGTAGTCGGGGAAGTCGGCGTTCTGAATCATCGCCTCGACCATCGGGTCGGGGAGAGCGCCGGCCGGACGTTCCATCTCACGGGCCGCGGCCGTCCGCGAGCGCACGGCCGCCAGGGCCGGCGATTTCGCCAGGGCCTCGGCGACCAGCTCGCCGACGGGGGGCGCCGGCGCCGGGCCGGCATCGTTCTGGGCTGCTACCGGGGCCGCGATCAGAACGGCGAGCGCCGGCAGGAAAAGGGTTCGAACCATCACGGCTCCTCCAGGAAACAAGGGTTGGCGGCCGAGGCCCCTGAAGGCCGCGGCAGGGCGCACCTGTCCTGGAGCGCGCTAAATCAGGAAAGCCGCGTGAAGGGTGTAAAGGCCGATCCCCTCGTGAAGAAGGGGCGGGCCGAGGGTCAGCTCCGCGATGGGTGCGGAAGTGACCGCCGCATCGGGCAACTCGACAGGTGGGGCCGGAGCGAAGGCCATCGCCGGCGAGGGCGCCACCGCGCGCGAGGTCTCCACCGGCGCCGCGGTGCGCAGGCTCTCGCAGCAGGAAGCCGTCCGCAGGGCCGGCGCCGCGCCGCCGGAAAGACAACAGCGGTGCCCGGCCGCCACCTTGCCGAAGGGACAAGCGGAGGCACACCCGGCGTACAGCGCCCCCGGCGAACAGGCCAGGACGGCCAGGATGAGGAGGGTAACGATCCGGGTGCGAGAGGTGGGTTTCATCGCTGTGAACTCTACGAACCGTTCGCGAGGGCCGCGCCGTTTTCGCGGGCTGGCGGCCAGTTCTCGCCGGGCGGCCTTCAGGCCTGCCTCAAAGGGTAGGATACCGCGCTTTATTCCCCCCAACGCAACCCCGGCTCGCCGGGCTCGGCGAGGCCGAAGCGGTCCAGCAGCCGCAGCGTGTAGTGATCGAGGAAACGGCGGAGGTCCTCGCCGCCGATGTAGAAGGCGGGCACCGGCGGCAGGAGAACCGCGCCGGCGTAGATCAGCCGCCGCATGTTCTCGACGTGGACGAGGCTGTATGGCGTCTCGCGGAAGCCGAGGACGAGCGGCCAGCGCTCCTTCAAGGCCACGGCGCCGGCGCGGTGGATCAGGGTGCGGGCGGAGCCGCTGGCGAGGGCCCCCAGGGTGCCGGCGCTGCACGGCAGGATGGCGGTGCCGTCGAGCCGGTAGGAGCCCGAAGCGATGGGCGCGTCCTGCTCGTTGTCGCGATGGACGATGATCCGGCGCCGCGCCTCGGGATCGGCCACCGCGGCTTCGACGAGATCCTCGGCGCCCGTCTTCTCCGCTCCCAGCTCGTGACGAAGCACCTGGCTCGCCCCCGCCGAGACCACCAGGTGGATGCGCTCGATCTCCGGATGGGCCGCGAGCTGTCCCAGCACATGCCGCGGCAGCAGCATCCCCGAGGCGCCGGAGACGAGGAGGGCTAGGCGGTGGGGCATGGCGAGGGGGATCGTACGGGAACCTATCCGCGGAAGCGAATGGCGCCGGTTGGCCGTGGTATACTTCAAGGCGCAACTCGGGCGCAAATCCGAGTTTCACCCCGGGGGCGCTATGGCCGAGAACAAACCGAACGACCTTCCGCCCAAGTTGAAGGCTGTACTGATTCGGCTGGGCAAGACCAAACAGCTCAATGTTACCCAGGCAGTCAAGCTGCCTTATCTTGTCGATGTCATTTCAATGCACGTCCTCGGGCGCAGAATTACCGAGGGACATCATAAAGCCTGGGATCACGGCGTGGTGACGCGCGAGGTATGGCATTACTTGTCAAAATGCGACAATTCCCCTGTTTTCCACTTGGAGGCGGTACCCTTGTCCGAGGAAATGAGGGTGGTCATTGATGCAGACGAACCGCAGGCACTGAGCCCGGCGGAACAGGCAATCGTCGATTTTGTTGCGCGGGAGCTTGTCCTTAAAGCTGGCGAACTCGGGCGGTTGACTAAGTTCATGAATCCGGGTATCCCCTCCTGGGGACAGCGTGACTATGCCGCCAGTATCGGGGAAGACGCCTATGAACGCCTCAGCCCAGATTATCGAGAGATGGCGGAACAGGTCGCCTCTTTGACCCTGGATCAGCTCCGCAGCTCTTCAAAACCAGTTGAGGACATTGAGGACGCGGTTGCCTAAGATCAAACAGGCACCCGCGTGGACCGATCCGCGTTGGCAGTCGGCGTTAAGCAAGCTCCCTCCTAATCAACAGTTCGTCCTCAAAAACAGCCTGAGGGAACTTTTGCACGCCCTCATGGGGTGCCGCGATCCGAGGCGAGATAAGGAGCTCCGAAGGTGGTCCCCGACAAGATGGTCTGTGCCTCATCAACAAGCAACAGAGGGAGAATGGACTGAGTATCGGCTTGGTGATGCAGAGAATAAGGGGCGGGCCATCATTTGCTTCGATCGCGCAATGGATACCATATACCTTGTCGCCAGAACCGCTATCCACGACCACACATCGCTACGCGAACTGACAGCCCAGTTTCGCTCCTAACCCCTACCCCGCCCTACAGCGCAAAATCCAACGTATACACGCCCCGCCCCCGCTGCACCGACAACAGCACACCGCCGCGGTCGAGGCCGCGCAGGATCTCGCGGCCGAGGGCTTCGGCCGAGCCGGTGCGCTGGCCGTTGGCGCCGAGGATGACGTCGCCCGCGCGCAGCCCGCGCCGGTCCGCCGGCGAGCCTTCCGTCACTTGGCGGATCTCCAGGCCGCCGCGCACCTCCTCGACGCGCAGGCCCACCGTGCGCTCCAGCACCTGCAATCCCAACCCCTCCGGCGGGCGGATCGGCCGCAGGCTCAGCTTCAGCGTGCTCTCCCCCCGGCGCACCTCGAGAGCAAGCGGGCTCCCCGCCTCCGCTGTGTAGAGGGCGGTCGTCACGTCCTCGCGGCTGGCCACCGGATGGCCGCCCGCCGCCACGATCACGTCCTTCTCCTGCAGCCCGGCGCCCGCGGCCGGCGAGTCCGGGTAGAGCTTGAACACCAGGGCTCCCCGCCGTACGGCGAGGCCGTAGCGCCGCGCCAGCTCGGGATCCACGCTCAGCAGTTGGGCGCCCGTCCACAGCGGCTGCAGCTCGCCGAAGCGCAACAGGTCGTCGACGACGCGGCGGGCGCGGTCCGCCGGGATGGCGAAGCCGATGCCCGTGGCGCCCTGGATGATGGCCGTGTTGATGCCGATCACGTCGCCCCCGGCGTTGACCAGCGGGCCGCCCGAATTGCCGGGATTGATCGAGGCGTCGGTCTGCAGGAAGTCGGTGAACAGCCGCTCGCCGCGCTCGGAAGGCACGGTGCGGCCCTGCGCCGAGAGCACGCCCGTGGTCACGGTGTTCGAGAGGCCGAAGGGATTGCCGATGGCGATCACCGTCTCGCCGATCATCAGGTCCGAGCTGTGCCCGAGCGGCAGGGCCGGCAGGTTGCTGGCCTTGACCTTGAGCACGGCGATGTCGGCGTCGCGGTCCGAGCCCAGCACGTCGGCGTCGAGCTCGCGGCCGTCGAGCAGGGTGACGGTGATGCGCGAGGCCCCCTCGATGACGTGCGCGTTGGTGACGACGATGCCGTTGCGGTCGAGGATGAAGCCGGAGCCCAGCGACTGCGCCGGACGCTCGGCGCCGAAGCCGAAGAGGCCGAAGAAGGGATCGGCCTCGCGCACGGTGGACTCGGCGGAGATGTTGACCACCGCCGGCGAGACCTTCTCGACCACGGCCACGAGCGGCGTGCGCCGGGCCGCCGGAGGGGTCTGGGCAACGGCAGGGTCCTGGAGGAAGAGGGCCGTCGAAAGGCAGAGAAGCGTAGTCCTTCGCATCATGGCGCCTAGGGTATTATGGGAATCCGCGCCGGGGGAATCGCGGTTGCTTCCCTCGGGTCCACCCCGCGCCGCCAGCCGTCCAACGCGGGTCCACACTCCGAAGAAACGCCCCTGGCAGGTGCAGGGTTCCGAAGTGAAAGGAGGTTTCTGATCGTGTCTGTCCGCATCAGCCTAATGCTCTGCGGGTTGCTGGCCCTGGCAGCCCTCGCCGCCGCGGCGGAAAAGCCGGCAGCATCCGCAGACGTCTTCCCCTTCCCGGTCTCCAAGACCACGCTCGACAACGGCATGCGGGTGCTGGCCGTCCCCTATGACAGCCCGGGGACCGTAGCGTTCTACATCGTCGTCCGCACCGGCTCCCGCGACGAGGTCGAGGCGGGCCACAGCGGCTTCGCCCACTTCTTCGAGCACATGATGTTCCGCGGCACGGAGAAGTACTCCGCCGAGGCCTACAACCAGGTCCTCAAGAGCATGGGCGCCGACTCGAACGCCAACACCGACGACGACCGCACGGTCTACCACATCGTGGGACCGGCGAGCGCGCTCGAGAAGATGATGGACATCGAGTCCGACCGCTTCAAGAACCTCAAGTACGCCGAGGACGCCTTCCGCACCGAATCGCTGGCCGTGCTCGGCGAGTACAACAAGAGCGTCTCCAATCCCGTGCAGCCGATGTTCGAGAAGCTGCGCGACCTCGCCTTCGAGAAGCACACCTACAAGCACACGACGATCGGCTTCGTCCAGGACATCAAGGCGATGCCGGAGTATTACGACTACAGCCTGAAGTTCTTCCAGCGCTTCTACCGGCCGGAGAACGCGACGCTCCTCGTGGTGGGCGACGTGCAGCCGCAGACCGTCTTCACCCTGGCGCAGAAGTACTTCGGCGACTGGAAGAAGGGCTACCAGCCGCCGAACGTCCCGGTGGAGCCGCCGCAGAAGGAGCAGAAGAAGGCGCACATCGACTGGCCCAACCCGACGAGCCCCTACCTGATGCTCGGCTACCACATCCCGGCCGTCTCCACGACCTCCGCCGATTCGGCGGCTCTCGACCTCATCGGGCAGCTCCTGTTCAGCGATTCGGCACCGCTCTACCAGGAGCTGGTGGTCAAGAACCAATGGGTGGATTTCATCCAGGGCGGTCCGAACCTCAACCGCGATCCCTCGCTGTTCATCGTCCTGACGCGGGCGAAGTCGGACGACCTCGTGCCCAAGGTCAAGGAGACGATCGACCGCTACGTCAAGCAGCTCGAGACCACGCCGGTCGACGCCAAGCGGCTGGAGCGCATCAAGGAACACCTGCGCTACAGCTTCGCCCTCGGCCTCGACACGCCCGGCGACGTCGCCGCGCAGGCGTCGGAGATCATCTCCGCGGCGGGAGAGATCGACGCCGTCAACCAGCGCTTCGCGCAGTACCAGAAGGTGACGCCGGCAGACATCCAGAAGACCGTCCACGACACCTTCAGGACGCAGAACGAGACCATGGTGACCCTGTCGCACAAGGCCGACGCCGCTCCCGCGAAGGGCTCCGAGGGAGGTGCGAACCCATGATTGAACGCAGAAAAACCGACCGCAAGCGTATCGCCGGACCCCTCGTCTTCGCCTTGCTGGTTCTCGCGGCCGGCGCGCAGGCGCAGGACCAGGCCGCGTCCGGCCTCGAAGTCGTCGCCCTGCCCAACGCCGCCTCGCCGCTCGTCGCCGTGCACCTGCAATTCGACGTCGGCTCCATCCACGATCCGGCCGGCAAGGAAGGCCTCGCCGGGCTCACCGCGCAGATGATCGGCCAGGCGGGCACCCAGAAGCGCTCCTACACCGACCTGGTGGAGGCGCTCTACCCGATGGCGGCCGCGATCAACGCCGACACCGACCGCGAGGTGACGGTGATCGGCGGCACCGTGCACCGCGACAAGCTGGCGGACTACACGGCCCTGCTGGAGGAAGCGCTGCTCACGCCCGCCTTCTCCCAGGAGGACTTCGAGCGCAACAAGGAACAGACCATCGCCTACCTCACCAACACCCTGCGCAGCAACGACGAGATGATGGGCCTGGAGATGCTCCAGCAGGCGATCTTCAAGGGCCATCCCTACGGCCACTCTCCCGCCGGCACCGTCGAAGGGCTCAAGAGCATCACGCTCGACGACGTGAAGCGGTTCTACAAGGAGCACTACACGCGGGGGAACCTCACGCTCGGCGTCGCCGGCGGCTATCCCGGCGATTACGTCGCGCGTCTCGAAAAGGACCTCGCGGCGCTGCCCGCGGGGCAGAAGGGACGCACGCAACTGCCGCCGGCGCCGAAGGTCGAGGGGCACAACTTCGCGCTCATCGACAAGGAGACCGGCTCGGTGGGCATCCACTTCGGCTATCCGCTGCCGATCACCCGCGCCGACGCGGACTACTACCCGCTGATGGTGGCCAACAGCTTCCTCGGCGAGCACCGCACCTTCTTCGGCCGGCTGATGAACGAGCTGCGCGGCAGCCGCGGGCTCAACTACGGCGACTACTCCTACATCGAGTATTGGCACCTGCCGCCGTTCACCAGCAATCCCAGCCCGCAGGTGCCGCGCCGCGAGCAGTACTTCTCGGTGTGGATCCGCCCGGTGGTGCCCACGGACGCCCAGTTCGCCTTGCGCGCGGGCCTCTTCGAGGTGCAGCGGCTGCGCGACCGGGGGATGACGGAGGAGCAGTTCAACGCCACCCGCGACTTCCTCATCAGCTACTCGAAGCTGTGGGCGCAGAGCCTGGGAGACCGGCTGGGCTTCCACATGGACAGCCGCTACTACGGCATGCCGTACTACATCGACGAGATCGAGGCGCGGCTCAAGAAGCTGACGGTAGCGGACGTCAACGCGGCGATCAAGAAGTACCTCAGCACCGAGAATTACGACGCCGTGCTCGTCACCGCCAACGCCGAGCAGCTTAAAGGAACGCTGCAGAAGGACGAGCCGAGCCCGAAGACCTACAACAGCGCCGTGGCGCCGGACGTCACCGAGGCGGACAAGACGATCGTGGCGCTGAAAGTGCAGCCGACGCGGATCGACGTCGTGCCGGTGGCGGAGGTGTTTCAGAAATAATTTCCCCATGCGCCTCCGAATCGGCACCGCTCTCCTGCAGACGGCCCTCCTCCTGCTTTGTCACGGCGGCGCGAGGGCCGCTGCCCCGCAGGTCTCGTGGCGGCCTATCCAGCCGGGCGCCGAGCTCGCGATCATCGCCGCGGATGCCGGCCCGCTCTATGTCGTGCGCGTGGACGCCGGGCGCGCGAAGGTGGGGGTAGCTCTCGCCTCCGAAAAGAAGAGCCCGGCGCGGACGGCGGCCGAGTGGTGCCGTAGGGAAAAGCTCTCGGTCGCCATCAACGTCGGGATGTTCCAGACCGATCAGCGCTCCAACGTCGGCTATCTCCGCCACGGCCAACACCTGAACAACAAGCGGTGGAACGCCTACAAATCTGTGCTGGCGGTCAACCCGAAGGGGAAAACGCTTCCGCCGGTCCTCTGGCTGGACCGGGAGACCTCCCAGACGGACCCGCGGCTGGCGGGCTACGGCATCGTCGTGCAGAACCTGCGGCTCATCGCAAGGAGCGGGAGGAACGTCTGGTCGCCGAGCGCCAGGCGCTGGAGCGAGGCGGCGCTGGCCGTGGACTCCCACGGCCGCCTGCTGTTCCTCTTCTCGCGTGCGCCGTACTCGATGCGCGAGCTCAACGCCATGCTCCTCCGCCTGCCGCTGGACGTGATCGCGGCCATGCATCTCGAAGGCGGCCCGGAAGCGAGCCTCTCGATCCACGCTCCCGGCATCGATCTCGACCTGGCGGGCAGCTACGAGACCGGCTTCCTGCCGGACGACAGCAACGACCGGCAATGGCCGATCCCCAACGTGCTGGGGGTCTTCGCCGCCGAGCGCGACTAGCAACATTTTCCCCGGAACACCGTATCCTGACCGTAGGATTTCATCCGTCTCGAAGGAGCTTTCCATGCCTCGACGCCTCCTCATCGCGCTCAGCCTCCTGATCCTCCTCGTCTCTCCCGCCCTCGGGGCGCAGGCCGCCGCCGCGCCAGAGCAGGTGGCAAACGACTCGCCGCGGGCGACGCCTGCCGGCGCGACCTTCACGGTCCCGGCGGGATGGACGATGACGACAGCGGAGTCGATGGTCGTCCTCGGTCCGCCCGAGCCCGACTCGCACGTCGTCATCGTGGATGCGAAGGCGAAGGATGCCGAGGCCGCCGTCGCCGCGGCGTGGGAAGCCTACAAGCCCGGCTTCAATCGGCCGCTGAAGATCAGCCTGCCGACGTCGGCCCGCAATGGCTGGGAGGAGCGGAAAACCTTCCAGTACGAGACGTCGCCGAACGAACGCGCCATCGTGACCGCTTTCGCCTGGCGAGCCGGTGACGCCTGGACCGTGATCCTCCTCGACGGGACCGAGCCGACCTTCGAGAAGCGCGGCGGACCGCTGGCGCTCGTCCTGCAGAGCCTGCGGCCGAAGGGGTATTCCCGCGAATCGTTCGCCGGCAAGAAGGCGAACCCGCTGGACGAGAAGCGCCTCGCCATCCTGAAGGAGTTCGTGGCGCGGGGAATGAAGGCCCTGGACACGCCCGGCGTGGGGCTGGCCTTCCTCGACGGCGGCAAGACCGTCTGGGCGGGAGGCCTCGGAGTGAAGGAGCTGGGAAAACCCGATCCGGTGGATGCGGACACGCTCTTCCTCGCCGCCTCCAACACGAAAGCGCTGACGACGCTCCTCCTGGCGGAGCTGGTGGACGAGGGGAAGATGCGCTGGGACCAGCCGGTGACCGAGCTCTTCCCCGCCTTCAAGCTGGGAGACGCGGCGACGACGAAGCAGGTGCTGGTGAAACATCTCATCTGCGCCTGCACGGGGATGCCGCGGCAGGACCTGGAGTGGCTGTTCGAGTACCGCGACGAGACGCCGGCCTCGGCGGTCGAGCTCCTCGGGACGATGCAGCCGACGAGCCGCTTCGGGGAGGTCTTCCAATACAGCAACCTGATGGCGGCCGCCGCCGGCTTCATCGGCGGCGCCAAGGCCGTGCCGGGGAAGGAGTGGGGAGAGGCCTACGACGAGGCGATGCGCACGAAGGTCTTCGCGCCGCTCGGCATGACGACGACGACCTTCGACTTCGCCGGCGCGTTGAAGGGGGACGTCGCCCAGCCTCACACCGAGGACGTGGACGGAAAGGTGATGCGGACGGCGATGGACGTGAACTACTCCATCGTCCCTGTCCGCCCGGCGGGAGGCGTCTGGACGAGCCCGCGGGAGCTGGCCCGCTACGTCGAAATGGAGCTGGCCAAGGGGAAGCTTCCGGACGGCAAGCGGCTGGTCTCGGAAGAGAACCTCCTGGCGCGCTACAAGCCGAACGTCATCGTCGGCGAGAACGTGACGTACGGCATGGCCCTGATGGTCGACACGCAGTATGACATCCCGGTGGTCCACCATGGCGGCGACCTCTTCGGCTACCACAGCGACATGATCTGGCTGCCCGAGCACGGCGCCGGCGCGGTGATCCTCACCAACGGCGACTCGGGCGCCCTCCTGCGGGGGCCGCTCCTCCGCAAGCTCCTCGAGGTCCTGTTCGACGGCAAGCCGGAGGCGGAGCAGACGCTGGAGGCCTCCGCCGCGCGACGGCGGGCGGCCATCGCCAAGGAGCGCGAGCGGCTCGTGGTCCCGGCCGACCCGGCCGCCGTCGCGAAGCTGGCGCCGGGCTACGCGAACCCGGCGCTGGGCGAGGTGAAAGTCCTCCGGGAGGGGAACGCCACCGTCTTCGATCTGGGCGAATGGCGGAGCGCCGTCGCCTCGCGCAAGAACGACGATGGGACGATCTCGTTCATCACCCTCGAACCGGGCGGGATCGAGTTCGTCGTCGCCGACAACGAGGGATCACGCCGGCTGATCACGCGCGACGCGCAGCACGAGTACGTCCTGGTGGAAGAGACGGCCGCGGCGAAAGCTCCGTGACTCACGGAATCCGCTTGATCTTCTGAGGCCCGGCGCCGGTGTCGAGGATCATGTGCGTGACCATTCCCGACCCATCGGTCTCGAAGCGGAGGACGGTCTCTGAATCCTCGCGATAGAACGTGTCGTTCGCCTCGGGAAGGAATTCGCGCGCCCGCTCTCCCTGCTTCAGGAGGAGCATGTTGTCGCCCGGTGTGATTTCCAGGATCAGGCCGGGAGCGAATTCGTATTTCCCGGCATAGAGCTCCAGGAGCTTGGGATCGATGGTGGTCCTGGAGTGCTTGGGCAGGGCGAGCTCGGGGACGTAAAACCCGGCGACGCCATGGGCGACGTATTGAGGGTCCATCTGCGCCAGGTTCGTCAGGACGATCACGGTGAGACGGTCGTCGACGTAGCGCGCGATGTGCGTGGCGAAGCCCTGCCAGCCGCCGCCATGCTCGATCCGGCGATGGCCGTTGTACGGATTGACACCCCAGCCGAATCCATAGGCTTCGCTCGTCCCGTCGTTCAGCTTGACGGGAGTCCACATCTGGTCCAGGCTGCTCTTCTTCAGCAGCTTCTCCGTATAGAGCGCGGCGTCCCACTTCGCCAGATCCACGACGTTGAAATACAGCGCGCCGTCCGCCGTCGTGTTGAGCACCGGAGAGACCCAGTCCTGGTTCTTGATCTCCTCCTTGACCAGCCGGTATCCCGCCGCGCGGTTCGGAACGATGTCCGCCTCGCTGATGATGCGGGTGCTGTTCATTCCCAACGGCCGGAAGACGCGCTCCTGCAGGAAGTCGCCGTAGAACTTCCCCGTCACCTTGTGGATCAGGATCCCCAGCGTGACGTAGCCGAGATTGCTGTATCTCCACTGCTCTCCCGGCGCGAACTGCAACGGCTGTTGGGTCACCATTTGAAGCAGGTCGTCCTCGGTGTAGTCCTTGCGGAAATCGAGGTCCTGCGGGTAGTCGCCCAGGCCCGAGGTGTGGGTGAGCAGGTGCCGGAGGGTGATGCCCTTCCAGCTCTCGGGAACCGTCAGGTATTTGCCGATCGGATCCTCCAGCGCCAGCTTCCCTTCCTCCACCAGCATCATGACGCCGGTGGCGGTGAACTGCTTGCCGACCGAGCCGGACTGGAAGATCGTCTCCGGCTTGACCGGCACCTGATGCTCGAGATTGGCCATGCCATAGCCTTTCGACTTCACCGTCTGGCCGTCCTTGATGACCAGCAGAGCCAGCCCGGGGTCGTGCCTCTTCTCCATGTGCCGCTGCACAAAGTCGTCGACGTCATCCGCCCACGCCAGAGAGGAGCAGCCAAGAAGAAGCAACAAAGCGACGATCTGCCTCATGCGACCTCCGATCTCATCGCGGACACGCAGTCCCGCGGTTACCTTATTTGTCTTCTCCCACGACCACCCACGTAGGCTCGGTGTAGGACCAGCGCCAGGACTTCCCCGTCTGCCGATCGAAGCGGAGGTGAACTTGCATGTCCTTGCCGTCCTTCGTGAAGTCGTGAACGTACAGGTCGTAGCGCAGGACATCGCCGGCCACCGGCTTTTCGCTTTCCTTCTGCTCGGGAATCTTCTTCCAGTGCAAATCCACAGCCCCGTCCAGTGTCCAAGCCTGGCCGGTAAAACGATCCATCTTGATCCACAGTTCAGCCTCTTTATCGTCCCGCAAGAAGTTATACGTGATGATGTCGAAGCGATCTGTGGGTTCAGCCGCCTGCGCCTCGGCCGTCTCCTGGTCCGCGCCGGCGGGCTGTCCGTGGAGTGGAGAGAGGGTAGAGGCAATGAGGAAAAGCAGGATCATCGCGAAGCGTCTCATGGGTCCATGTACCTCCGGTCCGTCGCAAGGCTCGATAGAGCTGTATCCATCTGCTCGGGCGGATTGGCCGTCTATTATCTCAAATCTGTCTGGGGACTGCACGGAGACGTGCTGGCCGTCAGGGGCTGTGGCGACGCCTAGAACGTACTGCGATATGACCATGTCTTGATTATTTTTCAGTTGCTTAGAAGAGTATGATGGCAAGCTGCGGCTCAGCGTGAGCCGAGTCCGGTCCAACGAATCACGACATGAGAGGAGAGATCCATGAGCGACACTGACTTCAATCCGCAACCCGATCCGCCCGGTGTGATCGGGACGGACGGCGCTCTCGTACCCGAGTCCACAGGTGCGGGCGAGGCGCAGTCAGACTTGAACCCACAACCCGATCCGCCCGGCAAGGCCTCATCGGGTGAAGCCGAGAGGGACGGAGCCATCATCCACGATTGAGGGCGAGGCACAGTCAGGCATCTCACGAGCCAGTCAGAGCCGGTCATAGTCCTCGGGCTCAACGTCCGGCAGTCGCGCGAGCGCGGCGTCGAACTTCTCTCGGCTCCCACGCTTCGCTCGCTCCTCGAGATACTCGACCGTCATCAGCGCGGCGAGCTTCTCTGCCGCCGCCGTGCTGATGAACTGATTGATCGAAATGCCGTCGGCCTCCGCCAGCTTGCGGATTTGTTTGTGAAGGGAATCGGGAAGTCTCAAGCTGATGGTGCTCATGGTAACTCCGATGACTTTAAGGAACTTTGGGGAGTGCATAGATAGAAGTTTAAACTACTCAGCTCCGAGAAGTCCTTCGTGTTGTAAGTGATGAGGCGCTGCATCCTACGCTACCGTCGCCACTTGAATCTGGTCAGATAATATCCAGGACTACCACGACCATCAGGAAACCAGCAAGTAGGACTGCAGCTAGAAAGGGATTTGTCCATAGCAGCCAGCCGAAGCCCGCTAGCAGGGCAACCACGAAGAGAGGGGCTAGCCGGCGCAGTGCTCGCGAGGTTAGGGCGAACCAGCGAGAACCAAGGCACAAATAAGTGGCCGAGGGCTTCATATCATTGCCGGCGATAGCGAAGTCGGCAAGGGAAGGGAGGTTCGCGGACGCAAGCGGAGCGCTGTGGCCACCCTTGTACCAAAAATACTCGCTTTTCTTCACGCCGTTCAAGCGTGTAAACCCTTCGAAACCACCAGTGCCGATATCTCGCATGCCGGCGCCGCGCAGGAAGCTGCAAAGCCAACCAACCGGCCAGTCGTGAGAGCTTCCGTCCACCCGCAGCCGTTCGATCTGGTTCTTCCGTGCGCGATCTTCCCAGTCATAATCACTCGGTAATACCGAGCCGACCAGCACGGCGCGCGTGAACTTCATGCCAGGGATGGCCCGGAGGCTTTCGCCGAAGATATACGTGCCGTTGCTGTGTCCAATGAAGCTGAACGATGCCTTTGGGTTGCGGGCCAGTTTCTCGGTGTAGGCATCTCTGAACCATTCCAGATTGCGGCGGCGCGTCATGGGAATCGCGAACCGGAGAGCCGTGAAGTACTCGTAGCGAGGGCCAATCGCTTCCACGTCAGGCCACTTCGCCGTGATTGCGTCGAGTGTCTGTTGCACCCAGGTTCGGTTGTCGGCCCGAATGCCGTGCAGCACGAACACCACTTTGTCGGGACCAGAGACTTCGATGTTCTCTGCCTTATGGGGCTGTTGGTGGACAAAGGCATCGCGGAGAACCGCGTAGCGCTCTTCGGGAGACTCGATGCCCTCCAAGTGAAAAAGATCGTGATGCGTTCCACCGGCGACCTCGATAGCATAAGCATTACGGAACTGCTCCACATCTACGCTATCGTCTCGCGCAACCACGTCATCGCGAGTACCGAGCAACTGGACGACAATGGGCTGCTTGTCCTGCAAAGTCGAGAAAAGGCGAATCCACTGGATGCGCAGATTGGTGACGAAGTCCGAACCCCGGAGCAGGTCCCAGCCGAGCACGCGCTGGAATATCGGGATTGCCCGGCAGATCCATGCCAATAGGCGCCAAGTCCATCTCCGTGCTGGATCGACACCACGATTTGTGGCTGCGAACAAGATGAGTCGCGACACCTGCGGTGACCACTCGGAGCGCTGCGTCGAGCCGGGGTCGACGCCACAAGCCATCAGATAGGCTCTACGGACAAGCAGTCCTCCCATGCTATGACCGACCAGCACGACATCCGCGAAGGGACCGTGCGCACGCCAGGTCTGATCGATCTCAGCCCGTAGCTCACGGGCGAGTTGATCGGCCCGTGCCAGGCTGTACCATCTTTTCTCGGGTCCGAACGCCTCCCAGTGGGTCTCGACCAGCGCTTCCTCCTGCTTCAGCCGCGCGAGCAGCGGCTTCCAATTCTCGATGTCACCGCTGATTCCCGGTACAATAACCACTAGGCGCGGGCGCACCTCACCAGGCACCGGGCCAGCGAACTCGACGACCACGAAGTACTTCTCGCCTGGCTGAACGGACTCAAGGACCACCTCGCGCCGCTGCTCGTCGATCTTCCGGGGCGGAGGAGCGCCGCGCCGATGCACCTTCTTGGCCTGCTCAAAGATCTCCTTGGCATTCCACACGCTCTGCCCCGGTCGCGCCTTGTAGCAGATGATGTCGCTGAGAGGACGACGGCTGACGATCTCCAGCCGATAGCGCGTGACCGGCACTTTGCTGGCGATTGTGAACTCCTTGTACTGCGGACTCAGCACTTTCGGAACCTTGCAGCTATAGGTGTGCTCGTAGGGAAGGCCCGCTTGGACGCTGCCTTGGTGCGGCCTCCAAAAGACGCTTACATTGTGGCCGTCGCTTTCGACATCCACTACTTCAGCGTCGGGAGATTGATAGTCGAGCTTGGCGAAGTCAATTTCGTCCGAAGCGAAGATGATGTCGCGGAGATTCTCTTGGAGAGGTTTTTGCGAGAACAGGATCTGTCGCTTGACTAAGAGGGTCGCCTTGCCGTCTGCTTCTATTGTCCAAGTGCAATCTGCGCTCAGGATCGTGAACCCCTCGCCTCCCTTTCGGGGGTCACCAAGCCACGACGGCTGCTTGAACCGTTTCATTAGACCCATGGTCTTATGCCTCTTGAGGAATGCATACTCCAACTGCGGCTAGCGCCACGCCGCTGCGGTCCGACTGACCACACCAGCGGCCACCAGCGACTTGACTTTCCCCGCGAACTCGTCGAGGGTCATCCTCTTGCTCCCGTATTCGCTAGATTATAGCGCATGAAGAGCCTTCCGCGGGCCGCTCCCACCTACTCCATGTCCAAGGATGATCTCTCAGCGCTTCAAATCTTCCGCCGCTACGATCGCTTCCGAGCGCTACCGGCCTGCGAGCCGTAATGAGCCATCGCCGATCCGTGGAGCGCGGTCTGGGCAGGGAGGAGGATCTGCTTCAGGTGGTCGAAGGGACGGTCCGCCAGCGCCACCACGAGCTCGGGATTCTCGCGGCGGCGGCCTGGAGGAGCCTCTCGGTCTCGTGGCTGCTTGCGAACACCACCGCCGCCGCCTTCCGTCGGGCCGCCGAGCGGCTCAAGAAGGGAGACCGTGACGTCCGGTTCCCGCGAGGGAGCTCCCCCACTCCCTCTGCCTTTCGTCGGCGGTTAGCTTAATCCGCGTCACCCCACCCCCGATCAGTCAGCCTCCCCGAGCCAGCCGGTTCTTAACTCGATCCGCCGCCGAAAATGTGATAGCATCGGGCCATGGGGCGCGCGCGTCAACTATTCCACTCATAGAAAGGAGATGTTGTTGTGGGTGACTTAACCCAAAGTGATATATCAGAGTTAGTAAAGATTACCTTCTTTCAAAAAGAAATACCAGAGCTAGGAAAGATGACTTTCTGTTCCCACGTAACCGCTGGCATGATGATAGATGCTTGTAGAATTACTGAGAAGGCAGACAAGAACCAGCAATCGGACATTTTTACCAACTTTCTTCTGTCCAAGCTAATTACAGAGCCATCAAAGGATGCTCAAGATGTCGCCAACTTCTCTGAAGCTACCCTAGATGCTGTCGTGCAAGTCTGTATTGATATAGCAGGAATCCGCGAGGAGTTCGAGCTAACTGCAAGCGATAGTTCAGTCCGGTCGAGGTTTCATTCGGCTTATATGCGAGTGCAGGAAGAGTATCATGACGAGCTGGCTAAGTGCTTTTACCGAAACCTTGATGAGTTCAATCTCTCGCCAATGATTAATCAAATCAACGAAGCCCTTCAGAAGATGAAGGCTTTGAATTTGCGGATATCCATACCGGAACTTCCCGATATAGTATTCCGCAATGACGCGATGTTTCAGGGTATTGCAGAGGCTATTAGACGAGCGTACAGCGAGCCCCTGCGAGATCTTGTGAATGAGATAGCGCAGATGCGTTTGCCTGAACCACTTCTTGCTGAAGTATTGCAAATTTCTGGTCTAGAATCAGCTATATTCAACCCCCCAACTTACGTTCTATCTGATCTCACAGTATTAGATGAGACATATACTCACCGCCGACATGTTGAGGCATATGAGGTTCTCATTCTGGTTGAACAGTCGTTGAGGGATGTGATTGAGTCTAGGTTGGGCGAGCTGCATGGCGAGGATTGGTGGAAGAGGTGCGTTCCAGAAGATGTGCGTAGAGATTGTGAGTGGCGCAAGCTTGAGAGAGAAAAGCCCTCCGATGTCGTGCTCCATCCCATCTACTACGCTAACGTGTATGACTATGGGAAGATAATTACTAGGAATGATAATTGGAGAGATGTTTTCTCTCTAGTATTCGGCAACAAAAAAGAGTTTGAGGTTTGTATCCAATGGGTTGGGGATGGGCGTAATCCCATTGCACATACCAGGCCTATCTCAGATGAAAGCTATCGAATGTTTATCACTGCAGCGCTACGTATAAGGAGCCATATCGAACGCCAAACAAGGTCTAGGGATTGACAACCGGAGCGTGTCAGACAAACTGAGCCAGCTTAGACGCCGTGTCCTCCCAGGTTGACCTTGCGGATCTCCTCAAAAAGCCTCCTGGGTAGCGCTGATCATGGAAGAGCAAAGAGGCTTCGAGTTCTCCGGGCATCGGTTTGTTGCTTTCTCGACGATCGCCTCTTCAGCTCGGTTAGTTGTCGAGAGCCGGCTCACCGCAATCGAACCGGCTGCGATCATGCCCTCGCTGTAGCGGTTGGATGTGCCAGTCAACGGACATCGCGCTCGCGACGGCTCCGGTAGCGGCGCGCTGCCGCCGCGAGCCGCGGACGAGGCCGGTGCGCGTTATCCAGGCCCGCCAGGAAGGCTTCCCAGTCTCGCGCGGTCAAAGTCAGAGTCTCGTGCTCAACCAGTCCTTCTTTGGTGCGGTCGTTAAAGACTTGTTCGGCGCGCTGGCTCGTCGTACTGGGCATGGTGACACCTCGTTCGCCGAAAGTATGACACGTTCGAAAAGTACGGGGAGCCTCGGCCCAGAAGGCTCCCCTCAGGCGGACGCTACCTCTCAGTGTTCGAAGATGCTTGCGCCGGCCCCTCCTCCTCCTCGTCCTCCCGCTCCGGGTCCAGGTAGCGCTCCAGCAGCAGGAAGACGAGGTCGCGGAAGAACTTGTTCTGCGTGAAGATGTGCACCGAGCTGTAACCGACCACGGTGCCCAGGATGTCCTCCCAGCCGCTCTCCTCCAGCCTGTCTCCCACGAAGATGCCGGCGCCCCGCTTGGTGACGACCAGGAGCTGGCTCTCCTCCACGGACATGATCTTGGTGACGAGGCCCTTGGCTTCCCGAACCGGCGAAGGGTCGCCCTCCTGGAGCCAGTCGAGGATCTGGTAGCGCCCCTGGATGCGCAGGGCTCCCAGGTCCCTCAGGTCGCGGCTGACGCTCGGCTGCGTCGCGGCGATCCCTCTCGCCTTCAGCAGCTCCACCAACTCCTTCTGATCGCCGACCGGCGTTTCCTCGTCCATCAAGATGGTGCGGATCATCTCGCGGCGGCTCTCCTGGACCTTGCGGCTGGACGGCATGCGGACCTCCTTTGACGAAGGGAAAAAAGTTGACGGTCTTCGGCTCGGCGCTTGAAAAGCGTTCCTATCGTACGTACACATGCCAGGGTACGTCTATGAAGCGGCGTCGTACCGTTACCACGTCGCGTATAACGCTACGGCGGGCCAGGGTACAGCTACGACGGTTTGTCTAGCGCTGCGACGCGCCATGGCACGCTTACCACGGAGCGTCGTACCTCTACCCCGGGCCGCGGCACAGGTAAGACGGTTTGTGTAACGCTACGATGGCCGGCGGCAGGACCAGGACGGGCCAGGGAAGCGCTACCACGTCCCGCGGTAGCGCTGCCTCGGGCCGTCGTACCTTTACCCTAGCCGGGGCAACGCTACGACGAGCCGAGGAACCGTTACCGCGGCCGGTCGTAGTCTTATGGCAAGACAGGGTAGCTCTACGATGAGCCATCCTAGTGTTACCGCGGCCGAGTCAGAGGTAAGACGAGCCGGGGTACCGCTACGGCGAGACGGGTTACTGCTACGACAAGGCCCGGTACCGTTATGACAAAGCGTGGTAGCTCTGCCATGGGCCATCCTGGCGTTGCGATCAGATGAGACCACGGTGAGAGGAGACAAAAAAAGACGGGGAGCACGACGAGCGCGCCCCCCGATTCGAAGAATTACTCGACCGTCTTGGCGGGACCAGCGGCGGTGGGCGGCGGAGTCTCCGGAGGATCCTGCTCTCCGGGCGGCTCCGGCGTCCCGGGAGTCGCCTTCTTGCGGGCTCGGCCGCGGAACGGCGGCAGGCCGAACTCGGCAAGCTTCTCCTCGGTGATGCCGTAGTGCTCCTTGAGCACCGAGCGCATCACGGCGGCCAGACGGTTGCCTTGGCGGGAGAGCTTCCGCATCTCTTTGGAAGCCTCCTGCTTGGCCGCCGTCATGGCGCTCTGCCGCTTGCTGATCTCCAGCGCCTGCGCCAGAACCGTCCCCAGCTTGGCCAGGAACGGCTCCAACTGCGGGAGGTCGGCCCGGTTGGCCTCGACCCGCCCGTGGAGGCGCTGCCACTCACCCAACATCTCTGCATACGTCACTGGCATGATCCTTCTCCTTCCTCGAGCCCCCTTATCGGGACTCGTTAAAGCCCGGCACCTCCATGGCACCGGACTAACTCCGAGCTTCCATCCCCGCCGGCCTCGCTGGTTCCCGATCCAGGTTGTCCTCAGCCGCCGGGGTTGCTGCTGAGCCGGTTCCAGTTACCCCCGGTTTAATGCACGGAATCTGACACAAATCGACCTGCTCGTCAAGAGATATCGCCCTAAACAGGCAACATGAATAAAAATATGCACGGTAAACGAAGCAGGAAGGAGGGCGCTTGCCCTGTTGTCCTTGGCCGATTCTCTGATTTCTCAGGGGTTTAGGGTTCGATGCCGCGGCCAGAAAAGGGCAAGGCGACGTGAATACGTATATTCACGTTCGGGCGCCAGGATGAATACGTATTCAGGTCGCGTCAGGCGGGGCCCGGCCGCAGTCGGAAATACCGCGGCGAGCTGCTGACTTCCAGCTCGGTTCCGGCAGGGACGGCCAGCGCCTCGCCGCCGCGGCCGGTCACGGAGATCGCGGGCCGGGGCAGCACGGCCTTGACGGGCCGGTCCGCGGCGCTCCAGCCGGCGACGATCTCGGCGCCGTCCGTGCGGCGGAATTGATACAGGCAGGCGGGAGGCGGCGCGGGGAGGACGGCTTCGAGGCGGGCGCCGTCCAGCTCGCGGATCAGGGTCTTCAGCGCGTGGAAGCTCGGCCTGCGGCGGGGATTCGACGGATCGGTGGGGTCCACCAGACCGTAGCCCTTGGCCACCACCTGCCACCAGAAGACCCGCTCCACGGCTCCCGTCCCCAGGGCGAGCAGGTAATAGCGGACGAGGTAGTCCGCCTGGGTCTCTTCGTCCACCGCCACGTCGCGGCCGGCGGGCGAATGAGGGCCTTCCTTGAGCGGCCAGTTCACCTCGGTGATCCAGCAACGGCCGGCGGCGTTGCGCGATGTCTGGGCTATGGCCGCAAGCAGCAGCACCTTGGCCGCCGTGTCGAAGCCGGCCTGGCGGTTCTCCGGCGCACCCCGGCGGTCGACGTAGAGCAGGGCGGAGGCGGCGTCGAAACGAAAGCCCGCGCGGCGCTGGTTGAGCACGGCGGCGGTGACGTGGTACTCGAAGTCGATCACCGCCGGACCCAGCAGCTCGACTCCTTCCTGTGGCCGCAGGACCTCTTCCGCGGTGCGCGCGAGGAGCGCGTACTCGCGGAGGTTCCAGACGCCCCACTTGCTGCGGTTGATCGCCTGGCCGATCTGGAAGCGCCGGCCGTAGGGAAGGAAGCGCGGCGCGATCTCTTCCAGGGCGCGGCGCCAGCGGGCGGGATCGCGCACCAGCTCGCGGTTCTGCGGCAGGGCGAAGGTCAGCTCGCAGCCGCGGGCGTGGAGCTGCCGCGCCAGCTCCTCCTCGGCGGCGTGGTCTTCCTCCCAGGGATGGAGGCGCAGCAGCACATGGCGCGCTCCCAGCTCGTCGATCAAGGCGAGGAGGGTCTCCGGCGCCTCCGGCCAGGGGCGGACGCAGACGCCGAGGCCGCTGAATTCGACGGGCGAGCGATGCAGCCCGCGCCGTAGCTCGCGGTATCGCCGCCAGATCCGCGGCAGGGCGGCGGCGACCGTTGCGGCCTCGACGGCGTGCGCGCCGGCGTCGGCGGTGCGCACCCGCAGCTTGTCGAGCCGGCCGGCATGCTGGTGGGGCTGGTCGGAGAGGGGATCCCAGACGATCTTGTCCCGCACGCCGGCCCCCTCCGGAGCCGCGGGGATGTGGGCGTGGGTGCCGCGCGGCAGGAGGAGGCGCTTGACCCGGTCCCGCCCTCCTCGCAACGCCTTCTTCGCGTCATTCTTGAAGCGGAATCCGTGGTGATAGGAGAGATAAAGGTTCCGGCGCCACGTCCGGACCTGTAGGGGCGGCCCTGCGTGGCCGCCCTGGGCGGGAGGGCGGCCCCAGTACGAGTTGAGAAGGAGATCCCGATGCGCAGGCCGTAACAGGGCCAGGCGCGAGAGATCGCGCAGCCGTGCCGAGGTGCCGGGAGGCCGTCCCATCCGCGAGCGGTTGAGATCGACGAGGTACACATCCGCCAGCCGCCGGTCCGCGCCGAAGCGCAGCAGGAGGTTGCCGCCGGAGAGGTCGCGGTGCCAGAAGCCGGCATCGTGCAGCTTCCGGATCTCCCTTCCCAGATCCTCGACGAACGCCGGAAAATCCACCTCCGGGAACCGCGCCGCCTCCTCGCCGGCGTTGGCGGCGCGGAAGAGGTAGCGCGCTTCCACGACGTCCGGCAGATAGCGGCAGACGTAGAACGACGGGCCGGCTTCGTCCGCCGATTCGATCTGCATCACGGGCTCCGGCGTGAGGAGGCCCGCCGCGAGGAGAGCGTTGGCCACGCGCCAGCTCTTTGCCGCCTTGCTCCCCCGATACCGCCGCCGCAGCCGGTCGCGCAGGCCGTGGTGGCGGAACTGCTTGACCACCACCTCGACGGCGCCGCCGGCGGTCTCCAGCCGGGCCACATAGAGGTAGTTGCGTCCCCAGTGCAGCGTCTTCACCGCCGACGCCGGATCGGTGAGAGCGCGCACCGCCGCGGCGAGGTCGAGCGGGCGGAGGTGCGTGGAGAGCTCGCCGTGCCAGTGGGGGAGGGCGAAGGGGGCGGGGGTCATGGAGAGGAAAGGACCCAAGGGACAACAAGGACAGGTACCATTCGGGTGAGCTTCCTTGTCCCTGCTGTCCTTGCTGTCCCTGTCGTCCTTTTTTGTGGAGCGGCTACACCTCCACGGCGTCGAACCGCTCGTGGTGCAGCTCGGGATCGCTCTGCAGCAGGATATGGACCCCCAGCGAGCGCTCCAGCTCGTCGAAGATGGCCCGCTCCTCCTGCTGCAGGGCGCGGGCGATCTCCGGGTGCACGCGCAGCAGCAGCTCGGAGTTGGCCATGCGGCCGCGCCGGTGGAGCAGCTCCTTGCGCAGGTTGAGGCAGATGGTGGAGATCGACTTGATGCGGCCGCGGCCGGCGCAATAGGGACATTGCTGGGTGAGCAGGCGCTCGAGGTTGGCGCGGCTGCGCTTGCGGGTGATCTCGACGAGGCCGAACTCGGAGATGTTGAGCACCTTGGTCTTGGCGCGGTCCTTCCGGATCTCGCCCTCCAGGCTGGCGAAGACCTGCTCGCGGTGCGCCGCCTCCACCATGTCGATCAGATCGATGACGATGATGCCGCCGAGATCGCGCAGCCGGATCTGGCGCACGATCTCCTGCACCGCCTCGAGGTTGGTCTGCAGCACGGTCTCCTCGAGGTTGTTCTGGCCGACGAAGCGGCCGGTGTTGACGTCGATCGCCACCAGCGCCTCGGTGGGGTTGATGACGATGTAGCCGCCGGACTTGAGCCACACCTTGCTCTTCAGGGCCGCCTCGATCTGCTCCTCGATGCCGAACTGCTCGAAGAGGGTGGCCGGCTGGCGGAAGAGCTTGACCTTGCCGACGAGGGCCGGCTGCACCTGGTCGAGGAACTCGACGATGCGCTCGTAGGTCTCCTCGCCATCCACCCAGAGGACGGCGAAGTCCGAGCGCAGCAGGTCGCGCACCACGCGCAGGGCGAGGTCGAGGTCCTGGTGGAGCAGGGTGGGAGCGGAGACGCGGCCGGCGCGGTGGCGGATCTTCTCCCACAATCTCGTCAGATAGACGAGATCGCTCTCGAACTCCTCGCGGCCCTTGCCCTCGCCGGCGGTGCGCACGATGAGGCCGCCGCCCGGCACCGGCAGTTGGTGGAGCACGCCGAGCAGGCGTTCGCGCTCGGCTTCGTCCTCGATGCGGCGGGAGACGCCGAAGTGGCGCACCGTGGGCAGCAGCACGAGGTAGCGGCCCGGCAGGGTGACGTGCGTGCTGATGCGGGCCCCCTTGTTCGGCAAGGGGTCCTTGACCACCTGGACGATGATCTCCTGGCCGGCCTTGAGCAGCTCGTCGATCGAGGGGGAGCCCTGCTGGTGCGCCGACATCTCCTCCGGGCGGGCGTCGTCGAGCTCCAGGTCCTCCATGGCCTCGACGTCGGCGGCCACGTCGCTGACGTAGAGGAAGGCGTCGCGCTCGAGCCCGACGTCGACGAAGGCGGCCTGCATGCCGGGGAGCACGCGCGTCACCCGCCCCTTGTAGACGTTGCCCACGAGGCCGCGGTGGCGGTGGCGCTCGACGAAGATCTCCGTCAGGCGGTCTTCCTCCAGCACGGCGATCCGCGTCTGGTGCGGATCGGTCTCGACGAGCATCTTGTTGGCCACCCGCGCGCGCCTCCTTGGCGCGGGAAGCGTATCAGCCGCGCTGCGCCCTCGCCGGGACGCGCCGCCGCTTCAGCGGTTCACGAAGCGCCGGAAGTCGACGCCGAGGATGATGCCGGTGGAGACGAAGTTGTAGAGCATGAAGCTGCCGCCGTAGGAGAGAAATGGCAGC
>JBIOVX010000034.1:0-4534 GCA_044868005.1 Thermoanaerobaculia bacterium | reverse complement strand
GGGAGAAAGACAGAAAACGCATTTTTCTGGTTTTTCCTCGTTCCCCTCTCTCCCTCCGGGAGAGAGGGGCCAGGGGAGTGAGGGCTTCGAGGGCAGAGGGCCGCAGAGAGGATTCAGCCCACCGATGGTACACTACTCCCATGAGACGTTCATGGCGCATCGCAGCAATCGTACTTTTCGCTCTCGCCCTGGCCCTCGGCGGCCTGCTGGGCGACCGTCTCCTCGCCGTCACCGACGAGACGCGCGACTCCCTCAAGCTCTACACGGAGCTGGTCAACCTCGCCCACGAGCGCTACGGCACCGAGGTGACCTACCGGGACATCGTCTATTCCTCGGTCAACGGCATGCTCCGCGCGCTCGACCCCCACACGGCGTTCCTCAGCCCGGAGGCCTACGAGGGGATGCGCGAGAAGCAGCAGACCAGCTTCTACGGCCTCGGCATCCTGGTGGGCGTACGCAACGGCCAGCTCACCGTGATCTCGCCGCTCGAGGGCACGCCGGCCTCCCGTCTGGGCATCCAGGCCGGCGACGTCATCAGCACCATCGAGGGTGAGCCGACGGACCAGATGTCCCTCGACGAGGCGGTGTCGAAGCTCAAGGGCCCCAAGGGCACACAGGTCAAGATCACCATCGTCCGCCGCGGGCTGGAGCAGCCGCTGGCGATGTCCGTGACGCGGGCCGAGATCCCGCAGACGACCGTCCGCCAGTCGTACATGCTGAATCCCACCACCGGCTACATCCAGCTCACCGAGTTCGCCCGCGGCACCGGCCGCGAGATGGCCGAGGCGCTGGAGAAGCTGCGCAAGGACGGCATGAAGCAGCTCGTCGTGGACCTCCGCAACAACGGCGGCGGCCTGCTCGACCAGGCCATCGAGGTCGCCGACCAGTTCCTGCCGGAGGGCAGCACCATCGTGCAGACCCGCGGCCGGACGCGCGACTCCTTCCAGTCCTACAAGGCGAGCGGCAAGTACCCCGCGCTCGACATCCCGGTGGTGGTGCTGGTCAACGAAGGCACGGCGTCGGCTTCCGAGATCCTCTCGGGCGCCCTGCAGGACCATGACCGCGCGCTCATCGTGGGCACGCCGAGCTGGGGCAAGGGCCTCGTGCAGACGGTGTACAACCTCTCCTACGGCGCCGGCCTCGCGCTCACCACGGCCAAGTACTACACGCCCTCGGGCCGCCTGATCCAGCGCGACTACACCTCCTACTACGACTACTACACCCACGCCGACGCCGGCTCTCCCGAGATCAACGGCAAGCCGGTGGAGGAGAAGGACATCTACCACACGGATCTAGGACGCAACGTCTACGGCGGCGGCGGCATCACCCCGGACGTGGTCGTCAAGGACGTGGAGCTGTCGCCCTTCGAGCAGTTCCTGCTGGCGCGCAACGCCTTCCTCAACTTCGCGGTGGACTACGCCAGCCGCAACAAGGTGACGAAGGATTGGGATCCGGACCGCGCCAAGGTGACCGACGAGTTCGGCCGCTGGCTGGTCAAGGAGAAGCTCGCCACGCAGGACGAGGTGGACAAGAACCTCTCCCAGGAGGACGTCCGCCGCGATTCGCTGCTCCAGATCCGCGCCGAGCTGATGAACACCGTCGCCGGACAGGAGTCCCGCCACCGGGTCCTCTCCCAGGGCGACGAGCAGCTCCAGAAGGCCCTCAGCCTCTTCGACCGCGCCGCCAACATGTACGCCCAGCGCCGCGAGCTGGGCCCGAAGGTGGAGCGGGGAGCGCCGACGAAGGGGTTGTAGAGTCCACCTGGGAGCGCCGGCGTCCTCGCCGGCGTTTCTTTTTTTAGAGAAGAGGATGCCGGCGGGACGCCGGCGCTCCCAGGAAAGGCTTACTCCTCCTCCCCCGCCAGCTCGATCTCCGCGAAATAATCCGGCTTCACCAGCACCTCGCGGGGCTTGCTGCCCTGGGCGGGTCCCAGCAGGCCGTCGCGCTCCATCATGTCGATGAGGCGGGCGGCGCGGGAGAAGCCGATGCGCATGCGGCGCTGCAGGAAGCTGGCGGAGGCCTGGCGCTCGGCCACCACCAGGCGCGCGGCCTCGTCGTAGAGCTCGTCGTCGTTGTCGCCGCCGTCGCCGGCCATGCCGCCCTCGCCCTCCGGCGCCCGCAGCACCTCAGGGTCGAGCTCGGGCTTGCCCAGCTTCTTGAGCCAGCGGATGAGCGCCGCCGTCTCCTGCTCGGAGATGTAGGCGCCGTGCAGGCGCATGACGCGCGAGGAGCCGGGCGGCATCATCAGCATGTCGCCCCGGCCCAAGAGCTTCTCCGAGCCCACCTGGTCGAGGATGGTCCGCGAGTCGTGCCGGCTCGCCGTGGCGAAGGAGATGCGGCAGGGGAAGTTGGCTTTGATGGTGCCGGTCAGCACGTCGACCGACGGCCGCTGCGTGGCCACGATCAGGTGGATGCCGACGGCGCGGGCCATCTGCGCGAGACGGGCGATCGAGGTCTCCACCTCCGAGGAGGCGACCATCATCAGGTCCGCCAACTCGTCGATCACCACCACGTAGTAGGGCAGCGGCTTCAGGTCCGCGGCGGTGAACAGGCCCTCGCCGCCTTCCGAGAGGGCGAGGCGCTTCTGCGTCTCGGGATCGGAGATCGCCCGGTTGTAGTAGGCGATCGAGCGCACATGGACCTCGGCGAGCAGGCGGTAGCGCCGCTCCATCTCGGCCACCGCCCAGCGCAACGCGTTGGCGGCCTTCTTGGGATCCACCACCACCTCGCACTTGAGATGCGGGATGTCGGCGTAGACCCCCAGCTCGATGCGCTTGGGATCGATGAAGATGAACTGCACCTCGTCGCGCGTGGCCTTGTAGAGAATCGAGGTGACCATGCTCTGCAGGCCCACGCTCTTGCCGGCGCCCGTGGCGCCGGCCACCAGCAGGTGCGGCATGGTGGCGAGGTCGGCGTAGTAGGGCTCGCCGTGGATGTCGGTGCCGAGCGCCATGGTGAGCACCGAGGGCGACTTGCGGAAGCGATCGTCGGCGAGCAGCGAGCCGAGGCGGATGAGGCTGCGCTCGCGGTTGGGCACCTCGATGCCCAGGGTGGAGCGGCCGGGCATGCGGTCGATGCGCACCGACTCCGCCTTGAGCGCCAGGGCGAGGTCGTCCTGGAGGTTGACGATCTGGCTCACCTTGACCCCCGGGGCCGGCTGGAACTCGTAGACGGTGATCACCGGGCCGGGGCTGATGGCCTCGATCGTCCCCTCGACGCCGAACTCGGCACAGCGGCTGCGGATGGCCTCGCCGAGCCGCACCAGCTCGGCCTCGTCCAGGTCTCCCCGGTGATCCGCCATCTGCAGCAGGTTCACCGGCGGCAGCGTGCCGGGAGCGATGGTGGCGACGAAGGGCAGGTCCTTCTGCGGCCGCGGCCGGGCAGGCGCCGGAGCGGCGGCCGGGAGAGGAGCCGGCAGAGCCGGAAAATCCTCGTCCGGCTCGGCTTCCGGAGCGCTCACGCGGCGGATGGCGAAGTCGGTCTCGCCCCGCTTCTCCGTCACCCGCGCCGGACGCAGCGGCAGATCGATGCGGTCCGGCGGCGGCGAGCCCAGGGAGATCGCGGCGGCGGAGAGCGACGGCCGGTGCGGCTCGGCCATTGCGGCCTTCTTCTGCTGTTTCTCCTCCGCCACCCGCTGCAGGTGCTTGGTGATCACCCGCCGCCGGCTGCGCTCCTTCTCCCGCCGCTCGCGCCGCCGCTCGCGGGCGAGGGTCCAATCCTGCCAGAGCTGCCGCAGGCGGTCCCGCCAGGCGGTGAGCAGGTCGCCGAGCGTCGACTGCACCCCCAGGGCCGTGCCGCAGACCACCGCGGAGACGAGCACCACCAGCGTGCCCGGCAGGTTGAGGCGCGACTGCAGGAGATCCGCGAGCAGCAGGCCGAAAGCGCCGCCGGCGGCGATCGAGCCGTCGCTCCAGGCGATACGGCCGAGCCCGATCTGCAGCAGGGCCGGCGTAGCCGCCAGCAGCAGCGCGGCGCCGAACCCGCGCCCCACCACCTTGCGGGTGCCGCGCCGGCGCAGCCGCCGCCAACCGGAGAGCAGAAAGAAGACGGGGATCAGCAGGCAGGTGAGGCCGAAGAAGCCGAACGCCGCCGCCGAGATATGGGCGCCCACGGCGCCGATCCAGTTGCGGGCATGGGCCTCCTCGGCGGGCACGCTGTGCAGCAGGCTCGGATCCTGCGGGTGGTGGCTGCCGAAGCTGAGGACCAGGAAGACCCCCGCCGCGAGCAGGATCAGGCCGAGGATCTCGCTTCCCTTCTCCGGCGAGAGGGTGGGCCGCTCCGGCGTCTGGCTCTTCTTGCGGACGATGGCGACGGACATGGCTCGTCTAGAATCCAGATGAGGGATTCACACGTAACTAGGCCTGAAGTCTAGCACAAGGAGGCCCTCACCTCCCCGGCCCCCCTCTCCCTTGCCCTCCTCCCACCCAGGGCGGCCACATAGGGCCGCCCCTACAGATCGTCCCGTGGTCGTCGTGGGGTTCGGTGCGTCATGGGTACGAGGGTGAAATTACCTCCAGACGACCTGTAGGGGCGG
>JBIOVX010000033.1:0-7817 GCA_044868005.1 Thermoanaerobaculia bacterium | reverse complement strand
GTCCCCGCCTGCAACGGTTCAGGGCGGGGACAAGCCCCGCCCCTACGAAAAACGGTCAGCGAAATCCGCTGCAACCCACGGCGCATCGCGGCATCGTAGCAGCGCCAAACTGCCGGCAAGCGCGTTCTTCGCCCCGAGACGCACCTTCGTTTATGAATGGAATTTCATCCGTCCAGGACTGCCGGAGCGCCGGCCGCTCCGCCGGAGGCGTTCTCGGTCATTCCTCCGCCGCCTCGGCGTGCCGGAGCTCCGCTCGAGAGGCCAATTCGCCGCTCGCCAAACGGCGGCGGATGGCGTATACTGCGCGCAATTTCGCAGCAACGAGACGAGCGGAGTGATCGCCGGATCGAACCTTCGGCGCCGGACCGGCGGCCTGCATCGCGTTCCATGCCGGCTACGCGCGGGGAGCATGGGAGCATGAAGTCGTCCAATCTCAGTCTGTTCACCCGGTCTCTCTGGTTCACGGCCGCGATCGCGGCGACGGTGCTCGTCGTCGCGCTGCTGCTGGTCTATGAGCTGGTGACGGTGGCGGACGATCCCGCGCTCGCCCGCCAGATCGGTTGGAACCTGCTGTTCATCGGGCTCTCGGCCGGCGCCCTCGCGGCGGGCGCGGCGTGGTGGCTGGTGCAGCGGATCAATCGCCCTCTGCGCCGGCTGGCGCTGACGATGTCCGAGATGGCGCGCACCGGCCAGCTTCGCAGCGACTTCGAGACCGCCGGGGGCGGCGCCGAGGTGCGCCTGATCGAAGAGACCCTGCGGGCGCTGACGACCTCTCTCGAGGAGTCGCTGCACGCCCGCGAGCGCTCGTACGTCGAGGCGGTCGGCGCCGTGGTGACGGCGGCGGACGCCCGCGATCACGAGACGACGGGCCATTCGTTCCGCGTCGCCCTCTACGCCGCCACCCTGGCGAAGGAAATGGGCATCCACGGCGAGGAGCTGAAGGCGATCGAGTGGGGAGCGCTGCTCCACGACGTCGGCAAGATGGTGGTGCCCGACGAGATCCTGCGCAAGGTCGGCCCGCTCACCGAAGACGAGTGGCACATCATGAAGCAGCATCCGAACTGGGGGTTCGACATGCTGGCGGAGGTCAGCTTTCTCCAGCCGGCGGTGCTCGACATCATCTACAGCCACCACGAGCACTGGGACGGCGGCGGCTATCCGCGCGGTCTCGCCGGCGAGAGCATTCCCCTGAGCGCCCGCATCTTCGCCGCGGTGGATACCTACGACGCCATCACTTCGGACCGGCCGTACCGGCGGGCGCGCGGCCATCAGGCGGCTGTCGTCATCATGCAGCAAGTGGCCGGCGCGCAGCTCGATCCGCGCATCGTCGAGGCGTTTCTCGCCATCCCCGAAGTCGAGCTGCGCCGCCTGCGCGAGCTGTGCAAACGGGTGCACCCCGGCCTCTCCCTCCCCGACGATCTGCTCGACTCGCTGGCCGAGCCGGAGCCCGAGAAGCGGACCGACTTCGGGTCCTAGAGCCCTCACCTCTCCGGGAGTGAGGGCCTACGCCGTGAGCCTCTCCCAGTCGGTATCCGGCGCGTCGGAGGCGATGGCGAGACCGCCGTCCGAGCCGACGAAGATCGGATCCTTGACTACGCGCACCTTGCCGCCGCCCACCGCCGTCAGCTCAGCTTCCAGGTGCGGTCCCAGGCCGCGGATCAAGCCCGTGCCGCCGGAGAGGATGACGTTGTTGCGGACCCTCTCCTGATATTCCGGCTGGACGCGCGACAGCAGGTCGAGCATGGACTCGACGAGCGGCGGCAGGATGCTCTCGCAGGCCTGGCGCATCTCCTGGGTGATGTCGAGCTCGGTGGGCTTGCCGTTGACCGGAGCGGTGACGATCACCGGGTTCTTCGCCTGGCCGACGAAGCTTCCCTCCTCCTTCCACGTGCGGACCATGTGGATGGAGAACTTCGCTTCCGGATGGCGCTCGCGGGTCAGCCGCATGAGCTGCTCGTCGACGAAGTCGCCGGCCTGGGTGAGAGTGCGCTGGTCGTCTTCCGTGGGCAGGCGGCCGTTCATGACGCAGAAGTCGGTGGTGCCGGCGCCGATGTCGATGATCATCGTGTGCAGCAGGGCCTCCAGTCCATAGGCGACGGCGAAGGGCTCGGAGACGATCATCAGGCTGTCCACGGCGTCGTGGAGGGCCTTGCGCACCTGCTGCTTGTTGACGCGCAGGGCCTCGGCGGGAACGCCGACGACGGCGCGCACCTTGGCGCCGTTGCGCGACGGGCGGTCGGCGCCGGCGAGCGAGAGCAGATGCCAGAGCAGCTCGCGCACGGCGGCCTCGTCCTTCTCGGAGCCGTCCTTGATCAGGCCCTCCTCCAGCGGCCGGTGGAGGTCCAGCATCGAGCGGTTCTCCAGGGCCTCGCGGCCGATCAGCACGGGCTTCTTCAGCACCTTGCGCGCCACCATGTCGAGCGGCCAGCCGACGTAGCTCTCCACCACGTGGCGCTGGCCGTTGGAAGCGGAGATGGAGCTCCGCGACGTACCGAGGTCAATGCCCACCTGGAGGATTTCCTTCTTCTCGTGGGCCTCTTTCTTCTCAGTCATCGATCAGATTCCTTTCCTTCCGGCCGCACCCGCCTCCGGAGCGCCCTCGACGGCGTCCGCGTAGGTGCGGATGCCGTCGGCCAGGGCCTCGGCGATGTATTGCCGGTACAGTGGTTTCGTCAGCAGCCGCGCCTCGTCCTCGTTGGAGAGGGAGGAGACCTCGGCCAGGATGGCGGGCATCTCGGTGGCGAGGAGCACGATGAAGGGCGCCGCCTTCACGCCGCGGTCCTCCACCTCCGGGCTCAGCTTGCCCAGGGAGTGGAAGAGAGAGCCCTGGACCGAACGCGCCAGCCGGCGGGATTTGTCCTGCCGCACACCGGCATAGATGCGCTCGAGCAACTGCCGCATGTCGGCCATGGAATAGCCGGACTCGCGGTTCTCCGCGGCGGCGAGACGGGTGAGATAGGGATCGTCGGTCGGGCCGAGGTAGTAGGTCTCGACGCCGCGCGAACGCTGGTTGTCGATCCAGTTGACGTGGATGGAGACGAAGATGTCGGCGCCCTCCCGGTTCGCCCGCGCGCCGCGCTGCTCCAGCGAGAGGTCCGCGTCCGCCTCACGCGTCATGACGACCTGGAACGACCGCTTCTGCAGCAGCCGCTGCAGGCGCTGCGCGATGTCCAGGGTGAGGTCCTTCTCCATCAAGCCCGCGGGTGTGCGGGTGCCGGTGCTCTCGCCGCCGTGTCCGGCGTCGATGGCGATCTTGC
This sequence comes from Thermoanaerobaculia bacterium, assembly GCA_044868005.1. Lineage (GTDB taxonomy): Bacteria > Acidobacteriota > Thermoanaerobaculia > Multivoradales > UBA5704 > DATARR01. The sequence continues at coordinate 4,560 of JBIOVX010000033.1, read as the reverse complement.
GCACGGCGAGGGGAAAGACGGCGGCGTCGACCGGATCGGGAGGATCGAGGGGCCGGGCCGGCGCTTTCGCAACGGCGCCCGGGGCCGGCAGGACGGCGGCGCTCGCCGGACCTCCCGCGCCGGGCTCGCCGAGCGTCGAGATCAGCCGCGAGGAGCCGAAGAGCGCGAGGGAGAGAAAGGCCAGCAAGACGACCCGCGCCGCGAACCGCCAGACGTCGCCACGGCGGCGCCGCCGAGGGGCGCGGCCGTGGATCAGGTCCACGTTCTGCTGCACCAGGTCGCGCAGGAGCTGGCGCTTGATGCGGTCGACGTTCGCCATCAGCGGTAGGGGGAGGGATTCTACACCATCTCCCCTTGCTAGAGCTGCTATTCGCTTATATCGTAGAAAGTCTCCATGTCTCTCTTCCAGCGCTTCCGCGCCCCGCTCTGGCTCGCTCTCGCCGGGCTTGCCCTGACCTCTCCGGCAGCCGCCCGGGAGGAGAGCGCTGCCGTCCGCCTGCTGGCGCCCCGGGCCGGCGCCACGCTCCTCGCCGGCTCCACCGCCGAGCTGGAGTGGGAGGCCGACCTGCCGGCGCGGATCGAGGAATGGGAAGCCTTCCTCAGCTTCGACGGCGGCGAGACCTACCCCGTGCGCATCACGCCGCACCTGGACCGCGACCTCCGGCGGGTGCGCTGGCAGGTGCCCGGAATCCCCACCGCCGACGCCCGCCTCCTGCTGCGCTTCGGCGACGAGCGCCGGGAGACCTATCGCGAGTTGCCGCACCGGTTCTCGATCGCCGCGGCTCCGGGGACGGAATGGATCTTCGCGCTCGCCAGCGTGGCCGCCTCCCCCGGCGAGCCGGCGCTGCCCGGAGGGCCGGGAGTGGTCGCCTGGGTAGAGGGCTCGCGCCGCGGCGGCTCCCTGCGCCAGAAGGTGGCGCCGGAGCGGCCGGGCCTGCGCGGCACCGTCGGTCCCCCGGAAGGCCTGCCCGAGGTGGCCGTCCTCGACGCCGAGGAAGCTCACATCGACCCGCCGGCGCTGGTCCGCCGCAGCGAAGGCGGAGCCGAGCTGCCCGCGCGCGGAGCCTCTCTGGCCGCGCTCACCTCGACGCCTCTCTTCGCTTCCGACATCCTCCTCCTCACGCAGCGGCAGAACGAATAGGTCGGGATAGGTCCTCCCGCGTCGAAGCCGGCCGCTCCGCTCGTCGGATCGGCCAAAGGGAATCCGTCCACGATCCTGCTCTGCAGGAGGAGATTTTTTTCATGTCCTTGCTTGAAGCCTTCCGCGGCGGGCGTGTCCTGTCCGCGGCTTTTGTCATGGTCCTGGGAGCCGCTCTCCCGCTATGCCTTCGCGCCCAAGAGGAAGCCGACCAGGAGCCGGCCTCCACCGTCGCCGAAACCATCCAGGTGACCGCCACCCGCACGCCCGAGGACGTCGAGTCCGTCCCCGCCTCGGTCACCGTCATCAGCGGCGAGGAGCTCGCCGCCCGCGGCGTCACCGATCTGCCCTCCGCGCTGGCGCTCGCCGCCGGTGTTTCCGTCGCTCCCGGCGGCGACACCGGGCCCGCCGGTTCGGTGCCCGAGTTCTGGGGCCTCCGCGAGTTCGACGCCTTTCTCCTCGTGGTGGACGGCGTGCCCTGGGGCGGCGCCTTCAATCCTGCCCTGCCCAGCGTCGATATGACCGACGTGGAGCGGATCGAGGTGCTGCGCGGCGCGGCGCCGGTGATGTACGGCGCCACTTCGTTCGTCGGCGTCATCCAGATCATCCACCGCGCAGCCGGCACGGCCGGAGGCTCGGGGCGGGTCTGGGGCGGCAGCTACGGCAGCGGCGGCGCCGCCTACTCCACCGCTCTCCCTTCGTCCGGCCGCCTGAAGCAATCCTTCACCATCGACGCCGAACGGCGGGGCTTCAAGGATGACCGCACCCAATACGACCGCGGCCACGTGCTCTACCGCGCCACCGCCGATGCCGCCGGCGGCAGCTTCCGCTTCGACTTCGACGGCACCATCGTCAACCAGGATCCGGCGAGCCCGCACGTCCGCCAGGGACCCGTCCTCTCCTCCTTGACGCCGCTCGACGCCAACTACAACCCGAGCGACGCCAAGATCGACGAGAACCGGCTCCACCTGGTGGGCGGCTACGACCGCACCCTCGGCAGCGGCGCCTGGTCCACCACCCTGGCCTTCACCCAATCCGAGCGGGACACCATCCGTGGATTCCTACAGAGCCTCTCGAGCTCGGCGCCCAACGCCCGCGGCTTCGAGCAGGACCTGAAGATCGCCGACGTCTACTTCGACAGCCACGTCGCCTGGCAGCTCCGGCCGAACTGCCATCTGATCGCCGGCTTCGACCATCTCTACGGCCGGGCCAAGGGGGACGCCGAGACGTTCGACTACTTCGTGCCGCTCAGCGGCGCCAATCCGCCGTCGAGCTCGGGCCTGCCTCGCGTCATGGGCTTCGAGGTCGAGGACGAGCGCAACTTCTCCGGCCTCTACGCCCAGGCGGAGTGGGACCCGGCGCCGCGCTGGCACTTCCTGATCGGCGCGCGGCTCAACCACACCGCCGAGGACCGCGAGGCCGGCGAGGAGGAGCTGGGGCCCGGCGGCGAACCGGGGGAAGAGGAGGAGGAGGGCAAGCAGAGCCGCACCGTCACCCGCGGCAGCGGCACCTTCGGCGTGAGCTGGCTCGCCTGGGGTGACTCGTCGAACGGCCTCTGGGTCTTCGCCGACTACCGCAACACGTACAAGCCGGCGGCCATCGACTTCGGCCCCGAGGCCGAGGCGGAGATCCTCAAGCCCGAGGACGCCGCGAGCTACGAGGTGGGATTGAAGAACCGCCTCGCCAACGGCCGCTTCGAGTGGGAGGTCGCCGCCTTCCAGATGGACTTCGACAACCTGGTCGTGGCGCAGGCGGTCAACGGCCTGCCGCAGCTGGTCAACGCCGGCTCGGAACGCTTCAAAGGCTACGAGCTGGAGCTCATGGGCCGAGTCCGTCCCGACCTGCACTGGACCGCGACCTACGCCTTCCACGATGCGAAGTTCCGCGACTTCATCCAGGACTTCGACGGCGTGGCCACCCAGCTCGAAGGCAATCGGCTGGAGATGTCGGCGCGGCACCTGGGCTCGGCCGGAGTGATCTACGCCCCCGACCGGGGTCCGACCGGCTGGGTGACCGCCAACTACGTCGGCGACCGGTTCCTCAACAAGCGCAACACGGCGCTCGCTCCGGACTACACGGTCTGGTCGGCCGGCGTCGGCTACCGTTTCGGCAAGTGGGAGGTCCGCCTGGACGGCGACAACCTCGACGACACCCGGCCGCCGGTCGCCGAGAGCGAGCTGGGCGACGGCCAGTATTACCGGCTGCCGGCGCGGATGTTCCGGGTGGGGCTCGGAGCGCGGTTCTAAGGCCTGCGGCCCTCAGGGGCAGATGCAAGGACGTAGGGGCGGGGCTTGTCCCCGCCCTCTCCGCGATCCGGCCGGCCTCCACCCCGGGCGGGGACAAGCCCCGCCCCTACGAAACTCAACGGGGATCGCGCCTCTACCCTACGAAGGCGCCAACGCTTCCTGCGCCGCCGCCCCCTCGTTCATCCGCTCCTTGAGCGCCGCGTACTTGGTGTCCAGCGTCTCGAAGACGGCGGCGATCTGCTCCAGCCGCTGGTCGAGATCGAGCGTCCAGTGCTCGTTGCGCACCGGCTCCAGCTTCAGGCCGCTGAGGCGGTAGGAGAGGGCGTCGAAGCGCAGCTTCACCGGACCGAGATGGATCTTCGCCGAGAGGATCTCCGCGCCCTCCTCCAGATAGCGGAAGAGATCGCGCAGCACGCCGCCCGCGAGCGTCACCCGCGCCTCCCGCGTGGCGAGCCTCACGCTGCCGGTCTCCGGCTCCACCATCACCTCCGGCTCGTCGAGCAGGGCGCGCAGGAAGCGGCAGCCGAGGACCGACTGTCCCGGCTCCCGCGGCAGGACGACGTCGCTCGTCTCGTCGGCTTCGGGCGCCTCGTCCAGCCACGGCGCCTTGAAATCTCCCTCGACGCCGGCCTGGCGCAGCAGCGTCAGCACGGTCCCGAGATGGGTCTTGGCCGTGCTGCCCACGTAGAGCACCGGCCCATCGATGCAGCACTCGAGGATGCGGGTGCGCGGCGCCTGGCGCAGCGCGGACTCCGCCTCGGCCAGCTCGCGCAATTTCTTCCGCGTCTTGGCGCCGACGAAGGGCCTGCCCGACGCTTCCGCCTCGGCCTTGATCAGCTCCTTGAGCCGCTCCTTGACCGCCGTCGCGTCCGGCCGCACGCGATCGATCCGCACCCGGAAGGCGTAACGCCCCTTGCCTGCTTCATAGGAAGCGTCGAGCTCGAACGGCACGAAGCCGATGCGCTCGCGCACCTCCGAGCCGGGCTCGATCTCCCAGAAACGCGCCCGCTCGAAGTCCGGCCCCTCCAAGGGCACCGCGACGTTGAAGCGGGTGACGGCAACGGTTCTGCTCAAGAGTCCCATCGATGAAACGACCTCCTGTTGAAGAGATCCTCATGCCGCTAAACGGCATCACAAAGGAACGAAAATTCGTAGGGGCGGGGCTTGTCCGCGCCC
>JBIOVX010000032.1:0-5593 GCA_044868005.1 Thermoanaerobaculia bacterium | reverse complement strand
GGGAGAGAGGGGAACAAAGCCAAGAAAGAGACCTTCATCTGTCTTTCTCCCTCCTCTCCCTTTGGGAGAGGAGGGCCGGGGTGGTGAGGGCTTCGGAGGGCAGACCGCCGCGCCGTTTTGCGACATGATCCCGCCGTGCCCCGCCATCCCTTGCTGCTGATGGTCGTCTCCGCGATCTGCTTCGCCTTCCAGGCGGTGGCGGCGAAGCTCGCCGCCGCGGGCCTCTCGGGCAGCGAGGTGGCGTTCTTCCGCTTCGTCTTCATGCTGCTGCCGGTCGTCGCCGTGCCGTCGCTGGCGCGCAAGGCCGTGACCTTCCAGCGGCTGGACCTGCTGCTCTACCGGGGACTCTTCGGCGGCGTGGCCGTGCTCTTCTACTTCCTCGCCATCGAGCACGTGCCGGTGGGCATCGCCACGCTCCTCAATTACTCCTCGCCGATCTTCAGCGTGGCCTTCGCGGCACTGTTCCTCGGCGAGCCCGTGGACCGGCGGCTGCTCCTGCCGCTCGCCGTGGCATTCGCCGGCGTAGTGCTCGTGGCCCGCGGCGACGGCGCGGGAGGATGGCTCCACCTCGGCGTCTGGGAAGCCGCGGGGCTCGCCTCCGCGGTCCTCTCGGGGGCCGCGGTCTCCGCCATCCGCGCCGCCCGCCGCACCGAGGGCTCGTGGTCGATCTACGGCAGCCTGACGCTCTTCGGCCTGCTCGCCACGGCCCCCTTTGCCATCGCCAGCTACAAGGCGCCGACGCCGCGGCAGTGGCTGCTGCTCGCGGCGGTCGGCGCCACCTCCGTGGCCGCTCAGCTCCTCATGACCCACGCCTACCGCTGGGTGACCAACCTGCAGGCCGGGGTGATCATGCAGCTCACCGTCGTCCTCAGCATGCTCATCGGCGTGCTCTTCCTCGACGACCGGCTGACGCCGCCGCAGCTCCTCGGCAGCGCGCTCACCCTCGCCGGCGTCCTCGGCGTCGTGTGGCTGCAATCACCGCCGCGGGCGGTAGAGTAAGGAAGATGGCCCCTAAAGAATCCGAGAATCTCGCCGCCTTCTCGCGGGCCGTGCGCGAGTCCTCTCTGAAGCGACTCCGCCTCGTGCCGGAAGGCCGCGAGACCTGGCGCCCGACGCCGGAGGCGATGAGCTTCGCCGATCTCGCCCAGCACCTGATCGACGCCGACGAATGGCTGTTCAGGAAGCTCGAAGAGCGCGCGCTGGAGCCGATGGTCGGCAGCGTCGGTGAGGCGGGCGAAGTGTCGCGCGCCGATTACCTCGGTCTGCTGGCGCGGCTGGAGGAAACCGGCCGGCAGCGCGAGGCCCTCATCGCCGGGCTCTCGCCGGACCAGTTCGCCGAGCCCATCTTCGACCGCCGGTTCGGCGGCGAGGTCACCGTCTGGTGGGTGATTGTGCGGGGCAACCTCGACCACGAGATTCATCACCGCGGGCAGATCGCTACCTATCTGCGGATAGCGCGCAGCGGGGCGGCAGGCTCTCGCCGTGGAACACCCACCTGAGCGGCCGGCTCAGTCTTCCCGGTCCGGTCCCTCGGGGCAGTGGCAGTCGCAGAGCACCTTTTCGTCATACCAGTGGATGGGCGCGTCGTGCTCCTTGCAGACGACGTCAACCTTCTTGGGCTCGCACTGCACTTTCTTATTGTCCTTCGTCGGACGGCACTTTCCCTGCTTACAAGCGACTTTGCAGGCGCCTTCCGCCAGTTGTTTGCACTTCGCCTCGGTTCCGTCGCTGGCGGACGTTTCCTGGTCCGGGCAGTCCTTCTCCTCCTTCGGTTTGCAAGTGCACGTGCAGTTGAAGTCCGTGTCGAAGCACCTCCATCCGTCTCCTCCCATACTGCACGTCGCATCGGCGTCATCGCCGCCGGCGCGGCAGGGCGGCCCCTTCTCACCTCCGCACCGGCGTTCCTTGCAGAGCTTGTCGCAGGCTTGGACGCGGTCCTGGTTGTAAGCCGCCATGGCCAGGTCGAGGTTCGTCTTGTCCTTGCCACTCGCGCTGGCCCTACCGATCGTGCCGCACTGGTGCTGCCCGTAGGCCGGCTCCGCGGACACCACCACCAGCCACCCCATCACGAACGTCGCAATGAGCAAAGCTTGGCGTCGCATACGCCTCTCCTTTTGGTAGATGAAAACATGATACGCCCCTGCGGCTCCGACGGCTAGTTCCCCGGGGCCATCAGTAGCGAAGGTCAAGGGCATCTCAATCAGCATCTTGGGCGGATTGCGGCGTACCTGTGATCGCGGGCGCAAGATAGGATGCAAGGTAGAACGATGACCGCCGAGCTCCTCATCCGCCATGCCGAGGATGCCGACTTCGACGGCATCTGGGAGATCTTCCACGCCGTCGTCGCGAAGGGCGACACCTACGCCTACGATCCGGAGACGACGAAGGAGCAGGCGCGGGCGGCCTGGATGGCGCCCCAGGTCTCCACCTACGTAGCGCTCCTCGACGGCGAAATCGTCGGCACCTACATTCTCAAAGCCAACCAGCCGGGGCTCGGCGCGCACGTCGCCAACGCCGGCTACATGGTGCATCCCGAGCGCGCCGGACGCGGCATCGGCCGGGCGCTCTGCGCGCACTCGCTCGACGGGGCCCGCCGCGCCGGCTTTCTCGCCATGCAGTTCAACGCCGTGGTGAGCACCAACGAGCCCGCCGTGGCCCTGTGGCGGAAGATGGGCTTCACTGTCATCGGCACGGTGCCGAAGGCCTTCCGCCATCGCGAGCTCGGGCTGGTCGATCTCCTCGTTATGCATCGATTCTTGTAATGGAAGGGAGAGCCATGCCGGAGGCACCGTTCTCGAAGACGTTCCACGTCCGCTGGGGAGACATGGACTCCAACGCGCACATGGCGAACACGGCGTATCTGGACGCCTGCGTCGACGTGCGGCTGATGTACTTCCGCGAGCACGGCTTCCCGATGCGCGAGTTCGAGCGGCTGCGCATCGGCCCCGTCGTGCTGCGCGACGAGCTGGACTACTTCCGCGAGCTCCGCCTGCTCGAGCCGGTGACGATCACCTTTCAACTCGCCGGCCTCAGCGCGGATGCCTCGCGCTTCCGCCTGCGCAACGAATTCTTCCGCGAAGACGGCGGCCTCGCGGCGAGAGTCTCGACGCTCGGCGGCTGGCTCGATCTCTCCCAGCGCAAGCTGACGGTGCCTCCGGAGGCCTTGGCGGAGGCGTTGCGGCTGCTCCAGAGGGCGGAGGATTTTCAGGAGCTGCAGTCGAACCTCGGCTGATTCCGTAGAATCACCGGCATGTATTGGGACGATCTGGACCGCCACGACGGCGGCAGGCACATCGAGGAGATCTGGCTCTCCAATCAGGCCGTGCGGGAGGCGGTCAATACCCGGATTACCGGCGATTCCGGCAGGTGGCCCCTCGACTGGTTCCGCGAGTCGTTCGCCGAGCGGCTGCCGCTGGCCGACGCCGTGAGCATCGGTTGCGGCGCGGGCGCGCTGGAGCGCGATCTCCTCGCCAAGGGCATCTGCCGGCGAATCACCGGCATCGATCTGGCGGGTCCGCCGCTGGAAAAGGCCCGGCAGGAGGCCGCCGCGGCCGGTCTGGCGGACCGCATCTCCTATCTCCAGGCAGACGGCCGCGAGATCCTCGAGCGGCGGCAAGGCGACCTCGACGCCGTCTTCTTCCATGGCTCGCTCCATCACTTCGACCGGCTCGACGATCTCCTGCGGCTCGTGGCGCACGCCCTCAGCTCCCGCGGGTTGCTCTATATCGACGAGTACGTGGGCCCCGCCAGCCGCCAGTGGAACCCGCTTCGCCTGCTCCTGCCGAACCTCGCCTACTACACTTTGCCGCGATCGGTGAGGCGGGTCGGCCTGGTCCGCGCGCCGATCAACCGCGAGGATCCCACGGAGGCCGTCGCCTCCGACGAGATCATTCCCGCCGTCGGGCGCTGGCTGAAGATCCTCTCGCGGCGGGACTACGGGGGCAATCTGCTCTCCGTGGTGTATCCGAACCTGCGGCGGCCGGACGCCGCGAGCGCTCCCGAGACCATCGCCGATTTCCATAAGGCGGTCCGACGGCTCCTGGCGTGGGAAGGTGCGGTGCTACGGTGGCGGCCGTCCCACCACACAGTCATCGTGGCGGAGCGGGCACGGTAAATCCCGCGAATCTCTCCGCACCCGCGAAGACACGGCTCGACGCAACCGTGGTGACGTTATACTGTCACCCACGTTCCGTCCTTCCGTGCCGTGCGCTTCTACGCCGACCTCCACGTCCACTCCAAGTACTCCCGCGCCACCAGCCGGGACGCCGACCTGGAGCACATGGCGCTCTGGGCGCGGCGGAAGGGTCTCACCGTCGTCGGTACCGGCGACTTCACCCATCCGGCATGGTTCGAGGAGATCCGCAGCAAACTCGTGCCGGCCGAGCCGGGCCTCTTCCGCCTGCGGCCCGAGATCGAGCGCGAGGTCGAGGCGCGGCTGCCGCCCTCCTGCCACGGCCCCACGCGGTTCCTGCTCGAGGTCGAGATCTCGACGATCTACAAGAAGGGCGATCGCACCCGCAAGGTGCATCACCTGATCTACGCCGCAAACCTGGAGACGGCGGGGCGCTTCCGCGAGCGGCTCGGCGCCATCGGCAACATCTCCTCCGACGGCCGGCCGATCCTCGGCCTCGACTCGCGGCATCTGCTGGAGATCGCGCTGGAGAGCGGACCGGACGCCTATCTCGTGCCGGCGCACGTGTGGACCCCCTGGTTCGCCGTGCTCGGCTCGAAGTCCGGCTTCGACTCGGTGGAGGAGTGCTATGGCGATCTCGCCCCGCACATCTTCGCCGTCGAGACCGGCCTCTCCTCGGACCCGCCGATGAACTGGCGCGTCTCGCGGCTGGACCGCTTCACCCTCGTTAGCAACTCGGACGCGCACTCGCCGCCGATTCTGGGCCGCGAGGCCTGCTCCTTCGAGACGGAGCTCGACTACTTCGCCATCCGGCGGGCGCTGGAGACGGGCGAGGGCTACCGCGGCACTGTCGAGTTCTTTCCCGAGGAGGGCAAGTATCACCTCGACGGCCACCGCGCCTGCGGCGTGCGCTTCGAGCCGGAGGAAACCCGGCGCGCCGAGGGCCGCTGCCCACAGTGCGGCAAGCCGCTCACCGTGGGCGTCATGCACCGCGTCGAAGAGCTCGCCGACCGGCCCGTGGAGGCCCGGCGCGAGAACACCCATCCCTATCGCTGCCTCGTGCCGCTGCCCGAGGTGCTGGCCGAGATCCACGGCGTCGGCGCCAAGTCCCGCACCGTCGAGCAGGCCGCGTCGGATCTCGTCGCGAAGCTGGGACCGGAGATCGAGATTCTCGAGCGCCTGCCCCTGGAGGACGTGGCGCGCGAGGCGGACCCGATCTTCCTCGAAGCCCTCACCCGCCTGCGCGCCGGCAAGGTGCGTTGCGACGCCGGCTACGACGGCGAGTACGGCGTGATCCGCCTCTTCGAGCCGGACGAGATCCGTGGGCGGAAGGTGGTGGCGCCGCTGTTTGAGGCTCCCCCCGCCCGGCCCTCACCTCCCCGGCCCTCCTCTCCCGCCCCCTCCCTCCCGCCCTCACCGGGAGAGGAGGGAGATCCTTCGCGAAGGGTGTTCGTAGGGGCG
>JBIOVX010000031.1:0-5527 GCA_044868005.1 Thermoanaerobaculia bacterium | reverse complement strand
GGGAGAGAGGGGAACAAGAAAAAACAAGAAAAACGCGTTTTCTGTTTTCCTCCCTCCTCTCCCTCTGGGAGAGGAGGGCCGGGGAGGTGAGGGCTTCGGAGGGCAGACCCGCCTCAGCAGAGAAACCGCCCCGCCCGCATCACCGGCTCGCCGTCGAGCCAGACGTCGAAATGGCGGCCGACGCAGTCGATGTGGGTGGCGGAGGTCCAGGTCTGGCCGGTGTGCTCGCCGCCGGGGTTGCCGAAGGCGATGTGGACGCCGGGGATCTTCTCGTCCTGCAGGATGTTGCCGCGCACGTCCTCGATGGCGAGGTTGGTGCCGATGCCGAGCTCTCCCACGCGGTCGCTGTTCTCGTCGGTCGCGGTGTAGCGCCGGAACTCCTCGAGCAGCTCGGCGTTGACGCAGGCCATGCCGGCGAGGCGGCTGCCGCGGATGTCGAGGGTGAGCGGCGTCTCCTCGAGATCCCCATACTTGGCGCAGAGGTAGTCGCCCACGACGCCGTCCACCACGAAGCGGCCGTTCACGGTGTCGGGGGCGGTGAAGATCTCGCCGCCGGGGAGGTTGCCCCACTTCTCGGCGGTGATGAGGCCGCTGTCCTTGATCCACTTGAGGTGGGGCGCGAAGGTGGCGACGAGGTCGGTGCCGCCCTTGGAGGCGACGCGGATCTCGCGGGCCTGCCGCGCCTTGGCGAGCAGCCAGGAGGAGAGGCGGTCCACCTCGTGGAAGTCGGCGCGCATGCCTTCGATCATCACCTGGCGGGTGACGTTGACCATGTGGGCGTGGCGGATGCCCTGCCGGCCGACGACGGCGAACATGGCCATGCGCGAGGCGAGCTCGTGGGGCTGCGCCTGGGCGGCGAAGATGGAGACCTGCGAGCGGGCCAGGTCCTCCAGGATGGGCGTCGGCATGGCGGCGAGCGGGCGCGGCGCGTAGTCCTCCAGCACGCAGACGCTCTGCTCGGCCCCCAGCTCCGCGGCCTCGCGCGAGAGCGCCGCGGCGATCTCCAGGGTCTCGCGGTCGGTGATGAGGGTGAGGCGCTCGTCGGGCCGCAGGCGCAGGCAGGTGCGGAGGGCGTTGCGGGCGCCGGGGAGGAGGTCGGGAGGGACGGGGAGGTTGGGGAGCGTCATGGGTGTTTTCCGGGGAGGCCTGTGAATTTTTCGGCGGTCTGCCCTCCGAAGCCCTCACCTCCCCGGCCCTCCTCTCCCAGAGGGAGAGGAGGGAGAGGAAAGAGAATGCCGGAGGGTCGTAGCGGCGGGCCTACGTGCCCGCCGTCTGTTGGTACGCGGAACGGCAAACGGCGGCCACGTAGGGCCGCCGCTACGACCCTTCGACGTTTCTGTCTTTCTCGGGTGGTGAGGGCTTCGGAGGGCAGACCTGCCTCAGCAGAGGAACCGGCCCTCCGATCAGCGCTTCCTCCGCCGCACGGCCGTCCGAGGTAGGACGCGTCGAATCTCTCTGCGGACTCGGCGCGCCATGGCAACGGCGCGACGAGCCTCGGCGAGCGAGACCGGCTCATAGTCGCCCGGATACCGCGTGATCGTTCCATAGGTGGTCAACCGACGTTGCTCCTCTATTGAGAGACTGACCGTGACATCGGGGCCCACTCGTGCGACAAGCTCCTCGACATCATGGATTTTCGGGAAGTCAATCCCTCTGAGGGTCATCAAGGCTTTCAGGTATTTCTCTACGCACTGCTGAGCGTGAAACGCAACCGTGTCTGTTGGTGAGTCCTGGCCCTCCCGAAGCGTCAGGGCCGCGGTCTTCAAGTCGCTCTCAGCTTTTTCGATCCATCCGCGAACAACGTCGGCGATCGCGCTTTCACTTGCGGGCATACAGAACTTTTCCCTGCATCGCTGCGGGGCGCTCGACCGTACCCACGATGTCCTTGCGCGTTTCGAAGGCCTCAGGAGTGGTAACAATGATGTCCTTCGGGAGGCGGATGTCGTGCAGAGCAACGCCGATCTCCACTGCCTTCTCGCGCCTCGACCCCTCGACCGGCATGACCACGAGAAGATCTACGTCGCTGTCGGGGCCTGCATCGCCGCGGGCATGCGAGCCGAAAAGAATGATCCTCTCTGGGCGAAACCGGCTGACGATCCGGAGGACCATCTGCCGGATCTCCTTTCTCTCGAGGGAACTCGCGGTGCGCATGGGACCTTACATTGCCGCCCAGGGCGCGGCCTCAGCAGAGAAACCGCCCCCCCTCCATCACCGGCTCGCCGTCGATCCAGATGTCGAAGTTGCGGCCGACGCAGTCGATGTGGGTGGTGGAGGTCCAGGTCTGGCCGGTGTGCTCGGCGTAGGGGTGGCCGAAGGCGATGTGGACGCCGGGGATCTTCTCGTCCTGCAGGATGTTGCCGCACACGTCCTTGATGGCGACGTTGGTGCCGATGGCGAACTCGCCCACGCGGTCGCTGTTCTCGTCGGTCGAGGTGTATTGCCGGAACTCTTCGAGCAGCTCGGCGTTGGCGCAGGCCATGCCGGCGATGCGGCTGTCGCGCATGTCGAGGGCGAGCGGCGTCTCCTTGAGATCGCCATACTTGGCGCAGAGGTAGTCGCCCACGACGCCGTCCACCACGAAGCGGCCGTTGACGGTGTCGGGCGCGGTGAAGATCTCGCCGCCGGGGAGGTTGCCCCACTTCTCGGAGGTGATGATGCCGCTGGTCTTGATCCACTTGAGGTGGGGCGCGAAGGTGGCGACGAGGTCGGTGCCGCCGCTGGAGACGACGCGGATCTCGCGCGCCTTGCGCGCCTTGTCGATGAGCCAGGAGGAGAGGCGGTCCACTTCGAGGAAGTCGGCGCGCATGCCTTCCGTCATCACCTGGCGGCTGATGTTGACCATGTGGCCGTGACGGATGCCTTTGCGGTTGATGACGTCGGTCATGGCGATGCGCGAGCCCAGCTCGCCTATCTGCGCCTGGGCGGCGAAGATGGAGACCTGCGAGCGCGCCAGGTCCTCGAGGATGGGCGGCGGCATGCCGGCGAGCGGGCGCGGCGCGTAGTCTTCCAGCACGAAGACGCTCTGCTCGGCGCCCAGCTCCTCGGCCGCGCGCGCCAGGGCGGCGGCGACGTCGAGGGTCTCGCGGTCGGTGATCAGGGTGAGCCGCTCGTCCGGCCGCAGGCGCAGGCAGGTGTGGATGGCGTTATGGGCTCCCGGGGCCAGCTCCGGGCTGACGGGGAGGTCGTTCAGCATCATGCGTGCCCCTCTCATACAAGATTCATTCCAACAGCCTCAATCCAAGCCCCGATGGGTCTCCTGGACGATGTAGTCCACGACGGCGCGCATGTCGTTCGTCTGCTGCCAGACGGCGAGCTGGCGGTCCGCCCCGGTGCCGTGACGCAAGATCTCCTGAATGTAACCGATTTCATCGCGGCTGCCTAGCTCGTCGACCACGTCGTCGACGAAGGCGAGGAGCTCGAAGATGAGCGCCGTGCAGTCCACCTCCTCCTGCTTGCCGAAGTCGATGAGCTTGCCGGAGATGCCGTGGCGGGCGGCGCGCCACTTGTTCTCGCTGAGCAGCAGGCGGCGGTAGAGGCGGAAGCCGAGGTTCTGCTTGATGAGCTTGTAGAGCTTGGCGGTGACCGCCTGGATCAGGGCCGCGAGCGCGATGGTCTCGTCCACCCGCATCGGCACGTCGCAGATCCGGTATTCCAGGGTGTCGAAGAACGGGTGCATGCGGACGTCCCACCAGATCTTCTTGGCGTTGTCGACGCACCCGGTCTTGATCAGCAGCTTGATGTAGTCGTCGTACTCCGAGAGGCTCGAGAAGTAGTCGGGGATGCCGGTGCGCGGGAAGCGGTCGAAGATCTTGCTGCGGATGGACTTGAGGCCGCTGTTGCGCCCCTGCCAGAAGGGCGAGTTGGTGGAGAGGGCGAAGATGTGCGGCAGGAAGTAGCGGGCGGCGTTCATGATGTGGATCGCCACCTCGCGGTCGTCGATGCCGACGTGGACGTGGAGGCCGAAGATGAGGTTGGCCCGCGCCACGTCCTGCAGATCCTGGATGATCTGGTCGTAGCGCTCGCTGGGGGTGATGAGCTGGTCCTTCCAGTGGGCGAAGGGGTGGGTGCCTGCCGCCGCGATGGTGAGGTCGTTGCGGCGCGCCAGCTTCGCCAGGTCGCGGCGCAGGCGCACCACCTCGCCGCGCGCCTCCTTGATGTCGCGGCAGATGTTGGTGCCCACCTCGATGACGGACTGGTGGAGCTCGGGCTTGAGCTGATCGGCGAGGGTGTGCTCGTCCGCCAGCAGGTGCTGGACGTGGGAGCGCAGGTCGCGCGTCTCCGGATCGATGAGCTGGAACTCTTCCTCGATGCCCAGGGTGAAGAGGTTGCCCTCGGCCATCGCTTACCTCGGCACCGCGGCTTCGGCCGCCACGGCGGGAGCCGGCGCGGCCGCGGCCCGCCGCACGTACTCGCCCCAGCGCAGGTTGTCGCCGCCCTCGGCGCTCGCGCGCGCCTTGCGGATGACCATCTCCGCGGCGGCCTCGACGATCCAGGCGAAGTTGTCGTCGCCGATCGAGTTCTTGTCGGCGTCCGGCGCCGGGTTGCAGAAGTCGATGGCGTAGGGCACGCCGTCGCGCACCGCCATCTCGACGGTGTTGAAGTCGTAGCCGAGCCAGCGGTTGAGGGCGAGCACGTCGTCGTGCACCTTCTGCAGCAGGGCCGGATCGACGGGCGGGCCGTTGCGCACGTAGCGCAGGTGGAACGGCTGCTTGGGGTCGTACTGCATGATGCGCACGTCCTGGCAGTCGAGGGCGTAGCAGCGGAAGTACTCCTTGAAGACGATCTCCTCCTGCAGCATCATGACGAGCTGGCCGGTTTCGTGGTAGGCGCGGAAGAAGCTGTCCGGATCGGTCACCCGGTAGACGCTCTTCCAGCCGCCGCCGGCGAAGGGCTTGAAGAAGGCCGGGAAGCCGATGTAGTCGAAGATGGCGTGCCAGTCCATGGGATAGGCGAGGTTGCGGAAGGACTTCGGTCCGGTGTCCGGCGGATTGTCCTTGGAAGGCAGCAGCACCGTCTTCGGCACGGCGACGCCGATCTTCGTCGCCAGGCAGTTGTTGAAGAACTTCTCGTCGGCGCTCCACCAGAACGGGTTGTTGACGACGGCGGTGCCGCCGAGGGCGGCGTTCTTGAGATAGGCGCGATAGAAGGGGACGTCCTGGGAGATGCGGTCGACGATGACGGCGTAGCCCGACGGCTCGCCCTGGACCAGCTTCTCGATGTGGACCGGCTCGGCCACGACGCCGTCCACGCCCTTGGCGTTGACGCGCTCGATGAGGGCATGGGGGAACGTGTCCTCCTGCCCGAAGAGAATTCCGACTTTCTTCATGCACCCTCCTCCAGGTCCGCAAGAGACCGGGGAAGGGTAGCACAGGGGGGGACAGGGCGCTCCCAAGGGGTGTTTGGTTTAGCGGGGGTCTGCCCTTCGAGACCTCACCCCCTGTCCCCCTCTCCCTGACGGGCGAGGGGGGACGACACAGAACCGAGATTGCCGATAGGAGGGCTCGGTCTCGGCACGACTCCTTCGCAG